>CAVRWS010000035.1:0-98677 GCA_963724815.1 uncultured Acidobacteriaceae bacterium
TCTTTTAAGAACCCAACTCTCGCTTAACTGCGCCACGCCAAACGCGAGCAACACAAACTGTTTGTGGATTTCACCCACCGGAGGCAGCACGGCCAGTCCGGCCAGAAACAGCAGCCAGAGAACATCCATCCAATTCATTGCCATGCGCTTTTGTTCGTTCATAGGCGTGACGCGAAAAACAAGCGCGCCGAAAACGGTTGCCATCCCGTCTCCGGCGCTATTTCTGTTGGGCGAATCTTTCTGCGCTCTCGAGGCGTTGCATCTGAACCTATCAGAGCGCAGGCGATCAACTCACGTCAACCTCACTTCTTAGGCGCAGCCGCATGAACCTCTGAGGCATGCGCGTTCTGCTGCGCCTGCGAATTTGTGGTAGAGCTTCGCTGCTGCCCCGTACTTGACTTCTGTGTCTGGTCCCGCTGCTGTTGTGGGTTCCCCTGCCGCACCGGAGCCACAGGTTTGGCCAAAGGATGCGACCATTGCCTGGCGGACGGCGCGCTGCGACTTTCGGTTTGTTCTTCTGCGCTCTTCGCCGGCTCTGGCGTACCTTGCGCCTCCCACACCCGTGGCAGAGGTTTTACCTGATTCGTTCCGTCGCTGGGTTGACCAAACGAACGGAAGCCATCGTCCGCCTGCGGTTGCCGAGTCTGCGGAGTCACCGGCACTGGCCGGCCGGGCGATTGCTGCCGCACTAACGACGACTGGTTCAGATGTCCTCCGGCCTGGCCTTGTTTCTGATCGAATGAACTCGGCATGGGAGCCGGCGTCCTTAGCGCCACAACTGCGCGGCTGCTCACCGCGGCCGGCGGCACGGCCGAAGGCTTTCCGGTTCCGAGCACGCTGCTGCGAACGGGTTCAATCGCAATCATTCTCGATACCGGTGCCGCTGCGAGTTCGCGCGCCGGCACCGGTACCACATTCCGGGCCACCGGCCGAGCATTTACAAATGTTTCCCGTGAAACCACTGTCACGCCACCGTTCACGTTTCGGTTCGCGTAGGTGATGTTGTTCACCGTGGTTCGGTTGATAACAGTGTTGTTGTAGACATTCGTCACTCTCGCCATATCTAAGCGAGTGTTTGTGATGTTCACCCGGTTCATATACACACGGCTTACACGATACCCCGGAATAAATACTTCTCCTGGAGCCAGTGGAAACCATCCCACTCCCGCGCCAAAAGAGAACGAGAAGTTGCGTCCCGGCCCACCGCCAACCCACGCAACCAGCGCTGGAGCATACACCGGCCGCACCATGCTCGGTCCCGGAATCCACAACCATGCGCCTCCGGCAAATGCCCAGCGCCCGTAGTGGAAGGGAGCGAATCCCCAAGGTTCATCTGCTACCCATGTCCAGCCCCACGGCCCCACCCACGCCCAGTGACCGAAGCGGTACGGCGCCCATCCGGCCACCACGACTCGCGGTCGCCAGCTCATGCCGTAACCCGCAACATAGCTCCAGTCGCCGTAAGCGTCCAGGTCTTCGTATCCCGTCATGTCGCGTGAAACGTAGTTCGCGGAATCCGACTGATCTTCCTGGCGGTCGCGATCCAGCGCCCAGGTATCGAATCCATCTTCACCTGGAATCTGGCTTAACTCGTAATTGAGTTGATCGGTCCCGGTGAAGGTCGCGTACTGATTCGCCACAAGCGTATAAGAAGAACCGCCGCCGGTGACCTCACCGCGCCCTCGCCACACTGTCACTTCGGTTCGATTGCCATCCGGATCCACATTGATACGGTAGTCGCCCGGCTGCGCGACAACAAATGCCACATTTGGTGTGTCGATTTCATAAGAATCGTCGTCGTCGACGTGACGCACCTTAACAATCAGCGACCCCTGTACTAAACGAATCTGCGTTGCCCGGTCGCTCACCTCGAGCAGTGTAATTCCGGTCGTTGGACCGAGCCGGAGCGCGGTCGATCCGATGTGTAGTTCAGCTCGTGAATCTTCGTCCGCCCAAAGATTGTCGCTAGTCACCAACGGCCGATTCAGCACGGCCGTAACCCAGTCATTTTCTCCGCCGGGCTGGAACGAGACGGAGCCCTCCATAAAATTCAAACGAGCAACGCGATTCGGCGGATCGGGCGCATTCGCATCTTGAGGGCTTTGTTGACTTTGCCCATCCGGCACCACTTGCGCATCCTGCGCATTCGTTGCGACGGGCGCCTGCAGCAGGATCGCCAAGGCCGCTACTGCGAGCGCCCAGCTCCACCACTGCTTATGTGTTTCCATAACTTTCTCCGCACCAGACAGGCAATTTCAAAGTCGAGAAAGACCTTCTCAACAATCCTATCCACACCTCTGTAAACACAACAGATACGCTTTAGTTTTCATGGTTACTAAAGGGTTTGGCCCAGTATGGCTCAGGAAGCGACGAGCAGTGTATTTTTCGGAGAACTCAGCGCGCTGCAGGCTTCGGGGAAATCTCATCCAATGTGAGATTCAGTTCCAAAACATTCACTCGCGGCTCACCTAGAAATCCAAACTGTCGGGACTCCGTATGCTGGCGCACCGCTTCGCGAACTACAGCTTCGCTCAGGCCGCGCTCTCTCGCGATGCGCGGCACTTGAAATTCAGCGGCCTCCGGTGAGATATGGGGATCAAGTCCCGAGCCGGATGAGGTAAGCAAATCCATAGGAATTGGCGTACTGGGATTTTCCGCCTGCAACCGATCGGCATCTCCCTGCACTCGCGCAATGAGAGACTGATTGGTCGGCCCGAGGTTCGATGCGCCCGAATTCCCCGCATCGTAACCGGTTCCGGCGTTGGAGGGACGCGAATGGAAATATCCTGCCGAGGAAAATGTCTGTCCGATCAATCGCGAACCCACTACTTTGTTATTTTTCGTTATCAGCTCGCCGTTCGCCTGCTTCGGAAACAAAAGCTGCGCCAGGCCCGTGATCAGGAGAGGGAACAACAAACCGAACAATACCGTGGTCACCAGTGTCATGAGTACAGCCGTAATCAAATTCTTCTTCATAGTCGCTTCTACGCCAGTCCCGCCCGCACTATCAGCAGATCGATAATCTTGATTCCAATAAAAGGCACGATCACGCCGCCCAAACCATACACCAGCAGATTTCTGCGCAGCAATACAGCCGCACCCTGCGGAACATATTTCACTCCACGCAACGCCAGCGGAATTAGGGCGACAATGATCAGAGCGTTAAAAATCACTGCCGATAATATTGCCGATTGAGGCGTCGCCAGATGCATTACATTGAGCGCTTGCAGCACCGGAAATGTCCCGGCAAACATCGCCGGAATGATGGCGAAATATTTTGCTACATCGTTGGAAATCGAAAAGGTGGTCAGCGCACCTCGGGTCATTAATAATTGCTTGCCGATCTCAACGATTTCAATCAGCTTGGTGGGGTTCGAATCCAGATCCACCATATTCCCTGCTTCTTTCGCCGCCTGCGTTCCGGTATTCATCGCCACACCCACATCGGCCTGCGCTAACGCCGGAGCGTCATTCGTGCCATCGCCAGTCATCGCAACCAACTTCCCTTGCCCTTGTTCCTTTCGAATCAGATCGAGCTTGTCTTTCGGCGTGGCCTGCGCCAGAAAATCATCCACGCCTGCTTCGGTTGCGATCGCGGCTGCCGTTAGCGGATTGTCCCCCGTGATCATCACGGTCTTAATCCCCATCGCCCGCAGTTGATCGAACCGCTGCCGCATGCCGCCCTTCACGATGTCCTTCAGATGAATCACTCCTAACGCGCGGCCGTTCTCAGCCACCACCAGGGGCGTTCCTCCGGAGCGCGAAATCGCCTCCACAGCTGCGCGAACTTCCGCTGGCAGCGCGCTTCCCTGCTCTTCAAGATATTTCGCAATCGCATCCGTCGCGCCTTTCCGCACCGCGCGTCCATCGAGATTCACGCCCGACATGCGCGTCATCGCGCTGAAGGAAATAAATTCTGCATCATGCGAACTCATCTCGCGCCCGCGCAATCCGTATTTCTCTTTCGCCAGCACTACAATTGACCGGCCCTCTGGAGTTTCGTCAGCCAGCGACGAAAGCTGCGCCGAATCCGCCAACATCGCTTCACTTACGCCAGGAGCCGTTACAAATTCCGTAGCCTCGCGGTTGCCCAGCGTGATAGTCCCGGTCTTATCGAGCAGTAACGTGTTTACATCACCGGCAGCTTCGACTGCGCGTCCCGACATCGCCAGGACATTGTGCTGCACCAGCCGGTCCATGCCGGCAATCCCAATCGCCGACAGCAATCCGCCAATCGTAGTCGGGATCAAACACACCAATAGTGAGACGAGCACGAAGACTGTCTGCGGCGCACCCGCGTAAATCGCGAACGGCTGTAGGGTTACGACGGCGAGTAAGAACACAATCGTTAACCCCGCCAGCAAAATGTTCAGCGCGATCTCGTTCGGAGTTTTCTGCCGCTCCGCGCCTTCTACCAGCGCGATCATGCGATCGAGAAAAGTTTCCCCAGGATTAGAAGTGATCTTCACTTTCACCCAATCTGAGAGCACGCGCGTTCCGCCCGTGACCGCCGAGCGGTCGCCGCCTGCTTCGCGAATTACCGGCGCGGACTCACCCGTAATCGCCGACTCGTCCACCGACGCCACTCCCTCAACAATCTCGCCATCGCCCGGAACAAATTCGCCGGCCTCCACCAGCACCATATCTCCCGAGCGCAACTTGGATCCGGGGACGGTTTCGGTTTTTCCGTCGGGCAGCAGGCGATTTGCCATCGTCTCCGCCTTGGCGCGCCGCAGAGCATCTGCCTGAGCTTTACCGCGTCCCTCCGCCATCGCTTCGGCAAAGTTGGCAAACAATACCGTGAACCAGAGCCACAGCGTGATCTGCAGGTTGAATCCGAAGCCGGGCTGCCCGCGCATTCGTTCCAGAATCAGCAACACGGTAGTCACCACGCTGCCGACTTCCACCACGAACATCACGGGATTGCGCATCATGGTTACGGGATGCAATTTGACGATCGAATCCCAAGCCGCGCGGCGCACGATCTTTACGTCCCACAAGCTGCGTTTTGATTTCTTGCTCACCATATTTGCCTGTTGTCATCCTGAGCGGAGGTTATGCTTCGCAAACGCGAAGCATAACCGAAGTCGAAGGATCTCTACTCCGCCTTGCTGCGATTACCTTCACAAGTCGTTTTCACAACCGCCTCGTGTTTCCGATACATGATGTTCAAGCGCGCCTAAAAAGTTTTACCCGCCTGCATCAACAAGTGTTCGAGAATCGGTCCCAGACTGAGCGCCGGGAAAAATGTCAGCGCGCCCACGATCACTACTACACCGATCAGCAGCACCGTAAACAAAGGCCCAGTGACCGGAAAGGTACCGAGGGTCGCCGGAGTCTGTTTTTTGTGGACAAGATTGCCCGCGATGGCCAGCACCGGAAGAACCATCATGAATCGGCCGAGCAACATCGCGATACCGAGCGACGTGTTGTACCACAGAGTATTTCCGCTCAGGCCACCGAAGGCCGAGCCGTTATTCGCCACTGCAGAGGTGAAGGCATAAAGTATTTCGCTGAACCCATGGGGCCCCGGATTCGAGATGGCAGAAGTACCGAAGTTGTACAAAACTGAAATCGCTGTGAATACCAGAATCACTAGAGGAAAAATCAGGATAACCAGCATCGCCATCTTTACGTCGTAGGCTTCAATCTTCTTTCCCAAATACTCTGGAGTGCGTCCGACCATCAGTCCAGCGATGAACACGGAAAGAATGACGAAGACCAACATCCCATACATTCCCGCGCCCACTCCGCCGAAGATCACTTCACTCAGCATGAGGTTGATCAACGGAACCATTCCGCCCAGCGGTGTAAACGAATCGTGCATTGAATTCACTGCACCGCAACTTGTGTCGGTGGTCACAGTGGCGAACAGTGCTGAATTGACTACGCCGAAGCGGACTTCTTTCCCTTCGAGATTGCCGGCGGCAGGCGCGGTCGAAGCTGGATTGTGCGAGCCGTGCTGCGCCGCAGCGGTTACTAAAGGATTTCCCCGTGCCTCAGCCCAATAGGCCGTCGTCACTCCGCCCAGGAACAGCAACGCCATCGCCGCCCACACCGCCCATCCATGGCGCGACGAGCCAGTCATTTTTCCCAGCGTGTAAGTAAGCGCGGACGGAATCGCAAAGATACAGAACATCTCGAGAAAGTTTGTGAGGGGCGTTGGATTCTCGAACGGATGCGCGCTGTTGGCATTGAAGAACCCGCCACCATTCGTGCCGAGTTCTTTGATGATCTCCTGCGAAGCGGTTGGGCCTTGCGCGATCACTTGCTGCGTAACCGTCTGCATCACCGGTTTGCCGTCGGGTCCGTTTACTGGCTTGCCATCCGAACCTAGTTGCGGCGTCTGGTAGGGATCGACCAGTTGCGCCGTGTCATAAGGCTTCAGATTCTGCACTACTCCCTGCGATACCAGCAGCAACGCTCCAACTAGGCAGAGCGGCGCAAGAACCCACAATGTTCCGCGGACCAGATCAACCCAGAAATTTCCGATGGTTTTTTGCTCGCGTCGCGCGATGCCGCGAATAAAAGCGATCGCCAGCGCCATGCCTGCGGCCGCCGAAATCCAGTTGTGATATGCCAGACCAACCATTTGCGTGAGATAGCTCATGGTGGTCTCGGGCGTATAATTCTGCCAGTTGGTGTTCGTCGTGAAAGAAGCCGCGGTGTTGAAAGCCAGCGCGGGAGCGACTCCCGCCAGCTTTTGCGGATTTCCCGGCAGCCATAACTGGATGCGCTCCAACACATAAAGCAGAATCATCGAGACGCCGCTGAACAAAATCAGCGACAGCGCATACTCCTTCCAGTCCATCTCGTGGCTTTCATCCACTCCGGTAAGGCGGTAGAGCACTCGCTCCACAGGCCGCACGACCGGATCGAGCCAGGTGCGCTCGCGGTTGAAAACCTGCGCAATAAATCCGCCCAGCGGCTTAGTGACCAGCAAGACCACCAGCAGGAAGAAGCCTATCTGTAGCCAGCCATTTGCCGTCATCAAAATTTCTCCGGCCGCAACATGGCATACACCAGATAAACCAGTAATCCGGCACAGATGATCAGCATGATGATCGGTCCCATAGACTCCTTAGCGAATCCGCTCGCAGAAACGTACGTAAGCCAGCGAGATCACGAAAAACAAGATAGTCGTAGCAATAAAGATCGCGTCTTGCATTTGCTAACTCCCCTAAAACTTCACCATGATGTCTATATCGACTAACTGCTCGTCACGGCGCAGGTCGGGGAACCATACGCTGCTCCCCTGTCCGGCACAAGCGGTTTGCGCCGCGCTAACGGTAAACGCCCCCGACGTATTTCCATTGTTGCAGGCAAAGAATTGAGGAGAACCATTGTTCGTGTAAGGCACTCCACCCGAACCCGGTGGGGTCACGCCTCCATGGCCAGACCAATACGGTACGCTGGCATGGCGATAATCGTACTCCCATCGGAACGTGAGCCATTGCCGCGGCATGTAGTCGAACGTGACGGAACTGTCCCACGCCTTGAAGGGATCCGATGGATTTCCAGTAAAGTAAGGCGCATTGATCGCTGCGGAGGAAGCGGTCTCTCCGTTGATGGGCGGCAGCAACACCAGATATCGACCCGGGTTGTTAATCTGGCCGCCACCAACTGTCAATCCGTAGGTATCTTTTTTGAACCAGGTGCGGTCATAAATCATGTAACCAATAAAGCTCTGCTTCGGATTGATTCCTGCCTTAAAATAATCGCCGCCCACCGAGTTCTTGTCCTTGGTGTCATGAAGACAACTTACCCCTTGCAGATAGGTGCCGGTCGATGTAGATGTGCTGGGACCAAATTCGCACCCCAAATCGCCGGTGAAGGAAAAGGCCATCTTGTCGAGCGTTTTTCCCGGCCGGTCGTAATACTTGATCTCAAGACTATTGTCCGTGTGAATGCGCCCCCGGTTAGGAATGTATAGATCGTCGTGACCTAATCCGTAATTGTTCGAGATGATGTTCATCCAGGGTTTCGGAGTCCACTTGATCTGTCCCCCCAGGCCCTTTCTTGAATTGGCGGATGCATACGATTGCCATCCATTGATAAACCAGGGCTCGATCTTCAAGTGAGGATTGGGAAAAATCTGTATGCGTAGGCCTTCAAAAAACCAGGGAGTATTGGAAGAAACGTAGGACGGCTGGTAAGCCCAGTTATCGAAGTTATAGTAGCTGAACAAACCAATGTAAGACATGAAGATTCCCGCGTCGATATTGATCCCGTCGAGCGCGTTGATATGATATCCGCCGTACGCCTCCGACAAGTATCGGTCTGCATCGGCGATGTTCCACTGTCCCTTGGCATAGCTTGGATCATTGCGGACGGTCGCTGTCGAGTACAGGCCGAACTGCGTCATGAACCGGGCACGAACATTGTCGTAATGGAAATCGCCGCCGATGCCCAGTTGTTCCAGTTGGATTTCGTTCGAGCGAAACAACTCGCTCGACCCGCCCATCGAGTCGTCAACCGGTTTATTGAAATCGTAGGAGTACGTAACATCGGCCCGAATCTCTGGAGTAAAGAATTTTGAATCGAAAGCTGTGTCTTTGTTGCGAGGGTTGCCATTCAGCCAGGTCCAGTCCCAATCCGAAAAGGGAGCGATCTTCAACGTCTTGGCTGGTTCGGGGCTGGGAGCGCCGGCTACCGCCACTTGGGCTGGCTGCTCAGTCGGAGCGACAGGTGGCGCGATTGACGTGGCCGGCGGCTTGGCAACGGCACCTCCACCAGACGCACTCGCATTCGCTGGCGCGGCCGGCGCCGCGGCGACGCGTTCACCGCCAGTTTCAGCGCTTTTGTTATGCTCAACCTCGAGTCGCAAACGCTCTACTTCTTCCCGAAGCGCTTTCAACTCATCTCGCATTTCCTGTTGTTCTGTTCGCTCATCCGAACTAGAGCCCGCGTTCCCAACGGACGAAGCTATATTTTGGGTGGACTGGGCGCCGGCTGAAACTGCCAGAAACATTACAAACATCGAGAGCAGTAAGACCCGAATCGCGTACGCCCTTTTCATGATTTTTGTTCTCCAATAATTCCACGTAATCATCGCTGCGGTTCTTTGCCCCTTTCCACAAAGACGTATCATCGAACGCGACGCTCAAAAGCTGCAGACCCTCGTTTCTCTGCGTCGTTTCTTGCGCGACCAGCGTGATCGAGTGGCCAAAAGTGGGAGCTTCTTCCCGCAACAATGCAATCAAAACCCAGAGCATGAATACCGCTCCGCCAAAACCGATGGCGGCGATTACTGAGGCTGTTCCCATAGGCTGGCCTCCAGCGAACGGATCCAAGACTCACGCGCAAACATTCGATTGAACCATTTCAGGTGTAAAGGCGGTTTAAAGAATTTCTAAGGAATTCGTAAAGACGGAAACTCCAACGCCGTTCCGAGCCTGCTCCCTATTCGGCAGGATGAAGACGAGATGCGCTCAGCAGCCCCATTCTGCTTCGCCCGGCCGCGCAAAATACTCTCGCTTTTCACCATCCCTTGTCATCGATTGCAGTTCGAGCAATGCCAGACGCGCGGCAGAGACCAGGCGGCTCTTTTCCTGTTGCGGAACTTCCCGCCACGAGCCGCGCCCTTCGCTGCCCTTTCCTGATATTTCCGGCACGAGCGCCTGATGATAGTGATGGAAAAGCTCCGCCAACCGTTCTGGTGCGACTTCGTTAATCCACATAATCGTGATCCTCCATGTTTGTGGCGTTTTGTTTAGGACTGTTTTCCAGGCCACGACTATTGGATACGAAGATGCACAAGGTTCGAATAAAGGGTGCATAAAATGTTCGTAAAGGAGTCGACGAAGGAACGCTGGCGGGAATCAGTAAAGAAGGGGCGTCTACGAACCTGGTTCGAAGCGGTATCCCACCCATGGTTCGGTTACCAGATATTTTGGAGACGACGGGTCGCTCTCAATCTTCTTACGCAACTGCCCTACGAAAACGCGCAGATACTCGGGTTGTTCCGTACTATTCGGGCCCCAGATGGCGGCCAGCAGCGTACGGTGCGTCACCACCTTGCCGGGGCGTCGCGCCAGATAAATCAGTAAATCGAATTCTTTTGGCGTGAGATGAACGTCATCTCCTCGAACCTTTACCGAGCGTGCATCCAGATCGATTGAAAAATCTCCGACAAGAATCGCGCTGGATTGCTCCTCAGCTAGCGGACTCCGCCGCAACTGCGCGCGAATTCGTGCCAGCAATTCGTTCATACTGAAAGGCTTGGTCACGTAATCATCGGCACCAGCATCCAACGCTTCCACTTTCGAGCGATCCTGTCCGCGCACCGAGAGTACAATGATCGGTACCTGCGATACTTGTCGCAATTGCCGGCACAGGCCCACCCCATCGAGATTCGGCATGGCCAGGTCAGTCACCACTACATGTGGCGTCCAGTTCTTCATCAATTCCAACGCCATCTCGCCATCATTGGCGATGCGGACGTCGTATCCTTGCGCTGAAAGCGTGGTGCGCAGGACGCGCGTAATTTGCGGCTCGTCATCCACCACCAGGATGCGGCGGTGCTCGTGATTCATCTTTCTCTCGTCGACCTCGCTCACCGCATTTCCTGAGTCACGATATGCACATCCACTGCGGGCGTATCCCGCAGAAACTTATGAATTGCAGAAAGATAGAAATATCTCTTCCATCCCTTCGTAGCCGAACGTCCGAAAACGACTTGCGTAATGTGATTCTCGCGCACGAATTCCGCTACTTTTTCCGCAACCACTTTGCCTTCAGCCTTCACCACTTTCGCGCCCACACTCTCGGCGAAACGAACATTATCAGCCAGAGTTCGCTGATTCTCGTCGCTCTCGTCCGTTCCAGTGTCGACGTAAAACACGAACAGATCGCCGTCCAGCGCCTGGGCCATGCGCGCGCCGCGGGCGATCAAATACTGTGCCGCCGGATTCGAGCTGATGCAAACCGCGATGCGCTCCCGCACCTGCAGCAATTGACCATCTTCACTCTTCAATTCTGAAAGCGTGCGGTCGACCGCCTGCGTCACCTGGCGCAAAGCCAGTTCTCGCAATGCAACCAGATTTTGGTTCCGGAAAAAATTGGCCAGCGCGCGTTCTACGCGCTCCAACGGATAGATATCTCCACGCCGCATACGGGTCTGCAGCGCTTGCGGCGTCAAGTCGGCCATCACAATCTCGCCCGCCCGCCGTATCACCCAATCCGGCACCGTCTCCCGCACCTGCACCCCAGTCAGAGCCCGGATCGTCGGGGCCAAGCTCTCAATGTGCTGCACGTTCAGCGTGGAGAGAACGTCGATTCCCGCATCCAGTATCTCGAAAACATCTTCATAGCGCTTGGCGTGCTTACTGCCTTCAATGTTAGTGTGCGCCAGTTCATCCACCAGGACTACATGCGGCTTGCGCGCGAGGATTGCGTCGACATCCATCTCTTCGAAAATGGTCGATTTATATTCCAGCTTCCTGCGCGGAACCGTCTCCAGCCGCGAGGAGAGTTCCACAATTGGTTTCCGGCCGTGGGTTTCCACGACTCCAATTACAACTTCTTCACCGCGGCTGGCGCGCCGCACGCCTTCGCTCAGCATGGCGTAAGTTTTTCCCACGCCAGGCGCGTAGCCGAGGAAAAGCTTGAACACGGCGGGCCGCTGCTCCCCGTCACATTCCTTCAGCCATTCTTCAGGACTCTTGGGCATCGCCGTTATTCTCCACGCCGGAGCAGAAATTGTCGAATGCAATAAAGCCCACCGCACAAAACGACAGGCCAGACCGCAAGAAAAAGACTAGAGGTTTTCTCCGTGCCTCTGTGTCTCTGTGGTGAAAAGCTTCCTTCAGTTACAATCGTCCCGGTGAAACCGCGTTGGCCACAACACTTGATCCGCTACATAGCCTGCCTTGTGGCTGCCGAATCCGTTGCTCAGGTCTACCGGCGTATCGTCCATGTAAATCCCACGACAGTGGCGCTCACTTTTCTTCTCATGGTGCTGTGGGTAGCTGCATACTGGGGATTTCGCTTCTCCGTTTTTCTCGCAGTGCTCAGCACTCTCGGCTTTAATTATTACTTTCTGCCTCCCATCGGAACCTTTACCGTCGCGGATCCGCAGAACTGGGTTGCACTCTTCGCATTTCTCGTGACCGCAGCAATCGCCAGCCAACTCGCGGATCGTGCGCGCCGTCAAACGGCCGACGCCGTTCAACGCCGCCGCGACGTGGAACGTCTTTATGCCTTCAGCCAACGGCTGCTCGCCACAGATAATGTCGCCGAATTGTTGAATGCGATTCCCGCTTACGTGTGTGACGGCTTCGGCGCGAAGGCGGCTGCGATGTATCTGCTCAGCTCGCAGCAGGTCTACCGCACCGACCCCATAGCAACTTGGTTTCCGCTACACGATCTTCAAATGGTAAGTTCCCGCGGCGAGCCGGTAATCGATTCGCGGCGCGGAATCTCTCTGACTCCTCTGCATCTGGGGACACGCACCACCGGAGCGGTTGGCATCGCCGGACCTTCACTTTCGCGCGCTACTCTCGAGGCTCTGGGCAGCATGATCGGCATCGCCATCGAACGCGCCGGAGCGATGGAAAAACTTTCGCAGACGGAAGCGGCACATCAGAGTGAAAATTTGCGCGCCGTACTGCTCGACTCGGTCACACATGAGCTGCGCACTCCGCTCACCGGCATCAAGGCTGCAGTCACGGGATTGCTCTCTGATTACAATCTCGATGAAGCCCAACGGAAGGAATTGTTGACCGTCATCAATGAGGAAACTGATCGCCTCGATCGCCTGGTGGGTGAAGCCACGGAAATGGCGCAACTCGACGCCCACAAGGTCGAATTGCACATCGCAGCCGTAGACATCGCGACCGTGATCGAGTCGGCTGTCGAAGAATCCCGAACCGTTCTCGACCCGCATCCTCTGGAGGTGCGCGTCTCAGCGTCGCTGCCCAAGGTGCGCGTGGATTCCGACCGGATCGCGGAAGTCCTCAAGCAGCTACTGGAAAACGCCGCCAAGTATTCTCCTTCCACTTCGCCCATTACCATTACGGCCGAGCGCAAAGGAGATCGCATCGTCACCAGCGTTACCGATCACGGGCACGGCATCGACGATTTTGAGCAGTCGCTGGTATTTGACAAGTTTTACCGCGGGCGCGACCAGCGCTATTCCGTGCAAGGCACGGGCATGGGATTGGCCATCGCGAAAGCCATTGTGGAAGCACACAATGGCTCGGTCAGCGTGACCAGCCAACTCGGCCGGGGCTCTGTCTTCTCCTTTGAACTCCCGGTTGCGTAAATTACGCAACTCAGTTTTTCAGTTTCGGCCTCTCGCAGGTGTCTACGATCTTGGTCGGATCGATGGCGTCCTTATCTACTTGCTCTTCCAGAATTTTTCCATCTTTGCCAATCAAAAAATTCACTCGGCGGGCCGCTTTGTATTTGCTCACGTAGATGCCATATTCGCGCGTCACATCCCCGCCCCAATCACTCAGCAGAGGAAAAGTAACTCCAATTTGGTCGGCAAAGGCTTTATCGGCGAAGGCACTATCCATGCTCACACCCAGGACCTGGGTGTCGGTAGCTTCCAGCCTTTTTTGATCCTGCTGGAGAGCTTTCATTTGCGCGGTTCAACCACCGGTAAACGCAAAAACAAAGAATGCCAATACCACATTCTTCTTCCCGCGGTACTGGCTCAAGGAAACCGATTTGAGGTCGTTCCCGTCAAAATAATTCAGCTTGAAGTCCGGCGCCATGTCCCCCACCTTGGGCATGGTCGCAGATGCCGCTTCCTGTTGCTTGGCCTGCCCCGCTGCCGGAGCTACCATCGCGACCGCCAGGGCGCCCGCAACCACTAACCTCAGCCACATGCTCTTTCGTTTTTCCTTCATCACGATTCCTCCTAGCCGAATGGTAACTCAATACTGGAAAGACGTTGTACATTGAGGATCGCAGCTGAGCAGGATGCGAACCATACGGCGGCGCACCTTTCACATTGCCGAATCGATCCCTAAACCAGTAAATTCACTCTCAGACAAGTCGACGCCACCATGAGCCTTGCCACGCTGAACGATGTCTTCTTCACCGCCGTCGAACGCAATCTCGAACGCGCCATGCTGCACCGTCAAGAGGGAAAGTGGCTGCCTATCTCGTCTTCCGATCTGCGCCACAATGTTGCCGGAACCGTCCGTGCACTGCAGGAGTGGGGCGTCCACCGAGGTGACCGCATTGCGATTCTCAGTGAGAATCGTCCCGAGTGGTCCATCGCCGACTTCGCCATTCTCCTGCTCGGCGCCGTCACCGTTCCCGTGTATGCCACACTGACGCCGGAACAAACAGCCTTCACTCTGCGCGACTCTGGCGCGACCGTGGTGTTCGTTTCCACCGAACACCAGCTGCGCAAAGTACTGACAATTCTCTCCCAAACTCAAATCGAGAAAATCGTAGTCATGGATCGTCTCCAGATCCCTAGCGAACTGGCCGTTAAGTGTGAGCTCATGGATCGATTCATGACCCAAGGGCCTGTTGTGCTCGATCCGAAAACCGAAGCCGGAGCCCGATCGATCCAACCCGACGACCTCGCCACCATCATCTACACCTCGGGCACAACGGGAATTTCTAAGGGCGCAATGCTGACCCATGGCAATATGGCGTCCAACATCAACTACTCGTTGCTCGGGTTCGACATTCATCCGGGACTGACCAGCATTTCGTTTCTTCCACTGTCGCATGTCACCGCTCGTCATGTGGATCTCGCGTTCCTGTACCACGGTGTGACTCTGGCGTATTGCCCTTTCATTGAGAATCTTCCCGAAACTCTTTTGGAAGTGCGACCCACCCTTTGTGTTTCCGTTCCCAGGGTCTACGAAAAAATTTATGCAAAGACGGAAATGACTGCCCGGGGCTTTCCCAAGCGCTCGATCTACAACTGGGCCCTTTCTGTGGGCAGCACGCACAAATCCGAGATTCTCGCTGGCGAAACTCCAACTTCTGCCAGTTGGAAGCTTGCCAACAAATTGGTGTTCTCGAAAATCCGCGCCGGCATGGGAGGCAATGTAGAAACTTTCATCTCCGGCGGCGCGCCCCTGGGCCGAGAACTCGCCGAATGGTACGCCTGCGTGGGCATCCGCATTCACGAAGGCTACGGATTGACGGAAACTTCTCCCGTAATCGCAGTTAACACCCCCATCAACCATCGCATCGGCACAGTGGGGAAGATATTACCCACTCTGGAAGTCCGCATCGCCGACGATGGCGAAATTCTGGTACGCGGTCCTTCCGTTTTCAAAGGATATTGGAACCGTCCAGAGGAAACGCAGAATGCGTTTCAGGATGGCTGGTTCAAGACTGGCGACATCGGCCACATCGATTCCGATGGATACCTCTCTGTAACCGACCGCAAGAAAGAACTCATCAAGACCTCCGGCGGAAAATTCATAGCGCCGCAACCGATTGAGAATTCCCTGAAACTCAATCCCTTGGTTGGAACCGCGGCAATCATCGGCGACAAACGCAAATTCGCTTTTGTTATTATTTCGCCCAACTTTGCTCTACTCGAAACTTGGGCTCGCGAAAACAATATCGCTTTCTCCTCGCGGGGCGGACTTGTCGCCAACCCGAAGGTTCAGTCGCTTTACGAAGGAATCGCGGAAGAAGTGAATAAGAATCTCGCGCGCTTCGAACAACTGAAGCGCGTTCTTCTCGTCCCCGACGAATTCACCGCGGACAATGGCGCTCTCACCCCTACGATGAAGTTGCGACGGCGGGTGATCGAAGATCGCTATCGCCAGCAGATCGATGACCTCTACACCCAGGCGGAAGCCACTACCGCTCCATAAATCGCTAGGGTATATCGAGACAGCGGCCCGTTCGGTGGGCTCAGGGCAGGCATGCGGCTGCCGAGCGAGTCTCGACTTTTGTCCAACTCGGACTACAATAAACAATCATGACTGATTCCCTTCATATCGCCGACCGCTCTTTCCGCTCCCGGCTGATTGTTGGCACGGGAAAATATAAATCCTTTCAAGAAACGGCGCGCGCTCTCGAAGCCAGCGGAGCCGACATGGTCACCGTGGCCGTCCGTCGCGTTAACCTCGACCGCAGCAAAGAGTCGCTGCTCGACTACATTGATCCCAAAAAATATTTTCTGCTGCCGAACACTGCTGGCTGCTACACCGCCGATGAAGCCATCCGTGCCGCTCGCCTGGGCCGCGAAGTCGGACTCTCCGACTGGGTGAAACTCGAAGTAATTGGCGACCAGGCAACGCTTTATCCCGACGTACAAGCCACGCTCGAAGCGACGCGCGTTCTGGTTAGCGAAGGCTTCACCGTTCTGCCTTACACTTCCGATGACATCGTCTTCGCCAAGCGTTTGATCGATGCTGGTGCCGCGGCCGTGATGCCGCTCGGCGCGCCCATCGGCAGCGGCATGGGCATTCAGAACCAGGCGCACATCCGCATCCTGCGCGAGATGATCACCGCGGTTCCGCTGATCGTCGACGCGGGCGTGGGCACAGCATCCGATGCCGCAATCGCTATGGAACTCGGCGCCGACGCTGTCCTTATGAATACCGGCATCGCCAACGCGCAAGATCCTGTGCTGATGGCGGAAGCTATGCGGCACGGGGTATTGGGCGGACGCCAAGCTTATCTTGCCGGCCGTATGCCGAAGAAACTGTACGCCACGGCTAGTTCTCCGCTCGAAGGCGTAGTGCGTTCGTAGCGCGTTGGCGTACTCGGCCTCTGTCACCGGCCTCAACCGAAGACATCTCCAAAATAAAAAAGGACGGCCGCAGCCGCCCTTTTTAATCCAATTTCACTCAGAGCATCTTCGCGCTATCCACGTGAATGTTGTCGCCCTTGACCTCTCCGCTCACGGCAACGTGATGTCCCACGTGCGCCTGCAGCGCGTCCGGATTGTCCACTATCAAAACCTTCTGATCTTTGTCGGTGACGATTACCATCTTCGCACCTTTGGCCAGACATTTTTTCGTGCATGCCTCAGCCTTATCGTTGGCGCCTTTGGCACCGCACTGGTCATCGCTAACCCAGCCGTTGACGGTGGTGCTCTTCCCCATGCTGTCAAACGCCATCGCCGTCAAAGCGAACACGAAAAATATCGCAACACACAGCAGTAACACTTTCTTCATGACCGGTTTTCTCCTTATCTGATCGCGGACCCAAGCCGCTAGGTATGGCAAGATCTCCAATCGCCGTCCGGCAAGTACGTACCAGCTCTGCCGGTCATCGATTGCCTGCACTATACCACGCTAACACGCACAAATTGTCAGGAGCACAGGCGCTTATCTGCGCCGCGTCGATTAAGAGCGGAATACGGTCCGTCCGCTTCGTCTAGCACCTTGGCTTGAACAACTTCTAGCCTGACAGGGCTCACCGCTTCGGAAAAACGAACTGCGTGTTTGACTGAACCCCCCAAACTACTGCCCGACCTGCTGAATGCACTCCTCCAGCACATCCATGGCAACATCCGCCTCTTCTTTCGTGACCACCAGCGGCGGACATATGCGGACCGTGCTCGGACCACAACCCAGAAAGAGCACGCCATGTTCGAATGCCTTCTCGACAATCAAGTCACGCTCCGCGGCGCCGTACTCCTTCGTTGTCTTGTCCTTCACAATGTCGACGCCGATCATCAGCCCGCGGCCACGCACATCACCCACTAACTTCAGTTTCGAAGGCCAGCCGGACATGCGCTTCATCATGTGCGCACCAACGTCAGCGGAATGCTCCAGCAG
Source organism: uncultured Acidobacteriaceae bacterium (assembly GCA_963724815.1). GTDB lineage: Bacteria > Acidobacteriota > Terriglobia > Terriglobales > Acidobacteriaceae > Sulfotelmatobacter. The sequence continues at coordinate 17,721 of CAVRWS010000035.1, forward strand.
CTTCTCTTTTTCAATCACGTCAAGTGTTGCCAGCGCGGCGGCCACGCATACGGGATTTCCGCCAAATGTTGACGCATGGGAACCCGGCACCCAGTCCATGATTTCCGACCGCGTCATGGTGATGCCCAGCGGCATGCCGGAGGCAATGCCCTTCGCAATGCAAATCATGTCCGGTTCAACTCCCGTGTGCTCAACCGCCCACCATTTTCCTGTGCGTCCCACCCCACTTTGCACTTCATCCAGCACCAGAAGGATTCCGTGACGATCGCAAATCCGCCGCAACTCCTGCATAAAAATTGTTGGAGCGACCACGTACCCGCCCTCGCCCTGCACCGGTTCGACGAAGATCGCTGCCACTTCCTCGGGAGGCAGTATGGTCTTAAACAGTTTCTCTTCGATAAAACGCGCGCAGCTGAGCGCGAAAGCGTCGGGATCCTGACTAGCATCTTTGCGTCCGCGATACAGGTCGGGATATTGCACGTGAGTTACGCCCGGCACAAGTGGCGCAAAGCGGCGGCGTTGTTGCGGTTTCGATGCAGTCAGCGACAACGCGCCCATGGTGCGCCCGTGAAACGCCCCGAAGAAGGCAATGATATTCTGCCGCTTGGTGTGATACCGCGCCAGCTTGAGCGCGCACTCAATCGCTTCCGCGCCCGAGTTGCCGTAGTAGATCTTGTGCGGACCCGGCATCGGCGCAATCTTCGACAAACGCTCGGCCAGTTCGACCATGTTCTCGTAATAAAAATCGGTACCCGACATATGGATCAACTCGCCCGCCTGTTTCTGCATGGCGGCAACTACGTGCGGATGGCAGTGGCCGGTCGAAGTCACAGCGATGCCTGCCGAAAAGTCGTAAAACTCATTGCCATCGACATCCGTAATCACGATGCCGCGGCCGCTCTTGGCCACCAGCGGGTACGAACGCGTATACGACGGAGAAATATATTTTTCATCGTTGGCCAGCACGCGCTTGGCGTTCGGCCCGGGTAGTGCTGTCTTGATCTTTGGTCCAGCAGCTGCGTTGGTTGCAGTCATGGTATTGGTAGTCATGGAATCCTCCGTCAGCAGTTGTTAGTAGTCAACTGCCAGTTGTGGGTGAATGCAACCTCGGGATGCGCGGACCCCGGTTCAGGCATGCGCAAGCTGGGGCGAGTCAGGCAGGAAGATTACTAATCACTACCGAAGAGACTGGGACGAAGACGGGAAGGCAAATTCGCACGATAGCGTCGCGGACACACCAGGCAGTGCAGCCAGCACTCGGGCAAATGCGAATTGGGATTGTTGCCCAGCATCGCTAACAGTCAACATCACTACGTCATTATAGCTGGAAGCGCTCCGTGACGTAACCCCCAATTTATTGATGATTACGAGCCGTTTGCGTCCTAACGAAGTTTCGAATCCCGATGGGCCGGCAATCGTCTGATATCTTTTAGCTTCTAGCTTCCCATATTTTCACATGCCCAAAGTACACAGCCCAAGCCGGTTTGCGGTGATTCTTGCTTTCGGGCTGGTGTATCTGCTGTGGGGCTCGACGTATCTGGCGATCGATATTGCGGTACAAAAAATTCCTCCGGCAGTAATGTGCGCCGTGCGTTTTTCAATCGCCGGAGTCGTGATGCTGGCGGTATGCGCTCTGACCGGTCGCAGGATTTGGTATTCCGCCCGGCAAATTGCTCTGGCGGCAGTGGTCGGGATATTACTGCTGATGGGAGGGAATCTAACGCTTGCGTGGGCGGAGTTATCCGTTCCATCGGGCTTGGCAGCCCTGATTATTGCGATCACGCCGTTATGGTTTCTGGTGCTGGATTCGTTGTTGCTTGGGCATCATCGCATTTCGTGGCGAGGAAAAGCTGGACTCGCCCTGGGCATCGTAGGACTATTCGTTTTGTTCTGGCCGCAACTAGATTCAACCTCGTCTCTGGGACACCGCGAGCTATTCTCCTGTGTGGCACTTCTTGGTGGCTCGTTTTCCTGGGCGTTGGGGTCGGTGCTGTCGAAGCGCTGGCAGTCTGGTATGGACGGATTCAGTGCCACAGGATGGCAGATGACAGCGGCAGGGGCCGGGAGCTTATTGCTGGCTTCGGTTGTGGGAGATTTTTCCCACGTAGTGTGGACGGCTCGCGGCATAGGCGCGGTGGCATATCTAGTTGTGTGCGGTTCGTGGATCGGCTACACCGCCTACATCTACTTGCTGGAGCATGTCCCTACGTCGAAGGTTTCGACTTATGCGTACGTAAATCCGGTGATCGCAGTTTTCCTGGGGTGGCTGATTCTGCATGAACGCGTGGACCGCTTCATCGTGATGGGAAGCATGATCGTGGTTTTGTCTGTCATTCTGGTTACGAGCGCCAAAGTGAAGGAGAAAGCGATCACTCGAGATTCACCGGCCGTGGAAGCCGCTGGGTAGTGTCGGTCCTCGACCAAGAGCTACGAACGCGACGGATACTCCGGACGCAAGCGCTACTATTTCGCGGCTTCTTCATCTCCTTCTTCGCGGCTCGACAAATCAACCGAGTGGCCTCGAATCACGTAGGTCCGTTTTGTCGCTGGATTTGTTTCGAAGGTTACCCGGGCCGGAGCTCGCTGCCAGTCGGGTAGCCTGCACGGTGGATCCGGAATCTGCCATTGCTGAGTTTCTGTCGCGAATTTCGTCTCTTCGATCAGCCACTTCACCATCGGCTTTCGTCGATTGATCTGCGCGACCATGGCGTAAATTTGCTTACTGTCATCGGAAACGCCGCAGTAAGCAGCGTAGTCGCGGTACCAGGTGACGTCAGAGTAAACGGCGTCGAACTCGGGTAAATTGATGGGGGAGATACGGCCGGTCACGCGATCAACCAGCAGCCATCCCCCGCGTTGCCATTGCCAGTGCGGCGGAACCGTGGATTCCATCGGCAGGCTATCGTTGACTCGGAAGGCGCGTCTAACGACGAACAGGCGATCCGTTACATCGTGCGGGGTTCCGACGGTGAACTCCTTCACGCGGGCGTCAACCAACAGCGGACGGACCTTAAGGGCGACCGGTTTCTCGTCCACCGCACCGGTGCCGGGGAACCATTGAACTGTGTTCCATTTTCCAAGCGCAATCACGTGCGGCTTGGTGGCAGAGAGGGCAAAGTTAGTCAAGCTGAAGATTAAAATCAACAGCGCCATCTGGTTTCGCAATCGGTAAAACCGTATCATCATGTGCAGAGATTAAGCATCAAACACCATAGATGCAACCAAAGGAGTAACAAATTTTTAAGGTCAGTTCCGAAATGGGATAGCGTCACATAAGAACGAGCGACCCGGGTTCTAAGTGCCCGCCTGAACACCGACTTCGACATTGCGGTAGACTTACGGTTTGTAGATACTCAATCTTATGAGCTTTCCCCGTGATCCTCGTCTGGCCTTGAGCAGCAATCTGGGGAAAACTTCCGCGCACGACCTGACCTCCCAATCAAGCGTTACCGACAACTGGACGCGACGACATACTTCTCGGATTCTGGTCGTGGACGACAATCCTGGAATCGCCGCACTCATGAGCCAGTTGCTTACCATGCGCGGCTACGACGTAGTGACGGCTGCCGATGCCCAACAGGCCGAAGTCGAAGTACGGCGGCAGGCGCCCGATCTGATCCTCTCGGATGTAAGAATGCCGGGAAAGTCAGGGTACGAGCTGTGCCACGATCTTAAGGAAAATCCTGCCACCCGGCTGATTCCATTTGTATTGATCACCGGATTGAGCGATAGCGCTGATAAGTTGCGCGGAATTGAAGCTGGCGCGGACGACTTCCTGAATAAGCCGGTCTTGGCGGAAGAGTTGACGGCGCGTGTGAAGTCATTGCTGCGGGTCAAGGAATTTACCGATGAGCTGGAGACCGCGGATTCGGTCTTATGTACTTTGGGCCTCATTGTGGAAGGTCGCGATCCCTATACCGAAGGCCACTGTGAACGGCTGGCGTCGGCTGCCGCGGATTTAGGACGGCATCTGGAACTGGACGAGGATTCCATTCTGGCCTTGCGCCGGGGCGGATATCTCCACGACTTAGGCAAGATAGCTGTACCCGACGAAATTCTGAAGAAAGGCAGCGACCTTACACCGGAAGAGTGGAAGATTATGAAGATGCATCCGGTGACCGGAGAAAATATATGCCGCCCTCTGAAATCGTTGCGCCTCGTGCTGCCCATTATCCGGCATCATCATGAGCATCCTGATGGTTCAGGTTATCCGGACGGGTTACGGGCAGGTGAAATTCCGCTGCTGCCGCGGATTTTGCAGGTGGTGGACGTCTATGACGCTCTGCGAACCGCTCGCCCCTACAAGCCGGCGATCGGCCATGAGCAATCCGCGCAGACGATGCGCGAGAAAGCTCGCCTGGGTTTGCTGGATGGCGATCTGGTAAACGAATTCTTCAGCATGTTGCTGGAGCAGCGGAACGTAGCGTGAACAGGGACCAGTGACGGCATTTCCTTTAGTCTTTTGCGTTCGTCAAACCTGCGTGAGCAGAAGCAACAGATTTGTAGAAAGGGACATCTTAAGCATTCCGGTGCAGCCGGACTTATATGATCCCATTCGACGAAATGACCTATAGCATCGTTATTCCGGCTTATAACGAAGGCCAGCGCCTGGGTCGAACCCTGGAGAAGGTGCTGGCGTACGTCCGGCAGCAGGGTTGGGACGCGGAAGTCATCGTGGTAAACGATGGTTCCAGCGACAATACGGCACAAATCGTGCGCATGTTCGCGGAGAAAAATCCGATCGTGCGCCTCGTCGAGAACCCCGGCAACCGCGGCAAAGGCTACAGCGTCCGCAATGGAATTCTGAACTCGCGGGGCGATATCGTGGTGTTCAGCGACGCCGACCTGTCTTCGCCCATCGAAGAAATGCCGAAGCTGCTGCAAGGTCTAGCGGCAGGAGCAGATATTGCCATCGGTTCGCGCTGGCTGCGCGCCGAACTGCAGACGCAGCGGCAGTCGCTGCACCGGCAGCTTTTTGGGCGCGTCTTCAATGGCCTGAACCGACTTATTCTGGGACTGCAGTTTAAGGATACGCAGTGCGGCTTTAAAGCTTTTACTCGGCGCGCTGCGCAGACCATATTGCCGTTACAGCGTATTGAGCGCTGGGGATTCGATCCAGAAATTCTCTTTCTCGCGCGAAAATTCGGTTTCCGCGTAGAAGAAGTGCCGGTGCGCTGGGGACATGTGGGCGGCACCAGAATCAATCCGCTGATGGACGGAGCGCGGATGTTTGAGGAAATGCTGCGCATCCGCTGGTACGATCTGACCGGAAAGTACGACGGGCGGATTCCCGCAACTGCCGCGCCGCAGCCGGTTAAAACTCTGCCCGGAGGACCTGCACCCAGAGCTTGAGGTCCGAGTTAGAAATTAAAACTGTCAAGCCAATCTTTTTTCCTGCTGCGAAGTCTTTACTGCTTCAACCACCTTGCTCCCCATCTCGGACATTTTAACGGAATTCTGTCCCGTCCGCGCCAGATCTGCCGTGCGATAACCCTGATTCAAAACCGCGCTGACCGCACTCTCGATGCAGGCCGCTTCACCTTCTAACTGAAAAGAATGCCGCAGCATCAACGCAGCAGAAAGAATCGCGCCCAGAGGGTTCGCGATTCCCTTCCCCGCAATGTCGGGAGCGGACCCGTGGACAGGTTCGTACAGGCCCACCGGACCGCCAATGCTCGCTGACGCTAGCAGTCCCAGCGAGCCCACCACCCCGCCAGCCTGATCCGAAAGAATGTCGCCAAACATATTTTCGGTGAGAACCACGTCGAAATCTTTAGGCCGCTGCACCAGTGACATGGCCGCAGAATCTACATACATATGAGAAAGCTGCACCTCCGGATAATCCTTCGCGCAGCGGATGACGACTTCGCGCCATAAGCGGGAACACTCCAGAACATTGGCCTTGTCGACCGATAAAACCTTCCGCCGGCGCTTCATGGCTAGATCGAAAGCGACACGCGCGATGCGCTCAATCGACGCCTCGTCGTAACTCATGGTATTCGTCGCCACGCGCGATCCGGGTGCGCCCGTGATCGAGCGCGGCTCACCGAAGTAAAGCCCGCCCAGCAGTTCACGCACAATCATCAAGTCCGTCCCACGGACCAGGTCCGCGCGCAGCGGAGAAGAATCGTCCAGCGCGGGAAAGCAAATTGCCGGCCGCAAGTTCGCGTAGGCGCCGAGTTCACGGCGCAGCCGCAACAATCCAGCTTCGGGACGAAGGTGATTGGGATAGTGATCGTACGCAGGATTTCCCACCGCGCCCATCAGCACCGCCGACGAGGCGAGACAGGCCTGCACTGTGTCAGCAGGCAACGGATCTTCGGCCGCAGCCAGAGCCGTACCACCGATATTCTTGTTGTGAAGTTGCAGCTGGTGGCCAAATCGGTCGGCAATCACGCGAAGCACGAGCACAGCTTGCTCAGTAACTTCGGGGCCGATCCCATCGCCGGGGAGAATAGTGAGGTTTAGAAGCATGCGGGAATTAGTTTAGCGGAAAATGCGATGCAACGGCCGCCTCGCAGAGGCAGACAGCTCGGTATCGTTTAACGAATACAGTGTGGGTGCCGCGGTTCTGGCGGAGAGAGCCTGCCTAATGCTGTCGGCCCAACCTCGCTCGTATCACGTATAATCGACTCTTCCGGCTCATGAGCTACACTGTCCTGGCGCGCAAATATCGTCCGCAGAAATTCTCCGAAGTTATCGGACAAGAGCACGTTACCCGCACCCTGCAAAATGCTCTGGAACAAGGACGCACCGCGCACGGCTACATATTCAGCGGCCATCGCGGAATTGGAAAAACCACGGTGGCACGCATTCTGGCGGCGGCCTTGAATTGCCGTTCATCCGACAAGCCAGTGGCTGAGCCTTGCGGAATCTGTGAATCCTGCACCGAGATTCGAGCGGGCAACGCGGTCGACGTAATCGAAATCGACGCCGCGACGAATCGCGGTATCGACGAAATCCGCGAATTACGCGAGGCCGCGCGCTACCGGCCTGCTCGCGACCGCTTCAAGATTTACATTCTCGACGAAGCTCACCAGATTACCGACGCAGCCTTCAACGCTTTGCTGAAAACGCTGGAAGAGCCGCCGGATCATATCGTCTTTATGCTCGCGACCACGCAGCCTGAGGACATTCCGCAGACCATCCGCTCGCGCTGCCAGCACTTCAGCTTCCGCGCCGTGAAGTTCGATGCCATCGTGGCGCAGTTGCGCGATCTGGTCGGCCGGGAAAACATCGAAGCCGATGACGATGCTCTCGCGCTGCTGGCCGAAGCCGGCGATGGCTCCATGCGCGATGCACTGTCGATCCTCGATCAGGCAATTGCGTCTTCCAGCGGAAGGCTTACGGCTGATTCGGTTCGTAATTTAGTGGGAGCCGCGCCCGCACACATTCTCGAGGAAGTGATGCAGGCAGTCGCTCGCAGCGCCAGTGAAGACGTGCTGCGGCAGGTCGACCATCTCATCAGCGAAGGCCATAGCCCGACTCATTTCGCGCGCCAGATGGTACGTTTCCTGCGCAATGCCACTGTGGCGAAAATCGCCGGCAAGGACTCTTCCCTGCTGCAGGTCTCGAGTGAAGAGCGGGATCGCGTACAACGCGTGGCCGCGCTGTTCGGTGAAGAGGACCTCACCCGTCATCTGCAGATTATGCTGCGGACGCATGGCGAACTTGGATACAAGCAGGAGCAGCGGTTTCATCTCGAGCTCGGATTGCTGAAGATGAGCCACGCGCAACGTTTATTGCCGATCGAACAACTGCTTAGTGACATGGCCGGTTCTACGGGCGCCGGAGTTAACAACTCCAGAATCGTGGCGCGCCCCTCCATCGTCGCTTCTCCCGCACTCGACACGCGGCGTACGGATGCGGTTCCATCCGCTCGCCCGAATCAGGTTTCGCCTTTCGCTGCTGATTCCGCGCGCAAGGTTGGTCCACGGCAGGAATCTTCGACCGAGACATTTTCCGGCAGTCCTTTTTCCACCAATCCTGTGTCTGCTGATGGAGCGCGAGCAGGGAGTTCATCTGCGCGCGTTATCATGGGCGCCGCTGCGCCCGCGAACCTCAGTGAGACTACCCCGGAGCGGCAGGTCAGTTCCTTTCCTGAGCCTCAGCAGGAATTGCAGACAAGCGCTCCATCTGGCATTCAGGTGCAGTCGCCTGCACAGATCTCCCAAATCCAATCGGTAAACAGCGCTGCTAAGGTGCCCGGCGATCGACTGAAGAGCGCGGTTCTGCAGGCGCTGATGGATGGCAATCAGCGAATCCTGGTCTCGATGCTGGACGCAGGCGAATGGTCGGTGGAAGGGAATGAGGTTGTGGTCAAGGTTTCGGAGTCGCAAACCGTGGTCGACATGTCTCTGGGCGCCGATGCCCGGCGGCTGGCGATTGCCTCGGCCAGCGGGATTTTGGGCCGGGCTGTCAGACTGAAGATTGTTCCTGGAGCGAGCCTTGCATCGCCGGAAGCGGCGGGCAATGGCGGAGCGTTGAAAACAGTCGAAAACAGATCAGTCGTGGGCGGACGGAGCCGAGCCGAACAAGATGCCGTTGTCCGCCGGCTGCAGGAGAAGTTTGGCGCAGAGATTCGTACAGTGATCGATTACAAGGAGAAGCGGTAGAGCGATATGGGCGGATTCAATCTGCAAGAACTAATGTCGAAGGCAAAATCGCAGTACGACGCGCTGCAGAAAAAGATGCAGGAGACAGTGGTGGAAGCCACGTCGGGCGGTGGCACGGTGACGGCGAAGATGGATGGGCGAAAGCAATTGCTCAGCTTGCACATCGATCCTGAGGCAGTGAAATCGGGCGACGTGGAAATGCTTCAGGACCTGGTGCTCGCCGCCGTGAACGAAGCCGCGCGCAAGGTTGATAACGCGATGCAATCAACGGTGGGCGGCATGCTGGGCGGGCTCGGCATCAGCGGACTGTGAAGCATTGCGCGAGTGTGCAATCGGGTGATTGCGCAATTTTTGCGCGTTTACTGGAACCTTTTATCGATTTATCGTCGGATTTTAAAATTGCCCGATCACCGGGTCGCACGCTCTCTCAACTCCTATGTCTAAATTTGCCGAGCCGATGTCGCGGTTGATTGACGAACTGAAGAAACTGCCGGGCGTAGGCACGAAGAGCGCCCAGCGGCTGGCTTTTTACATTCTGCGCGCGAGCGACGAAGATGCGGAGGCCCTGGCTGCTGCCGTCCGCGATGTCAAGGCGAGCCTGCGGCTGTGTTCGGTGTGCAACAACATCACTGATGTTGATCCGTGCGTTTATTGCACCAGCGCGACCCGCAACCAGCGGCTCGTGTGTGTTGTCGAAGAACCCACCAACATTGCCGCTATCGAAAAGACCAAACACTTCAATGGCGTCTATCACGTGCTGCATGGATCGCTTTCACCATTGCACGGAGTGGGTCCGGAGCAGTTGCGCATCGCGAATCTCATTGCGCGCGTTGACGCGGGCAACGTGGATGAAGTGATCGTGGCCACCAATCCCACGGTTGAAGGAGAAGCCACATCTGCTTACCTTTCGCAGCAGTTGAAGCGCGTCGGAGTGAAAGTGACACGCATCGCAATGGGCATCCCGGTCGGCAGCGACATCGAATACACCGATGAGATCACCATGCTTAAAGCGATGGAAGGACGACGGGAGTTGTAAGCCAGCTTCTAGCCGCTGGCGTGCCAGCGCCAGAACTTAAATCTCGACGCTCAAATCCGGTTCAAGGAATACATTAAGTTCTTGCTCGGCGGAAGCCAACCCTTCGGGCAATGTGCCACGATTGTATTCCGCCATGCGGTTCTTCCACTTGAGGAAGTCGGTAATGCTCTGCGGTTCTACTCGCACTTCCACGCGGCGCAGGCTCGCTAGCAGCAGATTCATCTCATAGCGAAATCCAGTCGCAGTACGAAGATTCTTCGCCGAGGGGTGCGTGATCTCGATTCTGCCGCGACGGAGTTCCAGTAGTCCCCATCCCGGAGGGAGTTCTTCGCAGCGCATCAATCCAGCGGGAACCAAGTAGAAGCGCTCGCAGCCCACGCCCTGCTCTGGCTTAAGGCGGAACGGTTTAGCGTGGTCGGCCAGGAAATCCGATCGCGTGACTTTGCACTCGACCAGCACCGAGTGGCAGGCGCGCTTCCATCCAATTGCATCCGGCATCTCACCGCTAACGCAAGCTTGCTCGGAGAGCACCACACCGCAACGGTAGCTGCGCAGCCAGCGGACGGCTTTCGAGACTAGTTGGACGTGGGTCATCGGTATATGCTCGACCTGAAACGGAAGCAGAGATATTTGTATCCCTCGGCGCGGCTAAGCGGAAGTGACTGCTAAGCTACGACGCCGAATCGAGGCCACGCAACAGGCGATTCGAAGAAAATGGAATGTGACCAATATAGTCATATCTGCTATAATCAGTTCATGCGCACTGTAAAAATCAGCGACCTGAAAGCCCGACTCAGCGCTCACATTCAACACGTGCGTGACGGAGAAGAGCTGCTAGTCTGCGACCGTAACCAGCCGGTGGCGCGGATCGTACCCTGCTCTGCAAATGATCAGCCCGAGCGTGAGCGGCAACTGATCGCCCGCGGCATTCTAACGCCGCCAATGAAGAGACGCATTGGACCCGTTGCTTGGCCCTCTCCGCCAGGAAACATCTCCGATGAGGTCGTGGAACAGGTATGGCGAGAAGAGCGGGAGAGCCGTTAGAGCGGCGTTTAGCATTTTGGGACACGAGCGCGCTGGTTCCTCTGTGCGTCCGTCAAAGTGGTACACCTCGCGCCATCGCCCTTTACAAGAGTTACGAAGCCGTCGTTTGGTGGGCTACACCAGTTGAGATTGCGAGTTCCCTGGCGCGACTTGCTCGAATGAAGGAGCTCAACTCCGTTGAATGGGCGAAGGCAAGAAAACTGGCAGCGGAGTTGGCTGCTTCGTGGTTTGTCATTCAGCCGTCAGATGCCCTGCGAGCCAGAGCCACGAGCCTTGTTGATCTCTACGACCTAAGAGCCGCGGACGCTTTGCATCTGGCGGCAGCTCTAGAATGGAGCGCAGGGATTCCGCGGGGTGAAAAATTTTTCGCTACGGATCGAAAATTGCAGGAAGCTGCAATTCTTACTGGGTTCGAGGTCGAATGAATCTAGGCGTCTTTTCCTTTTTGGTCCCGCGAGGCCCCGGTGTGCGCCCGCGGACGGCAGCGGCTGCTGTCCTTAAGTGAGATTTTTCAACTCGTGCGGGGATCGAAGCTCTAATGATTACTGGCCGGTGCAGAAGAGTCTCCAGCAGATGGCGTTCGGCGGCAATAGTCTGGGCGGATTTTCCTAGAGGAGAATATCCCTCGGCAGCGATCCTCAATGCTTCGTCCCCATTCGTCGAGATGTGATCATTTTCAATCTGGATGCGGCGAATCTGACCGTCGTGGGCAGCGTCCAGGGCATTAGCCAGACGCAGAACGGCTGCGAGTTGGATGGCAGCTTTCTGCTCGTCGGGAAGAAGATCGCGCAGAGTTTTGTGTCTTCTGGTGGGCAGCGCTCCGCGGTGAAAGCGGGCGACTATGGCAGCGCGCTGCATGTCCGCAGGCTTCCATCCCAATGGGTTGCCGCGGGCGCGAATCAAGTCGAAAGTCGCCTTATGATGTCCCTTCTGACCTTCGGATTTGCCGACATCGTGCAAAAGGGCAGCGGCGAGCAGGCTTGAGCGGGCGGAAGCAGCATCTACGGAAGGCTGCCATCCCCAAGCAAGCAGGCCGTCATAGAGTTGAAGAGCTAAACTCGCCACCCGCTCGGAATGCGCAAAATCGGGATCGAGGCCATTCGCCCAGAGCTTCATGCGGCGCGCAGCAAGCGCCTGAATTTGCTTGCCTCGGGGCAGCGCGGCACGCCACTCGTGCCACAGAGAATTCTCCCCAACCATTTTGTCGCGGTAGCGGGAGATACGCTTACTGCGCTCGGAGACAATTCGTTCATGCCAACGTTCGCGCGCATCTGCGTCACGAAAAATCTGGCACTCGACTGCCGTCGACCAAAGTACGTCAAGGTCGTGCACCTCCCCCAGCAAATCCTGAATTTCTTTTAGGTCGTTGCTCCAGGCTTTGTGCTCCACAGGGAGAAAGTTTTCCACGATGTAGCGGAATCGCTTAATGCCGATGCGGAGACTGTGAAACGCGACTTGGGAACGATTGCGCAGGGCTCGGTTGTGCAGTTCGCGGGCCGCGGTCCAGCGCTCGAGAGCGAGATGTTTAAAGAGCGCGCTTCCCGGCCGAATACGCGCGGCGCGAGCGGGAAGAGACTTGCTCCACTGGCGCCACTGTTTCCGGTCGAATTCTTCGAGCGCCGATTGCGCTTCGCGCTGCTGCTCCTGTTCGCGACGGTGGAGGATTTCAAGAAGCGCCCGGGCAACCGGATCGGCGCCAGAAAAGTGCGAACCGTTTGCGTGGGACCCGGATTCAGCATCCTGTGCAGATTGCGCATGCCGGTCTTCCCCCTCCACACGAGTTTGGACGTCGCCAAATTTTTCCACCCATTCCATCATCACCTGCACATCGCGCAAGGCGCCGAGGCGCTGAAACAGGCGCTTGCCGGCCTTCTTCATGGCCTTCCAGTCAGGATCGGGGTCGAGAGCCATCAATCCATCAGCCAAAGATCGACACCGGCGCAGAGCGACGCGGAGATCGTGAACCGGATCGGAACCAAAGTTGGCCGCGACATGGTCGCACTCATCAAGAACCTGCAGCATCCAGTAGCGCAGGCCAGTGACTTTCTTAGGGCGCGTTGGGCGTAGGGCTGAAGGAGGCACGGAAGTTCCAGAATGCCGCGATATTCGTATCACTGTATATTCGCCGGACTTGACTACGATGGCCAGTGACTGCGAGGGTCCCAGGGACTTTCACGCCGGGAACCTTTTCGATTCCGCGCAATGCTGACATGACCTCACTCCACCGGCGACTTGCCAGTTACCTCCGTAATGTGCGCCCCCTTACTGTCTGGATTTAACCTTTTACTTGCAGAGTGCAGGTCGAGGAGCGCTTTATCACGAACGCAAGTACATTCCATGCCAATCGGGCGGCATCGGCGCGAGCCTTTGTCCACAGCCTGAACATCCTGATCAAGTACGCCCGGATGTACGGCTACGAACATAAGCGTACGGAAGCGCAGTTCGAAGTGACCTGGAATGAATTGCAACAGGGTTTGCCTACGGCCGGTGACGGCGGCTTTCTGCTGGGAGTCTCCGATAACAAATTACTGCTCGATGGAGTGCCGCTGGAGACCGGTCAAACGGAACGCAGCTTCGGGCAACTCTTATCGACTGCCGGTCTGGCTAGCCTGCATTTTTCCAAAGACGTTACGATCGATGATTTTACCCGCCTGGTGCGCGCCTTTACAGTAGCCGGCTCCAAGGCCCAGGACGTATCCAAGCAGATCAAAGAAGCCCTCAACATCGCAGGCAAGCAGAGCACCATAAAAATAAACGAAGTGAAATTTGTGGCCGCCGATCCGTTGACTGGCGACATCAGCGTGGCGGCGCAGATCGCTGCGCAAACGCTCGGGCCGGAGTTCAAGCAATGGTTGAACGACCCGCAGAAACTGCTCCAGTTGATTGCGGCGGCGGAAGGGGCGAATTCCGGAGGAGGCGGCGGGCAAGGACAGCCTGGAGGGACGGTAGTTCCCTTCGGCAGCGTCCCAAACATTCCCGGCGGCCATTGGGTCGCAGGGCCGGCCCCTGAAGGCAACGCCGGAACGGCAACCGGTGCTGCTCCGGCGTGGGAGGGCGGCGTGGTTCCGCTGCAGGAAGCGGAAGTAGTTCAGGCCATCCGCCTGTTGACTCGATTTGGCCAGGTGCAAGGAGATCCCAGCGCCAGCCCGGAAGACCTGCAAAAGGAATTAGTTCAGACCGATCCCAACATGCGGCTGAATTTGCAGCAACTGTTGGGCAGCCTGGCCGCAAAAGCTACTACCGAGCAGGAAGATACTCCTTTACTGATGAAGGCAGCGGAGCATATGGCGATCCGCTTCGCCTTGGAGCGCTATTCCAAAGGCGAAGTCAAAGTGAATGCCGTGCACCAGATGATGGAGCACATGAGCCGGCAGATGGATTCGCTGCGCCAGATTCTGAAGTTGCAAGAAGAAAAGATGAACAAGGCCGGCATCCTAGTGGAGTCGCACGCCGACATCCTGGACCGGATGTTCTGGTCCGAAGTGCCGGAGTCCGGGAAGAAGACGGTTCTGCTCTCCCATGAAGCTCCATGTGTACCGCCGCGCAACCTGCGGCAGTTCGTGGAAGTCCTGCTCGATCGCGACGATAAGCAAACATCCGCTGAAATTCTGAACAACTACTCTGGCTGCCTGGGCACCAAGGAAATAGAGGCACGCCGCAAAGTCGCCATTGGATTGAGCCAATTGGCCGATCTCTACGCCAGACTTGGCGGCGAAGCAATGGGCGGAGCCATCCGCAAAGTTGCCGAACAGTTATGCGTGGAAAAGGATCCCGAACTGCAGAGCCTGCTGAGTGCGGCTTTCGTGCGGCTCAGCCAGGAGTCCAGCGCAGCCAAAAACTATCAAGCAGTAAATGCAGTATGCTCCGGGATGGAAATGTTGTTGCAACAGCGTCCGGTTATGGTGAATGATCTGCGGCCAAGAGTTGGCGTGGAGAACCGGATCCCGGAGTTCATTGAAGAGGCATTGCGCTGCGATCCAGTGCCGGCGGACCTGCTGGTGGTGTTGCGGAGAACTTGCCAAACTGGCGCGGAGCACCTGGCCGACCGTTTCTTCCGCTGCATGCGACGGGACGAATGCGATCGAATGGTCGAACTGGTGAAGGAAATGGGATCTCCGGCGCTGACCCAACTGCGAGAGATTTTGCGGACCGGACAGCCAAGACAAGCCTCAGCGGTAGTTGGATTGTTGAGCCGGCTCGATGTAGGCACACTTGCTCGAGCTGCTGCCTATGCGCTTGCCCGAGTGGAACCGGTTTTATCACGATATCGTTGTGCGGCAAATCGCATATGGCGCTGCGCCGGACCGGGGTCGAACGCTACTGGAGCTGGCGGAGGTACTCGATTCGGTAGTCCTGCCGGAAGCAATTGACGAAATAGGAATGAGCGGCGATCTGACTGCGGCACATCCCCTGATCGCCATGGCCAAGCCCGGAGAAGCTGCTTCTCGCTCGCCGTTCGTACAACTGAAGGCAATTGAATCTTTGGGCCGGTTGAAAGACGCTGAAGGAGTGCCTCTTCTACGCGAGATTGTAGAAACAAAAAAACGGTTTGGATGGGTTTATCATCGCGAACTTAGAATTGCCTCAGCGCAGTCTTTATCTAAAACGGATCCGCGCTACAGTGCGCAGATTCTGTCCGACAGCGGCATTGAGCCGGCGGAACTGGCGATCGCGCCTTTAGACACGGCTCCGGCATGCCCCTGGGTGAGGCAACGCCGCTACGAGCGAATGGTTCTGTCGCGCACCGTTGCTGCCACGATTGGCAGTTCGTGGGGAAAATCGAAAATTCTGATCCGCGAGCTGAGCCTGGGCGGCGGAATGGGCACCAAGGAAGATAATCTTCGCATCGGCAGCGAGGCTGATCTGGAAATCTCCCTCGGAATGCGCTCAAAGATTCGAGCGCACGTTCTGCTGCGCCGGGCGCGCGTGAATGAAGTAGGCTTCGAAATTGTGAATACCGATCTCGAAAGTCGTTATCGTCTGCGCCGGCTGCTGGTGGATGCATTGAGCCATGCTCCACAAAAGAAAGAACCGGATTGGGGTGGAGACCGGAAAGGCTAGATCAACATCCTGAATCAATCTCCGCTGAAAGAAAAAGCCCCTGCTATGGCAGAGGCTTTTTGCTTTTCGAAGCTCTAATCGAGATATCTACTTCACTTTGGCGAAGATGATAACCAGCGTGTAAAGGGCGAGCGACTCGATCAGGGCCAAGCCCAGAATCAAAGCCAGCTGAATGCCGGGACGAGCGGCTGGATTGCGGGCCAGACTTTCTGCGGCGGATGCAGTCGCCTTACCCTGCGCCAGTGCGCAGATGCCGGAGGCAAAAGCCATGGAAAATCCGGCGGAAATGGCAACCCAGTTGACTCCGCTCTCGGCTCCTCCCTGCGCGAAAGCCGGGACGGCGAACGAAAGCACGGAAAGTGCCATAAACAATTTGCTTAACTTACTCATTGTGTTTCTCCTCGTATGAAATACCGCCAGTGGGTGGTTGACGTCCTACCGAGCAGACGCCCTCACGCTCGCGGCTAAAGTCTCCAAACAGAATCCAAAACCCTAATGCTCTTCCGAGACCGCTCCTTGCAAATAGACAGTGGTCAGAAGGACGAAAATGTAGGTTTGCAGCAATGACACGCCAATGTGAAGTCCCAGAAATATAATCGGAACGCCGATCGGAACCAGCGAAAAGAAAACCAGGGTGACCATATCCCCGGCATACATGTTAGCGAAGAGACGGATGGTCAACGAGAGAACGCGTGCGAGATGACTAATGATTTCGATGGGCAACATTAATAGAGCTAAGGGGATTCGCAGAAAAATCGACATCGTTGGATCTGAGGGTCCAAGGAAATGTTTCAGATAGGCCATCCCTGCATGCTTAAATCCCTGAGTCTGGTAGTACACGAACGCGCAAATAGCGCAACCCAAGGGAACGACGGGAATGGCGGTCGGCGATTCAAAGCCAGGAATCACGCCGATCAGGTTACAGAACAAAATGAAAAAACCGAGCGCAGCCAGGAACGCTGTATAGGGCTCGCTGTGGTGGCCGATGATCTCGTCACTCTGGCTCTGAATGAACCCCTCAACACCTTCGAAGACATGCTGCAGCGGGCCGGGACGCTCCACCGAAAGTCGCGAGCGGACGAGGAGGAACAGGATCAGCAGAAACGCGAAAACCAGAAGCTCCATGGCAAACGAGTCTGGAATGGGATTCGCCGGGTGCCTGGGTTCCATATGCAATGTCCGCAGCAACGACGTAACCGGGCCCGCCAAAAGCCGGTTCAGGAGTGCGGTGAACCAAAGTTGTTCATGCATAAAATTGTCGCCAGCTTTTCCCGACCTGAAGGCTCCCGAGCTAAACTCCTCGAGCCAGCGCGGCGTAAAGTTCGTAAATCGCTTCGCAGCCGATCGCCGCTACTGGCAAAAATAAGCCCGCAAGAAGCCCATCCAGGCTCGCGGGTGAAACAGTCAATATAACATAGGCGCCCAGCCCCATTAAAACGTAGCGCAGCAGAAAGCGAAACACAATTCCCTGCCCGGATTGCGACGTCGTGGCGCCCGTGGCACGATCGACAAAGCCCGCAATCGCCCGCTTCAACCAGAAAAAATTTATGTAAGCAATGGCACAACCGAAGGCAAGACCGCCCGCGGTCTTCAGCCCAAACCTCAGCCACGCGAGCGTAACCAGCAGCGGAGCAAGCACAGCCATGAAGCGCCGGATGCGTTCGAGAGCACCGGAGAAGAAATGTTCCGAATCCGGAGCCGGTTCGGATCGCGGGTTAAGATTCACTTCGTATCTCGCAGAACCGTTCGGATAAGTTCGATAAAACCGGCAGCGATGCCCAGGAGAATCCCAGCAAGATAGAGCCAAGAGGTGTGCAGCCAATGGTCGAGCGCTAACCCGACCAGCCATCCAGCAACGAGGGCAGCAGGAAAAATGAACGCCAACTGGCTATAACGCGCGGCTTGCACCCAAAAATTTTCTTTCCGGCCGAAATTTTCCTGTTCGGAATCTACCGGAGGATCGTTAGTCGGCGGCTTTGAATTGGAAATCATTAGGATTGTCTAGTCGCAACAAACTCAGGCAAAATCTTGCCGCATTCGAATTGCCCGATTCGGATAATCGTTTGTAGCAAGTAAAAGTTTAGCGCAAGCCAGAAACAACGCACGCAGCGACCTTCACTGCACGCCGATTCCAGCGAGCAATCCACCATCGACAAGATAATCGCCACCAGTGCAGAATCCCGCCTTATCTGACGCCAGAAATGCCGCGAGTTCTGCGACTTCTTCGACCGTTCCAATTCGCCCCAGAGGATGCGCCGCTCCGAAGCGAGCGAACGCTTCTTCCATCGGGACATCCGGCGAGAAGTTTACCGCCGAACGGGCCAGCATCGGCGTGCGAATAGAGCCTGGGCTGATCGAATTGACGCGGATATTGTCGACGGCATGGTCGAGAGCAAGAGCGCGCGTCAAGCTGTGAATTGCTCCCTTGGACGCGGCGTATGCGGCGACACCGCGCTGGCAGGCGTGCCCCTGAACCGATGCGAGATTGAGGATCGATCCGCCGCCGCGCTTTTTCATCTCTGGGATACCGAGATGCGCCAAGAGATAAATGCTGCCCACATTCACCATCATGCAGCGATTCCAGGTCGCAAGATCCGTCTGCAAGACCGTGCCAAAGGGATGAATCGCCGCTGCGTTGACAATGACGTCGAGTCCACCAAACTGGCTAACCGTCCTGGTGATGATTGATCGCACTTGGTCAGGATCGGTCACATCGCAGTTTTCAACCTGAAGACTTATTTTCAGTTTTGCTGCATCCCGAGCCAGTTCCTGATTTGCCGCAGCTTCGATGCCGCACGCAATCACTTGAGCACCGCCCTCAGCAAAGCGAATCGCAATCGCCCGGCCGATTCCTGTCGTACCCGTAACCACTGCCACTCGACCGGCAAAGTCATTCATAGAAGTTGAATCCTCACTTCGCGCACATGAGTCTTAATCAACCAATCCGACGCGTTAAGCGGATAGCTCCGGAATTGCATGCTTCAAACCGCGCATAACTCCGCGTAACTCGGCTAGACCTTTCAATCGCCCCACCAACGAATAGCCAGGATTTATTTTCTTGTCGATGTCGTCGGCCAGCAGATGCCCATGGTCAGGGCGCATGGGAATTTCATGATCTGCCCTTCCTGCTTGCCGCCGGCGCGCTTCTTCTTCCAGAAGGATGCGGACCACGCCCACCATATCGGAGCTGCCCGCGAGGTGCTCGGCCTCGTGAAAAGATCCGGCGGACTCTCTAGTCACCTGTCGGAGGTGAGCAAAATGGATGCGGCTGCCGAACTCGCGAGCCATGGCCAGCAGGTCGTTATCCGCCCTCGCTCCAAATGAACCAACACAAAACGTCAACCCGTTTTCAGGTAAATCGCAACCGCTGAAAATCGCTCGCACATCTTCAGCCGTCGAAACCACGCGGGGCACACCAAACAGCGGCCACGGTGGATCGTCCGGATGTATGGCTAGCCGGATTCCAAGTTCCTGCGCCACTGGCACAACTTCGCGCAGGAATGCAATGAGATTGCTGCGCAAATCGTCGGCCGTCATTCCGTGATAGCCCGAGATCAAGCTGCGAATCGTTTCGCGATTGTAGGAAGCCTCGGCTCCCGGGAGTCCGGCAATGATCGTGGATTCCAGATCACTTTTGCGAGCCTCTGACATGGAATCGAGGCGAGCCTGCGCCGCACGAATAAGTTCCTCGGAATACTCGGATCCAGCATCTTTACGCTGGAGAATGAACAAGTCGTATGCCCCGAAGTCCACCGCGTCAAAACGTAGAGCGTAGCCGGTGGTGGGCAAACGCCATCGCAAATCTGTTCTCGTCCAATCGACCACTGGCATAAAGTTGTAGCAGACGACTGGGACGCCCGCCTTTGCGACCGCGGCCAAAGAATCTTTCCATGCATCAACAAAAGACTGATACTGCCCGGATCGAAGTTTGATCGAATTGTGGACCGGAATGCTTTCCACTACTGACCAGGCGAACCCCGCTGCGGCGATCTCATCTCTCCGCTTCTGCACTTCGTCCAAAGGCCAGGCCTCACCACGGTAGAGATGGTGCAGCGCGGTGACGATGCCAGTAGCTCCCGCTTGCTTAATGTGATCGAGAGGGACCGGATCGTTCGGTCCAAACCATCGCCACGTTTCCTTCATCTCTTGATGTCATCCTTCGTCTTCATCGTCGGATTGTCAGCGCGTGATGCGCGCCGACTCCCCACGCATTACCGACTCGACTTCGGACAGCGTCGCCATGCTTGTGTCTCCGGGGGTCGTCATGGCGAGCGCGCCGTGCGCAACCCCGCACCGAACGGCCCATTCGGCATCCTTGCCGGCGAGCAGGCCGTAGATCAAGCCTGAGGCAAATGAATCGCCGCCACCGACGCGGTCCATAATTTCTATCGGCCGTTGCGGAACATGGACAATCGCTCCTCCACACAATGCGATTGCACCCCAGTCATTTTTTGTCGCCGTGTGTGCAGTACGCAGCGTGGTTGCGATGAGCTTGAGGTTCGGGTAAAGATCAGCGACCCGACGTAACATGGATTCGTAGCTCGCTATCTGTAGATCGCTGAAGTCGGGGCTGACGCCTTCGATCGCGATCCCGAGCGCCGCCGAAAAATCCTCTTCATTGCCAAAGAGAACATCGACCTGCGACACCAATTCACGGTTCACCTCCTGCGCCTTTGCTTTGCCGCCAATTCCCTTCCACAAAGATTCTCGGTAATTCAGATCATAAGAAACCACGGTGCCCGAACGCTTTGCCGAATGAACGGCAGCCATCGCCACCAACGCCGACGATCCGGAGAGCGCAGCAAAAATTCCGCCAGTATGGAACCAGCGAGAACCATTTGCCGCAAAGATATTTTGCCAATCGAAATCGCCGGGCTGGCCATTGGCGATGGCCGTATGGCCACGATCCGAACACCCAACCGCTGCGCGCACGCCGAAGCCCCGTTCGGTAAAGTTCAACCCGTTGCGCACGGTCCTGCCAATGCCGTCGTACGGCACCCAGCGGATGAGTGAGGTATCGACGCCTCCCTGAAGGATTAAGTCCTCGAGCAGTTGACCAATCGGATTTTTTGCGAATGCGGTCACCACAGCGGTTCGCATACCGAAGCATCGTCGCAATCCTCGGGCAACGTTGTATTCTCCGCCTCCTTCCCAGACGCGAAAGTTTCGCGTCGTGGAGATGCGTTCCTCACCGGGATCGAGCCGGAGCATCACTTCGCCCAGGCTAACGCAATCCCACTTGCAGCTTTCTGCCGCTTTCAAAGTGATCGGGATCATAGCCCAGCATTCTAGCTGTTTCGCATGCGGCTTGTTTACTTCTGCCGTCGGATGGCGCTAACTTGCATGGATCAATCGAAAACAGAGGAAAACCGGCGCAGCGTATAATCGCGGCAAAAGAACAATCGAGAGTGAAAATTCTAAGAATAAAGACCGCGGTAGTTGAGGGCAACTTTGATTGGACCTTCGTTCGCATTGAGACTGATGAAGGAATCCGCGGTCTGGGTGAATGCTTTTTCGCTCCCGGGCTAACCGGCATTCTGCGCTCGCTGGAGCCTTTATTGATTGGGGAAGACCCGCGCGACATTCATCGACTGTTTCGTAAACTGCAACTTGCCACTTCCGGCGCCGGCTCGGTCGCGGGTATCGTGTACAACGCGATTAGCGGAATTGAAGCGGCGCTATGGGATGTGCTCGGTCAGTGGCTCGATGTGCCCATCTATCGTTTGCTGGGTGGAAAGTTTCGCGACCGAGTTCGCGTCTATGCCGATTGTCACGGCGGTGAAGCATTGGAAAGCCTGGACGAGGTCTTACGTTCCCGTCCGGCTTCGTGGGAGGAAAAAGCTTCTGCTCACACTGCACGAGATTACTTCGGAGAGGCTAGCGATGGATCTCCTGCCTCACCCGACGACTATCGTCGCCAGGCGCTCAAGAAAAGAGCAGAGGGATTTACCGCTCTTAAATTCGATCTTGATGTGCCTGGCACCGATGGGCCCGATCCTTATAATCGAGTGTTGAACAATCGCGCGATCGATCACATGGTAAATTTGATCGGCGCAGTGTACGACGCGGTGGGACACGATACCGACATTGCAGTCGACTGCCATTGGCGCTATAACGCCAGCGACGTTGTAAAAGTCGCGCGCGAACTTGAACCATTCCGTCTACTCTGGCTGGAAGATCCAGTTCCACCCAACAATGCGGCCGCGCTCAAAGAAGTAAGTTCGAAAGTGCGTGTGCCGATTGCTACAGGTGAAAATCTCTTTCTGTTCGAAGGATTTCAAGACATCATCGCGCAGCACGCGCTCGACATTGTCACTCCGGATCTGCAGAAAGTTGGGGGCTTAGCCGTTGCGCAAAACATCGCGCAGTTTGCCGATTTGCATACCATGCCGGTCGCTCCGCACAACATCAGCAGTCCGGTTGGCACGCTCGCTGCAGCTCACTTTTGCGCGGCGATCCCAAATTTTCTCGCGCTCGAGTTTCATGCTTCCGACGTACCCTTCTGGAATGATCTGGTGGAAGGATTGCCAGCACCCGTGATTCAGAAGGGGTTCATTTCCATGCCGGAAAAACCCGGCCTCGGAGTCACATTAAATGAAGATCTCGCCCGGCGTTATGCTCGCAAAGGCGAGCCGTTCTTTGAATGAGTAGGCGCGAGGTCTTCGAGAATTTATGTCCATGACAAAGATAGAAGTCTTACGAAAAATCATCGACTTGGGCCTGATCGCGGTAATTCGCGCGGAAGACCCTGTGCAAGCCGCTCGAATTGCTGATGCTTGCGCGCTCGGAGGCATTGTTGCCCTCGAAATCACATTCACCGTCCCAGGAGCAGCGGAAGTCATCGCACATCTTGCGAAAACATGCTCCAAAGATATTTTGCTGGGAGCGGGTACGGTTCTCGATCCGGAAACCGCGCGCATTGCGATTCTCGCCGGAGCGCAATTTGTAGTGAGCCCCGCGGTCAACGTCGAAACAGCGCGTCTCTGCAATCGGTATCAAGTGCCCTATATGCCGGGTGCTGCGACCATCGGCGAGGTGATTGCAGCGATGGAGTGCGGCGCTGATATCGTGAAGGTCTTTCCTGGCGAAATCCTCGGGCCGACTTTCGTTAAAGCTGTAAAGGGTCCGCTTCCTCAAGCACAACTGATGCCCACCGGCGGGGTGAGCCTGGAGAATGTCAGCCAATGGATCAAGGCGGGATCCGTTGCCATCGGAGTAGGAGGGAATCTGACTGCTGGTGCAAAGAGCGGTGATTTTGACTCCATCACACGGTTCGCAAAGCAGTTCGTGGAAAAAGTCAAAGAGGCGCGCGGCCAATGAGTACAGCGAAGTTGTGGAACTCGGACGACGAACTGTTTGCCATCGTGCAGCGCGAGCTGTTTACCTGCGTCGTGGGCGATGTGATGGACAAGATGGGGCTTCAGCACCAGTTTCTGCCGCCGCAGATTCAACCTCTTCATCGGGACATGGTTGTAATCGGACGCGCCATGCCAGTCCTGGCGGTAGACGTATTTGCTGAAAAGATTTCCGGCAGCGCAAACCAGCTGATGGACAAGCCGTTTGGCTTGATGCTGGAAGCTCTCGACGACCTCCGCACCAATGAAGTCTATGTGAATACCGGCGCCTCCCCCCGAAACGCATTATGGGGAGAACTGATGAGTACACGCGCCCGCAAACTCGGCAGCCGCGGAGCGGTATTAAATGGATACGTGAGAGATACCAAAGCCATTCTGCATATGAATTTCCCGACCTTCGGTTTCGGTTCCTATGGGCAAGACTCCGCTCCGCGCTACAAAGTTGTCGACTTCCGCATTCCCGTCGAAATTGGTGCGGTGCGCCTCCGTCCGGGAGATATTCTTTTTGGTGACATCGATGGAGTTCTGTTGGTTCCCGTCGAAGCTGAGGCTGAAGTGTTCACCCGGGCACTGGAAAAAGCCCGCGGCGAAAAGCTGGTGCGGAAAGCCATTGAAGAAGGCAGCAGCGCGGTAGAAGCGTTCGCGAAGTACGGAATCATGTGAAAAATAATGGGTGCATCGACTGCAGAGCCGTTATCTAGAAAACAATACGTACGGGATTTTCTTCAGAAAAATGGTTTGGGGGCTTGGATTGCCTGGCGGCCCGATGAACTCCTGATGCTCTCCGGTTATTTTCCCTTCTGGGGGGCGTCGTTGCTGATCTATTTTGCCGACGCGGAGCCTTTGCTATTCGTTCCTCAGATCGAACCGCGCGATCATATTCCCTTTGGGCTGCGGGTTAGAGAATATCCATGGGGCGATCTCAAATGCTCCGATCCATATTCTGTTCTGGTGTCGGCGGTTGGCGGTGAACTGGCCAAGAAACATATCAAGGCAGAACATGTGGGGATGAATCCCAGCGCGTCTCGAACTTCTCTTCCGATTCAAGCCGCCGAGCAAATTCCTATTCCTGAGGATTTTGCGAAACATCTGTCAATGCTTACCGCCGGATTGGATGCACAGCGTCAATCGGCTTTTGCTGATCTTTATTTAAGAAAAACTATAGAAGAGATTCAAGCAATCCGCTTGGCGAACCAAGTCGCGAACCTTGGGTTGAAGGTCTTCTTCGAAAAGCTAACTCCTGGAATACCCGAAGCGGATATCGCGGCCGCGGTTGAGTCAGCGATTTATCGCCAGATCGGCCGCGATGGCATATTTCATTCTCGCGCCTGGGCAATGGTGCAATCCGGCCCTAACAGTGCCCACGCCGGTCAATTCAATCGCTCAGCCGGACGGCGACTGCAAGATGGCGACTTGGTCTTGATCGAACTCGCTACCTGCGTGAACGGTTACTGGAGCGACCTAACGCGCACTGGCGCGGTCGGCTCCCCGAAGTCAGAGACGGCGGAGATACTGGCTCTTGCCGAAGCTGCGCAGCAAGCTGCGATCAATGGCGTGCGCGCCGGCGTCCCGGCTGGTCACGTTGACGCGTTAGCCAGGGACAAAATCGCAGCGCAAGGACTCTCGTCTTTTTTCCCCCACCATACTGGTCACCATGTCGGATTCCGCTATCACGATCCCGGATTTCTGATCGCTCCCGGAGTAAGCGCTAAGCTTGAGCCCGGCATGATTATTACGATCGAGCCGGGAATATACGTTCCCGAACGTGGCGCGGGCGCACGGATCGAGGATAATCTGCTCGTCACGGAAACAGGTTGCGAAGTGCTTTCTAGAGTGGAAACGGGCCGGCATCCATGATCACCATTGATCTCTCTGGCAAAGCGATTTTGATTACGGGTGCGCTGGGCGCGATCGCCGAGCACGTGGTTCGGAGGCTCGTCGAAAGCGGCGCCACGCTGGTTCTCACGGACATCAAAGCGGCGGATCAAGCTGAATCGACGCTGCACGAATGGCAGATCTCGCCGTCGTCCTACTTTTATCTGGCCGCTGATATTACCGACTCCCACCAGGTGGATCGAGTTGTGAACGCAGCCTTCCAGAAATTTCCGAACATGGATACGGTTATTGGCCACGCAGGCGGCTGCGGTTTGCATCCGTTCGCCAGCACGTCGGAAGTTGAGTACGAGCGCATCTTCCGCTTTAATTATTTTGCGCAAACTTACCTGGCTAGATCCGTCCTCGCTCACTGGACGCGACGCAAGATTGCTGGGCATCTGATCTTTACTTCTTCTTATGTAGCTCGAATGCCGCACACGCAGATCCCGTCCTACTCCTCCGCGAAAGCGGCCTTGGAAAACTTCGCCCGCAGCTTGGCGCTGGAATACGCGCTGACTGGAATTCGGGTAAATGTGGTTTCGCCGGGGAACGTTGCAGCTGGAAGTTCGTTGAAAGTGTTTGACGAAGATCCCGCTTATCGCGAATTTGTCCTTCGAGTTTCGTTGGGCAGAAGAAACAGTCCCGAATCGATCGCAGATGCATTCGTGTTTCTCTGTTCGCAAATGGCCAGCGAAATTAATGGTCAAATTCTCAGCCCGGATTACGGCGCAGGCATCGGGAATCGGTTATGAAAATAGGCCTGGGCCTTTACCGTCACATGCTGACGCGTGATTACTACGATTTCGCACGCCAGGCGGGTTGTACTCATGTGGTGGTGCATCTCGTCGATTACTTCAATCAGGGCCCTTCGAACCCGCGAGACAACCAGCCCACTGGCTCGAAATACGAAGAGTGGGGAGTTGCTGGAGATCCCAATCATCTTTGGACGGTAAGAGAACTGACGAGCCTTCGCAGCGAGATCGAAAACGCTGGACTACTTCTGGCAGCGGTTGAGAATCTCGATCCCGCGCACTGGCATGATATTTTGCTCGATGGTCCGCTGCGCCCACAGCATATCGAGAACGTCAAAACCATCATTCGCCGCATGGGCGAAGCCGGAATTCCTGTTCTTGGCTACAACTTCAGTTTGGCAGGAGTATGCGGTCGCGTGACAACTGCTCAAGGACGTGGCCGCGCAATCACGCTGGGTATGAATGGTCCCGCCGAAGAAGTGCCCATTCCAAACGGCATGATCTGGAACATGATCTATGACCGCAACGCGCCCGCCGGTGATCTGCCTTCGATCTCGCATGAAGAACTGTGGCGGCGCCTGCAAAACTTTCTGGAAGAAGTTATTCCTGTGGCCGAAGAATCAGGTGTCAAGCTCGCCGCCCATCCTGACGATCCTCCAATGCCAACGATGCGACAGCAGCCGCGCCTCGTCTACCAGCCCCACATGTATCAAAGATTGATTGACCTCGCTCCAAGCCGCTCTAACGCCCTGGAGCTTTGTGTTGGCACTCTCGCCGAAATGACAGAAGGCAACATTTACGAAGCAGTCGATCAATACAGCAAGCAAGGCAGGATTGCATACATTCATCTCCGTAACGTCGTGGGGAAAGTGCCGCACTACCGCGAGACGTTTATCGACGAAGGTGACGTCGACATGATCCGCATTCTCACGATCCTTCACCGCAACGGGTTCGATGGCGTGCTCATTCCCGATCACACTCCGCAGATGACCTGTTCCGCACCCTGGCATGCCGGCATGGCCCATACCCTCGGCTATATGCTCGCAGCGAAAGCGATGATTGAATCGTCCCAACCACAGGGATACCTGGCAGTCACTCATGAGGGCAAATAGCCTGACAACTCTTTCTGCTCCGGCCCATTCACGCGGTCCACTCGTGATTGCAGCGACTGTCTCCACCCTGGGTGGTTTGCTGTTTGGTTATGACAATATTGTGATCAGCGGCGCAATTGGGTATTTAAGCCAGTTCTTTCATTTAGACGCGGCGGGAATCGGATGGGCGGCAGGCTGTGCTCTGGTGGGATGCATTGCTGGTTGCGCCGCCGCCGGAACCGTTGCCGACTATCTCGGCAAGAAAAAAGGCCTCGCGCTGTGCGCCCTTTGTTTCGCTCTGTCTTCTGTCGGAATGATGTTCGCCGGGAATTTGCATCAGTTTGTTTTTTGGCGGCTGATTGGAGGCGTCGGAATCGGCGCGGCCTCAGTGATCTCTCCGAACTACATTGCGGAGATCGCGCCCACTCGAGTTCGCGGCCGCTGCGTCACGCTTTATCAACTCGGAATCGTGGTCGGAATTCTTGCCGCCGTTTTCGTCAACATGCTGATTCAGCGCATGGGCGACGAAGCATGGAACGTAACCACGGGCTGGCGCTGGATGTTTTTCGCGGGAGTCGTCCCCGCGATTCTTTTCGGATTGATGATTCTGCCCGCAGTCGAAAGTCCGCGCTGGCTCATGAAAATCGAGCCGCAGCGATCAGGCCATCGGCGTGCTCGCGAAAATCAACGGCGTCGAGGCTGCCAGCCGCGAGGCCGCCGAGATCGAAGATTCGTTCGCAACTGAAGAGGGCCACATCTCGGAACTGTTCACGACGTTCCGGCGCCCGCTGCTGCTAGGAATTATGCTGGCGGGCTTGCAACAGATCAGCGGCATCACACCATTATTTTCTTTTCTGCCGGAGATTTTTCGCTCTGCCGGAACCGCGACCAGCGACGCATTCTTCCAGTCGGTGCTGGTGAGCCTGATCAATCTCTTGTTTACGCTGTTCGCTCTTTGGCTAGTGGATCGTGCAGGACGCAAAACTTTAATCCTCGCCGGCACCGCTGTTCAGTTTATTTCTTTTGCGTTAGTCGGCTGGATCTATCACATCCACGGCAGCGGCCTGGCGGTCTTGATTTGTGTGATGAGTTTTGTCGCCGGGCATGCATTTGGAAACGGCGTGGCCTGTTGGGTCATCATCTCGGAAATTTATCCCACCAAGGTGCGAGGGCGCGGCATGTCCATCGCTACTACCGCGCTATGGCTGGTGGGCTACCTGGGAAATCAGCTGTTTCCGATCATGCAGAAACATCTGGGATCGGCTGGCACGTTCTGGTGTTTCAGCGCCGGCGCATTGTTAACTATCATTCTTGTCGGCTGGCTTATCCCCGAAACCAAAGGCCGTTCGCTGGAAGAAATCACAAAGCTTTGGACACAGGGAAAAGTCGTTATGGCGAGATAGAGTCGGCTCGCTAAACGTGGGAGTCTTTCGGATGAAGAGAATTTCGCATTATTTATTCTGCCTCTTGATGCTTGTTGCTGGATTTGCCCAAGACACATCCCACGCGGGATTTCGATCCTTACAAGTGGATGCCAGCAAAACAATCGGCGAGATTCGCTCGTTTCAGGGACTGAATGGTCCGCCGAGTCCGGTGATGGCGGGACTTCCAAATCTCGTCGAACAATATAAAGATCTGCGCATCAATCAGGTTCGCAGCCACGATGCCATGGGTCCTTCGGAAATCGATTCCAAGTTCGTTATCGGCAACGGAGAACTCGCGTGGCTCATTCCCGATAAAGCGCAGCGCGCCGGGGTGGTACAGGCAGGGAATGCCAGCATCATTTTTCCGAATTGGAGCGCGGATCCGGAAAAACCAGAGAGCTACAATTTTGTTCCAACCGACAAGATGATCGCCGCCATTCGCGCCAGCGGCGCAGAAGTCTATTACCGAATCGGACGGAGTTGGGGCGCTAACGTCAATCCGCCGGAAGCCTTCGACAAGTTTGCCAACGTGGTGAAGCACATTGCCATGCACTATAACCAAGGCTGGGCAAATGGCTTCCACGACGACATTCGCTATTGGGAATTTTGGAATGAGCCGGATGGTTTATTCTGGTCCGGTACTCCGCAGCAGTTCTATTCTCTGTACGAAAAAACCGCACGTGCTTTGAAATCTGCAGATCCCGCGCTGAAAGTTGGCGGTAACGGCAAAGCCTTCCCGTCCGACGACGGCGGCTACCGCGAAGGATTCATCGATTATTGCGCCTCGCATCAGGTGCCGCTCGATTTTTATTCCTGGCACACCTACGCCAACGGCTCCGCCGATCCTTACGACGCGGTTCGCCTCGCCAGGGAAATTCGCGGCATTCTCGACACTCATGGCTTCCCGCGCGCGGAAAGCATTCTCTCCGAATGGAATTTGAGCGCCGATTTTACAGACGCGGAAAAAGCTGAACTTCAAGGCGCACATAACGCCGCCTACATCGGCGCCGTTCTCAGCTATCTTCAGGATACTTCCATTGATCACGCACATTTCTATCGCGGAGATGCGGCGTGGATGGGGCTCTTTGGCCTTGACGGCAAATATTTCAAAACCGCCTACACATTCAAGGCAATGGGCAAAATGCTGGACACGCCACAGCGTTTACCTGTCGCCGGCACCGACACTTTCGGCTTCGCTGCGCTTGCGGGCCGCTCCACAGATGGCAACACAGTTCAGATTCTGATCAGCAACTATGCAATTCCCGCGAATTACAAACCAGACCTTATGCCGATGCCACCGGAATTGCAAAAGACCTCGCCGCCCATGCCTGATATGTCGAAGGTCAAATTCCTGCCGCCGCGCACCGACATTGTTTACCGCAATAACTCTGGCTACAATCTCGCAATTAAGAATTTGCCATGGGGTGCCGCACCATTCAGCGTGAAGCGCTACCGGATCAGCAAGACTCAAAACCTCGATCTGGTCGAAGCCGGATCCGGGAAGGACGGCGTCTTGAATTTGTCGAATTCTCTTTCGCCCGACACTGTGGAGCTCATTGTTCTCACCCGCCAGTGAAATAACTAGCGTGGGGAAAAAGGTAACGCCGGTCAAACGGTGAACGCTTTCGCGGACGAACTTTAATCGCAGATGTTACGCATTGTCTCTTTCAAGCTGATCCTGGCGGCTTTGGATTGATCCACGGTCCATCCTTCGCGATGAGTTGTTGAGCCTCATCGGGCCCCCAGGTTCCCGGATCATAGTGGTAGAACGGCGTCACGTTGCCCAGAATCGGTTCGACGGCACGCCATTGCGCTTCCACCAGATCCTGGCGGGCGAAAAGTTCACTCTGTCCCCGCATGGCATCGCCCAGCAGCCGTTCGTACGGAGGCATATCGTCCGCGGCCTGTTCGGTGAGACTGAGTTCCACATCGCTGCCTGTCATGCGCTCGCCCGGAGTCTTAACTCGTACTCCCATGCCGATGGCAATGTCAGGACTGACGCGCATACGCAAGTGCGCCGAGGAGGTCGGTACGATTTCGCCAAATGTTTCGATCGGCGGTCGCATGAATTCCACGAAAATCTCCGTCGCGGTTACGGGCA
This sequence comes from uncultured Acidobacteriaceae bacterium, assembly GCA_963724815.1. Lineage (GTDB taxonomy): Bacteria > Acidobacteriota > Terriglobia > Terriglobales > Acidobacteriaceae > Sulfotelmatobacter. The sequence continues at coordinate 48,075 of CAVRWS010000035.1, forward strand.
GCATCTTGCCCGCGCGAATGTACACAGGAACGCCTGCCCAGCGCCAGGTTTCAATGAAGAGTTTGAGGGCCACGAATGTTTCAGCCGTGGAAGCCGTATTCACACCCGGCACTGATCGGTAACCTTTGTATTGGCCGCGCACCACATCACCCGGAACGATCGGCCGAACCGCCTTCAGCAGCGCCGCTTTTTGATCACGGAACGCCTCATGGACTTCGCCAGTCGGCGGATCCATAGTAAGAATGGTCAGGATCTGCAGCAGGTGATTCTGCACCACATCGCGAATCGCACCTGTTTCGTCATAGAACTTGCCGCGATCCTCGACTCCGAACTTTTCCGCCATAGTAATCTGAATACTGCGAACGTAGTTGCGATTCCAGATGGGCTCAAACATCGGGTTGGCAAAGCGGGTGTAGAGAATGTTCTGCACCGGCTCTTTCCCCAGGAAATGATCGATTCGGAAGATTCGCTCCTCGGGGAAATAGCGGTGCAGAATGCGATCGAGTTCCTGGGCCGAAGCCAGATCATGCCCAAACGGTTTCTCCACCACAACACTGGCATTGTCAGCGCAACCTGATTGGGCGAGGCCCTCGGCGACAGTGCCGAATAAACTCGGCGGAATCGCCATGTAGTGCAGCGGCCGTTTTGCAGCTCCTAATTGCTTGCGCAGTTCTATAAATGTGTTCGGGTCGTTGTAATCGCCGTCAACATAGCGCAAAAGGTCCATCAACTTGGCAAAAGCATCCTGATCGAGGCCGCCGTTTTTCTCCAGGCTGTCCTTGGCGCGCGCTTTGAGTTGATCAAGATTCCAGCCCGCTTTGGCCACGCCGATGATTGGCAGATTGAGACCTTGATCACGGATCAGGCCTCGCAGAGATGGAAAAATCTGCTTGTGCGCGAGATCGCCAGTGGCGCCAAAGAATACAAACGCGTCAGACTGGAAATTCGACATCAGGCCGCCTCCGGCTTTTCGGCAGCTTTTTCTTTGTGGCCGCCAAATTCGTAGCGCATCGCCGAAAGTAGCTTGGCGGCATATTCTTCTCTGCCTCGCGAAGCGAAGCGAGAGAACAGCGCAGCGCTTATTACCGGCGACGGAATGCCCTCATCAACCGCCGCCTGCACCGTCCACCGTCCTTCTCCGGAATCCGACACTCGTCCCGCGAAATTTGAAAGATCGGGATTGTCGCGCAAGGCGGCCGCGGTGAGATCCAGAAGCCATGAGCCGATTACGCTGCCACGCCGCCATACTTCCGCGACCTCCGGCATATTCATGTCGTATTGATAAAGCTCAGGATGGCGCAGCGGCGTGGTCTCGGCGTCGTCCTCGCGCTTCTCCTTGCCTGCGTTAGCGTTCTTGATAATATTCAGTCCTTCGGCCAGGGCTGCCATCATGCCGTATTCGATGCCGTTATGGACCATTTTGACGAAATGTCCGGCGCCGTTCGCGCCGCATCGCAGGTATCCGTTTTCTGACGTAGACAGCTCACCCGTTCGTCCCGGAGTCCGCGCCGCGGAGCCAACACCAGGCGCCAGCGATTTGAAGATCGGATCGAGATGACTCACAACCGCCTCGTCACCGCCAATCATCAGGCAGTATCCGCGATCGAGTCCCCACACGCCCCCGCTGGTTCCGCAATCGACATAGTGAATTCCCTTGCCTTTCAACTGCTCCGCACGGCGAATATCGTCGTGGTAATAAGAGTTGCCACCATCGATCACAATGTCCCCGGGTTCGAGTACCGGTACCAGCGAAGCCAGTACTGAATCGACAGCCGCCGCAGGAACCATCATCCACACGGCTCGTGGCTTGCTGAGTTTCTTTGCGAAATCATCGAGACTCGAAGAAGACTGAGCGCCTTTTCCGACCAGCTCCTGCATGGTCTGCGGATGCCTTGCATATACCACGCACTGATGACCAGCGTTCAAAAGCCGCTGTACCATGTTCGCACCCATTCGGCCTAGACCAATCATTCCGAGTTGCATTCGTCTACCTCCTTAGAAATTCTTTTCATTTGTTCTGCAACATTCCGGCTTCCTAGAATCTAAATCATGCTACCTCCTTGTCCCTTGTTCCACTTTCGAGAGCAGGGGCACCATCTCGGAAACCACTGCGGCATTTCCTTTGGCCAAATCCGATGTAATCTGATCTCGCAACCCCAGAATCTGTTGCAGCACATTGTGCAGGGCTACATCTTTTGTGCTGTTGGCAAGGCGCTGAGCCTGATCGAAGAAACGGTTAGCATCGTCCCCGGAGGTTCCGTAATTCCTTTGCATTGCCTCCAGATACATAAGCGTAGCCTCATCTCGTAGCTGACATGTTTCAAGCTGGGCGGTCGAGGTTGCCACTTCTTGCTCAAACCGGTGGGCTCGCGAATATTGCGGAACGAAACCTATAAGAAAACCTACGATGAGCAGAGATAGCCAGAGAATGAGATAGTTTCGCATCAGTCTTCCTCGCTTTGCGTGCTCGCGTCGTCGAAACCCACTGTTACCAGAGACAATACCACCGATGAACCTGGTCTGGACTCTACCCGGTGCGCTGGAGCCAATTGGACCACGCTCCAGCCAACCGCCTGCGGACCGGAGAACTATTCGGACGCGGTCAGTAGCCGCCGCCGAATGCTACTTGAATCCAGCCGTATCCTCCACCCACAACGTGCGGGAACTTCAACGCAATCAAGCCGACTCCTAAACCACCAATAGCCGGATTTAAAGCTTGCTGAAATGGAAGTGCTAGAAAGGGATAGCGAAGGCGATAGAACACAACCGGCAAGAGTGTCGCTATCAGGCAACCTCCGATTCCCAGCACACCAAACCAGATGTAATCTAGTGCGTAGAGGTTGTTGGCCGTCGCCGGAAAATAGAACAAGGGGCTGCCAGCCAACCAAAGCCCATTGACCGCATAGGCGGCAATCGAGCCAGACGGGCGTTTATTTCACCACGACCTGGCCCGTCATCTTCGGATGGATGCTGCAGTAATAGGAATAAGTCCCGGCCTTGGTAAACGTGTAGGAGAAGCTTTCGTCAGTGTCCATCACCTTGGACTTGAACACGAGATCTGTGCTGACGGAGGTATGAGGAATATCGTCGTGGTTTGTCCAAGTCACTGTAGCGTCGACGGGTATCGTAATCGTCTTTGGACCGAAGCTGAAATTCTCAATCTTTATCTCCGCGTTTGTTGCCGCGCGCGGTTCACCCGCCGTCGCACTCCGTGACGCGGTTAACAACAACACGAAAACAATTACCGATGATATGACGCTTGCAAGTAATATCCTCTTTTTCCGCACTGTATTCTTCCTTTCCGGCTAGAATGCTTGCTTGATGTTTCTGTTCAACTGATGCCAATCTGACGAGTTGCGCGTGCATCAACGTGCGCCGGATTGCATTGTTACTAACCGCACTTACGACCCTGTGCTACGGAGCGGCGAATCAATCACTGCGAGACTGTGGCCGCTGACCAGATAATTCACATCCGTGATACCTAACACCTGTTGCAACTGCTCGGCGGGAACCTTCATCGGTCCGGCCGATGCTGCTGTTCCCGGCGCTGGTTGGGGAAAGGCCGTCGACATCGCCGTGTGGAATGAAACCTTACCCTCTATTTTCTGCATGATCTGGTGAATATGGCCATTCAACACGGTGACGGAGCCGAAACGTTTCACATACGACAACGCCTGCTCGCTGTCATCGGTTCCCCAGCCCCAGTCCGCATAAATGGTCCACAGTGGAATGTGCGCGAACAGCACGATCGGTGTGCTGGCAGAGCGGCCCTGAAGATCGTCTTCAAGCCACTCGAGTTGTTCGTGACCGAGCGATCCCATTCCTCCTGCCTTCAGGTTGGCGACATTTACCAGGCCAACAAAGTGCACGCCTTTGTGATCGAAGCTGTACCATCCGGCACCCTTCGTACCTTTGCCATATCGCTGGAGAAATTGTTCGCCGTTGTCGGAAAGCATATCGTGCTCACCGGGCACAAAATAAATCTGTTTTGCGGATGCACCTTTTAATACTTGGTCGAGCGTGTCGAATTCGCTCGGTTTCGACAGTTGACTCAAATCGCCGGTGTGGATGATGAAGTCCGGTTTATGCGTCATTGCGTTGATCTTGTTGATCGCGGTTTGCAGAGTCGTAATGACGTCCGGATTGGCCGGCTTGTTGAAGCCAATATGACTGTCGCTGATCTGTACAAAGGTAAAGTCCGCGCCTTTGCCGGCATCCTTCCCATGGGTCTTGGCGAATGCGCGCGACACGGGGATGCCGCCGCTCATAGTCCACACCAGGCCGGTGCCAGCCCATGCCATACACTTCAGAAATCCACGACGATCCACTCCGTCGTCGTTAAGGTCTTGTAATTTCTGATCGATGAGATCTTGCTTCGTGTCGGGCATTTGTTCCTCCGTCGTTTGTGACTTCAGAGTGGATAACTGGCGAGGGTGTTTTTTATTCCCGGAAAAATCGAAAAGAAAACAAGGAAATTTCTGCGCTTCTTAACCCGGGAGATTTACGCCGCTGGGAAGCCGCGTTCAGCTCTACAACCGCGCAGTGGATGGGGTGTTGGTAGAAACATAAACTCTTCTAACTTTTCCCGCTTGCAACTTCCAGCGGTGCATGAGCACTTCGCAGGTGCATCTTGACTGCCACAGAGAGGCGACGAATACCCTCGCGTATCTGCTCGGGCGCGGAATGAGAAAAGCTCAACCTCATGTGGCGGCAGCCTTCAGCGAGGTCGTTCCCGTTCAGAAGCTCCCGGATCGTAGAGCTTTTAATCCGGAAAGTACGCAGAGCATACCGCGAATTCCAAACGGTTGACATGAGTACCTTCCTCGCCGGACTACTCAACCTATATTGTTACCGGCTCCACCCGGCGCTCTGCTTGGCGCAGCTGAATATCGGCTTCGTTTTCCTGAGCATCGACGACCGCGATCGCGGCTACGGCCACGATGTCCTCCACCTGGGCATTCCGCAGCAAAACGTGGACGGGACGGCTCATTCCCATCAGGATCGGACCAATGGCCTCCACTCCTCCTATCTTCGCGAGCAGCTTGTAAGCCGTGTTGGCCGAAGCAAGGTCGGGGAAGATGAGAACGTTAGCGCCGCCCTTCAGCGTACTGAAGGGATACGATTGTTCGATCACATCCGGAGACAGCGCGTCCTCGGCGGTAATTTCTCCATCGACGATCAGGGTCGGATCGGCATAGTGCAGCAGCTCCACAGCTTTACGAACCTTGGTGCAGATGGGATGGTCGACGTTGCCAAAGCTGGAGAATGACAGCATGGCAACCCGCGGCACGATGTCGAAACGCCGCGCCATCTGCGCCGTGCACAACGCGATCTCCACCAGGTCTTCCGCGGTGGGCTCGATGTTCACGCTCGTGTCCGCCAGGAAGTAAACGTCCCCCTTGCGGCTGATCATGGCGTAGCAGCCCGAGACCCGGTGCAGTCCTTCGCGCATGCGCACGATTTGCAACGCGGGACGAATGGTATCGGGAAAAGTTTGGCTGACGCCGGATACCAGCGCATCCGCATCTCCCATGTGCACCATCATTGAGCCGAAGACGTTGCGGTCGTTGATGAGTAAGCGGGCCTCGCTCAGGGTCACACCTCGACGCTGCCGCAAGCGGAACAACTCCTGAATGTAGACCTCTCGCAGGGTGGATGCGGTTGGATCGACTATCTTGATGCCTTCGAGGTTCAAGCCCAATTCCTCTGCCCGAGCATGAATCGCGGCGAGGTCGCCCAGCAGTATAGGCTTGGCAATTTTTTCTTCGACCAGGGAGCGGCAGGCGCGAAGGATCTTCTCGCTCTCTCCCTCGGGAAATACCACCTGCTTGGGATGCGCCTGCGCCTTGTGAATCATGCTGCGCGAGATCTCGTGAGCCTTGCCCAGCCTGCGCTCCAGTTGTTCGCGGTAAACGGCGAGGTCTACCGGTTCCTGCGCCACTCCAGTGCGCATCGCGGCCTCGGCCACGGCCGATGCTTCCCACACCAGCACGCGCGGATCGAATAGAGTCGGAATCAGGTACTCACGGCCAAAGCTCAGCCTTTCCACGCCGTAGGCGCGGCACACTGAATCCGGAACGTCTTCTTTGGCCAGCGCAGCCAGCGCCCGCGTGGCCGCCAGCTTCATCTCTTCATTAATGGCAGTGGCGCGCACATCGAGCGCTCCGCGGAAAATGAAGGGGAAGCCAAGCACGTTGTTGACTTGATTGGGATAGTCGGAGCGCCCGGTAGCCATGATGATGTCGCTGCGGCAGGCTTTCGCTTCCTCGTAAGTGATCTCGGGATCGGGATTCGCCATGGCAAACACGATCGGATCCTGAGCCATCGATCGCACCATGTCCTGGGTGACCGCGCCTTTCACCGACAATCCAACAAACACATCCGCGCCCTTCATCGCGTCCGCCAGAGTGCGCCGGTCGGTTTGCTGGGCGAAGCGTTCCTTGTACTTGTTCATGCCTTCGGTGCGGCCCTTGAACACCACGCCCTTGGTGTCGCAGAAAATAATGTTCTCGTCTTTCACACCCAGCCGCACATAGTGTTCTGCGGTGGCAACGCCCGCGGCGCCGGCGCCATTGAAAACCACACGGACCTTTGCTATATCCTTGCCCGCAACCTCCAGCGCATTTAGCAGCGCAGCTCCCGTGATGATCGCAGTGCCATGCTGGTCGTCGTGGAAAACCGGAATCTTCATCGTCTTGCGCAGAGTTTCCTCAATGTAAAAACACTCGGGCGCCTTGATGTCCTCCAGATTGATGCCGCCAAAAGTGAGTTCGAGCAGCTGACAAACTTTAATGATCTCATCCGGATCGTGGGTGTTGATTTCAATGTCGAAGACATTCACATCGGCGAACCGCTTGAACAGCACGGCTTTCCCTTCCATGACCGGCTTGCCGGCCAGTGCCCCGATATCACCTAGACCTAGCACCGCAGTTCCGTTGGTCACCACCGCGACCAGGTTGCCGCGTCCGGTGTAATCGAAAGCGTCGTGCGGATTTTTCTCGATTGCCAGGCAAGGCTCGGCCACGCCCGGCGTGTAGGCCAGACTGAGATCGCGCTGCGTCCGGCAGGGTTTGGTCGGAACGATTTCAATCTTCCCTGGCCGGGGACTGCTGTGGTAATCCAAAGCTTGTTGTTTCGTAATCATTGCTGCCTCCCTAATCTCTTTGCTCGCATAAGACTGCTCGCCTTAGCACGTCTATGGCCCCGGTGAGCCGGAAGCCGACAGTATTCCTTCGAACTCCGCCGCCACCAAGGCTCGACAGTGTCCAGCAGTTCGTGGGGAAGCGTGGCGAGGGGTTTTCGTATGCAGCCACCAGAGCCCCGGCCAGTCCAGTCCTTCAATCAGCAGAGATATTTCGTAACTTATCGAATCTCTCCTGATGCCTATATCGTATTTGCGATGTGCTTCGTCCCTCAGTGATCAGGATCACAGCGGTTTGGTTCGGATTGCGCGTGGGATCATCCACCCCAATTTCCATGACGGATGACTTCATCGTTGATGCCAGGCTGCCTGAGGCGGAAGAGCGAACGAGGAAGGGTGGCCTCGTCATCGCCCAAAGCGATAGCGAATACTTTCGTCAATTGGCGGCGCGGCGGAAGACCATGGCGGAGGCAGACCGCAGAAAGAATCTGAGTAGGGCGTTCTTGGGCTCTCTTCACGCCTTAGGTCGCAAAAACCTTTGAGCCCAGAAGAACTTGAGCCCAGAAGAAAAGGTCTGTCATTGTGCTAATTGCGCTGAATGCTGTGCGGCATTTGCTGATTTGCTGTCGCGAGTTCCCAAGCCGATTACCATGGCCATGTCTTTCGGATAAACCACATCGCGTCCGCGGGCTAGAAAGTGATAGTAGATCGACATCGCTGCGCCATACGAACCGAATCCCGCTCGTAGTACTCGGGAATTCGCCGCCAGTGCAACAACCATTCCTACAAGCTTGAATCCCGACGCGCCATTCGCCGCTCCGTTTCCCGCTTCGCCTACGCTCTGTCCGCCCTGCCCTGCGTCACGGTCGGGTGAAGCCTGGGACGCAGCCAGCATAACTTGAATCCCAGTTGTCAGATATCGCGTCCGCGGAGTTGTTACTTCCGCGCCGCCTTCATTGTCAAGTTTCAGATGTTCGCCCTTGGCCACAGCTACGCCTTCGAGGTTCGTCTCGACCTTTTGCTCGATTCCGTTCGGGGGAGCAACTTCGCGAAATAAGATTCGTAACTGCCCATTGCGCCCCAATCGACGCGCTGGGGCAACTTGCATTACTGAACCTTTGATCACGCTGCCTTCCGGCAGGATAAGATGATTTGACGCGACGAGCGGCTCGGTGATCACCGCTTCTACTGGGTCTCCGACCTTCGCTGTCGCTGAGCTCAAACCTGTCTCCAGCCTCGCATGTACTAGGCTGCCGGTCGGTGGTGGCGCTCCGATGTCGCTTATCGCTTCGGGCTTCACCGCCTCAGTCCCAAAATTCAAAGATTGCAATAAGTTCGCATTAAAGTTTGTCCCTGCATCCAGGTATTGCGGGTGCACCGGCGACTGCGCCAAGACCATCCTCTTTACCTTATGCATCTTTCCCGGTTCATGGATCTTTTTCTGCAAGTCGGTCCATTGCTGATGTATGGCTTGCCGCGTGGCGCTAGCTTTGTTCGACGCGGCCTGCTGCACTTTATTCTTTTTCTTCTCCGCCTCGTTCGCAGAAACGAACCGCAGCACTCCATCCGGAGCGGGAGACGCAACGGTATGCAGAGAGACGTGCCCCCCATCGGCCAACACCAGTTCGTCGAATTGCACATGCACCTTACGCAGTGGTGAAAAATTCCCATTCGCCGCCTGCATCGTTCGGGCCATCTTTGATACCGGATCAATCGCCGACACCTTGCCGTTTACCACCGTCCCAACCGGAATCAGCAATTTATCGAACGCGTATATCGGCTCTGTCGTTCTGCCATGAATTGCCTGACCGACTGCCCGAATCCGAACTTCAGAGTCAATCGCGACTTTGATCGGAGTGCCTGCCTCGACAGTCATGGGCAGCATTATCGGCGCGACCTCCACGCTTTTCTGCTCCTTCTGTAAGGCGGGGGAATTGTCATTTTGCGACGTTCCTGAGGGAGGTCTCGGCTTCAATGTCTGGGCGAGGCTCGATCCCCCACACAAGCCAACCGTCAAGACTGCCACTCCAAATACACTTCGTCGCATCTTCAATATCTCCAGAGTGTCCTTCCCGTAAGAAGAGTCGCCGTTCAGAGCGCTTGAAACGCGGTGCCAAGATTGAGGTACCAGGGGCCGCCAGGAGTGAAAGAAGCCGTGTGTTCTATGAAGCGGCAAGCACGGCAAATGGTTGCAGCTCGGCAAAGTTCCTCCCTGTAAGCATATCGGTAACGAGCAGAGGAATTCTCGAAATAGGGCTTGGATGAACAAATTGTCATCTTTCGGAAAGGCTCCGGTAATGTTTTGCTTGTATCGTGATGATTGGTCTTCGTGTCCCGCCCGGCACGTGGAAGTCGGTCCGAACATGCCCAGGTACGTGCCCGCGAGCAGTAGGTGCTGTCTTTTCGTTCTTTTGTTAGGTGGAATCTTGCAGGGAGTATTCGCGTTTTCTCAGGGATTGCCAGATGCTCCGTCAGCGGTAAGGAACGCTAGCTTTCCCGCTGCTCAGCGCGCGAATGCACTTTCTGACGGGCCAAAGTCGCCCGATGCCATGTTGCCCGACTCAAGTGATGGCAAGTTTTTCAGCCGATGGGCCAAGCGCGGCCTCCGCGATCAGGCCGGTATCTATACTGCTCCGTTTCATCGTTCTGAACTGAAGTGGGTGATTGGGCTACCCGCCGTGACTCTGGGATTAATCGCGATCGACAAGCATGCTTCAGGCGCACTATCGAGAAACGGAACTAGCGCCAGCACCGACATTTCCGATGTCGGCCTGTTCGGGACGGCGGGAGCGGTGGGTGTCTTATTTCTGGATGGAGAAGCACGAGGCGATCCTCATGCGCTCGAAACTGGGGTGCTGGGAGCCGAGGCTATGGCTAGCAGCGGCATTATGTACACAGCGTTGCAGTTGATCACTGAACGTGAGCGTCCTTTGCAAGGGACCGGTCGCGGAAATTTTTTCCAAACCAGCGGACTGGATAATTCATTTCCCTCCGGTCATACGATCATCACTTGGACAGCTGCCAGCACTATCGCGCACGAATACCCAAAACCGTGGGTAAAGTGGCTCACTTACGGAGCCGCTACCGCTGTTTCCGTTTCACGATTCACCAGCCTCCAGCATTTTCCTTCCGATGTGGTTGTGGGGAGCACCATCGGCTATCTGATCGGGCAGCATATTTTCCACGAGCATTGTAAGGCTGGTCTCAGCCCGATATGCAAGAAGCCATAAGCGAAACAAAAGTTTGCCTTTGAGAAAGCGTGAGGTGAATGATGATGAGAAATTGGACGTGCAATCCACTCGGTGCTCACCTTCGGCTTCTTGTTATTTTCCTGCTCGTTCAAGTCGCCCCCTATGTGATGGCTCAGACTGCGACCGGAGCAGTGAAAGGTACTGTCAGCGACGAGTCCGGTAAACCCGTTGCCAATGCGACTGTCACCGCAACGGGCATCGATACCGGACAGAATCAAACGGCGAACACCGGGCCTGACGGTACGTACAAAATGGAGCTGCCCGCAGGCAATTACCGGCTGACGTTTGAATCCGTGGGGTTTAAGAAGTTCGAGATTTCAGCAACTGTCGGCGGCACCGTGCCAGAAGTTGTCGATGCCAAACTGGATCAAGGCGAACCAGCGAATGGTAACCCAGCACCAACACAGCAGGAGAATCTACCGAATGCGCCGTCGAGTAGCACGACCGCACCCTCACTTTCGGATCTGGGCCTTACACCGGAACAAACTCAGGGAAACGCCCGTGAGCAGGCATTGCTAGATAAAAGGACGCACATGCTGAAGATCCATCAACGCATGGGTTTGATCACGACGATACCACTCATTGCGACCGTGATCCTCGGTCCCGGCGCTGGCGGCAAGAGTGAAGGAACTGCTGCTCGTGATGCGCACGTGGCGCTAGGCAGCCTGACGGGAGATCTGTACGGCATCACAGCTTACTATGCCATTCGCGCACCCAGAATTCCTGGCGCCCCCAAAAAGCGCGGTCCGATAAAATTTCACGAGGCGATGGCTTGGATTCACGGACCGGGCATGATTCTGACTCCCATTCTTGGGGCAATGGCATTCAGTCAGAAGAACAACGGAGAAAAGGTCCACGGGATCGCACAAGCGCACGGCCCGGTAGCGATCGTCACCGCCGGCGCGTTTGGCGCTGCCCTGCTTTCGGTTTCAGTAAAGTTCTAAAGACAGCTTATGAATAAGAGAATACTGATCGTCTTTCTACTCGCGACGCTGCCCATCTTCGCGGCAGCCGACAGCCAATGGATTCTTCAGCAGAGTACGCTCACGTATCACGTATCGCATCCGCTCCATCAATCGGAGGGCGTGAGTCACGCGGCTAAGGGCAAGGGCATCTGTCATGCCGGGCAATGCGATTTCCTGATCGCTGTGCCAGTCAAATCGTTTGATTCCGGAGACACCAACCGAGATCTACACATGCTTCAGGTCACACGCGGCGCCGAGTTCCCGCTGGTCACGGTGCGTACTCGTTTGCCTGAATCGGATGCCGCGGCGTCGACGATTAACGCTGATCTTGAGATACAGTTTGCGGGCCAGACGGTCCAGTACAAGCAGGTTCCTTTCAAGCTAGAGAAGCAAGGCAACGAGATCCATATCACGGGAACAATTCCGGCCACGCTCTCCGATTTCAAAATCGAACCGCCATCGCTTTTGACCATACCGGTCAAGAACGACACCCCAATACGAGTAGACATGACTTGGCATCCGCAATAGATACGGGAGACGAACCGCAATCGCAAAATGCGGAAAGAATAAATGGAGGATCGGCAAACCAGCCGTTCCTCCATGTGTGGCATCCCCAAAGCACGAATGACAATTACTTGCCGTCGTGATCTGGATCTCCAGCGCTCAGGTCTCCGGTACTTTTCAGGGTAACGGTGTCTTGCGGAATTGCGTTACTCGCCGGAGCCTGAGCGGACGGTTGAGGCTGGCGAGCAGCCTGTTGTGTGACTTCGTTGGTGGAGGGGGCATTGGCACTGTTAACGGAGTTGACCATATGAAGGCTATCATCGGCATTGCAAGAGGCAATCTTCAGCGAATTAAAACAAGTGGGTAGCCGGGTTTTCTGAGACTGTTCTAACGTTTGAGGAGTTTCCTGCATCCCATCAGGAGGTGTAAAGTCTTGGACAGGCAGGGATCCCCCATGCGACTGTTGGTCGTAGAAGACGACATTTCCATCCAGCTATTTCTCAAGCGGGCGCTGACCGAGGCCGGATATCAAGTGGATGCGGCCAGCACAGCGAAGGCCGGGGAAACGATGGCATTGGAGGGCATTCACGATGCCTTTATCATCGATCTTGGACTTCCTGATCTGGATGGATTGGACTTGATTGCGCGTTGCCGAGCCCAAGGAAATGCGGCGCCGGTTCTGATCTTGTCCGCCAGGCGTTCCGTAGACGAACGTGTTCGCGGACTGGAGCAGGGCGGAGACGACTACCTTACGAAACCATTTGCTCTCCCCGAATTGTTGGCAAGGTTGAGAAATCTCCTGCGCAGGTCCACCGCTCCGCAGACTGAATCAGTGCGTTTGCAGTCGGCCGATTTGCAGCTTGACCTGGTACGTCGTGAGGCGCGGCGGGGCGAGCACTTGCTGCAATTGACTCCGCAGGAATTTTCCTTGCTGGAATATCTTTGCCGGAATGAAGGCCGCGTGGTGACGCGGACCATGATTTTGGACCATGTCTGGAAGATGAGGATTGATCCGGCAACCAACGTAGTTGATGTTCACATTTATCGGCTGCGCAGCAAAGTGGATCACGATACCCCGCGGCCGCTGATCCATACGATTCGTGGCGTTGGCTACGTTCTCAAACATGCCTAGGAATCTCCGCGCTACCGCCGCGTGGCGGATTTCGATTTGGACAACTCTGGCGTTCGCGCTCGGAACCGCCGTGGCATTCTACATAGTTTATTTTCTTGTGGCACAGGGCCTGAGGGAGCGAAGTGACACTTGGCTTAGCGGCGAAGCTGAGGTTCTGGCTCAGGTCTCAGCAGACACACCGAGCGATCACCTTTACAGGCGAGTCGTCCGGGAGGTGGCTGAGCTTGCAACCCAGGAAGTGCCGGATGAGCGCAATGCCCGCGGCGAAAGGCTGAATTCAGTATTCTTTCTTGCAACCAACCCCGGCAATAGTGACAGCCCATTGTGGGTGGGTCCAAGCTCGAAGGATGCTTTCGTCACCGCGATTCAGCGCTCGGAGCTGGCACCGGGACCGCCGAAGTCGATAACGGTCGCCGGATACCGCCAAACGTTTCGCGTCGTTGAGAAGGCGCAAAACGGAAGGATTGTCTATCTGGGACTATCTGATCATGGTGCCAGGCACGTGCTGCACACATTAGCTCGTCGCCTTCTGATGGTTTGGGGCGGCATGTTTCTGCTCGGCTTCGTCATCTCGTACTGGAGTGCGCGTCGTACGCTGCATCGTGTCGAACTAATCACCGAGACTGTGGCGCGAATTGGTGCGGAGGGGTTAGAGCAACGTTTACCTGAGCCTGTAAATTCGGATGAGATTTCGCGATTGGCGAAGACTTTCAATCACATGCTGGACCGGCTCCAGGCTTCCGTGAATCAGCTTCGTACGGTGACTGGCGGCATCGCGCACGACCTCAAAAGCCCAGTAACTTTAATTCGTGGAACACTGGAATCCGCATTATGCAATGATGAAGATGACAAGTGGCGTGACTCGGTTGGAGAAGCAATCGAGGACCTGGACAGGCTCTTGCAGTTATTGAACACAACGCTCGACCTTGCGGAGGCGGAGGCGGGTGCCCTACACATGGAACGCGGCCCGGTTGACTTTTCGGATGTCGTGAGACAACTGGTTGATATTTACCAGCCGGCGATGGCCGAGCATCACCATGATGTGACGACTGATCTGGAAGAGCATGTGGTCGTGGATGCTGACATGACCCTACTGAATCGTGTGGTAAGCAATTTGCTTGAAAACGAATTAACTCATCTGCCCGCAGGATGCCAGGTGAAGATCCGGCTGCATTCGCATCAAGGATCTGCGGAATTGGTCGTCGAAGACAATGGACCGGGATTTCCGGCGGAGATCGGTAGCCGGGTCTTCAAACGATTCGTAAAAGGAAAACACTCTCCCGGCCACGGTCTCGGACTCGCGTTCGTAGAGGCAGTTGCCCAGGCACATGGTGGTTGCGCGAGGGTTTCGGACCGTCCGGGAGGTGGCGCCGTTATAACGTTATCGCTGCCGGTCAGCGTGCTCCAAGCAGCATAAACGCCGGATCGCCCACCTCTCTTGCTTATGCGTTTACTTCGCCGGAGACTTCTGCAGGCGCTCTCCTCCAAACGTCTTGTGCACTTCCGGACTCGTGGGTCGCGCACGGCGGCCAAAGAAAGCCTCTCTTCCCAACTTGAAAATGGTTGAGCTATTTTGCGCGACAACTTTGAGCCACGCCATTTTTCCCATCATCGGGAAATAGATTCCCCGGAAGCATAGGCGTGCGAGGAAGATGTTAATGCGATAACCGAGAGGTTGGTCACCGAGCGAGTCGACCGCTCTCGTCAGGGCTTCTGGACTATATGCTTGCTCCCAACCATGTTTCACTTCGGCGTGAGCTTCTTCAATGGTCATCCTGAGCGGCGTGTGAGCCATCGCAAAAGGGATGAACTCCTGCCAGTGCTTGGGGCGTGTGAGACGGCCCGAGGTTTCAAGGCGCCTGTAGAGTGGAGTTGCGGGTAAGGGTGTGAGCAGACCGAAAATGGGAAGCCCTGGAGGCCAGGTTCGGACCTGCGCGAGCGTACGCTCGGCGACGCCTGGAGTGTCGTTGTCCATACCGAAGATGAACGATGTGATCGCGTAGACATTGCGCTGTGAGAGGCGTTCGAGCACGGCAGCATACTCCTCCGGTTTGTTGAATCCCTTGTTTACGTCCTTGAGATTCGTTGGGTCAATCGATTCCATGCCGATGAAGATCCACCTGCCGCCTGAAGCGGCGATCAGGTCAACGAGTTCTGCGTCGCGCAACAGGTTGGCGCTGATCTGTGCAACCCAGTGGACTTGAGCTTTGGCGGCGATAATATCGCGCAGTAGCGATTTCGTTCGCTTCAGGTTGATGGCGAAATTGTCATCGATGAAAAAGACCGCAATCTGGCCTCTCTCTTTACGAGCGCGAGCTTTCAACAGGAGAAGTTCGTTGACGACACTTTCGTTGGTCCGAAAACGAATGGAATCGCCGAAAAATCCAGTGACCGTGCAAAACTCGCAACCGTAGGGGCATCCTCGTCCGGATTCCACGGGGACGATGCGAAAGGTTCCCCAGCCTTCACCAACTTTCTGGAGCAGCGAAGTCGCGGACTTTGGGATAAGGTTGAACTGATCAAGATCGATTGTGTCCCAGGGAATGACGGGGTATCGCTTCAGCGAAGGCTTGCGCTCTTTGCCGGTGCCGTCCATCGGGGCATAGATCTCCTTGAGTTGGCCATTAACAACATCGTTCACAATTTGCGGCCAGGTTTCGTCGGCCTCACCAAGGGCGACAGCATCGGTGTGGCGTGGACCTCCGTCGCGACCGAGCGCCTCGTCGGCCAGTTCGGTAACGTGAGGACCACCCATCACAACCGGAACACCATTGGCGCGAATGGCATCGGCGATACGATATGCCTTCGCGATCATTCGGGTCATGGCGCCTATGCCAACCAGTCCGATTGTTTGTTCGCGAACGTATTTCGCGATTTGACGCTCGTCCATAGGCTGGGCGTTACCGTCAATCAGCAGAACCTCATGGCCAGGAGGAGTCAGCGCCTTGAGCAAGAACATCCAAAGGTGGGGCATGAAGTTTCTCGTCACGCCATTGTCGGGGTTGTACAGCAGAATTTTCATGAAGGTCCTTTGTCCTCTCTCCTCACCGTCCGCCCTCTGCATTGCTCAACCATGTCAATCTCAGGCGCTCAGTGCTTAAACAACTTTTTGCGCGCATCCGGCCAGAATTCTTTGGTCACGTTGAAAAAGGTATCTAGGGCAATTTGTTGTCCCCACTTGTCCGCGGTATTTGAAAATGATCGATCCGAGGCCGGGTAGTAGAAATTGGAAATTCCTGCCGCTACAGCATTTCCGGCGAGTTCTGATATGTTGAACTGGTTACTGCCGTCATCGCCCCGAGTGACAAATTCCCGGCTGATGGCGTATCCAGTCCGCTTCCAAAACCCACCCGTGCCTTTTACGAAATAACGAGGGTCCTGATGGAGAACGACCGGGAAGAGGCCTTCAGTCATGATGTTGCCAATCGCCTGATCTGCGAAGGCTCCTCCGTAGTATTTGCCGAACCCTTGCGCTCCAGTGCCGAAAGATGGGTACTGACGCTCCGCCATCGAGATGCCAGCAAAAATGCCAGCCACTAAAAATGCCGAGGGATCGAAAGAATCGTCCAACGAAACTTTCATCTTTTCGGCGGGTATCAATGATTTGATCTCTTCCGAGTTCTCGTCCGAGCGATAGTTGGGAATGATCCACAAAATGTGGTTCTTGCTCGGTTCGCGCTGTATGAGGTTTGAAGGCTTGGATTGCGTTTGAGTAGCGCTTGGTGCGTCCGGCAGCGCTGACGGTTCCTGACCGACAGCTATTGCACCTGCGAATAACAAATTACTGAAAAGCAGCGCGCGGCAGACGATTGGAAGAAATGAACAGACCGCGCGCCTCCGCATACTATGGTTGATGCGAACTGGCCGGTCCGACAGGTCAAGATGAACAACTTGTCATCTGTTCGCCACGTCAAATTCATGGTCTAGCTGATAATCTTCCTTATGGGACGTTGTAACTCTGGTCGAACGATGGGTTGCCGACATCTCGCGGTCACTTTCCTCCTCGTCACCTTGAGCTTTGCTGCACCACTCGCCCATGCTCAAGACAACTACGAAATTCAAGTGTACGGATCGGATCTGGTCGATCCTGGCCACACGATGGTGGAACTCCACAGTAATTTCACGATCGACGGCTCGAAGACGATTGTGGATGGGGTCTATCCCACCAATCATGCCGAGCATGAGACGGTGGAGATTACTCACGGCTTCAACGACTGGTTTGAGTGTGGCTTCTACATCTTCACGTCAGTCACTGAGGGCCAGAGCTGGCAATGGGTGGGCGATCACATCCGGCCGCGGGTTGCCGTTCCGAAGAAATGGCACTGGCCCGTGGGCGTGAGTCTCTCGAATGAAATCGGCTACCAGAGGCGACAATATTCTGTGGACTCGTGGACGTGGGAAATTCGTCCCATCGTGGATCAGAAGGTTGGACGTTGGTATTGGTCGCTGAACCCCACGCTTGACCGATCTTTCCACGGCGAGAGCGTGGACCAGGGCGTGGTGTTCTCGCCGAACTTCAAGTTTAGTTACGATTTCACGCCGAAAGTTGCGGGAGGTCTGGAATACTACGGATCGGTCGGTCCGGTGACGGGGTTCGATGCCCTCTCACAACAGCAACATCAAGTTTTCCCCGCAATTGATTTGAATATCGCTCCGCAATGGGAAATTAATTTTGGACTTGGAGTGGGCCTTACGGGCTCAACTGACCACCTGATTGCGAAGATGATTCTGGGTTATCGCTTTAATTTCTGATCGGTAAACGATGACGGGAGAGCGCAAGTGATAAAGGGTATCGTTATCGGTTTCATTCTCGCCGTTGCGATTTCAGTGGGCTGTGTTTTCCTTTATTTTTCTGCCGGTTTGGCGCCGGTGGCGACGGCTGACCCGCCGATGCCGTTCGAGAAGAAGTTGGCGAATATGGCTCTGGACGCGCATATCGAGAAGCAACATATTCCTCCATCCACGGTGCCCGCGGATGAAGCAAACTTTCTTGCCGGTGCGAGTGTTTACAAACAACATTGCGCCTTGTGTCACGGACTTCCAGCTCAGCCGCCGGTTGACTACGTGACAACGATGTTTCCAAAGCCCCCACAATTGTTCCGTGGAAAGGGTGTCACGGACGATCCGGCATCGGAGACTTACTGGAAGGCAGCAAATGGAATCCGCCTTTCGGGCATGCCTTCTTTCAAGACCAAGCTAACGGACACCCAGCTGTGGCAAGTCAGCGAATTGCTCGCGCACGCGAATGAAATTCCTGAATCAGTGAAGAGGGTGCTTGTACCGGACTCGCCAACATCGGTGTCGGCGTCTGCTCGGGCTGCGGACTCGCCCTAAGGAACAGCGTCGAAGTGGATCTTGTCGCGGACAATCCCTTTCACTACCATCACCAACTTCACATGGAGCATGGTTTCATGGCCATGCTTCACCAGCACGAAGCCCGGGTGGTATTGGCGTGAAGTGATTTTGCGACCACAACCCCGTGATGTCTGGGGTCGGGTGCCATTTTAAATTTCGGCCCCCTGTGGTTACCGTTGGAAAACGCTCTGAGCACGACCTCACGGACTAACCACACGGCACCGTGGGAAGTTCGTGTGATGCAATCGAATGCTCCGGCCTGCGACTTTTGTGTGCATGCAATCTCGAAAGTTACAGCGGAGGCGGTCAACCCTATTCGCATCGAGGAGGCTGGCAAGTGCTGGACAGTGTCCTCATTTGAGTCTAAGTGCGTGGCATAGCCGACTCCTGGGTAAAACCCCTCGCCCATCACTGCCGCAAGCAGGTTGCGATCGGGACGCGGAGAGCGAAATTAAAGAGAGCAGGACGTATCCTGCTCTCTCAACCAAGGTACGTTTCCATCGCCTCTCGGCCATCGGACGGCAGTAGCGTCTTGGGAAGAGAGGAGATTTTCGGTGACCAGGCAGCGTGCTAACCGGACCGGAATTTTGAGCGCCAATCAGAAGGCTATTGAAGGCCGTTCGCTCGATCCCGAAGGGATACTTCACAACCTCTTTGCGATAAGCTCGGCAAATAAGTTCCGGTGCACCATCCGGCGAAAGCACATCGTCATTGGAACGCAGGAAGACTTGTCGGCCGAGTCTTCCACCCAAGCTGCCGGATCAAATTGGATCATGAAGAAAAACGGCGGGTTTGTGGAAGTCTATTGTTTTGTTGGCGTCCCCGACGGGATTTGAACCCGTGTTACCGCCGTGAAAGGGCGATGTCCTAGGCCAGGCTAGACGACGGGGACAGTGATAAGGTGGATAGCTGAGGCAACGTTTGATCGTAACAAGGTGTTGTAGCCGTGTCAAAAGCGATCAGCGCGATCGCTCGCGTCGGCCGCAGAAAGGCACGCCAATACTTCTTCGGTCCTTTGCCACAATCCAAGTGCACTTCAACTCCATCCGTTAGAAAGAACAGTTGGCGGCCGGTGTTCATTACACGCGGCAACGAAGAGAAGAGTTGAACAGGTTCGGTTCAGTCCGCTCTGCTCTCAAACAATTTAGAATTGTGGAAGCCGGAAGCGAGTGCCCGGCCTGCAAACATTCGAGGTCAATGTGTCCGATCCAATCTATCTCAGCCTTTGGTTTCCTGATTTTTCCGGGCCAGAGATGTTGCCGCATGCTTTCGCCGTGCTGCAGCAATTCCCTTTCTCTGAGCAGCGTCCTGGAATCAGTTATTTTGCGGTGCATCCTGTTTCATGGAGCGAGGCTACGGTGCTGGAACGTCGTTTTCCTGCCGGGATCGATCCCGGGCAGGCTACGCTGATTGCCGCCGAACTGATTCATGATGACTACGCATTTGTTTTCGAGGCCTATTGGGATTTATGGGCTCCGGATCTAGCCAGCGGAAAGTGGGTGTTGGAAGCGGTGCCAGTGAAATTCATTGTTCAAGGAGAGCAGTTCGACGAAGGCACTTACCAGCAGACAGGGCATATCCAAGTGGATTTTGGTCCGGACTCTTATTTTCTGCAGCCCGAGACGCCGCTCAGCGAACAGACTCGCGAAAAGATTCGTGAGAACGTCGCGAAACTGGTGGCATTCTCGGTGAGTGTAGAAAAGAATAGCGGCACGAGTTCGCGCCTTCTGTGGTCCGAATCGGAAGAAAGTCTGGCGCAGAAACTGATCGCGCGATTGCAGAAGGTTCAATAATCGGGCATCATTAATAATCAAAAAATATAAAGAGCAGAGGGCACGGATGTTTCATCGCGGCTTCGGCGAGCTCGAAATGATTTCAATACCCTCCGCTCTCTAATTTATTTCGTTCGTCCACCCTCCACTTTCAGCGCGTCGGAAGCACCTGCTTGTGCTGCCGCCAGCCTCGCGGTCAATACGCGGAACGGAGAACAAGAAACATAATCCATCCCAACCTGGTGACAGAACTCCACTGAAGATGGATCGCCGCCGTGCTCGCCGCAGATTCCAACCTCGAGCTTAGGACGCGTCTTTCGTCCGCGTTCGATTCCGATCCGTACCAACTCGCCAACCCCATCACGGTCGATCGAAGCGAATGGATCCTGCTTCAGAATCCCTTCCGCCAGATACGTGGGCAGAATTTTGTTGACGTCGTCGCGGGAGAAACCAAATGTGGTTTGCGTGAGGTCGTTCGTTCCGAACGAGAAGAACTCCGCCTCTTTCGCGATTTCGTCCGCAACCAGGCAGGCGCGAGGCAACTCGATCATGGTGCCTACCAAATAATGAACGTGCTTTCCCTTCTCTTTGAAAACTTCTTCGGCCACGCGCCGAACAATCGCTCCTTGATTCGACATTTCTTTCACGGTGGCGATCAGAGGAATCATTACCTCAGCATGGGTTTTTACGCCTTGCTTTTCGACGGCCACGGCCGCTTCAAAAATGGCCCGCGCCTGCATTTCGGTAATTTCCGGATAAGTGATTCCCAACCGGCATCCGCGATGCCCAAGCATGGGGTTGAACTCATGCAATTCTTCCACCCGTGCCAAGAGTTGCGGAAGAAGCTTTTTGAGATCTCCGGCCGCATTCGCCCCATAGTCGCTATATTCCTCGACTAAAGCTTTTTTCTGCTTGGCCGTGGCACTACTCAAGCTGGCAATGTCGACCATCAGTTTCTCGCGCTTGGGCAAGAATTCGTGCAGTGGCGGATCCAGCAATCGGATCGTGACGGGCAGACCCTCCATCGCTTTGAAGAGCCCGATGAAATCTTCACGCTGCATGGGCAACAATTTCTTTAGCGCGGCACGCCGATCTTTTTCATTATTGGCCAGAATCATTGCCCGCATATAGCGAATTCGATCTTCCGCAAAGAACATGTGTTCGGTGCGGCACAGGCCAATGCCTTCAGCGCCGAACTCGCGCGCTTTTTTTGCGTCTCGGGGAATATCTGCGTTGGCGCGGACTCCGATCTTTCGAAATGGCTCGGCCCAATTCATAAACTTCTCGAGCTTGGCCAGATTTTCGGGATCAGGCGGAAGCAGATTCCTTTTGCCTCTGAGCACGCGTCCGGTCGTGCCATCGATTGTGATCCAGTCGCCTTCTTTGAAGACTTGCCCGCGCGCCCGCATTTCGCCAGTACGCTCGTCAACCGCAATCTCGCCGGCGCCGGCAACGCAGCTCTTGCCCATGCCGCGAGTGACGACGGCAGCATGACTCGTGATGCCTCCCTGCGAAGTCAGAATGCCAACTGCGACTTCCATCCCGTGGATATCTTCGGGAGTGGTTTCCGCGCGCACCAGAATCACGGGATTCTTCTCCGCCCCGTGCCCAGCTTTTTCCACGGCATCGTCGGCAGTGAAAACGATTTGTCCGACAACAGCTCCGGGTGACGCTGCCAAACCCTTGGCGGTGAGCACGTCTTCAGGCTTGACATCTTTTTCATCGAGGCGGGATACGAAGAAATCTACAACCTGATTGGGATCGAGACGGAAGATCGCATCTTCTTTGCTGATCAATCCTTCTTCCACCATCTCGAGGGCCAAGCGCACAGCCGCCAAACCGGTGCGTTTGCCGTTACGCGTCTGCAGCATGTAGAGCTTGCCATCCTGAATAGTGAACTCGAAATCCTGCATGTCGTGATAGTGCTTCTCCAGCCGCGTCGTGATGTCCCGCAGTTGGTCGTACACATCGGGCATAAGCCTTTGCAGTTCGAGAATCGGCACTGGAGTGCGAACGCCGGAGACCACATCTTCGCCCTGCGCGTTCATCAAGTATTCGCCGTAGAATTCCTTTGCGCCGGTAGCTGGATTTCGCGTGAAACCGACGCCAGTGCCGCTGGTGTCGCCGAGGTTGCCGTAGACCATGGCTTGTACATTGACCGCCGTACCCAGCATGTCGTCGATATTGTTGATGCGACGGTAATGCTTGGCGCGGTCGTTCTGCCAGGAACGAAATACCGCATCGCGCGCCATTACTAATTGTTCATGCGGATCCTGCGGGAAGTCTCGCTTGGCATGTTTCTTAACAACCTTCTTGTATTCCTCGATTACTTCCTTCAGAGCCTTCGCATCGAGATCGGTATCGAGCTTGGCTTTTTTCTGTTTCTTCTTCGCATCGAAAACTTCGTCGAAGCCGTGCTTCGGAATTTCCAGCACGACGTTACCGAACATCTGGATCAGGCGCCGGTATGAGTCAGCGGCAAATCGCGGATTATTACTGCGCTTGGCCAGCGCTTCCACGCTCTTGTCGTTCAATCCGAGATTCAGGATCGTATCCATCATTCCGGGCATGGAAAACTTTGCACCCGAGCGAACACTGACCAGCAACGGATTTTCACCTGTCCCTAATTTTTGGCCCTGCAGCGCTTCCAGTTTGGCGAGCGCCTCCTCCATCTGCCGGTCGACTTCTTTCGATACATGCCCCTCTCTCATGTAATCGCGGCAGGCTTCCGTCTGGATCGTGAAGCCCGGAGGAACGGGCAGTCCAGCATTGGTCATCTCGGCCAGGCCGGCGCCTTTTCCGCCCAACTCGTCCTTCATCTTGCCGTGA
Source organism: uncultured Acidobacteriaceae bacterium (assembly GCA_963724815.1). GTDB lineage: Bacteria > Acidobacteriota > Terriglobia > Terriglobales > Acidobacteriaceae > Sulfotelmatobacter. Next base: position 71,024 of record CAVRWS010000035.1, read on the forward strand.
CCATCGGCTTTGCCGCCGCCGAAAGAGTAAACGTACTTGGTTGTTTTGTTGTTCTTTTCCTGCGTTTCAGTCTTTTCGGGGAGGGTCATTGTGGCCATGTTTATTAGTCCTTTGTCATTTAGATTTCGTAGTGCCGGCGTCGCCGCCGGCGAATCTCACATCCAAGTTGCGCGACTCACAATCGAGCACGAACTGCTCGCGCATCGAAAGCGAGTTGGCAAACATCCAGAGGTCACCCTTTGCCTTCAGTCACGATTTCTGAAAAATCGGCAATGGTTGAAAATTCCCTTAGTAAGGTACGAAGCAATGCCAGCCGGTTCGCCCGCACCTTATCATCTTCAACCATAACCATGACTTTGTCGAAAAATCTGTCAACCGGCTCGCGCGCTTTTGACAGCAGCAACAGGGCTTCTAAATATTCTTTCTTGCGACGGTGTGTTTCGACCTTTGCGCTCGTGCTTTCCATAAAAGCCATCAAGCTTTTTTCTTCGTCGGCAGCTTGCAGAAGATATTCAAACTTTTCCGCGGGCTCAATTTTCTTCTCGGAAGCTTGTCTCAAGATGTTTCGCATGCGCTTACAGGCCGCGCCAATTGCGTGAAACTCAGGCATGTGCATCACCTGCTTGACCGCCTCGGCCCGTGCCAGGGCATCTACCACATCGTCGGCATCCGCCGCCAGCACGGCCTTCACTACATCGTATGCATATCCTCGCACGTCCTTCAAATAAAACTCGAGACGCTCGCGGAAGAAAATCCGCACGGATTCATCGAACTTGGCATCATCGACAAACTTCTTCTCGGCTTCTGACCCTTTATATCCCGCACGCGCATCACGCATCAGATCTGCCAGACGCAACGGCAATTTCTTCTCTGCGATCACTTTAATAATGCCGTTGGCCTGCCGCCGCAGGGCAAATGGATCCTTCGACCCGCTAGGAACCAGCCCCAGAGCGAACATGCCGGCAATCGTATCGGCTTTGTCGCCGATGGAAAGCACTGCGCTCTCGATCGACCGCGGCACCTCATCCTCGGTGGACTCCGGCTTGTAATGGTCGTAGACCGCATCGGCAATAGCGAGCCGGGTCGCTTCTGGCAGCGTGGGATCGAGTTCCTGCACCCGGGCATACAACCCGCCGACAATGCCCTGCAGTTCGGTAAATTCTTTTACCAGTTCCGTCGTCAAGTCAGTTTTTGCCAGGCACGCGGCTTTGTGGATCACACCGGCGCGTATCGCGATTCCGCTCTGCTTGATGATTTCACTCAGCCAACTGCACAAACGTTGCACGCGGTGGGTCTTGTCGTAGTAGCTGCCGAGGTCTTTCTGGAAAGTTACAGTTCTGAGGGAATCCAACCGTTCTAACAAAGACCGCTTCTGATCGGCCTGCCAGAAAAAGCCGGCGTCGTTGAAGCGCGCACGAAGCACGCGCTCGTTGCCGTGCCGGATGAGCCCCTCGGGATCGCCGTCGGTATTCAGCACCGCCAGAAAATGCGGCAACAGTTTGCCGCTGGAATCCTCGAGTGCGAAATATTTCTGATGGTCACGCATTACCGTGACCAGCACTTCTTCCGGCAGTGACAGAAATTGTGAATCGAAACTGCCCAGAATCACCGACGGAAACTCGGTCAGGTTCACCACCGTATCGAGCAGCGACTTGTCCTCACGCCAGCGAGCTCCGGAGATGGTGAGCGTAGCGGCATCGAGAGCTTTGCGAATCTGATGTTCACGCTCACCCCGCCCCAAAACCTTGGCCGCGCGCAGGGCATCGACATAAGCAGGGCCGGCTTGCCGAATCATAACCTCGCCTCGCGACAGAATTCTGTGCCCACGCGAAGTCTTCCCTGCTCGAACTCCGCCGAGCTCCAGCGGAATGGTCTCACCGTCGAGCATGGCTACCAGCCAGCGAACCGGACGCACAAACCTCTCGTTCGGTTTCCGCCAGTACATATTCTTCGGCCAGTAGATTGAGAAAATTTCTCTGGGAATATTCTCGGCGAGAATTTCGGCGGCGCTCCGCCCTTTTTTAGTGACTTTCGCAGACACGTATTCGCCTTTCGGCGTCGTAACCTTCTCCAGTTGAGAGACTTCTACGCCAGCTTTCTTGGCGAAAGCGTGGGCCGCCGCCGTGGGCTGACCATCCTTATATGCGATGCTGGCGGAGGGCCCGTTCACCTGCTCGGTGACATCCGGTTGCGTGGCAGGAATTCCGGAGGCAATCACCGCCAAACGGCGAGGCGTGTCAAAATTGCTCATCTCGCTGGCAGCGAGGCGTTCCCGAGCCAAGAGCGTGCTGACCCGATCGCGCAACTCTTGCGAGGCGGCATCAATCATGCGCGCTGGAATTTCTTCGCAGCCGATTTCTAGCAGGAAGTCCGGCATGTCTTCAAACTCTTAGTTTCTCAAAACAAGTGGCGAACAAATGTGATGCTGATCACATCGGGCAAATCACGATCCCACCGGCGACAACTTCTCGCGAACTTTTTTCGGCTCTTTGCGGCTCGCAGGCTCAGGCTCGTCCGATTTCTCTGCGGCGTCAGATTCCCTTTCTTGCTGATCCACCCAAGCCTTCGCAATGCCTACTGCAAGTGCCCGCACGCGCGCGATCACTCCGACACGCTCGGTAACCGAAATTGCACCGCGCGCATCCAGGATGTTGAACAGATGCGAACACTTCAAACAAAGATCGTAAGCCGCAAGAACGGGGAACCGCGCCTTCTGGCGCGCAATCCCGTCGCCCGCAAAATCGTCCTTAGACAATTCGGAATATCGGCGTATCAGCGTTTTACACTCCGCCTCGTTCAGCCGGAAATGCTCCCAGGTTTTTTCGACATCCGCGACTTCGAAGTTGTACGCGGAAAACTGCATCTCATCCGCCAGCCGCACGTCGCCATACGTCGTCGCGTGGCCGGTTTCCGGATCGCGCGCCCAAACGATGTCGTAGATCGAATCCACATCCTGAAGAAATGCGGCGATGCGCTCCAGGCCGTAGGTGAGTTCCGCGGAAATAGGAAACAAATCGATGCCGCCGCACTGCTGGAAATAAGTGAACTGCGTAATCTCCAGTCCATCCAGCATCACCTGCCAGCCCACACCCCAGGCGCTTAGAGTCGGCGCTTCCCAGTTGTCTTCCTCGAATTTAATGTCGTGCTGGCGCAAGTCAATACCAATGGCCGCGAGCGACTCTAAATACAATTCCTGCACGTTTTCCGGCGGAGGCTTCAGAATTATCTGCAACTGCATATGCTTGAATAACCGGTTCGGATTTTCGCCGTAACGTCCGTCCGCCGGCCGCCGCGAGGGCTGCACGTACGCCACCTTATATGGCTTTGGCCCCAGCACGCGCAAAAACGTCTCGGGAGCCATCGTACCCGCGCCCACTTCAACGTCATAGGGCTGTTGCAGCACGCATCCACGCTCCGCCCAGAACGCCTGCAAGCGTAGGATAAGCTCCTGGAACGTTAACGAATTGGGCTTGGCTGGATTCACAGGATTACCGAGAAGCGAGAGACTGATCCCTGACTGTAATAGTCTGATTGTAATAGAAGGAGTGCCGAACCGTCAGCCAGCGTCTAAAACCCGCTCTTCTCCAGCATCCCCGCAGTGACCAGCTTCTTCTCAATGTGCCGCTGTAACGCCTGAATCAAAAACTTCCGCAGATCGGCGCCTTGCGACTTTGGCCATGGCGACCCAACAAAACTCTCCACAGGAGCGCGAAACATTTGCGCCGCGAGAAGGCGGGAGTCATTGGAAATCTCCGACGAAGCGAGCCGTTTGTCATCAATGCACATCAAGCCATCGGCAAGAGCGTGAAAATACGCGCGGCCACCATTCAGGCTGCGGCCGCAAACGATGCACTCCGTCAATTCCGGCAGAAAACCCACCAGCCGCGTGAGCCACAGATCGAAATAAGTGACCGGCATCCATATATCAGAGCCAGTCAGGGCGTGCAGCACTGAAAGGGTGAGGCGAAAGATGGCGTCATTGGCTTCGTGATCCGGAAGCAATTCGTCGAGCAACTCGGCCACGTGCGCGAGCGCCACGGCGCGCGCGTAGCTGACTTCGGTGGCCAGCGGAGATTCCAAGACTTCGCAAGCATCCAGGCGCGCCAACTCCTGCCGCTCGCGTACATCGTAGAATGCCCGCACATAGGTCATCGGCTCCATGGCGCCGCCAAAGCGCCGCTTGGATTTTTTTGCCGACCGCGCTACGCCGCGCACCTTCCCTTCCGCGCGGGTAAAGAGCGTGACCAATAGGTCAGCCTCGCGCAGCGGATAAGTGCGCAGAACGATCGCTTCCGACTCCTTCAGTGCCATGACGGGTTAGCCGGAGAAAGCATGCCCGTAATGGTAGCAGTTGCCGGCAGGCCTACGGTTTTTGCCCCGACTTGAGATCGGCGATGATCCGTTCCAGTGTTGCAATCGCTCTCTTGAGTGAGGCAACCAGGTCTGGATCCGTTCCCTTCGGGCACTTTTCGAGAGTAGCTTTCAAGCTCTTAAGCTCGCCTTCGAGCTGAGCGATCATTTCGCTGTTCGTCATAAAAACACCTCCATCCCCTTTGCTGGAAAGAATACCCCTTTCCGGCTCGGGTGTTATTTCTCTTTGGTCGGCCATCTGGAGGAATCTCCTGCGATGGCGTATAAACCGAAACATGACGCCCCTGCACGAAGAACTTCTTCGGGAGTTTCGGGATTTTGCATTGACCGCTTCCTCGGCAGCAGCCCTCATGGAACATATCGCGGAGCGCCTGCACGAAAAAATGACGCGCTATAACTGGGTGGGTTTTTACCTGGTTGATCCGGCGGACGATGGAGTTCTTCTGATTGGGCCTTTCGCCGGCAGTTTCACGCCGAACGCGCGTATTCCGCTCAACACGGGACTTTGTGGCGCAGCGGCGACCAGCGGGCAAACTGTTGTGGTGCACGACGTCTCTAAAGATCTCCGTTATCTTGCGGGATCGCCGCTGGTGAAATGTGAAATTGTGGTCCCCATCCTGGTCAACAAGAAGCTCAAAGCGGAACTCGATGTCGAGAGCTATTTTGCCAGCGCATTTATCGCACCCGAACAGGAGTTCGTCGAAGCCTGCGCTGCCATCGTGGGAAATTCCTTGAGAAAAGATCAGGCGGTCCCGTCGGCTCGCTTGTAAACTTCCGCAACGAAACGACGTCATCCCGCGCCGCTGGCTGGTCTGGACGCTGGATTCCTTCGGTTCGCCATTCGGATTGTTCGGACAACTCGGTTAAAATTAGCCGGAGAGATATGCCAGAAATCATAAAGAATCATGCCGGCGCACAGCCCCGGCACGCCTTTCGGTGGAGCATCCAAACACTCTGGGTGCCGTTGTTCTCCATGCTTGCTTTGTGGGCGCAAACTGCCAAGCAAAGCGAGCCGGCAAAAACCCCGGTTCAGCAGAGTTCCCAAACACGTTCACAAACCTCTGCGAATCCCTTGCCCCCGGTTCAACTCGATGGCTCGACCGCGCTGTACCACTTAAACCAACTCATCAGCTGGTATCGTCATTCCACAACCGGCATTCAGACTGTCGGACTGCCCAGCGACACCATTTATCAGGACAACATGCAGGCGCTTGGAGCTCAAGCCGTGCGGCTTGCGTTTCAGTCGGCGAAAGCCGAGGCCGCACTGATTGCATCGCAGCAGAAAAGCGGCGGGTCAAGTCAGCCATCCGGAGAGACGACCCAGCAACAGAATCTTTCCCAAATGCTCGCCAAGACTTCTTCCCAGATCGATCAATTGCAATCGCAGATCGAAAGTCTGAACGCTCAAATCGGCAAAGCGCCAGCCTCGCGCCGGGTCAACCTGATTTCACAGCGGGATGCTCTGCAAGGCCAACTGGAACTGCAAAAGGCTCTGCTCGATGCGATTCAAAAGATGGCGTCGTTTGTGGAGAGCAATGGCGAGATCGCCGGCGGACTCGAAGGCAGCATCAACCAACTGTCCCGCTCGATTCCGGAAGTTCTGGGGTCGAGCGCGGGCTCGGAGAAAACAGTAACGACGACCACCGCGCCCGCCAAACCGTCGCTGGCCAACTCTGGTGGACTGATCAGCGAGGCTATGACGCTCTACGATTACATGAGCGCGATGCACCAGATCGATGGAGTTGTGGAAGAAACCGACCACACGCGGGACCTGGCCGACCAGTTGCGCACGCCGCTTCGGGACGCGATGCGCGCGACCATTCAGCAGAGTCAGAAGCTTTCCAGTCAGCCGAATTCCAGTGATCCTCAACAGCTGCAAGCGGAGCGCCAAAATTTTCAGGAACTTACCGAACGCTTCAAGCAGCTTTCCGCCGCTCTTCTTCCACTCAGCCAGGAAGTCGTCGTCCTGAACGATGCGAAGACAAATTTCGAAGAATGGCACAATTCCATTTCCCGCGAATCGAAATACGTTCTTCGCTCTGTGCTGGTCCGCGTGTGTTCGATACTGCTCGCCCTTGGAGTGATCCTGTTTCTCTCCGAGATCTGGCGCCGAATCACCTTCCGCTATATCGGCGACCCGCGCCGCCGACGGCAGTTCCTGGTGATGCGCCGCGTTGTGATCGGCTTCCTGATCGTCATTGTCCTGACTCTGGGTTTCGTCAGCGAGTTCAGTTCGCTGGCCACATTCGCGGGATTCATCACGGCGGGCATCGCGGTTGGATTGCAAGCCGTTCTGCTTTCGGTTGCCGCGTATTTCTTCATCATCGGGCGTTACGGCATTCGCGTCGGGGACCGCATCAGCGTAGCTGGCATTACCGGCGACGTTGTCGATATCGGCCTGGTGAGGCTCTACCTGATGGAACTGGGCGGCTCCGGATTGGATTTCTATCCCACCGGCCGCATCGTTGTGTTTTCGAACTCTGTTCTTTTCCAGACGGGTACGCCGCTCTTCAAGCAGATCCCGGGAACCGAGTATGCATGGCACGAAGTTGTGGTCATGATCGTGCCGGATGGAAACCACAAGGCGGCGCAGGAAAAATTGGTGGCTGCGGTGAACGCGGTCTATTCGCGCTATAAAGAAGAGATCGAACGCCAGCACGCCGCCATCGAACGCCGCGTCGATATTCAGGTAGCGGCACCGCGCCCCGAGGCGCGCCTTCAATTCGCCGATGCCGGTCTCGAGCTGCTGGTGCGCTATCCGGTAGAGATTCGAAAGGCTCCCGACATTGACGAGGAGATGACGAGGAAAGTCCTCGAGTTGATCGAAACAGATGCCGCGCTGAAAGCCAGCGTCGCGGGCGTTCCTAAGATTCGCTCAGCGGTGAAGGGATAAGACAACTCATAGAATTATCGACAGGTATCGATGCTTCTTGCAGCCTGACATTCTCACGTCAAGAATCCTGAACTCGATGATGCTGAACTCGCCGTTCCCTTCCCTGACGGTAAATACCTCCCCGATCACATGGATCGAAAACTGAGCAATCGACTCCTCATAAGCAGATCCGAAACTCTGACCGGGGAGTGTCGTCCGTGAACCGTTAAAGTTCCCTTCTTCAAGGCCGATGGGTGAAGTAGGAGCGATCTTGGTCGCCAAGCTCACCGAATTGGCTTACGTCGATGGCGAGCCGTGGAAACGCAGGTTCCCATGCAGGGAGATTCGTAAAAGCCGTCTAATTTGTTGCTATCGCCACGAAGGATGCAAAGGACTTACCAGATTGTGCGTCCAGGCGTAGCGGTCGCTAACGTGCACGTGATGTTTTCCCCCGGCATGCCTATCACTGTCAACCAAAGCGAATCGCTGAGCTTGATCCGGCTGGATGGTGAAGTCGACATAACTTCCGCAGTCGAGCTGAAAAAGGTCTTGCTGCAGACGCTGGGTTCGGGAAAACCGTTGCGACTGGAAGTGGGAACTGTAACCGATCTCGACATCACTACGTTGCAATTGCTCTGGGCGGCCGCGCGGGATGCCCGACGCTCTGGTTCGAACTTCACTCTTATGGGACAAATCCCGAAAGAGATTGCAACTGTCGTCGCGGATGCCGGCTTCGAGACATTCCCTGTCTCACGCGAGACCGAGCAATGAAAACGGTGGAGATGGTCAAGGCAGGTTCGAGCCAAAGAGCGCATGATCGATAAATTCAAGCATGCTTTCCTGGAGGAAGCTCGCGACATCCTCGTCGAACTGGAGTCGGCATTGCTCGAGTTGAACGAGAATCCGGGCGACCGCGAACTTGTCGGACGAGCCTTCCGCGCACTCCACACCATCAAGGGATCAGGAGCGATGTTCGGTTTCGACGAACTGGCCGCCTTCACCCACAACCTGGAAACCGCCTTCGACGCGGTTCGCAACGGACAACTGGCAGTGACCCCGGAGCTGATTAATCTTTCCTTAGCCGCGATGGACCAGATTAAGGCAATGCTGGATGAAGCTGCGGGCGGCCCATCGGCAAACCGGGGGGCGGCTGAGGAGATTCTGAAGCAGGCGGGGCAGCTCACCGGGAAATCAGAGAAGCCCGCGGAAGCGGTGGTTGCCGCCGTCCCGGCAGGCCAACCACCAGCAATACTGGTTACCGCGAAAGGCCCCACGCATCCGTGGCGAATCCACTTCGGCCCGGGCCCCGACATGATGCGCAGCGGTGCAAATCCTCTATTGCTGTTGCGCGAGTTGCGACAGTTGGGAGGCCTGCGAGCCGTGGCCAGCATGGCCGCAATTCCCCCGATCGCGGAACTGGAGCCCGAACTCGACAAGAGCGTCATCGATCAGTTGAACGATCCCTTGATGCATCTGATCCGCAACAGCATGGACCACGGCATTGAGCCGGGGGAAGCGCGCGCGGCCAGAGGCAAACGCCCGGCAGCGACCATTCGCCTCTCTTGGACAAGGACTTCGAGCGTTTCTAGTGGATTCCGCCGCGGACCGCTGGCGGTTCGCGGCAGCCTGCAGGGCAAAGGAGCGGACTATGAGTGTTACCGAAATCACTGAGACGCGGCAGTATCTTACCTTCAAGCTGGGCAATGAAGTCTTCGCCACCGATGTGGCCAAGGTACGCGAGGTGCTCGACTTCACCACCATCACGCAGATTCCCCGCACTCCGGATTTTATGAGCGGTGTGATCAACCTGCGCGGCAGCGTGGTGCCGGTCGTGGATCTGCGGCTTTGCCTGGAGATGTCGAAGACCGAGAAGACTCGAAACACCTGCATCGTGGTGGTCGAAGTGTTGCTGGACAACGAGTCAACCGTGATTGGTGCGCTGGCCGATTCAGTGGAGGAAGTGATCGATCTCGAGCCCGAGCAGATTCAGCCCGCCCCCCGGATCGGGACCAAGATCCGCACCGACTTTATCAAAGGCATGGGTAAACGCGAATCGCAGTTTGTGATGATTCTGGATATCGACCGCGTCTTTTCCGCCGATGAACTGTCGGCGGTGCGCACCGCGGAAGGCAGCAAAGCGATGGCTGCGGTTGCCGATTGAGGAAAGGAAACGCATCGATTGCGCTGCCTCGCTTATGACCGGTCACGACGAGACCATCTCGAAATCGGACTACAGCCGGCTATGCCGCCTGATCTATGAACAATCGGGCATTAACCTGAATGCGGAGAAGAAGACGATGCTCGAACTGCGGATCAAGCGACGCTTGAAGGTCTTGCAGCTCGATTCGTTTCGGGTGTACTGCGATTACCTGTTTACGCCGCAGGGTCAGAGGGAAGAAATCGTTCATCTCCTCGACGTTGTCTCGACCAATAAGACGGATTTTTTTCGCGAGCCGGAGCACTTCGATTATCTGCTGCAGAAGGCGATTCCAGACTTGATCGCCCGCAACGACAGCGGTCACAGCCTTCTGATCTGGAGCGCCGGCTGTTCGACCGGCGAGGAGCCTTACACCCTGGCGATGATCCTGCATCATTGCAGCCAGTCGAACTCCAGCCTGCGCTTCAAAGTGCTGGCCACCGATATTTCGACCGCGGTGCTGGCCAAGGCGCATCGAGGAGTTTTTCACCGCGATGTAGTCAGCCCCGTGCCCGCGGACCTGCGCAAAAAATATTTCATGCGCAGCCGTGATCCCGATTGCAAGCTGTTGCGCATCGTCCCCGAATTACGGCAGCTGGTGGAATTTCGCCGCTTGAATTTCATGGACGCCGATTTCGGTCTTGCGCAAAAAGTGGATGTGATCTTCTTCCGGAACGTGATGATCTATTTCGATCGGTCCACGCAGGAGCGAATCGTGCAAAAACTTGCCGACCAATTGCTTCCCGGGGGGTACGCATTCTTCGGGCACTCCGAGAGCCTGCACGATATGGATGTGCCTCTGGTCGCAGTCGCTCCCGCTTCCTACAGGAAAGACGATGCTCGCGCTTGAGGGTGAGGTGGCAGAGGTGTATCTACAGCCGGGAGAATCCCATCTCGCGCGCACACCTACCATCATTCGCACGATTCTCGGCTCCTGCGTGGGCGTGTCGTTCTGGAGCGCCAGGTTAGACGCGGGCGCCCTGTGCCATTCTCAACTACCTCGATATCCGCGGACTTCCAGCGTGCGCTTGAGCCTGGCTGCGGGTCGGCACTACGTGGATTTCGCGATCCGCGATTTAGCCCGGCAATTTGACGATCTGGGAGCGGCTCGCTCGGAGGTGCAGGTCAAGATGTTCGGGGGCGCCGATGTTCTTCTTGTCAGCAATAGCGCTTCCTCAAAACCTACCGTCGGCAAACTGAATTGCGAAGCCGCCATCGAAGTCGTAGAGGCGGAGGGTTTCAAAGTAATCGCGTCGAGCCTGGGAGATACGTCCGGCCTGAATATACAGTTCTACACCAAGACGGGGGAGACCTTCTGCCGCGGTTGCATCGAGTTGTTTCCGAGGAGTTCGCGGACGAATAGAGCGAATTGCAATCTTGGCCGACTATTTCGCCAAAACGAAAATGACGAGCAAAACGAAAATCCGCGTCCTGATCGTGGACGATTCCGCCGTGGTTCGCCAGACGTTAAGCGAGGTGCTGTCCAGTGATCCGGAGATCGAGGTAATAGGGACTGCGGGCGATCCATTCCTGGCCGCGGAACGAATCAGCCAACAGGTGCCGGATGTCATCACCCTCGACATCGAAATGCCGCGCATGGATGGCCTGACATTTTTGCAAAAGATCATGACGCAACATCCCATCCCGGTGGTGATCTGCTCCAGCCTCGCCGGCGACGGGGCGCAGAGTACGCTGAAGGCACTTGAGTACGGGGCTGTCGACATCATCACCAAACCGTCGGTGGGCATGAGACGAATTTTAACTGTGGATGATTCATCCAGCGTCCGACAGATGGTCAGTTTCACGCTGCGCAAGGCGGGATATGAAGTGGTCGAAGCGGTCGATGGAAAAGACGGCCTGGGGAAAGTGGGCGCCGCCAAATTCGACCTGATCGTCACCGACCTCAATATGCCTCAAATGGATGGGATCCAGATGATCACCGCGGTCCGTACGCTGCCGGGATACTCGTTCGTTCCCATCCTCATGCTCACCACCGAATCTCAGGCCGAGAAAAAAGATGCAGGCCGAAAAGCAGGCGCCACGGGCTGGATCGTCAAACCGTTTAATGCCGACCAGCTCATCTCAGTGATTCAGAAACTCGTGAAATAAAAATTGATTTTCTGCGGTCTCAAGGTGCGTCCGGAAAGAAGTACCTTCTACCGGACTTTCGGAATCATCAGCCACGCCACTGCGGTACTTGCCAGAGATAATCCAGCGCAAATCAACATCACCGCTCGAAATCCAAATACAAACGCTTCCCCGATCGATCTGCTGATGGCTGCTCTCACATTGGGATCGAGACCGGCGGGAATCGGCAAGCCCGCCAGTTTGATTGCGTTGGCCTCAAGTTCCTTTAGAATCCCCGGCGGAAGCGATAGATGAGCCAGAGCGTCGTTCAGGCGAAAACCAAAAGCCTTCACCATCACAATCCCCAGGATTGCGATCGCAAGTACGCCCGCTACGCGAGCCACGGCATTGTTGACTCCCGAAGCAGTGCCCACTCGTTCATCACTAACAGAATTCATAACCACGGTGGTAAGCGGTGCCACCGTAACCGCCATTCCAAATCCGAGAACGATTATCGCGGGAAAGAACATTCTCCAGTAACTACCACCGATCGCAGGCACAGCGAACAGAATGAAGCCCAATGCGGCAATCATCGGTCCAACGATCAATGGTCCCCTCGCCCCATAACGGGCGACAAGTCCGCCCGACCATCGAGAGAGAGAAAATATGAGCAGAATCAGCGGAAGAATGGCGAAGCCGGTTGCGGTGGTGGAATATTCCTGTACTTGGATCAGGTCCAGGGGAAACAAGAAAAAGAAAATCCCGATCGCGGCATAAAGAAACAGCGTAAGCAGATTCGCCCCGGCAAAGCTCGGTGATTTGAACAGTACTAGCGGAAGCGTCGGCACAGTGACGTTAGCCTCGACAAGTACGAACGCGATAAGAAGGACCGTGCCAACCATCAAACTGCCAAAAGCCAGAGGATTTCGCCATCCCAGACTAGGTGATTCGACGAAACCAGTAACCACGCCCCCGAGTCCCGCGGTCGCGAGAATTGCCCCCAGCCAATCGATGTGCCTCGCGCCCGTGCTGCGGCTCTCCGGAATCCGCCAAAGCGAAATCGCTACTACGACCACAGCGATTGGTAGGTTGAGGAAAAATACCCAACGCCACGAAGCGTGCTGAACCAGCCAGCCTCCCAGCACCGGCCCAATCGCGGTAGTAATCGCTGTAAAGCCCGACCATGTTCCAATCGCCTGACCCCGATTTTTCTCATCGAAATTTGCGCTGATGATTGCCAGGCTGCCGGGTACGAGCAGTGCGGCCCCCACACCTTGAATGCTCCTCGCAATAATCAGTTCCTGAACGCTGGAAGCAAAGCCGCAGCCCGCCGACGCCACAGCGAAAATCGAAACACCCGCCACGAACATGCGACGGCGGCCAAAAACGTCGCCGAACGAGCCCCCGGCGAGAATCAGTGCGGCTAGAAACAGTCCGTAAGACTCGAGCACCCATTGCAGATCCACCACCGTTGCCTGAAAACTGGCCTGCAGTGCAGGCAGGGCTACGTTGACGACGGTGCTGTCGATGAAAGCCATGCTGGAACCCAAAATGGTTGCCGCCAGTATCCATGTGCTCGCTTCCTTCGTGCACGGAACTGCGGTATCAGCCGTTCTTATCACCGCTTCATCGCAAGGCGCTCTCATGCTGTTATGAGTGTCTTTTATTTTGCGTCAGGCGCGCAAGGATTCCGTCTTGTCGGCCAACCTTGTCTTTTGATTTAGAAACGAACCGAAGTCGAGCAGGCTTCTGACTCTGACGAATCCTCGGACGCGAGCCGCTATGCTCGCAACAGGAATGGCAGGCGAAACCGAAATGAGCTGTGTACGACTAGAAGAGATGATCCTATATAGTTTGAAGAAACGTTCGAAATGAGTGACGCACGTACACGAAACATACGTTCTATCGAATGGTTGACATTTTTTCTGGCCGATGTGCAGACCGGGCTCGGACCCTTCCTGGCAGCCTATCTTGCGGCGAGTGGATGGAATCCCGGCAGCGTGGGTTATGCCCTTACCTTCGGCGGTTTGGTTTCTGTAGCGACGCAGACGCCGGCAGGCGCCATAATCGATGCGACTCATCGCAAACGCGCCTTGATGGCAACCAGCCTGGCAGTTCTGGTTGCGGGCGCGTTGCTGCTGATGGGTCGCCTGAGTTCGATCGAGGTGTATTGTGCGCAATTCCTGATCGGAAGTTCCGCAGCATTTCTGGCGCCTACGGTCGCGGCCATCACTCTTGGAGTCGTGGGATCTGCCGCCTTCGACAGGCTATTCGGAAAGATTCAAGGTTTCAATTCCGCCGGCAACGTCTGCACCGCCCTGCTTGTGGCCTACGTAAGCTACAGATTTGGATACCGGATGATATTTGCCGTAGCCGCATTTCTCGCGATTCCAGCCGCAATCTCGCTTTTCACGATCAACCCTGATCAAATCGACTATGCCCGGGCACGAGGGGCGGCGGATGGAAAACACAATGCTGCTAACGAAAAGTTCTCGTTGCTTCTGAAAGACCGCGTCCTGATCGCTTTTTGGGGGGCAGCATTTCTTTTCCATCTGTCGAACGCCGCCATGTTGCCTCAACTTGGAGAGCTGTTGTCGAAAGATAACCCGAAAGCAGCGGCGCCATTCATGTCAGCTTGCGTTATCGTAACTCAGCTTGTCATAACGCTATCGGCTGCCTGGATCGGAAAACGCGCCGCCACGCATGGACGAAAACCGCTCCTGATGCTGGGTTTCGGCGTACTGCCCATTCGAGGCGTTCTCTACACCTTGACCCACGCCGCCGGAGCTCTGATTGCGATTCAAATTCTTGACGGAGTGGCGAACGCGATTTTTGTCATCGTCTCGATTCTCGTTATCAAGGACAGAACTCGCGGAACCGGCCGTTTCAATATCGCCGCCGGGGCACTCGCTACCATGGTTGGGATCGGCGCCGCATTGAGTACAACCATTGGAGGCATTCTGATTCAACGTCTAGGCTATCGCGCCTCCTTTCTTGGCCTGAGCGTGATCGCTCTCTTTGCATTTGCGGTGTTGTGGGGATTGATCCCGGAAACTCTTTCCCCTGCCGCCCTTGGCACAACAATCGATGGGAAACCGGGAACCATAAAGGAAGGAGGGGCTTTCGCGCAATAAAGACTGTGAGGACACAATTCAATCCGAGGCCATTCACACGAGTCGATGTTGCTGTCGCTTGCATCTCATGCAGTCGCAAGCCATTTCACAATATGCATCGGCAGTTGCAGGGCGGAGGCGACGTGGTCGCACTTTGGTCAGAACACCGAACTCGCGACACCCACGCAGGCCCCAGCAAGCACGGGGGAAAAAGGTAGATGTTTTCTCCCGCACTCGCGCATCTTCTGCTTTCAACCATCGTGGCTGTGAGCGTAACGCTCATGCTGATCCGCCCGCGAGGTGTGCCCGAAGTTTATTGGATCAGCGGCGGGGTTCTGCTGCTCTTGGGCCTGCGGCTCATAAATCTGCGGCTTGCATGGCATGCTTCTGGCAAGGCATTCGACGTATGCTTTTTTCTCATTGGCATGATGCTGCTTTGCGAACTGGCGCGGGAGCATGGCGTATTCGAGTGGTTGTCGGCAATCGCCGTAAGACGCGCAGATGGGTCCTGCCTCAGGCTGTTTGCCCTAGTTTATGCAGTCGGTACAGCGGTCACGGTATTCATGTCAAACGATGCGACTGCCGTCGTTCTGACGCCAGCAATATTGACGGCCGTTCGCAAGGCAAAGGTCCAGCCGTTACCTTATCTATTCGTTTGCGCCTTCATTGCAAACGCCGCGTCATTTCTCTTGCCAATTTCCAACCCCGCGAATCTGGTTGTCTTCCACGATGGTATGCCCCCGTTGGGTAAATGGCTGCTCGCATTTGGAATTCCTTCCTTGTTGTCCATTGGCACAACTTTCGTCGCACTGCGGTGGGTCTATCGCCGCGAACTTTGCGAAAGCATCGACCATCCCGTCGAATTACAAAGTCTGAGTGGAAGCGGCAAGCTCGTGCTCGGCAGCGCCGGCGTCATGATTGCGGTGTTGCTCACAGCCTCGTCGCTGGGCAAAGACCTGGGCTTGCCCACGTGTCTTTCTGCATTGGCCATCACGGCGATTGTCTGCATCAAGGAGCGAAGTAATCCGCTGGGTCTGGCTCGCGAAATCAGCTGGGAAACCTTGGTGCTCGTTGCCGGTCTATTTGTAATGGTCGATGCCATCGAGAGCATTGGTGCGATGCGCTACACGAAAGAATGGCTCAACTGGGTGCAGCATCTCAGCCTGGTAAGCGGAAGTTTGATCGCGGGCTTCGCGGTCGGAATCTCGAATAACCTCGTGAACAATCTTCCGCTTGGCCTCATCGTTGGCAGCACTCTTCACGCAGCACACGCCAAATGGCCAATCGCCGAAGCGGTTCTCATCGGGGTTGATCTTGGACCGAATCTTTCGATAACCGGATCTCTGGCGACTATTTTGTGGTTGATTGCCTTGCGCAAAGAAAATCTTACTGTCAGTTTCTGGGATTTCCTGAAGGTGGGTGTGATTGCCATGCCACTCGCCCTGCTCGCGGCGCTAGGCGGGGCAATCTTAATGCAGTTGTGTTTTGTAACCTTGTAAGTTGCGCGCTGTATTCTCCACCCGCCCGGCCGATGAATCACTTCATGCCGTGCGACCACGGGTCAGATAACTTCAACACCTCGCCCCACGCATATGATGGTTAAACGAACGCATTAATTCGGTATGTCGCCAGGCAAGCTAAGCGAATGTGTCCGGTCAGGTTCGACTTCGCTGGAAAAGCGAGTGGGCTGAGGGCGGTATCCGCTGCGCGTGCGGATCTTGTGCTTCTTCAGATGCTCGCCCACCAGTTTAACCGTGATCGTACGCCAGCCAGAGTTGGGATTGTATTTCGGGTAGTAGCTTAACGAATAAAGATGCTCCAGATCATCCCGAACGGAAGCAAACGCCTGCTTCTCGTCCTTCCAATTCTTGGCAAAATAGGCTTTGCCGCCTGTCGCCGCGGTCATGCGGTCAAATACGGCGGTGGATACCGGTTCCAACCTGGCTTCTTGCGTACTGATCATATATATGGAAACGCCCGCGGACTGGGCGAATTCGGAGACATCCTCGGGTGGTACCACGCTGGAGTTGTCGGGACCGTTGGAAAACACGACAACCACTTTTCTTCCCTGGGATTGACTTGCATCCTTGAGCGTAAGCAACAGGGTGTTGTAGAGGGCGGCTTCGTCTCCGGCTACCGTCGAGCGCACTGCGCGTAAGACTTGTCCCCGGTCAGAGGTAAGAGCGGCAGCTCGCGAGAGATCCCGGCTGTAGGAATAGAATGCAATTTTGTCCGCGGTTCCAAGAGAACGGACAAACTCGGCAATCGCATCTTGCGCGAACACAAAGCCGCGATACATGTAGTTGCTGGTATCAAACAGAAGGAAGACATTGGCTCCGGCGACCAGGGAGCTGAGCGCGGGAGAAGAGTTGGGGGGCGAAAAGTCGTTGCTCGGATGACTTGTGTCTGAAGATCCTTTGGGGTCCGCCGAGTCAACGAGACTTACAGCAGGCTCATTGCCTTCTGCAAAGGTGGCGATCTTCTCCGTAATCCCGTCTTCGGTGACGACAAAATCCGTGGGCTTGAGACCCGTAATGTAATTTCCATTCTTATCGGTCACCGCCACGTTGAGTTGTACCAAATTGACAACTACGTGTAGATCGGGAGTCTCCTGAGATTCGACTCCCGTTCCAAAGCCGATGCAGAAACTCGCAAAAAAGCAAAAAGATAGAAAGGTTTTTCGTAGCATCGTTCTCGACTTCCTATTCTGCGAACGCATCTATGGGATCGCTATATTGCGTCACTGCCCCCCAGTTGTGAGCGACGCCATTTTGCCGTTGCGAAACTGGTCGCCCGTTTCGTACATCGCTCGAAGCAGTGCCGGCCAGTCTTCCAAATCGGTTGCGAAGATTTTTTCGACCATGGAGCGGGTTAGCTGCGGTACCAGGCGATTTAACGTTACAGCTGGAAGCCCCGTCTCATCCGCCAGTCGAGCCCAATACAGATTGGGCGAATCCCAGGACTCACCCAGAAAACGGCTGGCGTATCCCGTGAACGCAGGAAGAGGTCCAATATTCAGCAGTTCCCTGAAGTAGGTTTGATCCAAGGTCGGATGTGGTACCCCAAAATCACGGGACAAGCGTTTCCAGTTGACTTGTTCGGGATCTTGACGAGAGAGCGTTTGCAGTTCCTCGCTTGCCCTTCCCCAAGTGCCGGTTTCTCCCGGGTAGCTATGGTAAAACTCTGCCGTCAGATAAAATGTGTCAGCCGGCGTCATTCGGGGCAGAATCTCCGACGCGTGTCCGGCCCTGAGAGCGTGGTCAATTTGCGCCAGCCGCCGCGGAGTCGTACGATCCGCCAGGATCGTCATCACCTTTTCCCGCAGTTCCTCATCCTTCGCAGAAGCTATTAGCAGTTCTTCGCCGGCTCGCTGATACAGCGCCACCGCGTGCAGCTCGTTCTGACTCACATTCCACCAGCGTGGCAAAATCGCATTGGTAAGCAGGACCGGCGTCAATTCCTTCCAGACGAGGGCTTGCACGTTTTCAGGCGAAATAAAATCTTGTTCGAGATCGGCAAGAACATACGGCAGATCGGCGAGAGAACCGACGAAATGCGCGCCTCCACCGGCCGGCGATCCTTGGCCAAGCAGTTGCGGAGTCTGCCAGACACTCTTGATTCCACTCACCGTCTCCGCGTCAAAGTCGTGAGAGCGGACGAGTAACGGGTTGCTATGCAGAGCCTGGGAACCAGGGGGTTCATAATAGGCATAATTCAAACCAACCAGAGTGTCCCTCAAGAAAGAAGCAAGCTGACCGCGCGCCTCTTCTAGTTGAGCGGGCGAAGGCGCGGGAGAGTTGAGCACCTTTGCTACGTCACTTCGCATTTGGACTTCGGTGTGATGATTGTTGTAGATTCCGGCCGACCATACCGTTCTCTCGCCATTGGTGAAAATGGGGCGCGGCATCTCGAATTCGCGTATCTCGCCTGCCTGATGCATTACAAACTCGTCCAGCGGTTTGCCTTGACCTTTGGCCGTTAAGGCATCGCCTAACGCCAGCAGCGTGTCCAGAGAGACCAGCCGCTGGCCGTCCAATACAGAACGAATTCGGATCGCGAGCTCCTTATGGATCCTGGCGCCTTCGGCTGCAGTCTGCCGAGGTCCCGCGAGCAGCTCGATGATTTCATCCTGGGAGACTCTCGGCTGGCCACCGACAAATCGAAATATTTCTTCCATCGAAGTTCGTCCCGCGTTATACAGCTGAGGAGCGGTTCGAATTTTTGCGAACGGCTTGATTACCTGCTGCCACGAATCGTTCAGGCGCAAATTCGGGATTTCTCCCTGCCGGGCGAAGATCTGCCAGATTCCGATATTTGCCTGAAAGGTGCCGAGCGCATTGCCACGCACAGGGTTGGGGACGTTATTTAGCGCTTCAGCCGTTTCCAGAAACATGACAATCGATCGATCATTTAACTCTTGAAATTCGGTGAAGATCCGATACTGATCACTCAAATCTGTAAACTTGTCCGCCAACAAACGTACTGTCGCAGGAGCTAATCGATGTTCGGGAGCTCGCCTGCTTTCGAGGGCGCTGATCATCATGTACTTCTGCAGCGGGCCGTCATCGGTTGTCGCCCGCGAAAGAGCGAACATTACTTCCACCAACTGATCCGGAGTGGTTATGTGGGCGCTACGCCTGCCCCACGCGCGCACGGTGCGCGAATCGTTCTTTTGCCGAAGGATCTCTCTCCATACCGCGAGATTTCCCGGAATCAGAGGTTCGCCGTTAGATTCGAATTGCAGCCGCGTAGCCAATAACAACAGTTCAGGAGCAGGTCGGAACACGCCGACTGTGGCGCCATTCGAAGGATCCGGAGCCCGAAGAGCCTCGTAGAAACGCCGCAGCCGATGCGGTTCGGTGAAATACGCCTGGCGACTTCTGCTCACTCGTGACAGCACATCGAAATAAGCAGTCAGCCATCCTTTATCGGTGGCTAGCAATTTTTGGATAAAGGCCTCAGCGGATGCCGGGCTAGCCCCTACCAAATCCTTCCAGGCGGCTTCGGCTTCCGGCCCTCCCGGAACGATTACCCGCCCGTCACGAATGCAGAGGTGGCTTCCGTAAAAATCGAGGACGGCGGCATACGGCAGGAGTTTTCTGATCCCAATTGATGTCTGCAAGACCTTATCGGTTTCGGGGTCAAGCTTGGAAAAGGCCCAATACAGCCGTGCCAAAGCCGGGTCGTTCACGATTGTGTCAATCAGATCCCTGCTGACTTCCTTGTGGTTCTTCGCGCTGGCCATGGTCCAGTTGCCTGCCGCAAACATTACCGGCACGGCAGAAGACGAGTAAGCGTAGGCGAAAGGCTTCTCCCCTTGCAGAGTCCGCTCCAGTTCTGGAAGAGGAAATCCGGAGTCGATGGTCACAAACGCGCGCTCGGAATCAGCCGTCTGCAAGGACGTGTCAGCCGCCCCGCAGTTTGGCCGGGTCCGGTAGCCAAGCACGGTCAGAAGCGGCTTCGCGTCATCACAGTTGGCAACGTGAATCTTGCCATCGGGGCCAACCAGCAACGAAAGCTCGCGCGCCTGGACGACATACCGGCTCAACAGAATAAGAAACTCAGTTCTTCTCGAACCCTCATAACCTTGCATAAACACGTTTCTGCTCAGTAGAGGAAGCACTTCTTCGGGCGCGATCTTTTGACTGATGCCGGCCATGCGCAGAAAAGATCGTAGCGGACCTGGAATCATGAACTCGGACGAGTTCGTTACCACTTCGTCTGGAGGCAAGGTTGCAGCCGTGTTGGATGGATTCGAGGGATTGGAGTCAGCAGAGCTCAGCGCACTCGCAGCTGAGGAAAAAGACGAGAAGATCGCAGCGACGACAAGAAGGGACAGGCAAAGAGGGACTTTCACGGAAGGATACCTCTTCGAGCCGGTAAAACTAACTCATCCGGGTGCACGTCGCGGAGAGCAGGGAGTGTAATTCATCCGCGATGACTGGTCGTTTGCCGCTTCCGAGTTTGTGATCCCGGCCCCGATTCCAATTCCAATGCCGCCCACAATAAACCATGCTTCCCGATTCTCCAAGCAATTTCGTCAGTCTGTGATGGGTTTTTCGTCTATCGCGCGGCGTATCGAAAAGGGACGGCGGGGCCGACCGCTGCGGATAAATAGATTGACAGAACATAGGAAGCCGGATCACAATGCTTCGCGTCCAGTAAAACGACATGATATGAAAGTAATCGATCTGAATCGCAAGTCAAAGCGTAATAAAGCGAAGCAATCCGGGCTGAGTTCAAACCTATGGCTCGAATGGATGCTTCCTGCGTCGCTGGAGGGCGATCCTGGGTCCAGTAAAAATCAGCGAAGGCTTCCGATACAACGATAGAACTCATCGAGCAGCAAACGAAAGCGAGATGACTCTGGAGAATGAACAAGCTATCACCGCAATTCCACAATCCCCCCAAGGAGGTTTTCAATGACTAATTGCTTTGGTTCGCAACGGACGGCGAAGTGTTACCTGGTTCGCGCTCTGTTTCTCCTCCTATCCTGCTGGCTCGTGCTTTCGGTCGGCGCGCAAGCCACGGTTTATTACGTTGCAAAAAACGGCAATGACTCCAATAGCGGCAGTGCGAGTGCGCCTTGGCTCACCATTGGGCACGCGGCCGCGGAAGCTCATGCCGGCGACACGGTTTATGTGGGAGCCGGAACCTATAACGAGAGCGACTTGTTCGCCAACTCGGGAACCGCTTCGGCCCCGATCACCTTTAACGGACAGGGTGTCGCGATTGTGGACGGCACCGGGGTCGCCTGCTGTACCACGCCTAGCTTCGCTTCCAGCAACAACTTCCTCTGCTGCAACACCCAGGGATTGTTTACCATCGGCGCAACGAATGGCGTGAGTTACCTGACCATAGAAGGTTTCACAATCCAAAACTACAAAACTTCAAGCAAAACAGATGTTCCGGCGGGCATTCTGATTGCCGGCAGCGGAACCGGTATCAACATACTTAACAACACGGTGAAGAACATCCAAACCACGGCGGGAAAGAATGGCAACGCCTACGGGATCGGGGTTTTCGGCATCAGCGCCACTCCGCTCAGCGTGACAGTAAGCGGCAACACGGTTACCGGGTGCCTGACCGGGGAAAGCGAGACGACGACTTACAACGGCAACGTGCAAAACTTTGTTGTCTCCAACAATACGATTTATGACAACGACAACATTGGGATGGATGCCATTGGTTTCGAGGGAGTCGGTCCAACGGGTTACGATCAGGCGAAGAACGGAGACGTTTACGGCAACCTCATCTACAACAACAGCGCCTTCAAAAATCCCGGAGAAGGCAACGAATACGATGAGGACGGCCTGTACTGCGATGGATGCACGGATGTAACCTTCGAGCGGAACACACTTTACGGCAACGACCTGAACATCGAAGCCGCCAGCGAAACCTCCGGCGAAGTTTCGAGCAACGTTATTATCCGCAACAATCTGGTCTATGCCGCAAATTCATGCGGTATTTCAGTAGGCGGCTACGCCAAATCAGGGACCGGGGGAAGCACCGATATCACCATTGTGAATAACAGTCTGTACGATAACGACACGCAGAAGACCGGCAGTGGCGAGTTCCAGATCCAGTATCGCGCTACAGGGATTTTGTTCGAAAACAATATTGTCTATACCGGCGCCGAAGGGTTATTCATGTATGGTTACGTGTCGGGCAGCGGAGTAACCGCCAATTACAACGATTACTACACGACCAGTTCGACTACCACGTTTGAATTGAACGGAAAGAGCTACTCGTCCTTCGCGTCCTACAAGTCAGCCACTGGACAGGACAAGAATTCAGTGTTCGCAAATCCCGACTACCTCACCCTACCCACTTGTAAGTCAACCAAGGAGAGTGGCCCGCCTACGCCAATTACCACCTGCTCACCCACCCCGAATTTTGACATCTCGACCAGTTCGCCAGCCGAAAACACGGGCAATGCCAGCCTGGGTTCGGCCGATTACGGCACGGTGGACTTCAACGGAAATCCGCGTGTCAATGCAAACGGACAAATTAACATTGGAGCCTTTGAACAGTAAATGCTATGCGGGCATGCATTCGTGCATGCCCGTTTTGCTTTACTCTGGCAGCGTCAACGCTTGAACGTTAAAGGATATTCGCACATGCGTCTCCAGTGCATCGTGTTGCTTGTGCTGGCCGGCGTCGTCTCCGGGCAAAATGAACCGGCTACCCCCTCCGCTTCTGGAACGAGACTGGCGAAAATCGCTTCCTCCGCAACCGATCAGGCCCCGGCAGTGAAAGTTGAGCCCGATGACCCGGTGATTACGTTGAATGGTTTCTGCGCCGATTTGGACCGAGAAGGCGATTCCTGCAAGACCACGATTACGCGCGCGCAATTTGAAAAGCTTACGCACGCGCTGCAACCAGGGATGTCGCTTCCCCTTCGCCTGAAGGTAGCCAATGCTTACGCGCGCAATTTGAGAATGTCCGCGACAGCGGAAAAGCGCGGCCTCGACAAGACGCCTGAGTTTGAAGAAGAAATGCGCTTTGCGCGGATGCAACTTCTCGCTCAAGACCTGGACCGTGAGCTGCAGGTGGAGGCCAACAACATCACAGAGGCGGATCTCGAAGATTATTACAAGAAGAATCAATCTTCCTACGAGCAAGCTACGGTCGCGCGGATTTTTATCCCCCGCACGAAAGCGACCGTCCCATCACAGCAAGGTGAAGCGCCAATCAAAGCGGACGAGGAAGCGATGACGAAATTCGCTGAAGTGCTCCGCGCCCGTGCCGTGAATGGCGAAGACCCTGACAGACTACAAATAGAGGCCTATGCTGGAGCCGGAATCACGCGGGCCAACGCCGATACAAGAATGGTGAATGTGCGCCGGGGCACTCTGCCTCCACAACATGAGACGGTCATGGAACTGAATCCGGGAGAAGTTTCCCAGCTATTCTCTGATCCTGACGGCGCCCACTTCATCTACAAAATGGTCAGCAAGAAAACCTTGCCACTGGAAGATGCGAAGGAGGAGATCCGCGCGCAAATCTCCAGCCAGCGCTATCGCGATAGCATGAAAGGCTTCGAAGGCAACGTCGTGTTTAACGACGCGTACTTCGTCCCCCCGGAAACGCCGGCGCCCGGACAAGCTCTCATGCGAAAGTCAAAACAAAAGCCTAACGCCATGCAGTGAGCTGCCCTTCGCAACGTTATCCGGGCATCGATACGCTCTCAAAGTCGCCAAAATATCAAGGCGCGTTAGCAGCCACTGCGGACCTACGCCTGCATGATGTCTGGTGACACCATACTCGAACGAAATATCCCGCGCACGTTTGGCAATATCGATCCCGGTCTTTTTCCGACAAAGCTACTAAAATGGAAAACGATTTTGAAAAGTTTTATGCTGCGAATGCAATTTCACATACCGAACCGAGGAATCGCTCCATGAGGTGCGTATGGTTGCAAATCGTGGTTCTTATGCTGATCGTTGCAACCACTTCTTCAGCGCAAACCTCGAACTTTTCGCCGAAGAGCCAGCAGATTCCCGTGCCCGAATGTTTGACCATCAAGGAACTGTCGGAGGACGGGTCGAAGCCCTGTGGTCCGACCGAACATGACGCATGGCTTGCGGATATCACACATTGGAGGATGGAACGCCGAATTCGCGTCGGCTACGACGGTGCGCGATACGAGTTGCCCGCGCTGCAATGGACACAGTCGAGTTTCATCCAGCCGCAGATGATGGTTCAGGATCGTTACTTTTACGATCCCAAGGCCGGCAAGTACACCGTGGATCGTTACCTCGACGATCTCGAAAAGCGTTACGGAGGAATTGATGCAGTCCTGATCTGGCCAACCTACCCCAATATGGGAGTCGACAATCGAAATCAACACGACATGATTCGCAGTATGCCTGGGGGCATTCCTGGTGTGAAGCAAATGATTGCCGACTTCCACCGGCGCGGGGTGCGGGTGTTGTTTCCGATGATGATGTGGGACCAGGGAACACGCGATCCCGGCATGCCTTGGCCAGACGCGATCGCCTGCCTGATGAAGGAACTCGGAGCCGATGGAATCAACGGCGATACGCAGGACGGGGTGCCTTTAGCTTTCTCGTTAGCCGCCGACAAAGTCGGTCACCCTCTCGCTTTTGAGCCGGAGGGAGATCCTTCAGACGAAGCCCTGGCGTGGAATGTCATGACCTGGGGGCAATACGATTTTCCTTTTACTCCTCTCGTGGACAAATATAAGTGGCTTGAAACGCGCCACATGGTGAACATCTCGCACCGTTGGAATCGTGACAAGACTGATGATCTGCAGTTCGCTTTTTTCAATGGCGTTGGCTGGGAGAGTTGGGAGAACATCTGGGGCATCTGGAATGGCATCACTCCGCGCGATGCTGAAGCGACCAGACGCGTCGCTACGATCGAGCGTGCGGTCGCGCCTTTCCTTGTGAGTAAAGACTGGGAACCGATGTCGCCCATGCTGCGGTATGGAGTGTATTCCAGTCGCTGGCCTCTGGGTGAGGAAACAGTCTGGACGATCGTGAATCGAAACGAATATGACGTCGACGGCGATCAGATGGAAGTTTCATCCGAGCAAGGGCTACGCTACTTTGATCTTTATCACGGAGTCGAACTCAAGCCCCAGACCAGGCCGGGCGGGAGATTGGCGCTCGCATTTTCCATCGAAGCAAAGGGCTACGGCGCCGTTCTGGCGACTCACATGCCAGACCAGAAAGCATTGGCTCTGATGTCCAGAATGAAAGATCTAACAGCGACCCCACTGGCCAGTTACTCGCACGAATGGAATGATTTGCCGCAGCAGATTGTTCCGATTCCGCCAACAAAAGAATCGACTGGCGCGCCAGAAGGAATGGTCAAGATTCCTCAGGGTGATTTCCTTTTCAGAGTTTCCGGAATCGAAATCGAGGGACTCGATGATATTGGCGTTGACGTACAGTACCCGTGGGAGGATTCTCCTCGCCGATTCCATGAGCACCCAATGCAAGTGAAGTCGTTCTACATCGATAAATATCCGGTCACGAATGCTCAATTCAAAAAGTTCCTGGACTCTACCGGCTATCACCCTGAAGACGATCTAAACTTTCTCCGTGACTGGAACGCTGGAAGCTATCCGGCAGGCTGGGAACAAAGGCCGGTCACGTGGGTCTCGCGAGAGGATGCCAGCGCATATGCGAATTGGGCTGGAAAACGTCTGCCCCACGAGTGGGAGTGGCAATACGCCGCCCAAAGCACGGACGGACGCCTCTATCCCTGGGGCAACGAATGGGATGACAGCGCCGTACCCATGCCGGACAAGTCGCGCACCATGCGCGGCCCCGATCCGGTCGATGCCCATCCCAAAGGCGCCACCCCCTTCGGCGTGATGGATATGGTTGGCAATGTATGGCAGTGGACGGACGAGTTTATTGACGATCACACAAGGGCGGGGATTCTTCGCGGCGGCGGCTACTATCAACCACAGGGCTCAATCTGGTATTTCCCGCAAGCTTATAAATTAGACGAGCACGGCAAGTTGTTGTTGATGTCGCCCAGTATGGACCGCTCCGGCGCCGTCGGATTCCGTTGCGTAGTAGACTCGCGGTGATCTATAAGTGCGAGCTCGTCGCGTGGCTTACCTATCTCCGTTGTATGCGGGTGAACATTTGTTTGCGTTTCGATCTGTCCTTATTCCTTTGGGCTGCGCGACCACATCGGCACGTTCGGGTTCAAGCCGCCTCGGAAGTTCAGAGGGGTTGGTTGACTCTGGGCCACGGCTACGGGTTCATTCGACGGAGATCGCAGGAGTTCGAACGCGTAGTCTTCAACATGCTTGCGGATTTTGGGATCTTTCAACGCCGCCACCAGTTCGGGCTTGCCAATGTGCGTGAAACCACCGCAAAACGGGCACTTTACTAAATCGTCGTTGACCATCGTCGCCTCCTGGGAATTATCGCTGACCTGTCTGGGAACTTTGTACAGCCTGATTGCATTGCAACCCATGAAAGGCGGGGAGGCAGTGATTCGCATCTCGCCGACTGGTGATTGGCGTCACCTACTGGCCGGTCGTCAGATATTCGTGAATGGAGCGGGCGGCGCGGCGGCCGGCGCCCATGGCCAGAATCACCGTAGCCGATCCGGTTACGATGTCGCCTCCGGCAAAAACCCCCGGGCGCGTCGTGCGCTGAGTTTCGGAATTCGCCTGGATGTAACCTCGTTTGTCCGTGCCCAGGCCCGGTGTAGTGCTCTGCACAATGGGATTAGCGGTGGTCCCGATCGCCATGATCGCCACGGATAACTGCAGGTCAAACTCTGAGCCTTTGACTGGAACGGGCCGTCTGCGGCCCTTATCATCCGGCTCACCCAATTCCATGCGTACGCAGCGCGCTGCGGTCAGCCAACCGTTGCCATCGGAAAGTAACTCCACTGGCGCGGTCAGCATTTGAAAGTCGATGCCTTCCTGCCTCGCGTGGTGAACTTCCTCGGCGCGCGCCGGCATTTCCGCGTCGCTGCGGCGGTAGATCACGTAGGCCTTGCGCGCTCCCAGGCGCAACGCCGAGCGGATAGCGTCCAGCGCCGTATTACCACCCCCGATGACGCCAACATCTTTTCCATGCAGGTCGAGCATGGGCTCATCGTAGATGGGAAACTTGTAGGCCTTCATTAAGTTGATGCGCGTAAGAAATTCGTTGGCCGAGTAAACGCCATTGAGGTGCTCGCCCGGGATGCCCATGAACTGCGGCAGCCCGGCGCCGGTGCCGATGTAAACGGCGTCGTATCCCTCTTCTTGCAGGAGTTCGTCGATGGTGACCGTGCGGCCTACCACCACATTGGTCTCAAACTCCACGCCCATCTTGCGCATGTAATCGATTTGTTGGTGAATGATGTGCTTGGGCAGGCGGAACTCAGGAATGCCATAGACCAGCACTCCTCCCAGTTCATGCAGTGCTTCGAATACGCGAACCTTGTGGCCCTTCTGAATGAGGTCGCCGGCCACTGTGAGGCCCGAAGGTCCGCTGCCCACCACCGCAACTTTCTTACCGGTGGGCGGAACGCTGGGCAGCACATGGCTT
>CAVRWS010000036.1:0-19852 GCA_963724815.1 uncultured Acidobacteriaceae bacterium
ACGCAGAAAGCCTGCTCGGCTTGACCGATAAATTCCAGATGGTGCATCGCGACAGTGGAACCGCATACCAGCGGATTGAGGTGCGAGAGTGACCGATTCACTCGACGAGCGCGGAGCGGAACTGCGAGAGCTCTTCTTTGAGACCTCGCAGGAGCTGCTGCAGGCGCTGAACGAAGAATCTCTGAAGCTGGAAAAAAATCCCGGCGATGAAGAGATCGTGCGGTCGATCCGGCGGACGGTACACACTCTGAAGGGCGATTCGGCAGCATGTGGGCTGCGGGAACTGAGCGAACTGGCGCACCAGTTCGAAGACGCACTTTCTTTGGAGACAGCCGCCGCGCACGGAGCGCTGGCGGAGATTGCTTTTGCGGCGGCGGATGTTTTCGCGGCCATGCTGGCGGCATACCATGGTGGAGACGCAATGCCCGCCACCGGTGCACTGCTGAAGCGAATTAATCAACTCACCTCCGCCCCGGCGGCCAGGAAAGTGGGGCGCAAAAAGAAATCCACCGAGGTAGCCGCGAAGTCCGGCAAAGATTCCGGCAAAAATAATAATAAAGACTGGACTGAATCCGAAAAGCGCAGCATGGCTGCTGCGCAGGCCGCAGGTCTGGCTCTGTATGACGTCGCCGTGAAAATCGATCCTCACTGCACGATGCCGATTGCCGGGCGACAGCTGATTCAAAATGCAATCAGCGGAGTTGGCCAGGTGATCGTGGTGCGGCCGAACGCAAAATCGCCCGCCGCCGCCAAGCAGGTGGAATTCGTAATTGGCAGTTCGCATTCCGAGGAACAGATAGCCGCCAAAGCCCGCGTGCCGACGATTGCGGGTGACGTAAGCGTGATTCTGATCGCCGCCGCTCGGCCCGCCAAGGCTCCTAAAAGATTAGAAGATGGGCAGTCGGTGCCATCGGCGATAGACTCCACGGCAAGCGATGATGCAGTGGGCAACCAGACCGTGGTTGAGCAGATTGCCGTCGCAGCCGCTCCAGCCCCATCCGCCGCCGTCGATGTACAAACTCCAACCCCGGAAACTTTAGCTCCGGTGACGGCAGAGAACATCCTGCGCGTGGACGCGGGACGAATCGACAACGTTTTGAACCTGGTGGGAGAACTCATCATCGGAAAATCGATGTTGCAGCAGGCGCTGAATGAGTTCTCCAGACGCTATCCCAAAGAACCCGTACGGGGTAAGTTTGCTGATGCCATGGCCTTCCAGGCACGGGTGCTGAATGATCTGCAGCGCTCGGTCATGAAGATTCGCATGGTGCCGGTCGACCAGCTATTCCGCCGCTTTCCGCGAATGGTTCGTGATGTGGCGCGGCAATGCGGACGCGAAGTGGATTTGGAACTCAGCGGGCAAGAGACTGATCTGGATAAAGGCATTCTCGACGCCATCGCCGAACCGCTCACCCATTTAGTGCGGAATGCGGTGAGCCACGGCATCGAACCAGCCGAGGAAAGACGCAGCCTAGGGAAGTCGCCGCGGGGAAAGATTCGGCTGAATGCATTTCACCAGGGCAATCAAGTAGTGGTTGAGATCAGCGACGATGGCCGAGGCATGAGCGCGCAAAAAATTCGTGCCAAAGCCGCAGAGCTAGGATTGATTACAGCGCAGGACGGCTCCCGTTTGAGCGATGCCGAAGCGCTCGAACTTATCTTCCGGCCAGGATTCAGCACTGCTGAAGAAGTCACGGAAGTTTCCGGACGCGGGGTTGGAATGGATGTGGTGCAAAGCGTGGTGCACCGGCTTAAAGCCACAATTCACATTGAAACTCATGCCGGCCAGGGCACAACCTTCAGGTTGAAACTGCCACTCACGCTCGCCATCATTAAGGCGTTGATGTTCTGGGTGGAGCAGCGCCTGTATGCGATTCCGTTGAATGCGGTGAACCAGATCGCCCGCACCACAGAAGCTGAAGTGCATCAGGTGGATAACTACGAAGTTTTGCAACTGCGCAATCAGGTGCTGCCCCTGCTTCGCCTGGGCCGCAGGGCGGCATTGGACGGTGACCGAAAATCGAAAAAGCTGTTCGTGCTGGTGATCACGGTGGGCGAGAAGAAGTATGGATTGATCGTCGATGCTTTGGAGGGTGAAGAGGAATTGGTAATCAAGGCTTTGGACGACCAGACATTCTCGACCGATCTGGTGAATGGTGCTTCAATCCTGGGGGATGGAAAAGTTGTGCTCATTCTAAATTTACTCGCAGTGGTGGAACACGTCTCGCGGTCTACGTCTGAACAGTCGGGCGGCAGTAATTTTGGATTATTGCTGAACCATGCTGACCGGGCGCGGCTCGCATTGAGCGCCGCGGGAGGCCAGTCATGAGCATGAACAAAGTGCGCGTGCTGGTAGTGGACGACTCGGCATTGATGCGAAAACTGATCCCGCAGATGGTGGAGACTGATCAATCCATCGAGGTGGTGGGCACAGCGATGGACGGAACCTTCTGCCTTAAAAAAATTGAAGAACTCCGACCCACCGTGGTCACTCTCGACCTGCAGATGCCGGGAATGAACGGAATCGACACCTTGAAAGAGATTATGCGGCGGCATCCGCTACCGGTGATCGTAGTCAGTTCGCATTCGACCGACGGCGCTTCGATCACATTTAAGGCACTTGGGCTGGGCGCCTTCGATTTCGTTACCAAGCCCCAGGATGCATCGGCGCACATGGCCGAGACCGCGCGCCAGTTGATCGCAAAAATTAAAGCTGCTGCGGATTGCAAAGTGGTACGTCCGGGAACGTTGGGAGCGGCAGTACGGGTGGAAAAGACTGCGAGTGCAAAGTCTGGGCCGCCACCAACAAAAACGGTCGCGATCGGAATCTCCACCGGAGGACCGCAGGCACTCGAATACTTGCTGGCACAAATGCCACCGGACTTTCCCGGCACAATTCTGGTGGTGCAACACATGCCATCCGGCTTCACTGAAATGTTTGCCAAACGGCTGGATGAGCTGTGCGCGTTGCGAGTGAAAGAAGCACAATCCGGCGACGTGTTGCAGGCCGGACGCGTGCTGGTTTGTCCGGGAAGCCGGCACATGACGGTGAAGCGCCTGCCCATGGGCGACGTTGTGGTTCTTAATGATGATCCTCTGGTCAACGGGCATCGCCCGAGCGTGGATGTCTTATTCCATAGCCTGGCGCAGGAATTTGGCAGGATGAGCGTTGCCGTATTAATGACTGGGATGGGCGATGACGGCGCGCAGGGCCTGGGCGAAGTGAAAAAAGCGGGAGGCATGACGATTGCCCAGAGTGAGGAATCCTGCGTGGTGTTCGGGATGCCGAAGGCTGCCATCGAACGCGGTTATGCCACGCGTGTCGTAGGCCTGGAGGTGCTGGCCTCGACTTTACAGGCTCTTTGTGGACGCGGGAACGGGCAAGCCGAGAACGGCGGGGCGGGCAAAGCTCTCCGCGCGAGCCGCTGAAACGAGCGCAAGTTCCTGGGGAGGTTGTTGAGACAAGGGGTGGTGACTTGAGTCATCTGTTCTGCGGAAGCATGTCGTGTTGAAATTAGAAGGGGAGATTGCTATGGAACAGTTTGCACCAGTAAAACGCAGTAAAGATGGGCAACCGGTCCGCTACTTGATCGTGGACGATTCCGTGTTCGCGCGCAAGAATCTGGCCCGCATGATCGAAACGTTCGGCGGGCAGGTAGCGGCCGAGGCCGGGGACGGGCTGACTGCGATCAGTGAATTCGATCGCACGCATCCCGACATCGTGCTCATGGACATCACCATGCCGCAAATGGAGGGCATCGAGGCCGCCGAGAAGATCGTTCAGGCGCATCCCGAAGCCCGCGTCGTCATGGTCTCGTCGGTGGGCTACCAGGAAAACATCGTGGCCGCCTTACAGCGCGGAGCGCGACATTTCGTGCAGAAGCCGGTGAAGCCGGAAGTGCTGTATGAAGTGATCAAGTACGTGATGGGAGAAGACGGCGCCGTCGCCACTGCGGCCGGCGCGGGGGTCTAACCGCAATGAAGATGGAACTGATCCAGCCTTTCATCAACGCGGCCGACGCTGTGTTGTCGCAAGGCCTTTCGGGCACCACCAAGGTGGGCAACCTCTCGATGGAAGAGAACGCCTATCGCCGCAAAGGCGTTGCCGGCATGGTCGCACTGACCGGCGACATTGAAGGCCGCATCATTCTCGATCTTGAGCCGCAAACCGCTCTGCGTGTAGCCAGCCACTACGCCGGCGCCGAATTGCCGGAGTCGGATGGACTGATCAAAGAAACCATTTTCGAACTAGCTAACCAGGTCGTGGGCAATGCGGTGTGCGCACTCAACGATCAGGGCTTCCATTTCCGTGTGCATCCACCGTTGCTGGTGACTTCGGCTGAGGGGGACAAGACCAGTGAAGATGTCGAGGCGCTGATGATCTGCTTTGAAACTTCCCTGGGAAATGTATTTATGAACGTCGCGTTGCGTTACAACAAGCGACGCATGTCGGACCACGCGAAAGTGGGAGCATGAGAACCTCTACTCCCGGCGAATGCCTTACTCGCTGGCCATGCCGCTAAACAGATGTTGAAGCCTTCACTCAACAACTCCTGATTGCTTACTTAGAACAATCTCCTCCGAAAATAGCGACAGCTTTATCGGAACTTGAGGACGGCGTTTACTCCTCCGGACTCTTCCTCGGGGTCGGCAATTCTTTTGAGCTCCGGATACTTTTGGATCAACGTGGGCGGAGCCAGCACGCGCTCGCCGCTGATCAACGCTTTCAATTCCAGCGCGTTTACCCCGGCTTTACTTTCGAAATGATTGTTGGTGATTACGTAGGTGGTGTGCGCGCGCTCGGCGACGCGTTGAATTCGTTCTTTCCAGCCTGCGAGCTCGCGCTCGTTATAGAGGTAGTTGTAGCGGTCGTTGCGATTATCGGAATCGAACCACTGTTCGTAGTTACGGCCATGCAGACGGACGTAGCCGATCGCGCCGGTGACGTGCTCGGTGGGCGCAAGAGAACGACCTAACATCGGCTGGTCGATGTTGCAGAAGCCAACATTTTGTTGCGCGAACGCGGCGAGCGTTGCAGCGTCGTTCCAACTCGAGTGGCGAACCTCCACCACGCGCGGATATTCGATGAACTGCCGCAGCAATCGGTCAAGATATTCGCGGTTAAGAGAAGTGTTTTTGAATGACACCGGAAACTGAATGAGCAGCGCGCCCAGCATTCCTTCGTTAGCGATGGCATCGAGGCCTTCGCGGGTGCGGGATTCGTCTTCATCGGTGGGACGGATGCTGGCCGCGGATGTAGGCTCCAGCAGCGACCTGGGCGAGTGCGTGAATGCGCGGTATAGTTTGGCCGTAAAAAGAAAATTCTGATTCACGGACGCGACTTTGCGGCACCAGAGTTTGGCGAGTTCCGGCTTGAGCGGTCCGTAAAACGATGTGTTGATTTCGGTGGTATCGAAGAAACGCGCCAGATACTCGAGAGCGTGCTGTTTGCGGCGCTGCATGCCCGGAGGATAGAAAATACCGTCCCAGTCCTTATAAGACCAGCCGGCGGTGCCGATGCGAACATCGTTCGAATGGACCTGCGGAAGACGGACTGGAGCCGAAGATTCCATGCGCGGAACCGCAGACGGTGGGCAGGGCAAGGTTAGCACAGAGCATGAAAAAAGAGCGCCCTGCGATCAAAGGAACAAACGATAGCCCGAGTATCATTGGTGCTGGCTGATATGAATCGGTTCTGCGCGGCGGGAATTGTAATTGTGTTGCTGGCCGTTGCGGCCGCGAGCCAGATTTCCGTGGCGCCGTCCTCCACCGCATCTTCTTCGCCTCGAGTCACCAAGCCCGAAGTTACGCCTGTCTACGTAGGCGACGCCGCTTGCCAGTCTTGTCATCGCGACAAGGTCGAGACATTTCACCGCACGTCACATTACCTCACGTCGAGCTTGCCGGACAAGCATTCGATCCTTGGCAGCTTTGCGGTCTACGTTAACGTCATGAAAACGTCTAACCCTGAGTTGTTCTTTCGCATGGAGCAGAAGGGGTCTGATTTTTTTCAGACGGCGGTGGAAGGGACGGATCCGTTTGTCACGACGCGCAGCGAGCGTTTTGCTTTTGTGATTGGCTCGGGAGGCAAAGGTCAAACTTACCTATTCTGGAAAGGCGACGACCTTTTTCAGTTGCCGGTTTCTTATTGGAGTGAATTGGGATGGGTGAACAGTCCGGGATATCGCGACGGAACGGCCAACTTCAGCCGACCGATTATTCCGCGATGCCTGGAGTGTCACGGAACTTATTTCGAGCAGATTCCGCCGCCCTCCAATCGTTATAGCAAGACGGGATTTATCGTGGGCATCACCTGTGAAAAATGTCACGGGCCGGGACGGGAACACGTTCAAACTTTTGCGGCAAAATCGACCACGGGTGCAAGTTCGGCCATCATCAATCCGGCGCGGTTCTCGCGCGAGCGCCAAATGGATCTGTGCGCCTGGTGCCACGCTGGAGCTGGAGTCTCCTCGCAGCCAGCGTTTTCCTACGTTCCCGGTGAAGCTCTCGATAAATATTTGACGCTGCCACAACCCGATCCGTCGGCTCCGGTGGATGTTCATGGAAGCCAAGTCGAAATGTTGGAGCGAAGCCAATGCTTTCAGAAATCTACTATGACGTGTCTTACGTGCCATGACGTACACGCCGCGCAACACGATCTATCTGAGTTTTCACAACGCTGCCTGAGCTGCCACAAGCCTGGATCGGCGATGTTTCCCAAGCAGGGCCATCACGCGGCGAGTGATTGCATCGGGTGCCACATGCCTCTGCGGGAAACGAATCTGATTGTGTTTGATCAGAATGGAAAAAAGGCAAGACCTAGGGTGCGGAATCATTGGATCAAGGTGTACGCCCCGTAGACAGTAGATCTAATCCAGAGCCAAAACCACCCAGTACGCGCCGGTGGGATAGGTTTGCGTGCGCGCATAGCAAGCTCCCACCGAGAAGCCACGCAGTCCGCGACTCGCGAGAACCGGACTTGCACCCTCCGGCAGAGTCCCCGGATGCAAACTCGTATAGGTGAGCACGGTGTAACGTTGCGCAAGTTCATGCACCGGCTTGGTGCCGAGTTTGTCGGCTTGCGCCATGGAGCATGCCGCGTCGTCTGCGCTAGGAAGGTCGCTTCGCCCGAGAGCGGGCTGGTTGGCCTGTCGTCGCGATTCGGCGAGCGCTGCCGCGATCTGCTGCTTAGCTTCTGCCAGGGAATAATTGGGGAGGGCATGGCCGAAGTCCTGCACAATGTAGAGCCGGTCTCCGCTGCGGACCACGCCCAACCCGACCACGTTATAGACCGGGTTGAGCAGGTTGGCGCGATGCGGAGGGGACTGCATGAGATGTTGATGGCCTTGCGCGGCGTCGAAATCGAACGCGACGTTTTCACCTTCCTGATCGAGTTGCGTGCGAGTTGCGGCAGCCAGACGCTGGGGTAGGGAAGGCTCACCTTCGAACCGATGGGAGAGTTGACGCTCGGCAACCATCGTTCCCGCGTGCAGGCGGGCGGCGCGGCTCATGCCCGCGTCGAGAATCAGCCGTGGCGCTCCGAATTGCGCTCGGGCTTGATTTGCCAGATAAAGAAGAAGTTGTTCGGCTTGAGGATCGTAATCACCGAAGGGTATATCGGGTGCGATTGCTGAAGCCGGTTTCAAGCTGACGATCGGCGAAGGTTTGTTGGCAGCGGCGTCGTCCTGAGAGGCGGCCAGCACGCGAGAAGATGGAGCCAGCGAGACCGATCCCAACAGTAAGAGAAACGCCACGACTTTAGAAGCCCTAAGCATTGCTTGTGCCTACCCAACCTCGGCTCTGGGGGACTTCAACTCCGGCGTCAGACTTGCCGCTGGTGCTACGCTAGAGATAGAAATCCACTTGGAGTAGTTACCTTCGCTATGGAACCTGGTGTCATAGGGGTCATCGGCCTATTGTTTGGAAGCTTGATTGCTTGGCTGGCACTGCGTTCGCGCAGCGCGGGGCTGTATGCTCGTTTGTCTCTGATGGAAAAGGAATTAGCGGCCGAAAAGGCCGGTCTGGCGCGGCTTCAGCAGGCACACACAGAGTTGGTGGCGGGTAAGGCAAGGGCGGAATCCGCATTGGAATCTGAACGAAAGACCAGCAACGAAAAGATTGAATTAGTCACGCACGCCAGCGAAGAGTTGCGGAATGCGTTCAAGGCGATGGCTGCGGATGCTTTGAAGAGCAACAACTCATCCTTTCTGGTGGTTGCCGAAGAGACGCTCAAGCGATTCCAGAGCCAGGCCAAGGGCGATCTCGATGCCCGGCAAAAAGCCGTGGCTGATATGGTGGCGCCGGTGCGCGATTCGCTGAACAAAGTGGACGAAAAAATCCAGCAGATGGAAGTGGCGCGCGGAGACGCGTACGGCGAACTACGCGCCCAGGTGCAGTCACTCATTACGACGCAGAAGGAACTGCAATCAGAGACGGGAAATCTGGTTCGCGCGCTGCGCACTCCGAATGTGCGTGGCCGCTGGGGAGAAATTCAGCTGCGCCGCGTGGTCGAGATTGCCGGCATGCTTTCCTACTGCGATTTTGCCGAGCAGGAGTCCGTGACTACTGAGAGTGGAAGGCTGCGTCCCGATCTGGTGGTGAAGTTGCCGGGCGGCAAGCATGTGGTAGTGGATGCGAAGACGCCTCTGCAAGCATTTCTTGACGCCTTCGAGACTACCGATGAAGAGGCACGGCGGGCTTGTCTAGCCAATCACGCGCGGCAGGTGCGCGATCACATGAAAACTCTCAGCGGCAAGAACTATTGGGAACAGTTCGAAGCCACGCCGGAATTCGTGGTGATGTTCCTTCCCGGCGAAACATTTTTCAGTGCCGCGCTGGAGCAGGATCCCGGGCTGATCGAGCATGGGGTTCTGAACCGCGTGATTCCCGCATCGCCAACCACGCTGATCGCGCTCTTGAAGGCGATTAACTACGGATGGAATCAGGAAAAACTGGCACGCAACGCGCAGCAGATCAGCGCGCTGGGTAAAGAACTTCATGACCGGCTGCGGC
Organism: uncultured Acidobacteriaceae bacterium; assembly: GCA_963724815.1. Lineage (GTDB taxonomy): Bacteria > Acidobacteriota > Terriglobia > Terriglobales > Acidobacteriaceae > Sulfotelmatobacter. The sequence continues at coordinate 9,013 of CAVRWS010000036.1, forward strand.
TGCTGGCGGGGCACATTACCTCCGTCGGCACTGGGCTCGACCGTGCGGTCGAGTCTTATAACAAAGCTGTCGGCTCCCTGGAGAGCCGCGTACTGGTTTCCGCGCGCAAGTTTGCCGAACTGGGCGCATCTGTAGCCGACGACATTCCTGAACTCGAGCCCATCGAAACGACTGCTCGGGCGCTCTCATTCGATTGGGACGACGACACTTCCGTGGAACTCTCCGAGGACAAAAAGAAGGCTGGATAGCGAGGTCGTTGCCGCGACCGCGATTACCAGGCCAATTGGGAGATGCTAATCTTAGAAGGCTCTAATCCCGCGCGCTGAGCGCGCCCAAAGGTACCCTGTTCCGCCTCGCGCTGGCGAGTTCCTTTCGATAGGGTGCCGGCACTTTCCGGTCTAAAGCCAGCCCTACATCCGCCGATAGCCTAAGAGGACGAGGCTGCGTTCGCACGCGGTATCGCAGAGTCTCGCTCCCGGTCTCCTTTCTTCATTGCATGAGAGCGTCTGCCGATCCCGTCTTGGTTAAGAGGCTGAGCGTCTTCGCCTCTGTGGCCAGCGTGTTTTCGGTCGCGATTGGATTGTCGGGTCTTTCTGGCTGGGTTTTCCACCTTTTGCGCCTAACCACGTGGGGATTCGCGCCGGTGAAGATGGTAGCCAACACCGCCGCCGGTTTCGTTCTGCTCGGCGGTTCCCTGTGGCTGCTAAGGCGAAGGACCAGTCAGCCTTTCTCGCGGATCCAGAACGCCGCCGCGAAAGCCCTCGCTGTAATTGCCGGAGTCCTCGGCCTGCTCAGCCTGGCGGAGCACCTTTTCACCGTGAACTTGGGCATCGACCAGATATTAGTTCGCGTCCCTGCCACCGACCACGCGGCGGGAGTGAGCCCCGGATTGATGTCCTCTCTCACCGCCCTGGATTTTTTTCTTCTTGGCTGCGCCATTCTGCTGCTGGACCGGAGGACACGGCGCGATGATTGGCCTGCCCAGTTCTTATGTCTCGGAGCAGCCATCCCCGCCGCGTTTGGACTGGCTGCCTTGCTTCTGGAGCCGGGTGCGCCTCCCACCAGCATGGCGTGGCCAACGGCGGTTACGTTCTCGGTCCTTATCTCTGGACTGCTGTGTTCTCGGGCAGACTGGGCCATTGGCGGACTTCTTACCGGCCGCAGCACGGGAGCTCGATTATTGCGGGTCGCAGCTCCTTCAGCTCTGCTGGTCCTGAGCCTTATCGGCTGGCTCATCTCGAAGCCCCTGCTCACGGGGTCGCAATTCAGCTGGGTTGAGGCAAGCGTGCTGGGGTTTTTTTCCAGCCTTGCGCTAGTTGGCTTCATCGCCTGGATGGCCTTCATCGTCGAGCGCGGCGATGCGGAGCGAGAAAGAGCGGAGACGGCATTAAGCCTCGGCAAAGAGCAGTTGGACCGGCTGATGGGCCGCAGCGAGCAACCAGAATCTGAGAGACGGCTGCGGCAAAAGGTAAATGCGGCTTTCGCTCTGGCGTTGCTCCTGACGGGTCTTCTCGGCGTTCTTTCCTGGCATAACGCGCAACGGGCCGCGGAGGATGCTGACTGGGTCGCTCACACGCATGAGGTATCAACCATGCTGGAACTCACTCTCAGACATCTGCTCGACGTGGAAACGGGAGGACGGGGTTTCGCCCTCACTGCGGACCAGCATTTCCTTGAGCCTTTAAAGACAGGGGAAAACGCTGCCAGACACGATCTTCAGGCGTTGCGCTTTCTGGTGACACACAATCCGGCTCAAGAACGACGAATCGATGTTCTTGAGGAGCAGGCGAACGGCAGCATCGAGGCCGCAAATAAGCTCGTCGCCTTGCGACAGAGGACAGGGACAGTCCCTACCGAGTTCCAGTTGGAGCGGGGCAAACAGTTCATGGATGCAACGCGCGCTACTGTCGAACAGATGGAGGCCGAGGAAGGGCGTCTGCTGGAAGAGCGATCTCGGCGCGCACGCACCGCGCAGCATTTCGCAGTTTCCGCCATCGCGGTGGGGTCCTTGTTGGGTGTGGTCTTCTTGTCCGCAGCCGGATTCACCGTCAGCCGCGAGATCGGGGTCAGCGCCCGGGCGCGAGCCCAGGTCAACGCGTTCAACGCGGACCTCGAGCAACGCGTTGCCGAGCGTACTGCGGCGTTGGGTGAAAGTGAAGGCCGTCTGGCGGGCGTGATTCAGTCGGCCATGGATGCGATCCTTACCGTCGATGAACAACAGAACATTGTGTTGTTCAACGGTGCCGCCGAAAGAATGTTTCGCTGCACGGTCGCAGAAGCCTTGGGACAACCCATCACCCGTTTCATACCGCAACGCTTCCACGCCGAGCACGCCGGACACATCCACAAGTTCGCCGACACGGGCGTGACCAACCGGACCATGGGCCCGAAGAATGTGCTGTGGGCGGCGCGCACCGACGGCGAGGAATTTCAGATTGAGGCCTCCATTTCTCAGGTGGTTACGGGTGGGAAAAAACTGTTCACCGTGATCCTGCGCGACGTAACCGAGCGCGTGCGGGCGGAGGCGGTGCGCGAACACCTGGCCTCGGTGGTCGACTCCTCCGACGACGCGATCATCAGCAAAGACTTGAACGGGATCATCAACGCGTGGAATCGCGGCGCCGAGAAGATCTTCGGCTATTCGGCGGAGGAGGCCGTGGGCAAACCCATGCTGATGCTGTTTCCCAATGGCCAAGGCAAGGAGGAAGCCGACATTCTGGCACGCATTGGCCGCGGTGAGAGCGTGGAACATTTCGAAACCCACCGCGTCCGGAAGGATGGCCAGATCATTGACGTTTCGGTGACGATCTCGCCGATTCGAGACGGCAACGGCGTGGTTGTCGGCGCTTCAAAAGTTGCACGAGACATCACCGAACGCATCCGTGCGCAAGAAGCTTTGCGCCAGAGTGACGTGAGAAGAGGCTTTGCGCTGGACACAGCGAAAATCGGGGATTGGGATCTAGACCTGACTACGCTGCAGGCCACTCGCTCTACGCTGCACGACCAGATTTTCGGGTATGCCGAGCCCCTGCCGGAATGGAACTTTGAGATCTTCCTCCGCCACGTCCATCCAGACGATCGGGACCGCGTCCGGGAGACTTTTCAGAGCAGCATCAGGCAAAAGAAAAAATCGGAGTTTGAATGCAGGATCGTTTGGCCGAACGGGGAGATTCGCTGGATCTGGGCGTGCGGCGACCAGAACCGGGATTCCTCGGGCAAAGCGACCCGAATGTTTGGCATCGTGCAGGACATCACGGAGCGAAAGCGGTCCGAGGAGGTACTGCGAGAAAGCGAGGAACGATTCCGGCTGTTCATTGAACACGCCCCCGCAGCCTTGGCGATGTTTGACCCAGAGATGCGCTACCTGCACTTGAGCCGGCGCTGGCGGAGCGACTATGGACTGGGCGAGCGCGACATGCGCGGAGTCTCGCACTACGAAGTCTTCCCGGAAATTCCCGCGCGCTGGAAGGAGGTACATCGTCGCGCTCTGGCGGGCGAGGTGCTGCGGCACGAAGATGACCGCTTCGATCGGGCAGACGGCAGCATGAAGTGGCTCCGTTGGGAAGTGCGGCCATGGCGGGATGGCGCAGGCGCGATCGCGGGCATCCTGGCCTTCACTGAGGACATTACAGAGCGCAAGCAAGCCCAGGACCGGCTGGCTGAACAGGCCGAGGAGCTCGCCCGACAAGCTGAGGAGCTGGCCGCCTCGCAGAAGGCCCTGGAAGCCCAGACGGCGATACTGCAGTCGGTGTTGGGCAGTATGGGCGAGGGGTTGGTGGCGGTTGACGAGCAAGGGAAATTTCTGCTGTGGAACGCGGCTGCTGAAAAGATGCTGGGCAAGAGTGCGGCGAACCTGGTTACCCACGAATGGCCCGAGCGCTTCGGCCTCTATCTAGCCGATAAGGTGACGCCCTTCCCTACCGATAAACTCCCGGTGGTTCGGGCGCTTAACGGGGAGGTGAGCGCAAGCGAGATGTTTGTGCGGAATAGCGCGCTTCCGGAGGGCGCCTGGATCGAGGTTAGCGGTGGTCCGCGAACCGACAGTAGAGGCGTGGTATGTGGCGGAGTTGTGGCGTTCCGCGACATTACCGAGCGCAAGCGGGCTAATGATGTGCTGGCCGGTCAAGCGGAAGAACTCTCGCGGCAAACCGAGCAACTGCTGCGCTCGCGAAATGCCCTGGAAGCACAAACTCGGATGCTCGAGCTGATATTGGAGAGCGTGGGCGAGGGCTTGATTGCAGCCGACCGGAACGGACACTTTCTGATCTGGAATGACGCCGCGAAGAAGCTGATGGGCCGTGAAGCGATCGACTTGCCCAGCCAGCAGTGGACAACTCATTACAAGGTCTTCTTGCCCGACGGGGTCACGGCTTATGCGGCAGATCGTCTGCCGCTGGCGCGGGCCATGCGCGGGGAGTCGGTGCGAGTGGAACTAATGATCGAGCACCCGGAGCGTGCGGGAGGGGTCTTTTTAGAGGTCGCGGCGCGGCCCATGAGGGACGCTGAAGGCAACCTCTGCGGGGGGGTCGCGGTTCTGCGTGACATCACCGAGCAAAAACGGGCCGCGGCCGCTCTGGCTCGGCAGGCCGAAGATTTGCTTCGCTCGCAGCAGGCACTGGAGACCCAGACGCTCATGCTGCAATCAGTGCTGGACAGTATTGGCGAGGGACTGGTCGCCGCCGATGAGACGGGGAAGTTTATCCTTTGGAACCCGGCGGCTACTAGGATCGTTGGCATGGGCGCGGAGGACGTTCCGCCCGGAGAATGGAACGAACACTACGGAGTTTATCTGCCGGACACGGTGACGCCGTTCCCGCCTGAGCAAAATCCATTGCTCCGCGCCATTCGTGGAGAAGTATGCGTTGCCGAGATGTATTTGCACAATCAGGAACTTGAGAGCGGAGTCTGGATCGAGACCAGTGCCAGTCCACTGAAGGGCAAAGACGGCGTGGGGCATGGCGGAGTCATCGCCCTCCGCGACATTACACAAAGGAAAATCGACGAGCGGGAAATTCGCAAACTGAATGAAGAACTGGAAGAAAGAGTTTCGCAGCGCACTTCACAATTGCAGGCTGCCAATCACGAACTGGAGGCTTTCACCTATTCGGTTTCTCACGATCTGCGAGCGCCATTGCGGCATATCGGCGGGTTTTCCCGAATCCTGATCGAGGATTTTGGACCGACGATGGACCCGGAGGCGCGACACCATCTGCAGCGCATTGAGGAGGGCACTCACCGCATGGGCCTGCTGGTGGATGAACTTCTGAATCTGGCGCGTGTTGGCCGCCACACCGTTAGCCTTCAAGTCACCAACCTGAACACACTCATCGAAGAAGTTGTGTCCTTGTTGCAGCCGGAGACGGAGGGAAGGGCTGTGACCTGGAAGATTTCCAGCCTGCCACTTGTGAAGTGCGACCCGGTGCTGATCAAGCAAGTTTTTCAGAATCTTATCGCCAATGCCCTGAAATTCACCCGGCCCCGGGAGCGAGCCATTATTGAAATCAGTCATCAGGAAAAAAATGGGCAGCTCGTCATTGGGGTTCGCGACAACGGAGTCGGCTTCAATATGAAGTACTCGGACAAGTTGTTCGGCGTGTTCCAGCGCTTACATCGCGCGGAAGAATTCGAAGGTACGGGGATTGGCCTGGCGACCGCGCACCGCATTCTGCACAAGCATGGCGAGCGGATCTGGGCGGAGGCGGAGCCGGATAAAGGCGCTGCCTTTTTCTTTACCCTTGCCATCGCCAATGCAACGCGAACCGCGGTCGAAGCGGAAAACAAAAACGCAATTGTGGGAGCCCAATCATGAACCCTAACGAAGTCGACATTTTACTGGTGGATGACAGTCAGGATGATGTGGATCTTACCCTGCACGCCTTGCGATCGGAAAATCTGGCGAACCGCGTCTTCGTCGTCCGGGATGGAGAGGAAGCGCTGGATTTTCTTTTTTGTACCGGAACACATGCCGAACGCTCTTTCGACCATCCTCCCAAGATCGTTCTGCTGGATTTGAAGCTGCCTAAAATCGATGGCATGCAAGTGCTTAAACAGATAAAGCAAGACGAGCGAACCAAAGCCATCCCGGTCATCCTGATGACCTCGTCTAGGGAAGAACGGGACCGGGTGATCGGGTATAACCTGGGCGCTAATAGCTACCTACAGAAGCCGGTCGATTTTCCCGAATTCCGGAAGATGGTGAAGTTATTGGGGCTGTATTGGCTTGTCGTCAACCAGCCGATTGTCGTCGGAGCGGCGATGCAAGTAGTGGGCGGTCAGGCGAAATGAGCAGTGCTGGGATCAAGCTCGCAGACGCGCCCCCGGCTGAGCCGAAACCCAGGCTGCGTGCCTTGTTGCTGGAAGACAATCAGCTGGATGCCGAACTCGTCTTGCGTGCGCTGCGCAAACACAATTTCGAAGTGAGCGCCTGGATTGTGCAAGATGAAGCAGGATTTACGCAGGCGCTCCGGTCGCATTGCCCTGACATCGTGTTGGCTGATTTCAATTTGCCGAACTGGACGGGGATGGCAGCCCTGGACGTGCTTCGCCGGGAAGGTCTCGATATCCCGATGATTCTGGTTTCCGGCGCAGTGGGCGACATGACCGCGGTCGATTGCATCAAGCGGGGAGCTACCGACTATGTGTTGAAAGACGGTTTGGCGCGGCTGCCGGAGGCGGTGCGCCGCGCTCTGGAAGAGAGGCAATTGCGGCAATCGCGGCGGCAGGCGGAAGAGGATTTGGCCAAGAAAGTCGAGGAACTGGCCCGCTCAAACGCCGATCTCGAACAGTTCGCCTATGTCGCTTCACACGATCTGCAGGAACCGCTGCGCATGGTGACGGCCTACACCCAACTGCTGGCCGAACGCTATCGCGGAAAACTTGACGCGGACGCCGACAAATTCATCGGCTACGCCAGCGAGGGAGCGATGCGAATGCAGGTTCTCATTCAGGACCTGCTGGCCTTCTCGCGCGTAGGCCGCTCCGGATCAAGCAATGAGAGTATCGACTGCAATACGGTTATGCAAGAGGTTCTGCAAGCCCTTTCGGCGGCGGTCGAGGAGAGCGGCGCTGTGATCAGTTATCCCCAACTTCCACAGATTCAAGGCGACCGCACCCAGTTGGGACAAGTCTTCCAAAACCTGATCGCGAACGCCATCAAGTTCCGCGGCAAGGAAGCGCCAAAAATTTCCGTGCAGGCAGAAAACAAAGATGAGCAATGGTGGTTCGAGGTGAGTGATAACGGAATTGGAATTCCGCCAGAAAGTTCCGGGAAAATTTTTGAGGTGTTTCATCGCTTAAACGCGCGCAGTGAATATCCCGGAAACGGCATCGGTCTGGCGATCTGTAAAAAAATCATCGAGCGGTATGGCGGACGAATCTGGGTCGAGTCGCAAGGCGGATCTGGTTCCCATTTCAAATTTACTCTGCCTGTGCATGGCTCCGGCGAGGGGAAGGGAGCAGTGAATGAAATCGGGACTGCGGCTGCTGTTGGTGGATGACAATCCGGCGGATGTGGGATTGGCCCGGGAAGCATTGGTGAAGAGTGTCCGGCATAGCGAGATTACCAGCGTACAAGATGGGGTGGAAGCAATGGCGTTCTTGGATCGCCGGGGCAAGTATGCCAACGTGGCGCGGCCTGATCTCGTGATTCTGGATTTGAGTCTACCCAAGAAAGACGGCTTGGCAGTTTTGGCCGCGATCAAAGCGCGGCCAGAGCTGCGGCGCATCCCAGTGGTAATTTTCAGCACGTCTCAACTGGCGAAAGACATTGGGAGGAGTTATGACCTGGGTGCGAACTGTTACGTCAGCAAGCCGGGAAATCTGCAGGACTTTTTTTCGGCGGTGAAATCGATCGAAGAATTTTGGTGCGGCTTTGTCAACCTGCCGCGCCAGGGAGAATGAGAATTCATGGATCAGCAAACTACGCAAGTATTGCTCATTGAAGACAACCCGGGCGATGCGGACCTGGTTCGCCTGCGCCTGGTCGAAGGGAAATCTCCGGTTAATGTGAATTGTGTGAACCGGCTGGCCGATGGCCTGGCCTCACTGACCGCCGAAACCCCGGCCGTGATTCTGTTGGACCTGAACCTGCCTGACAGCCACGGCGCGGAAACTTTTCGCCGGGTGATGGAGCACGCGCCCAACGTGCCCGTGGTGGTGCTTTCTGGGCAAGATGACGAGGCGCTGGCCATCAAGGCTGTTCATCAGGGAGTGCAGGATTACTTGCTTAAAGGAAACATCACCAGCAAGCACCTGGAACGCGCCATTCGTTATGCGGTGGAAAGGCAAGGGCTTCTGCGTGCCCTCGAAATCACTCAAAAGCAGCAAATCGATTTCAAGAACCAGTTTCTCTCGCACGTCTCCCACGAACTACGAACTCCGCTCACCTGCATTCATCAATACGTCACGCTGCTTCTGGATGGACTGGCCGGGCCGGTAGCGCCCGAACAGTCTGACCACTTAAAGACAGTTTTGAAAAGTGTGAATCAGTTGCACGCCATGGTCCGCGATTTGCTTGAGGCGACCCGCGCCGAAAGCGGCAAAATGCGAGTGGAGCCCCGCTGTGTTGCGTTAGGCGAACTAATCCAGCAGACGGTTGCCATGATGCGGCCCACGGCGGACGAAAAGAGGATCGGACTCGAAATTGCACTAGACCAGACCCTTCCACTGGTGCATGCCGATCCTGATCGAGTGCTCGAAGTGCTTATCAACCTGGTGGACAACGCCATTAAGTTCACGCCACCAGACGGAGCCGTTATGGTTCAGGCGTGCCGAGTAGAAGCTGATCCCGGCTCCGTCTACATTTCTGTCAGCGATACGGGACGAGGGATCAATCCGGAATCAAAGGCTTTGATCTTTGAGCGGCTGTATCAGGACGCTGATTCAATCGACAACAATCGCTCAGGACTTGGGCTGGGGCTGTTCATCTGCCGGGAGATCGTCCGGCTTCATCAGGGACGCATCTGGGTTTCGAGCGAACCGGGACAGGGGAGCACCTTCACCTTTACTCTGCCGGCTTATTCGCTGGCCAAGCTGCTGGCTCCTGTGGTCACCCATAATGATCGTTTGCGTACCGCCTTTGTACTGGTGCGAGTGGATCTGACTCCGTTTTCCGCCGCGCTGCGCGGCAACTGGAAGCAAACCTGGCAACAATGTCTGGAGATCCTGCAGCGTTGCGTCTATCTCGACAAGGACCTGGTATTGCCTCCGATGGGAACATCGAGCGCGGCGGAGACGTTCTTCGTTGTGGCCTCAACCGACATGCCGCAAGTAGGCATCATGACCGCGCGCATTCGGGAACAACTGGAGCGCATGCCGGACTTCAAAACCAAATGCAGCCTCAGCATTGTGGCTGCTCCCATTGAGCTTCCCCCGGCCGTTTCCAGCCAGTCGCTGGATCAACAGATTCAAACCGTTGCCGATTATGTAACCGCCATGGTCACCACTGGAATGCAAAGAAAGCATGTCGTTTCGCAAAAGCCGATACAGAATTCCAACTAACGAACCACCCTAAGGAGAGATAAAATGCCAAAACCAAAAATACTGGTAGTTGATGACGACCCCGACCTGGTGCGTGCTATGCGGCTACGGCTGCGAGCGAACAACTACGATGTCACCACCGCCAGCGATGGCTACGGAGCCATTGCGTCGGCACAGAAAGAGCGTCCAGCGTTGATTATTCTAGACTTAGGCCTTCCCGTGGGGGATGGCTTTGTGGTTCTGGATCGGTTACAGAACAGCGATAGCCTTTCTGGCGTTCCTGTAATTGTGCTGAGTGCGCGGGATCCTCAGGCGAACGAGGAACGCGCTCTAAAGGCAGGGGCATCGGCCTTCTTCCAGAAGCCCGCCGACAATGACGAATTGATGAATGCGATTCGGGTAAGCCTGACACCCGCACAAGCACAGACTCCGCCTTGGCCGGCGTAGGTTACTGCCAGAGTTGATTAGGCGCAGCATCGTCCCCGCAACTGATTCGATTCAGGGCGGGGATGAACTGCGCTCGCAGCTGCCGGCTGCATGCGCCAATTTTCGTTGGATGCGTCAATGATTACCTCGTAAATCCCTTTCTCCGCATTAGATACACAATTCCACAGAAACATCCAAAAAGGCGTAACCGATGTTCGAAAATCCATCTATAATTTCGAAAGTGCTTGAATAGCATGTAGTTAGCATTCCTGAAGTGGGAAGCGGCATGGCAGCGAAGTTGCTCATTGACGATCGGCGGGACGTGGCTTTCACGCTCATCCAGCCCCTTAAGGGTTCGGATAACCGCCGAAACCCATGAACCGGGAAAGCCAAGTCCGATTCATTGCGGTTCTGCTGTTTCTCCTGACGGTGGCTGCGGTCGTTTTCGCCGGATTCAATGTTGATGCAGAGCGGAGATTCGGCTGGCCCGGACGACGGCGTCTGGTGGGTTGAGCATAACGGCTCCCTTCTAGCCGACCGGGTCGATCCGAATGGCCCCGGCGCCAAGGCCGGCATCAAGACCAACGACCAACTCGTCTCGGTCAACGGCGAGGACGTCAAGAACACGCCTCTAAACTTGAGCGCCAACTTTACCGCACGGGCGTCTGGTCAAAGGCTTCTTATTCTCTGGTTCGCGACTCGGTGACGCTCGACTCCAGCGTGATTCTGGTTCCTGCCGATCGCTCTCTCAATAACTGGCTGCGGCTGATTGCGCTGATCTATCTCGGGATTGGCGTGTACGTTCTGCTGCGACGCTGGACCGCGCCGGGCTCCACGCATTTTTATATTTTCTGCCTGGTCTCGTTCATCGCGTATTCGTTCAAGTACACCGGCAAGCTCAATGATTTCGACTGGACAATCTATTGGGGCAACATCG
>CAVRWS010000037.1:0-117416 GCA_963724815.1 uncultured Acidobacteriaceae bacterium
CCCAGAACGAAGAGCGCCAGCCATAGTGAACCATGATGTAAGTAATGATCAAAGGCGTAAGGCCGGCGCCAGCTCCCACGCCGGCAAAGATCCATCCGTTGGCGATACCACGCTCCGTTGTCGGAATCCAGCGGGCTATGAATTGATTGGCGGATGGGTAGATGACAGCTTCCCCTGCGCCGAGAAGAAAACGCACCGCTACGAAGATGAGCAACGCGCCTGCAATATTGGCGGGCACAAGAGCGGTTAAAGCAGTGAAAATTCCCCACCACACAACGCCTCCGGCCAACACACGGCGAGCACCGAAGCGATCAGCAAGCCTGCCACCGATTGTTTGAAACAGCGCATAACCCACCAGCATGGCGCTGAACACTTTTCCCAACTGCACATCGCTAAGATGATAAGACTCTGCGATGGATCCGCCGGCAATCGAAATGTTGACCCGATCGAGATACGAGATGGCACTGAGGATGAAGAGCCAGAACACCAGAAACCATCGCACGCGGCTCGGCTTGGCCCCGGTCATTGCGGGCTCCGGAGACGGTCGGTAAGAAGACTTTCCTGTCCCACAGTTCGTGTGTTGGGCAATGTGCGATTGCTGTGAGTACCGCTGTGTGATATTTTCGCGGTCGCGGACAAGCTGATTTTCGGTCCCCAATTGTTTATCGGAGCCTTATGAACAAAGCTGCTGTCCTTTCCGCAATGACGTTCTGTCTGGCATTGTCGCTGGGCGCGCCCGCCCACGCACAACTCGGCCTCTTCACGAAAGAGCAGCGCGTAGAATTCACCCCGCAGTGGCATGGCGACCGCTTTCCCGATGGGCGCCCGAACGTGCCGGAAGCGGTGCTGGCGCGGCTGAAAGACGCTACTGCCGAACAGGCCTGGGACGTGCTGCAGGATGCTGGCTACCGCAACCAGTTCGAGGGTGGATGGAAGGTGATTAATCCCGGAGAACGGCTGGTGGGTCGCGTCGTCACCGCGGTTTTCATGCCGCGGCGCCCTGACGTCGATTCCGTGATTCGCGCCAATGGCAAAAAAGAAAATCGCATTGGAGATGAGAACTCCTGGATCATCGACATTCTGAACCCGGGCGACGTGCTCGTGGTCGATCTGTTCGGCAAAATTCGTTATGGCACGATTGTCGGCGACAATCTCTCGACCGCCATCTATGCCAGGAGCCACAACGGATTGATCGTTGACGGTGCAGTTCGTGATGTCACCGGTATTCAAGAGATTCCAGGTTTTCAGGTTTACACGCGAGGCGCGGATCCGTCCGCACTTGAGAATGTGATGCTGGCCGGAATTAACGTCCCCATTCGAATCGGAGAGGTAACTGTGATGCCGGGCGACATAGCGATCGGCGACCCCGAAGGCGTCACTTTTGTTCCTCCGCAACTTGCCGAGAAACTGGCGGACGACGCTGAAACGGACCACATGGTCGACGAATGGGGTCACACGATGCTCCGCGAAGGCAAGTACACGCCGGGTCAAATCGACGAAAAATGGACGAAAGAAATGGTTGAGCAATTCAATGCCTGGCTGGAGAAAAAAGGATCCAAGCTCCGCATGCCAGTGCCGTGACCTCGTCTCGCTCGTCGGAGCACTGCGTTTTTTGATCGCCAATCTTCTCCTGGTTCGCAGCGCGCCGCGACGATTCTTCGTTCAAGCCGCGTGTTCGCGCAGAAGTCGCGTGAGTTGCTCGGCGACAATTTTATTTTCGCCGGGCTGCAGCATAAACGAATTCATGACCAGACCCGGTCTTCCCTCGCCGGTTCCCATCACAATGGACGGAGCTCAAACTGCGCAAGCATCTTGGACACTTGTGCTGGCGTCAGTGAAATGCGGGCATCATCCCAAGTGATGCTCATGTGCGGCACATGATTGGCGATGTCCGGGACAAAGAACGAAGTGCTGACGCCAGGAACTTTTGTGATTTCGCCGGAGATCACTTCCAGCCGCGCCTGCCATTCTTTGGCTAGCGCGTCATGGTCCTCGGCAAGAAAAAGTTCGAGTGCCTTAACCATCCCCACAATTTCTTCTTTGCCCACCTTCTGGCTGCGGCCCAGAGTGTCTTCGTGCGGGCTATTGTTGAGCAGCGCATTTGCCACCATATCTTTGCGGCCGATCAACATTCCCGCACACTGCGGCCCGCGAATTGCCTTCCCGCCGCTGAAAGTCACCAGATCGTACCCCATATTTGTGTAGTCCCACAGATGCGACACTGGCGGCGTGTCGGCTGCGGCATCGTTCATGCAAGGAACGTTGTATTGCTTCGCCAGCCTGACCCACTCGTCGACTTTGATCTGTCCCGCGGCGTTGGCAAAGTTGGAGAAGTGCATCATCGCCGTGCGCTCGTTGACCGCGGCTCGCAATTCATCCTGCGTTTCGATCTCGATGAGCTTGATTCCGGTGGATCGCAATTGATGATCGAATGGGTTACGGTGCGATTTTTGAATGATCACTTCTGACTTCATGCCAGTAAGATCGGGCAACTGCCGAATCAGAGTCTCGTTGCCTCCAGTTAGAATCCCGGCGAGTCCCGACTGAATGGCGGCCGCCGCGCCCGACGTTACCAGCGCCGTGTACCCATCCGGCAGCTTAAGCATCTCCGCAATGCGCTTGCCGGCGGCAACTTCCAATTCCGGAATGCTGACAAAGTGACGCCCCGCCATGGTCATCACCGCTTCGAGCTCGGGATGGGGCAGGGAACCGCCGAGCATGGTCATGGTTCCCTCGCAGTTAATCACCGTTGTGACGCCGAGCTCATCATAGGGATTGCCGGTCTGGCCCAAGCCACTAATCTTCGGGCTAGCGCCGGCGCCCGCCGCGCGATTCGCAGAAAACAATTTCTGTGGCGCCAGAATTGAGCTGGCAATGATTCCTACACTGCCGAGAAAGCCACGCCGGTTCCATTTCGAGTTGAATCGCATGAATGAAGCTCCTTTGCCGCTTACTTCGAGGTGACTGCGGCAATGCAATTGATTTCTACCAGCGAGTCTCCGGGCAGCGCCGCAACTGCAACCGTGGTCCGCGTCGGTCCGCCGTGAGGAAAATACGTGGCGAACACTTTATGCATTCCATCCCAGTGTTCGATTTTCACCAGAAAGACATTCGCTTGCAGAACGCTGTCCATAGTGCCGCCGCCAATTTCCACATGCTTCTTGATTTTATCCATGACCATCGTAGTGTGGGATTCGATGGTCCATTCTTTGGTGCCGCGAGTATCATGGGCGCCTTGCCCGGAGACATAAATCAACCCATTGTGGACAATCACAGGCATGATGACGTCTTTTTCGCTGCCCAGTTTACCTTCGCTGTTCAGCTTGCGGATCGCCCCCGCATCTTGTCCCGCCGAGCTTTCCGCCGCTGCTTGATTGCTCAAGACGGAGGCGATTCCCAGAGCCGAGAGCAGGGAAGCAAAATGCGCGGCAAAATTTCTACGCGTGAAGGTTTGATTCATGTTTCTCTTCCTCCAAAATTAGTCTTCGAAATCGTGCAACCACTAAGGCAACGCAAAACTGAAAACGTCGCTTCCCGCCGCAATCGCCACGTACTGTTTGCCGGCGATCGCGTAACTCATCGGAGATGCACTTATTTCTTGCCCCATATCAAAGTGCCAAAGCGCCTTGCCGCTTCGAGCATCCGCGGCTTCAAGCGAACCGGCATCATCGCCAAAAAATAACAAGCCGCCCGCCGTTGTCATCGTCCCCCCGGAGGAGCGTCCCGCGCCCACCTGCGGGTATTTCCACGAAATGGAACTTGTATCCAGGTTGAATGCGACAAGAACTTTCTGAGAAGTTTCCTCCGGAATCCGCTTCACTCCCGTTGAGTAATAGCCTTTACCTTCATGGAAACTCTGCGGTTTGAAAAAATAGGTTTCACATTCCTCGAGAGCCATGAAGTAAACCGAATGAGTGGATTCGCTATACGAGGGTGCGAACCAGTTGGTTGCTCCCGAATAACCTGGGCAGATTCGCGCGCCCCCTGCCGTGGGCTGAATGCCGGTTCGCATCGGCTTGCCCTCGGCATCGACGCCCCGCGCCCAGTTCAGTTTTTCCACGAACGGCGTTGCGGAAAGAAATTTTCCGTTCGTGCGGTCGAGCACGTAAATGTAGCCATTCCGGTTTGCCTGCACCAGCAGCTTTCGCGCTGACCCCTGATAGTTTGCGTCGATCAGAATCGGAGTTTCCACCGCGTCGTAGTCGAACAGATCATGCGGCGTGAATTGAAAATACCATTTTAATTTTCCAGTATCGGGGTCGAGGGCTAACACACAGTCGGTGTAAAGGTCGTCTCCCGGACGCACGCCGCCTTCGAAGTCCGGCGCGGGATTGCTGGTGCCCCAGTAAATCAGGTTGAGTTGAGGATCGTAGGTTCCAGGCATCCACGTGGTCCCGCCGCCGTGCAGGTAAAGTTTTCCCGGCCAGCTTGCGGAACCGAATTCCCCCGGCCCTGGAATCGTCCAGAATCGCCACACCAGCTTGCCTGTCATTGCATCGTAGGCCGAAACAAAACCTCGCACCCCGTCGTCGCCGCCAGAGGTACCTACAAGCACTTTGTCTTTCACTACCAGAGGCGCGCTGGTTGCGCCGTAATTCTTGTTCCAATCCGCATAGGCAATGTCCCAGATCAAGTTGCCGGAGCGCACATCCAGGCACAGAAGATGCGCATTATCTGTCTCCATGTAGATGCGATCGTGCCAAAGTGCAACGCCACGGTTAAGGTGGCCAGATGCGTCATCGATTAACCCCTCCGAGATTGGCCAGGAATGGTGCCATACCACTCGCCCCGTGCGTGCATCCAGCGCGGAGGCATCGTTCGCCGCGGTAATAAACATCATTCCATTCGCTACCACGGGAGTTACTTCCAGTCGGTTGGTATTAGGCGTATGAAACACCCATTCCGCGCGCAACCCTGCAAGATTTTCGGAATTGATTTCCGCAAGCGCGCTGAATCGTCTTCCCGAATAGTCTCCGTTGTAGGAGATCCAATTGGCAGCCGGAGGTTGAACCTCAAGATCTACGGAGCGAACGTCGAGTGCCGCGGATACGGGCGCTGGAGCGTCGTCACCGGCACGGGCTGACAAGCACACGAAAACGACGGCGATCAGTACGGCCAAAAGAAGAATTTCGATTCGTAAGCAAACCATGTGGCCGCCGACCGCGCAACCGATCGTCCGCTTCCGCTCAGAGAGATTTCGCAACCGCTGCCTCCCCGCCAGTGTTTTTCCGCAACGGTGCAAAGCTGGCAGTCCGGTATCCGAGTTCGCGGGAGATTTGCAATCCAGCGCTCTGAATGAGCGGAGCGAGTTGACGCAGTCGCGTGACGGTCATGCGTACCATCGGCGCCGTAATGCTTAGGCTCGCGTTCACAGCACCGGCATGGTCCCAAATAGGCGCTGCCACACAGCGTATGTGGAGTTCGTTCTCCTCCAGATCGCAGGCGTAGCCGTTCTTTCTTACTCGAAATAGTTCGGCTTCCAGTTGCTGAAGGTTTCCCACGGTATTTGGTGTCAGGCGCTTCAGCGCCAACTGAGGCAGAACTTTCTTGCGCTCATCCTCCTCCATGTACGCCAACATGACCTTGCCGACTGCCGTGCAATATAAGGGAACGAAGGCGCCGATGCGAGAGTGAATACGCAAGGGCTCCGGCGAATCCAGCTTCTCCACGTAAACCGCGGAGAGCCCGCTCCGCACCGTGAGGTGAATAGTTTCGCGGGTCTCCAGGTTCAACTCCTTAAGGTAGGGCAAGCTCACTTGACGAATATCGAGTTGAGCCAAAGCCGCCTGCCCAAGCGCAAAACATGCGATCCCCAAGCGGTACGCTCCGTCCGCACCGCAGTTCAGAAACCCGGCGCCTTCCAGATTCGCGAGAAAACGGTGGACGGTACTCACCGGCAACCTTGAGCGCCCCGCCACATGCTTTGCAGTGAGGCCTTGCGCCGACTCGCTGAAGAGCTGCAGAAGGTGTAACCCGCGCTGCAGCGCCGTGATGTTGTAGCTCCGCTTTGGCGTCTCGGCCATGAGTAAGGATCGCACTCAAACACTTACAAAATGAAAGTGCGAATTATCTGATGAAAGTCACGTTTGCGCAAGTGGGCTTTCTTTTAAAGCCTGCCAAACTTCTTAACTGCTTCGAGGATCGATTTTGTCTGTTCGATTACGGCATACATCGAGTGCTCTTTGAAATCCATTTGTTGCGCCAGAGTTAATACTTCCTGAGCTTTCGAGCGGGGAACGACCACCACTCCATCGCTGTCTGCCGCGACGATATCACCCGCATTCACAGTCACGCGGTCGCAAATTACCGGAATCTGAGATCCCGCGAAACGGTAGTGATGCACCGACGTCGACGGTACGATGCCGGTGGCATAAACCGGAAAACCGATTTTTTTCAGATACGCCACATCGCGAACTCCTCCATCAATCACCGCTCCAGCGTACCCGCGCGCTGCCATGGCCGTGCCCATCAGGCCGCCCATTCCTGCAATGTTTTCGCCGTCCTCCACGACCATCACGTAAACCGAGTCCGTAGATCCCTGATCAATCGCTTCCAGCATCCCGTTCAATGCACCGGGATCGGAATTACCCTCGTCTTTCTTCAGCAGCACCGTCCGCGCAAAGCCGGCAAACTTGGTGGTGAACAGCGGATGCATGCGGTGACTCATATACATGCGCTTACCCGTCAGTTGCTCCAGCGCATCCGAGACAGAAGCAACTTCCACACGCCGATAGTCCGCAAGTAAAGCATTGTCGGACAAACCTGCGGTTCTTTCAGCGGCGGATTGCGCCCCCAGAAATCCAGCCCCAGCTAAAGCGGTGGTGGAAAATGCGATGAAAAGGACCGATACTGCGATGATGTGCGATTTTACGAAATGAAGAAACTTGTTCATTTCCCGCTCCTCAATGTATATATGTGCGCGGACTCTAACATTGTTTTTCCTCAAGTGGAAGAGCCAAGTTGTGGATGAACCAATGGATCACGGAGGCAATTAGAAATGAAAATTCAAAAACAGACAAAGGCATCCCAGATTTTTATTTGCGCTGTCGCGGTCGCACTGACCATCGGCGCAGCCGGGCAGAGAGCGCAATGCCAGGAAAGAAAAGCCATCAATCTCTCACCAGCCCGCGGACTTCCGTTCAGCGACGCCATCCTGGTGGGAAATACTCTGTACATCGCGGGTCAGGAGGGTACAGATGATTCTGGAAAACTGGCCGCCGGCGGTATCGGTCCGGAGACCACCGCGGCGTTGGAGAATATTCAGAAAGTGGTGAAGGCTGCTGGCTTCGAAATGAAGGACATCGTCAACGTTACTGTCTTTCTTTCTGACATTCATGAATTTCCCGACATGAACAAAGTTTACAAAAGCGTAATGCCTGACCCGAAACCGGCTCGTGCCACGGTTCAGGCAGCGGCCCTGGTGAATAACGCCCACATTGAAATCGCTGCCATCGCTGTAAAACAGAAGTAGGCAGTCTTGGCGTGCGGTTTTCGTGACGCCATTTGCCAGAGGCTGGAGAAACCGTTCCCGACAGGTAACGCTTTTCCCTTTCGTACGCGCAAAAAGGGTTGACATGTCTGCTGGGATTGAGATAAACCCTCAATCCAACGGGCATTACATTTTCAAAATTGACCGGCAGGTTTCACCAGACGAAAGTGGTGAGTGAAACCTGCTGAATGGGGTAAAAACCCTATTCCGGCGGGAGATCAGCTATGGGTAGCCGTTTGTGTGTTGCCGCAGTCCTTCTGTTCACGGTTATTGCGTTGACGCTGGCGTCGGCTAGCATCACCGGCAGTATCTCCGGCGTGGTTACGGACAAATCTGGCGCCGTTATTTCCGGAGCATCCGTGGTGGCGACCGACACGACCACCGGGGTCAAGACGACTCAAAAGACCGACGCTAAAGGTTTCTACAACCTGCCGACCCTCGCTGTCGGCACTTATAACCTCGAAATTACGCAGGCCGGGTTCAAGACCTACCGGCAGACCGGGTTGGTAATCGATGCCAACTCGGCGCTGCGGGTGGATGCTAGCCTTCAGGTCGGTTCGATCAACGAGAAGATTGAAATAAGCACGGAAGCCGCTCAAGTCGAAACCCAGAGCACACAAATGGGAGAAGTCATCGAGGGCTCCAAGATGACCTCTGTGCCTCTGAATGGCCGCAACTACATTGATCTGCTTGCTTTGCAGCCGGGCGTTTCGCCTTATCAATGCACATCAAGTAATTGCAACGACACCACGCAGGGAGTAGGCGCAGATGAGACGGCGGTATCCGGCGATCAAACCAACGGAACTCAGTCCGTAAACGGTGGTCGGCTTGGTTCGAATGGTTTCATGGTGAATGGAGCAGACGCGCAAGAGGGCGTTCACAGCGGAGCGGCCATTCTCCCGAATCTGGACTCCATCTCCGAGTTTCGGATCATCACCAACAATTTCAACGCCGAATATGGAAACTTCAGCGGCGGGCAAATCAATGTCGTCACCAAATCTGGAACCAATCAATTTCACGGAGACGTGTTCGAGTTTCTGCGCAATACGGATTTTGACGCGTCACAGTACTACGTGGGGCGCGGGGATTTTATTCAGAATCAATTTGGTGGAATTTTTGGCGGACCCATAAAGAAAGACAAAGTTTTCTTTTTTGCTGACTATCAGGGAAACAGACAAATCCTGGGTCAACCGCAAAGCTATCAGGTTCCATCTGCACAGGATCGCAGCGGAAATCTAAACGACCTATTTACGCAGACTACGGCAGGTGGTTCCATCAGCACAGTGCAGGGTCCCAATTGGGCCGGGATCCTATCGAGCGAGCTCGGGTACCCCGTGTACGCGGCCGGCGCGCAATTTCCAAACGGCGAGCCATACTATACGCCTGGATGCACGAGCAATACCGTCTGCGTCTTCCCGAACGGCGTCATTCCCATGACCGCTTGGTCCCCCGTCGCACAGAAGACGCTGCAATACATCCCACAGCCGACGGGGAGTCTTGGTGGGCAACCTTTCTATGCAACCTCGGCCTACAACCAGCACCTCACTGACAACAAGTTCGGAGTTCGTCTGGATACGAACACGCATTACGGTGCTTTGTTCGGATATTACTTTTTTGACCAATTCTCAGTGACCACTCCCTACGCCCAAGGCATCACAACCCCCGGTTTTGACAGTAGCGTTCAGGGCCGCGCGGAGATGATAAATCTCGGCCTGACAACGACTATCAATAATTCCACTATCAACGATGTTCGTCTGGTGTATCTGCGGGATCGTTACTTCGGAGGAATTCCAATGGGCGGCACGGGGGTTCCGCTGACGTCCTTAGGTTTTTCCGCTCCGGCCGGTTCAGGACCCGGCTTCAACGGTGGTATCGCTCCCATCACTCCAGCACTGGAAGGAGTTCCTTCCTTCGCCTTTAATAACTATGAATTCGGACTGCCCCAGGATGTTCTCAAGCAATACAACAACACCTACCAGATTATTGATAATTTCACCAAAATTGTGGGCACTCACACGCTCCAATTCGGTGTGGATTTTCATTACGATCAGATCAACGAGCGCAACTACGATGACGCCAACGGGGCCTATGTCTTTAGCGGGCAAGAAACCGGAGTCGACTTCGCCGACTACCTCATTGGTGCTCCGCAGAGTTTTACGCAGGCCAGCCAGCAGCTTCTTGACTCACGCGACAAATACTTTGGCGTTTATGCCCAGGATGGCTGGCGCGCAACGCCGAACCTCACCGTCAACTATGGCCTTCGCTATGAGATCATGACACCCTGGTATGACACCCAGAACAAGCTGGAGACCGTTATCCCCGGCGAACAGTCCCAGGTTTTCCCTACGGCGCCATTGGGGCTGGTGGTTCCGGGAGATCCCGGTGTGCCGCGAACTTTGGCCCCGATTCAGTACCACAACTTCGCGCCGCGAATTGGATTCGCCTATGCGCCGGATTACACAGAAGGCTTGCTCGGCAAACTGTTTGGCGGACCGGGGAAGAGCAGTATTCGTGCCGGCTACGGCATCTTCTACAGCGCCATTGAGGACGCCACTGGCTTTGTTGAGGTGGGGGACGCCCCCTATGGTTTGTATTACTCCGCCGAGTCCACTTTGCTGGCTACCCCGTTTATCGCTCGCGCGAACGGAAGCCCCGCCGGACAGAAATTTCCTTTCTCGTTTCCGCCAGCAAACTCCTCGCCCAAAAATCCAGATACCTCCTTTAACTGGGTACAAGCCACGCCACTTTCCGGTTCTGACTACTTGTATCCTCATGACAAAATACCCCAGGTACAGCAATTTGAGTTTTCTCTGGAGCGGCAGCTGGGACAGTCGACGGTACTTAGCGCCAGTTACGTTGGATCCGTCGGCCGGCATCTCTTAACATTTGAAGAGTCGAATCCAAGTAATCAAGCGCTCTGCCTGTTCTTGAACAATCCGAATAACCTCGCGACCGGCAGTCCAACGTGCGGCCCAGGTAACGAGGACCCGGGACCAGGTTCGCCCATAATGCTTAAGACCGGAGTGTCTGCTCCCGGATATCCCGGCGTCACTTCGTTCGCCACCACCCGCCTGCTCACGGGACTAAGTACGCCGACGAGTGATAACTTCATCAGCAACCCTTACATGATCACAGCCGTGAGCTCGAGCTTTAACTCACTGCAAGTGAGTCTGAAACACACCGAGAAGTACGCCAACTTCCTGGTTGCTTACACTTATGAAAAGTCGATCGACAACGGGTCGAGCTCGTTCGATGCAACCAATCCTCTTGACCCCAGGCAAGACCGTGCACTATCTGTTTTCGATGTCCCACAGGATTTAACGGTAAGCTACACCGTTCAGATGCCGTTTGAGATGCTGACTGGTGGCACCGCGAAAAGACTCACCGAAGGCTGGGCGTTGTCGGGCATCATGATCTTGGCCAAAGGTGAGCCCATCCAGTTGAGCGAAAACGATGACAACTCCCTGAGTGGAACGTTTGCTGACACCGTCGATAAGCCCAGCTATAACCCCGGTAACGGGCCTCTGTTTATAAATAAGAATCCGCGCAATTCAGCTGGGCAACCCTATTTCAACCCGAGTTACTTCACCTTCGAACCACTTGGGCAGGTCGGAAACGCCATGCGCCGGTACTTTACAGGGCCGGGTATCTACAACTTCGATATGGCCTTGCTGAAAGATACGAAGATCACCGAAAGTTTCCACGCGCAGTTCCGCGCAGAAGCGTTCAACATCTTTAATCATGCCCAATTCAACAATCCAACAGGAAACATCAACGACCCAGAATTCGGGTTCGTGACTTCGGCTCGAGCCGCGCGCATCATGCAACTCGCGTTGAAGTTCGTGTTCTAAGCCGTGCTTCGCGAATGGTCCCAAATCCCCGATCGCGATCTATGCTGGTGCTGGTGCTGGCGGTCCTAGTGGCCACCAGTGGATTTGCCGCCTGGGCGCAGGTGCAACAGCAGGATCCCTCGCAGAAAGGCGCCAGGCCGTTATCAGCCCGCGGCAAACAGACCTTCGCGTCCAGTTGCGCCGGATGCCACGGCCTTGACGGCAGAGGCGGCGAGCGCGCCCCAAACATTGTCGAGAATGCTAGAGTGCAGCGGCTATCCGATGCCGAGATCGGCGGCATCATCGAGAACGGCATTCCTCAAGCTGGAATGCCCGCCTTCGGCTCGCTGGGAGACTCACAGATCAAAGCGGTCATTACGTATTTGCGCACGCTCCAGGGAACGAACCATTCAGCTAAGCTCCCCGGCGATGCCGATCGCGGAGAAATACTTTTCTTCGGCAAAGCGCACTGTTCCGGATGCCATATGGTAGCCGGCAAAGGCGGCTTTATCGCTTCCGATCTGTCGGCTTACGCCGGCACTCACGGTCTGGATCAAACGAGAAATGCCATCACCAGCCCCGCACTGCGCGGTAACCGGGCAGTGCGGACTGCAACTGCCACCACTCGAGCCGGCGAAAAGTACGTTGGCAGAATTCGCAACGAAGATAATTTCTCTCTGCAGTTGCAGGCCTTTGATGGCGACTTTCATTTTTTTTCGAAATCAGATCTGCAGACGCTCGAGTTCAGTCCGCAACCACTGATGCCAACGGAATATGGGTCGATACTGAGCCCGAATGAACTCGATGATCTGGTTAGTTATCTGATGAGTGTGGCCAAGGTCAGCAAGCCGGAACCGCAGCCGAAACCGAACGAAGAGGAGCAGTGATAACGAAACGTGTGCGAGCGACTGAGCGACATATTAAAAAGAAAGGCACTTTGTGAATCGCAGAATAAACATTTCGCGCAGTTGCATCGTTATCCTCTTGCTCTTTGCTGTTCGAGCCTCAGGCTTATTGTCCACATCCGCTGCGCCGGCAGGCTTCCACTTGCAAGCCGAGTCGCCGCAGTTCTGGAATCTTGTCGATCGCAACGCCAAACTAAGTATGGTGGGTACAGGCTTCGGTTTTACTGAGGGTCCGGTATGGGATCAGTCCGTCTTCCTCTATGTGAGCGACGAAACCATCAACAAAATTTACCGCCTCCATCTTGATGGCAAGAAGGAAGAAGTGATTGCACTGGGCGACCCGGATGGCAATACGTTCGACCGCCAGCATCGGCTGATTGATTGTGCCAGCGTGTTGCGCGCAATTATCGAAGTTACTCCGGATGGAAAATATAAAATCCTCGCGGACCGCTACGAAGGCAAAAAGTTTAACAGTCCGAATGATGTGGTCGTTGGCCCGGATGGGGCATTGTATTTCACGGATCCCACTCTCGATCTGGTGGCCGGCGAAAAGCAGGAGATCCCGTTCCAGGGCGTCTACCGCTTAGACGCCAAAGGGAACGTTCAATTGCTGACCAAGGATTTGACCCAGCCCAACGGTCTCGCTTTTTCACCGGACGGCAAGCATTTCTACGTCGACGACAGCGAACAGAGAAATATCCGTGAATACGATTTCGCGCCCGACGGAACTCTGACGAACGGCCGCATCTTTGGTGAGGAGCCGGGCGGCAAGGGCGAGGGCGTGCCAGACGGGATGAAGGTGGATGAGAACGGAAATATCTTTGTTACCGGCCCCGAGGGCATCTGGGTATGGGATGCAAAAGGAAATCATCTCGGCACAATCGTCATGCCGGAACAACCGGCAAATCTGGCCTGGGGCGATAAGGATTACCGCACGCTCTACATCACAGCCACAACCTCGGTGTACCGGCTGGAGATGAAGACTGCAGGCTTCGTGCCTTACCTGCGGTGAAGCGTGCGCGAGCAACGCCTGAATGTCCGGACGAAGCTAACCAGAGTTGCCGGCCAGAGATTAATGATTAACGCCACTCGCCAAAAAGCCGCCATCCACGGGAAGCACAGTACCAGTCACAAAGCTGGCAGCGTCCGATGCGAGAAAAACGGCTGCTCCGATCAACTCGTCTAATGCGCCGAACCGGCTCATCGGCGTGCGGATCAACACTTCTTCTCCGCGCGGCGTTCCCACCAACAACTTTTCGCTCAACGGAGTGCGGAAGTAGCCCGGCGCAATCGCGTTCACGCATATTCCATGCCGTGCCCATTCGATAGCCAGCGACTTCGTCAAAGAGGCCACGCCGGCTTTACTCGCGCAATACGCCGCCACTTCATAAAGCGCCAGAAACGAGCCCATGGAAGCAATGTTGATAATGCGGCCATAACCGCGCTGGATCATGTGGCGTCCGAAAACCTGGCAGGCGCGTAGTGTGCCAGTCAGGTTCGTATCGATAAGCCGGTCCCAGTCGGTCTCGGAAAAGTCTAGCGTCGGAGCACGCTGGTTGATGCCCGCGGCGTTCACCAGGATATCTACCTTTCCCAGCGTCTCGACAGAAGCTTGCAAAACTTTTTCCAGCGATCCGCGGTCCGTCACGTCACAGCTTACCCGCAAGGATCGCCGGCCGAGAGTTTCAATTTCGTCGGCAATCTCGTTTACCAGTTCGATTCGTCGCGCGCTGGACACCACATCCGCGCCAGCTTCAGCCAGTCCGCGCGCCAGAGTGAGGCCGATTCCAGAGCTTCCACCGATTACCACTGCCACTTTGCCATCCAGGTCCAGAGGCTTATATCCCATAGCTTTTCAAAGTGTATTCGAGCATCAGATTCGCCGCACTAGCCCCTGATCCGTGGCCCGCGTGTTGCGCACTAATAACAAGACCAGAATCATACCGAAGAGCGGCACCAACCCGGCGATAATCACAATCGGATCAAAGGAATGCGTTCCCGTCGCCTGGCGAGTATCGGAAAAATAGCCGATTAGTTTGAATGCGACGATCGTTCCGATGCCAGCTCCCGTTCCGCTCAGCCCGCTCACCGAGGCGACCGATTGGCTATCGTATAGGTCTGACGGTAGCACATTCGCCATCGTCGTAAAGCCCGCGTAAGTAAATGTTGCGACTGCAAACAGAAGAGCGATCAATTCGATGTTCGTCGTGAAAATCGTGGGAATCAGCATCGTCATGCCGATTCCACCAAAAATAATAAGCGCCTTCCGCGCCGCGCCCAGCGGCCATCCCCGCTGAATCAGATACCCGGAAATGTAACCCCCGAAAAAGCTACCTGCATCAGCGGCGACAAAGGGAATCCACACTGCGATGAGTCCAGTCTTCAAGTCGATACCCTTCGCAACCAGGTAAATGGGAAACCATTCTGTGATAAAGAAAAATATAGGATCGGTCGACGTTTTCGCGATGATAATGCCCCAGGTCTGCGGAAGCTTCAAGAGTTCACTCCACCGCAGTCGGACCGCGCCAGTCCGGGCGGCATCCAATTCCTGCTTGTCGGCGACAATCATCTCTCGTTCAGCGCGGCTGATTCGGCTGTGAACTTCCGGCGGGTAGTACAGCCATCGCCAAAGGATCAACCAGAGAAAGCCGAGAATGCCCGGAATCATGAACGCGGGCCGCCATCCCCAGCGGAAATAAATCGATAGCACAATGAAAGGAGCGATCGCTCCTCCAATCGAAGAGCCGCTATCAAACAGTGCGGTCGCCAGTGCGCGCTCGCGTTTTGGGAACCATTCGGAGACCGCCTTTGTTGCCGCCGGCCAGTTGGCGGATTCTCCCGCCCCGAGCAGAAATCGAAACGTAGCAAAGCTATAGAAGCCGCGTGCGAGTGATGTCAACATCGAGACCAGCGAATAGCCGATCACTGTTAGCGTCAGGCCACGGCGCGTTCCGACGCGGTCCATCAGCCTGCCGAAAATAGTTTGTCCAATCGAATAAGCCACACGGAAGGCGATCGCAATATTCGCATAATCAGAGTTGCTCCAGTGGTACTCGAGCTTGAGATATGGCGCGAGAAGTGAAAGAGTCTGGCGATCAATATAGTTTATGACCGTGGAAGCAAATAGAAGGCCGCCAATCCACCAACGCAATGAAGAAATCGGCTTTCTGGCGGTCACCATGTTTGATGAGTCATGTTTGATGAGTCACGACTGATGGATCGCGACTGGCATGCTATGAGCTGATCGTAATCTGTGCTTCATCATTCCGCGCATTTTGCTGAAGCGCACTCTGCAAGGCCGAACCCAGGAGCGCCGCCGATTCTTTGTCAAGATAGACCGTGGCATTAGGATGCGTGCGCAGAATCGACGCAGGCGCCATCGGGCTGATCGCGCCCTCAAAACAAGCCTTCACCGCTTGCGCCTTTCGCGGTCCAGGCACCACCGCCAATATCTCCTTAGCTTTGAGAATCTGGCGTACCGACATGGAGATCGCCTGCTTCGGCACCTGTGAGATGTCGGCGAACCAGGCCTCACCCACTTGCTGCATCCGGCAAACTTCATCCAGGTTCACGATGATGTACGGTTCTTCGATCCGGAAGTCGGCGGGAGGATCGTTAAATGCGATGTGTCCATTCTCGCCGATGCCAAGAAATGCGATATCGACAGGCAGTGATGCCAGCTGTTCTCCCACTCGGCTCACCACTTCCATTGGATCACGGGCGTCACCATCGAGCAGATGGTAGCGGACAATGCCTGTTTTCTGCACCAACTGCTCCAGCAGCATTTTACGAAAACTTCCTGGATGGCTTATAGGCAAGCCGATGTATTCGTCAAGATGAAAGGCTTCCACTTTGGACCACTCGATTCCGGGAGTCTTCGTCAAAGCATCCAGAAATTCCAGTTGTGATGCAGCGGTCGCGGCAATAATCCGCGCGCTGCCGCGTTCTGCGATGGCGCTGCGAATGGCTGCGGCTGCCTGGTGCGCTGCCGCCTGCCCTGATGCGATCCGATCCTTAAATACTCTCAGCAACATGAAGAATGCTTTCGCGGGACGGAGGAGTGCTCAATTGCGAGCTGGAGAATTATACAAAAGAGCGCGGCCGATCACTCGCGGACTTCGTCAGTAACGACCTGGAAGTTCGTTAGCCTCGCTCTTCCGAATGAGGTCGTTATCGCGCAGTCGGTTGCGTCGCGCCCGGTTGCCATCAGCACTCGCCCGATGCGCCGAACATTATGCCGGGCATCGAACGTCCACCAGCGTCCGCCCAGGAAAACTTCAAACCAGGCGCTGAAGTCCATCGGGCTGGGAGCCACGATCACTCCGATATCGCCAAGATATCCGGTTGCGTAACGAGCTGGAATGTTCAGTGCTCGGCAGAAGGTAATCGCCAGGTGCTGAAAGTCCCGGCAGACTCCGACACGCTCGGTATAAACTCCCAGTGCGGTGCGAACGGGATTCGAAAACTCGTATCCAAACGTGACCTTGCTGTGCACCCAACCGCATACGGCTTCAACCCGTTTCCATCCCCGCGGAGCATTCCAAAATAACTCCGCCGCAGTATTCGACAACAGATCCACTTCACAATACCGGCTGTTCATAAGGTAGGGCAGCACATCGACCGGCAGTTGCTGGATGGGAATCTCGGGGGCGTCGCGGTCCTCGATGTCGGGTTTTCCCGAGTCTTCAATCAGCGTGGAATTCTGGAATCGAATCTTTCCCGGCGGAGCCACCAGGCGGCATCCATGATTTCCGAAGGTGTCCTCGTAGTCTTCGACTTTCACGAGTGGATCGGTTTGAAGCTCGTCCGGCTCGCGTAAATCTTTTTTTCGCGAGGGATGCACATTGAGCAGGGTGACGATCGGTACTTCTCCAACCGTCTCGAACTGAATGTCATAGCCAAGGCGGATCAGCATGAATGTCAGGATTCCTCAAGCGAAACAAGTGCTTGCGAGGATGAGATGCCGAAACTATCACGGAATCTGGCTGGTCTTCTATATTTTTTCTTGCTGGCGTGGATTAGAAATTCGCCGCGAGCGATCAGTGTATTATGCGGTAAGTTCACAATCGAGGGCAAAAGTGACATATTGTTTGGGAATTTCGACGCGCGAAGGTCTGGTACTGGCCTCCGATTCCAGGACCAACGCCGGATTTGATCAGGTCAACGTCTGCCGCAAGATGTTTCGCTTCGTCCAACCGGGAGAGAGAGTTTTTGTAATTCTGACCAGCGGAAGCCTCTCCATAAGCCAGTCCGTGATTACTTTGCTGGGCGATGATTTCGATTCCGGACGCGGCCTTGCCCAAGCTAACTCGCTCTACGATGCCGCCCGCATTGTGGGAGACTGCGTGCGCAGAATCTCCGATATTGACCGTGCTTCTCTCGAGCGCGATTCCTTCAGCTTCAATGTTCATTTGCTGCTTGGCGGCCAGGTCCGGGGCCAGGAGCCGAACCTGTACTTGATTTATCCGCAAGGCAATCCCCTGGCGGCCACGGAAGATTCGTTGTACTTGCAGCTGGGCGAGTGTAAGTATGGGCGACCCATTCTCGATCGCGGCATCCAAGCCAGCACGTCTCTGGAAGTAGCTGCGAAATATGCTCTCCTGTCCCTGGATGCCACTATGCGATCGAATGTGACCGTCGGTCCTCCGTTCGACCTTCTGTTGTACAAGAAAGATAGCCTGCAAATTACCCGCTCTCGCCGGATTTTCGCCGGGGACAGGGATCTGAACCTGATCCATTCCAGCTGGGAGCAATCCCTTCGCCGTGCGGTCGAGCAGCTCCCGGACATTGAATTCCAGCCGTCAGGCAACGAAAACCCCGCCGAAAGCGTCAGAGAAGTCGCGCGATCCAGGGTATAGGCTCGCCGGAGCGCTCCGCGCGGTTTCTTCAATGACGCGAATCGCTTTTCCCGTTCATCAATTCGCGGGCTGATGCGCTATGCTTGCGGGGAAACAGGCGCGGTAAACATGATTATCGAGACGGATGCGTCCGATCGCGGCGGCGCAGAGACCCTTCACCGGTACGAACTCAACGGCGCTTATGATGAGATGTTCCGCGCCGTCGAGCAACCGCGAAAACAATATCGCCCACTCTACAACCTGCTCTTAAGCCTGGGCCCGGACGAACTGCGCCGCAGCAAGCACGAGGCCGATCAGTCCTTCTTCAATCAGGGCATCACATTCACCGTCTACGGAAGCGACAAAGGCACAGAGCGGATTTTCCCTCACGACCTGCTGCCCAGAATCATTACAGCGGCGGAATGGGAGACCATCGAGCGCGGACTAACGCAAAGAATCACGGCGTTGAATCTCTTCCTGAAGGATGTTTATCATGAAGCAAAAATCATTGAAGACGGCGTCGTGCCGGGAAACATCGTTTACACCTGCAAACATTACCGTCGCGAAATGCGCGGCATCAAGGTTCCTCGCGATATTTACATCACGATAGTCGGTACGGATCTGATTCGAAACCCCGAGGGCAACTTCGTGGTGCTGGAGGACAATCTCCGCGTCCCCAGTGGGGTCTCGTACATGCTGACCAGCCGCAGAGTGATGAAGCAAATATTTCCCGGGCTGTTTCAAAAGTGCCGGGTGCGGCCGATCGAACAATACAGCCAGGCGCTTCTTTCCACGTTGCGATTCCTTGCGCCCGAAGGCCGCTCCGAGCCCACCGTTGTCTTGCTGACTCCGGGTTCCTACAACTCTGCTTATTTCGAACACACGTACCTGGCGCGGCAGATGGGCATTGAGCTGGTCGAGGGACGAGACTTGGTGGTCCACGACAATGTGGTTTACATGCGAACCACTTTCGGCCTGCAACGCGTCGACGTAATTTATCGCCGAATCGATGACGATTACCTTGATCCGCTGGTTTTCGAGGGCGGTTCCGCACTCGGCGCGGTGGGTCTATTCAACGCCTATCGCGCGGGAAACATAGCCTTCGCAAATGCGCTGGGCACAGGAGTAGCCGACGACAAGGCGATTTACGCCTACGTGCCCGCAATCATTCGCTACTATCTCGATCAGGATCCGATTCTGGAAAACGTCGAGACCCTGCTGATGTCCGATCCCGCGCAACGGAATCACGTCTGTCAGAGGATGGATGAATACGTGGTAAAAGCCGTAGGCGAGTCAGGCGGCTACGGCATGCTGATTGGTCCGCACAGCACAGAAAAAGAGCGCTCAGAGTTTCGCGACAAAATTAACGCGCAGCCGCGAAACTATATCGCGCAACCCACCATCAATCTTTCCACTGCGCCCTGTTTCGTGAACGGAACCATCGAGCCTCGTCACGTCGATCTCAGGCCCTACGTGCTCTACGGCGAGAAAATTACCATCATCCCCGGCGGCCTGACCCGAGTTGCCCTGCGTAAAGGCTCACTCGTGGTTAACTCGTCGCAAGGCGGCGGTTCGAAAGATACCTGGGTGCTGCAAAATTAAGACTTGAAGAATTGAGTGACAAAATGTTGTCCCGCGTAGCCGACAGTCTTTATTGGATGAGCCGCTATTTCGAGCGGGCCGACAACGCTGCGCGTGTGCTCAAGGCGACGTACGGCCTGATTCTCAATCCCGCCAAGTTTTCCACCGAAGAGCGCTGGTTTCGCGCCGTTTCCTCACTGGCCCCCGGAGCGGCTGCCAGCAACGTTGACCCGCAGCGCGCTCTGTTCTTGTTGGTGGCAGATCCGGAAGGTGCTTTCTCGATTGTGAAATGTATCAGCGGCGCCCGCGAAAATGCCCGACAAGTTCGCGAGGAGATCAGCTCCGAGATGTGGGAGCACCTGAATCGCCTTTTCCACGACGTCACTGGCTTTGAGCTGCGGCCCGATGACGATGCAGGCGCGATGCGAGTGGTCAGCCTGGTTCGCGAAGGCTCGTACCGGTTCAGTGGCGTCACCGGCGCCACCATGAATCATGACGAAGCCTGGCACTTTATTCAGCTGGGCAAATACATCGAGCGGGCGTGCAATCTCTGCGTTTTACTGGACGCTTATTTTGTCGCCGACAAGCACGCTGATGACCTGGATTGGGTAGGCCTACTGAGCAGTTGCACCGCGTTTGAGGCTTATTGCAAAGCGTGCACGGCTGAACTCAAACCAGAAAGGATAGCGAATTTCCTGTTGTTGAAGCCCGAGTTTCCGTATTCGGTGCGTTATTCGCTCGATCGAATGCACGAGGCTTTGACCGCAATCAGAGATCTTTCCTTAAGCCGCCGCACGGAAAAAATCGAGAGATTGATTGGCCGCTTGCGCTCGATGGTGGCCTACGTACAGGTCAACGAAATACTCGCGGGAATGCACAAATATCTTCTGGGCATCATCGACCAATGCCGCGAACTGCACGCCGCGGTAAACGAGCTCTATATCGAATATCCGATTGAAGTTGCTTTCCAAAACTGATGTTTTACGCTATTCGCCATTTCACGCGTTATCGCTACAGCCATCTCGTCTGGCAGAGCATGATGGAAGTTCGCATGCATCCCAGAAGCGAAGGCAACCAGCGTTGTTTTGTTTTTCAGTTGTCGGTCAATCCGCGTGCCCGCATTTTTGGCTATACAGATTCCTACGGCAATCTAGTGCATCACTTCGACTTGCCCGCCCGCCACGGCCATCTCACCATCATCTCGGATGCTCTGGTAAATATTGACGATCAGCCCCCGGTCCCCGAGTTCATGAATTACGAAGCGTGGATTGATTTGGAACAACTGATCGAGAAGAAAGATTACTGGGACATGCTGATGCCCAGCCATTTTGCTCGTTCATCTCCGGAGCTTGAGGAGTTAGCGAAAGAAATCGACGTGGCGGGAAGGGAAGGCCGAAGCCCGCTGGCATTTCTGCAGGATGTTGCCGCCGGCGTGCATCGCACTTTCAGCTACGTAAAGAAAAGCACAGCGGTAAATTCTCCTATCGAAGATGCGCTGCGGTCGCGACAGGGCGTATGTCAGGATTTTGCTCACATCATGATCGCTCTGGTGCGAAACGCGAAAATTCCGTGTCGCTACGTAAGTGGATATCTTTACCAGGACAGCCAGAAACAAGACAGCCAGAATTCGCACCCCTCGCCGGACGGAGCTACCCACGCCTGGGTGGAAGCGCTTCTGCCGGGTGTGGGCTGGGTGGGTTTCGATCCCACGACAAACCGGCTGGCGGGTGAGAAGCATATTCGCACCGCCATCGGCCGCGACTATGCCGACGTTCCGCCCACCATGGGCGTGATGAAGGGAAAAGCGGAAACCCAACTCCAGGTTCGAGTTCGGGTCACGCCGTCCCAGGCCGTGCTCCCTCCCGATGAGGAGTTCGCCGCCGACGAAGAGTGGTCCCAGTTTCTGGATGAGACCCAGCAATCGCAGCTGCTCGATGCCCAACAGCAGCAGCAGTAAAAGCGCCCGCATTTTTGTAGATGCACATACGGATATTCTTCCGACCCTGGGCCTGTCCGGGCCAAATTCCTAGATGTGAAATTGCGTCGAGATCGGTCCGCCTGAGGCGCAAATCCGTTGTAAGCTTTTCATAAGCTGCCATATGGAGGAGCGATGGCCTCTATTTCTCTGCGGGTAAACGGTCACGACCACACGGTAGATGTCGACCCGGAAACTCCGCTCCTGTACGTCCTCAGTGATGAATTGCAACTGCGCGGTCCCAAGTTCGGCTGTGGTCTAGCCCAGTGCGGAGCCTGCACAGTCATTCTCCAGGGACAGGCAGTACGTTCGTGCGTACTACCGGTCAGCGCTGTGAAACAACAAGAGGTGACAACGCTCGAAGGTTTGGGAACTGTGGAAAAACCGCATGCCATTCAGCAAGCATTTATCGATGAGGGTGCGGCGCAATGCGGGTTCTGCCTGAGCGGGGTAATACTCACAGCAAAAACGCTGTTGGATGAAAATCCCAAGGCCTCGGACGAACAAATCCGTGACTCGATGTCGAATGTGCTGTGTCGGTGTTTTACTCATACCCGAATGCTGCGGGCCATCAAGCGCTACCAGTCGGGGCGCGCATGAGAAAAGAAATCTCTCGTCGCGATTTTGTTAAGGCCTCCGGTGCTCTGATCGTCTCCTTCAGCGCAGCGCCATTAATAGAACCATTTGCCGGAGCTCAGGGGCCGTTCGAC
The DNA here is from genome assembly GCA_963724815.1 of uncultured Acidobacteriaceae bacterium. Taxonomy (GTDB): domain Bacteria; phylum Acidobacteriota; class Terriglobia; order Terriglobales; family Acidobacteriaceae; genus Sulfotelmatobacter. Next base: position 22,328 of record CAVRWS010000037.1, read on the forward strand.
ACGCATCGCTCGCATGTCGATCCAGACAAACTGGATTCCTGGCTCGCCGTCGCCTCCGATGGCACGGTGACCGCATACACGGGAAAATGCGACTTCGGGCAGGGCATGTATACCGTGCAGACGCAGTTGGTCGCTGAGGAATTGTGCGTGTCGCTGAAGAACGTTAAGTTGATCCAATGTGACACGTCGGTCACACCCGACCAGGGAACTACTTCCGGCAGCCAATCCACGCCAACCAATTTCAATACTCGGAACCTGGCCCAGGCCGCGGCAACGGCCCGCGAGGCCTTACTTGCTATGGCGGCGCGCAAACTAGGCGCGCCCGCGGATCAACTTACGATTGAAAATGGCATCGTCAGCGCGAAAAGCGGAAAGCATGTCAGCTACGGCGAACTCATCGGCGGCGAGCATTTCAACATTGCAGTGAACTCCACGGCAAAGCGTAGATCGCCGAGCGAGTGGAAAGTGCTCGGCAAACCTGTTCCCTCCCTGGATCGAGTCGCTCTCATGACCGGCACGTTTGATTTCGTTCACAACGTGCGGGTGCCGGGCATGGTCCACGGTCGAGTGGTGCGGCCGCCGCAGATCGGCGCGACCCTTGCGAACCTGGACGAGAAATCCGTGCAGAACGTTCCCGGACTCATTAAGGTGGTTGTGCGAAATAACTTCGTCGGCGTGGTCGCCGAAAAGCAGTGGCAAGCCGCGCAAGCAGCTAAATATCTTAAGGTTAACTGGAAGTTGGGTCCCGGACTGCCGGCGCAAGAGAATTTCTACGACTACATGCGGAAGCAGCCCTCACGTGATTTGATGCTGGTCGATTCCAAGGATGTCGATGACAAGCTGAAAGCGTCCTCTCACGTTTTGAAAGGTACTTACTCGCATCCCTACCAGGCCCACGGTTCGATCGGATCTTCCTGCGCTGTGGCCGATGTACAGTCAGATCACGCGACCGTGTGGTCGGCCACGCAGTCGGTCTACCCGACGCAGCATGGCGTCTCGGCACTCACGGCGTTGCCGCTCGACAGCGTGCGCGTCATCTTCGTTCGCGGATCAGGCTGTTATGGACTGAATGCCGCGGACACTGTTTCCTTTGATGCGGCTCTGCTTTCGCAAGCCGTGCACCGGCCCGTTCGCGTGCAACTCACGCGGCATGACGAGTTTATTTCGGAAAACTACGGCTCTTCCTGCGTGATCGCGCAGCAAGCCGGACTCAATGCCAACGGCGCGATTGACGTTTGGGCGTGTGAGACCTGGACCGCATCGCTCGGCGGTAGACCCGGCTACGACAAGCCTGGCAACGTAATCACCGGATTGTTGGCTGGCTTTGATCCTGAAATGATTAAGCCGCAAACCGCCGTAGAGCCAACAGAAGAACTGCGCAACGGCAATAATGCCGTTCCGTCGTATGTGGTGGGGTGCGTTAACGGAAAGTGCGGCGGAGCCGGCACCATCCGCAGCGAGTGCGTCCTGACTCACGCAGTGAAATCGCCTTTCTTTACCGGGCCGTTGCGCTCGCCGTTGCGCCTGCAAAATACTTTCGCGCATGAATGTTTCATGGACGAGATCAGCTCCTACGTCAAGGCCGACCCGGTCGCCTATCGATTACAGCACTTAAGAGAGACGCGGATCATTGACGTTGTCAAAGCCGCGGCGAAGGCGGCGAACTGGGATGCCCGTCCCTCACCCAAGCCCGACACACCGCGCGACGGAACAGTCATCGGACGCGGGATCGCTTGCGTCGCCTATGAGGGCGACAACGGGTATGCTGCGCTCGTGGCCGAAGTGGAGGTGGATCAGACGAGCGGACAAGTCCGCGCAAAACGCTTTGTTCTCGCCCACGATTGTGGCCCAATTTCCAACCCTGACGGCCTGCGCAATCAAATCGAGGGCGGAATATTGCAAGGCACCAGCCGCGCTATGGGCGAAGAGATTACCTGGGACGATCGTAAGGTGACTTCAATCGACTGGCAGAGCTACCACACGCTGCCGCTTGGGATTCCAGTTCCGGTTATCGATTGTGTCCTCGTCGACCGCCCGGCAGCGAAGGCCACCGGTGCCGGAGAAACAGCCATCACACTGGTTGCGGCGGCGATTGGCAATGCGATTTTCGATGCCACCGGCGCACGGATTCGGGAAGTTCCTTTTATGCCCGATCGCGTGCAAGCGGCTCTGGCGGCCCGTCCGTGACCCTGATGTGGCCCTGAACTCTCGCTTTTGCCGGTTGACAATTGCCGCACGAGAAGGCAGTATGGATGGGCCTTCCGGACGGTTGAACCAATCGACGCCGTGGGTTGCGTCATTGATTGCTGTTTGTGCCGGGATGGCTTCACTTCGTTTTCCGGTTGTTGCTGAGTCGTAGATTAAGAATCATCGCGCGATCACTCTGGCCTCTAACTGGATATCCTCTCCCCCGTTCCAGCGAGAATGCCAAAAAGAGCGGAGCTATTCGCACCGCGCTAATGCCTGGTAACTGATTCCCCCGTAACGTTAGCTGTCGCTGGTCAATGTCGAGTTCCGTATCCCTGGAGAAAGAACCATGAGATCGTTTAAAGCCAATTTCCGCCTGCTCGCATTTGTTGCCCCTCTATTGGCGTTCGCTGTTGCTCCCCAGGACTCTCGCGCACAGACCGTGTCGGTATCACCCGGTGATCTTTCCTACGGCGTACCGACGCAAACGCCGTTTCCTACGACAGGATTACCCCTGACCAGCGCTCCCGATAGTGTTACGGTGATTATCAGCGGAAGCGGCTCTGTCGCTTTTTCGGGAACAACCGTGGGCGCTCCCGGGTCGAACCCGAGCGACTTCGTCATCGACGGAAATTCCTGCACCGGAACCATTACCTCGCCAAGTACCTGCCAGGTCACTCTACATTTCAACGCCTCGCTGGCCCCCGCATCCACCTTGGAGACGGCCACGCTCACAGTCAACTTCACGATCGGCTCGAGCCCGGGAAGTCTCACGGTACCGATGAACGGCGCTTATGGGGCAATCAAGCTTTTCAGCGCGCTGGATATAAATCCGTCGCTATTCTCAGGCGTCACTTGGCCCAATTCCGCAGGGAACCCGGTGAATACAGTCCCAGTGAATCTGTCCTGCCCCGCGAATCCCACTGCTGTGCTTTCATCGACCCCGGATGGTTCGGGGAATGTTTTTCAGGACAACACGATCCAGATTGCGAACACCATCGCCGGTTCGACGTCGACTACATCAAACGTTTGCTATGGAGGCGACCCTAATTTCCAGGGATTCACCGGCTTTCCCGCAGGCACGTCCAATTGCTTCCAGCCGAGTTACGAATCGGCGGCCACCGGCTTCATCGGCCAAAATCCCGACTTGGCGGGCGTTCCCGCCAATTATGGCGTCCAACCGTTGAATCTGATGAATGCGGTTTTCCCGGCCGGCACGCCACCACTGTATTCTCCGGTGTTGCAGGCTGGCCCTCAATCGCTCACGGTTCAGTTAACCGATGCCGGTGGTGATCTTGGTGCGGCCACGCTTCATCTGGTAACCAATTGCAGCCTGGCAGGAGTCACGCCCGGCGGCACCATCACGGGCAATCCCATCAACCCGTCCAATCCATCTTCGCTGTCACAAACCTATACGCTCGACAGCGGCCCCGGCCAAAACATCTCCATCGTCGACAACGATGCGCAAAGCCCGCCGCCCGCAGGAGCTGTGCCTAGCATCACGGATATCGGCGTGCCTCAGACGCTCTTTGCTCAGCTCGTAGCTGGCTCCTCGGCTGCCCCGGCAGTTTGCATGCGGATGGCGGGTGAAGTGGATTCTTTGGGGAATCCGATGTGCAAAGGGTTTTTAATTCAGTGCACCAATAATGGAACCACGAGTGGCAGTAATTGCGATCCGACCAGTCCAAGCACCGCCCGAAGTCTGTACGACGCGGTACAGTTTGCCTCGCCAGACGGGCCGGTTAACGGATTCAACTTCCTGTATGGCCCCGTGGGTACTCCCGCGGCCGACGCCTGCAGCAACATACTCACGGGCCTGCCCAGCGCCGCCTGCGCCTCGGGCACGGGACCTGGCATGTTGATGGGCAGCGACAACTGGCTCTGCGCGCCGGGCCAAACCGCGCCCTGCTCTCCGCTGGAACCAAATACCGCGACTCCCACGTCGCCCCCAACTTACTCGGCCGGGAACTGCGAACTTACCGGCAGTGTCACCGGCGATCTCTGCCCGCTCGATACCTTGACGCAATTCAAGGGTGCGGCCGATGTGCTCCCCGGCGGCACGACTTCCGGAAAAAACTCGGTATTCATTCCAGTAGTCAACATGCCGCTGCCCTCCACCACGTTAACGAGTTCGTTTCAGTCGAACGGATGGGTACAGGCGCCGAATCCCCCAAGCGTTACTTTCACCGCCAACCCGGCGAGTTATAGTCCAGGGGCGATCAATCCGCCGACCAATGGATTTGTTGCGGCACCGGCCTACAGCCTCACTTACGGCATAACGCCAGCCGCCAGTCCTCTGCCGGATACTACGTATCCGATTCCCAGTGATACAACGCTGTTCAACCCGACGGCGAATCCAAACTTTGGAGCGCCGCTCTGCTCGCCGTCGACCACGCCATCTTTCTCCGCGCCTCCGGTCAATCTCACCACTTCCGGGGATGGCATTTACAACCTGCACTTCTTCACGACAGACTGCGCTCTTACGGAGGAACTCGTCTTCAATCCACAGGGATCACAACTCACCGATCCCACGGCGAACTGGGCATCGTTCCGCTATGTAACCTTCGGCGTCGATACCGTGGCGCCTACGTTTTCCTGCAGCTCACCCAACACGAACGTCTGGTACAACATGAACCAGACCGTATCGTGCACGGTGACCGATCAAGACTACGTTGCCAACGTATCGGGATCCGGCTTCCTGCCGCTGGTAAGCGGCATCCAGGGCAGCCAGTCGGAAACAGTTTCCGTTTCCACCAGCGTGCCCGCTAACAATGTCAATTCGGCAGCCCCCACCAATTTGCTGCAGGCGTGCGATTTGGCGGGAAACTGCGTCTCCGTCGCTGCCGGTCCATTCAAGATCGATCTCCAGCCACCAACCATTACCGGCCCCACACTTAATCCCGCTGCACCGTACTATCTGAACGGACCACCGGTTACGGTGACCTACGCCTGTTCCGATGGCCTCGGCTCTGGCGTCGCCAGTTGCATCGGTACTGAAACTCTTCCCGGCGGCGGCACGATTAACACACCCAGCGGTGGGACAATCAGCACGTCTACCGCAGGAAATTACAGCTTTACCGTTACCGCAACCGACAACGCCGGAAATCAAAGCACCGCTTCCGTGCCGTTCTCGGTTTCGGCTGCGCCTGCGGCAGACTTGGCCATCGTCGAACTGCCTGTTACCGACAGCATCGAACGAGGTAAGACCGGGCACTACTACGCTGGTGTGATAAATCTCAGTTCACCCATAGCCAACAATATAGTCATCACCTCAACCTACACCGTTCCGAATAACGTACTGAATGGAAGCTTGAGCGGCACCTACACGCTGGTGAGCTGCAGCCTGTTGGGTTGCTCCACTCCGAGCTCCGGAACCACTTGCTCGGTGACCACAACCGTTGGCGCCAGCACAACCGTCGCGGTTCTCACCTGCAACGTCGGGCAGTTGGTAAGTATCTCGAAGTTGAAAGGCGAGGTCCTGACGGTCAACATCCCGGTATTGTCCACGGCCGCCGTGAATACGAAGTTCAGCTCCGTCACCAGGGTGACTTCCGATAACGATCCCAAGCCCTCAAACAACACCGTCTCGGAAAGCTATACGGTGACGAAGTAGCGGACGGATAGCGATACAAAAGAATATGCCCGGTGACACGTTTCCGAAAGGAAAGTGTTGCCGGGCTTTCTCTTGAATGGAGTATCGCGCGGCCCAGGTTCGCGAAAGTTATTTCGCCGCAGTCGTCACGTGGTCAGCCGATGCAAACATTGTACGGAGGTCGGAGCGCTCCAGTAGATGTTCCGCACCAGGATCCTTCGTAAGTTCCTCGAACAAGTTGCGCGCCAATTCATACTGATGATTCGATTCGCTGGTATTTCCACTGGATCGATCCACATCTCCCAGGAAGGAATGAATGCGGGCCGTTTCCAGTCGCGTTCCAAGCTTCTCGCTGCTATTCAACGCAGTCTCTAACTCCTGACGGGCGTGCGCATAATCTTTGTTCTTGATCATCGCGGCCGAGAGGTCAACGGAACTACGCAGCGAATAATATTTTAAATGCAGCCCATCGGCCTGTTGCACAGCGGCGCCCAATTCGCCCACGGCGGATTGTGAACGGCGCTCGGCAATGGCAACCCGAGCCAGGTTCATCCTGGCGATCAAAGCATTTTCGCGATCTTTACTCTTGGCTGCAGCTCCGGCGGCTTGTTCGTAAGCGTGATTCGCCGCCTTATAGTCTCCGCCGTAATAGGCTACGTCTCCCTGAGTATTCAGAAGCTCGCTGTGTACAGTCTCGTTCTTCAGGTCAGCAGCAATCGCGGTTGCCTCGTCCAAAAGCTTGCCGGACTCATTCCCGCGCCCAACCAATGCTAAAGTGTCCGCCAAATTATTAAGGGAATCGGCCAGCTCAAAACTCTTATTGTTGGTCGAGCGAAAACCATTTACGGAATCCTGCATGGCGCTGACTGCCGCTCCCAATCGTCCCTGATACATCAGGACTTTCCCGATCGATTCGGAAGCTCCCGCGGCATCCTTGGTGTCTGCAGCTTTGCGGGCAACATCGAGTGCATTCATCAGGTTCGCCAGAGCTTGATCGTAATCCCCCATGGCCGTGTACACCTCGCCCAGCGCGGTCAGCGTCTCCGCCAAATAGAAAGGCTCGTTCAGCTTCTGTCTTAGCTGCAGAGATTGCTGGTAATAAATGAGTGCGTTGTCCGTGTCATATTTCGCGAAGTATACGTCGCCAATATTGCTCAGGCACAACGCCTGGTAATTCACGTCATTCGCATCGCGCTGGATTTGCAATGCTTCCTTATAGTCCTGCAACGCTTTGTCGTTATCGCCGCGCGTCTGGTACAGCACGCCACGATTAATCAGGATGTCGCCGTAGTCCTTTTTTACGCCGATATCGTGCAGGATCTGCAGCGCCTGGTTATAGCTAGCCGTTGCGGCATCCGGCTTGCCGAGAGTGATCTGATCCTGAGCCAACTCCGACAGGCTGTTAGCCAGCAACCGTTGCATGCCCAGCTTGCGCGTAATTTCCATCGAGTCTTGAATGTTGCGGATGGCTTCATCGGGCTTGTTCATCTGTCGGTAGGAAATCCCCAACGCCTGCAGAATGAGCGCTTTTTGCTCCGGATTATCCACCTGAACTGCCAGGCTTAACCCTTTGCTGAGCGGCTCTAAAGCCGCTTCTGGATTCCCCTGCAGAAATTCCACACTGCCGATTTGCCAGAGCGCCTTTATGTTCTTGGGATCGGCTTTCAGAATGTTTGCCAACTGGGCGCGAGCCTTGTCGAAATCGCCGTTATCCGAATAGAGGCTCCCAAGCGCATACTCCACATCTGTGTTATCAGGGAAAGTCTTGGCGAGGTTTTCGTAGGCCTCGATCGCTTTCTTATTGTCCTTCATGACTTGCGCGTGGTTAGCTTCGATCAGATATCTCTCAGCCAAGGGAAGTTGCTGGCTGAGTTCCAGAGCTTTGCGCGAATACTGTTCCGCCTGGGTGTCGTATCCGAGAGCCGAGTCGGCTTCGGCCAACCGCGCGTAAGCGAGCGCAAACTGAGGATCTTCCTGAATCGCGGCTTGGAGCGTTTTGACTGCATCCAGATTCTTGCCTTCGCGCAGCAGTTGCACACCTTGGCTGAAGTCGCGCAGCGCGGGCGCGGATTGCGAGGACGGCTGGAACGAACTGGCTTTCAATTCTTTCAAGACATCGGAGGAGACCGAGAGATTCTGACGAATCTGATCGGCCAGACGATCCACGGCGGCAGGAATTTCCTTCTCACTGGCCGCTTCGATCTTTACCGGCACGCGGCGGTCCCGCTTTAAGTCTTGCAGGGTAGCATCGATGCGAATCTGGTCGCCGAACTTGACGTATTGGCCCCACACCACGATATCGGCATTACTGAATTGCGCGAGGCGGCTCACTGTGGATGGATCGATTGCAGTCCCAGGACTTATTCGCAGATCGGAAAGAACCTGATGCAGCCGTTCCGGCGAGATAGTGCGCAAATGCGAAGACTCTCCCACGTCTGTGCTCAACATATCCGCCAAACTGGGCCCGAGCCAATCGAAACTGGGATCTCCAGAAGCATTCCTAAAGGGCAAAATGGCCAGCGATACTGAAGGCGCAGAGCTCGCTTGTCCGTGGGACGGCGAAAAGAGCGCTCCGCGAAACACGTATCCGAGAATTCCCAACACGAGAACAGAGACGATGCCAGCCAGCATAGGCCAGTGAATCGTGCGTCCCCAGGGCTCGACGGCTGGTTGGAAGCCCAACGTCGCGGCTGCTCGATTCCCCTGCCAGGTTTCCAGATCCCGCAGGAATTCGGTGGCCGTCTGGTAGCGCAGGTTCGGATCGCGCTCCAGGCACTTGCTGACAATATTGCTGAGCGCGCGCGGAATCGTCCCGTCATGGTCGGAAACCGGAATGGCTCGCTCCTGGTTGCGCTTAATCAAGCTTGCTACAGCGCTCTCGGCTCTAAACGGCGTTTGGCCGGTGAGCAGTTCGTAAAGAATCAGGCCCACGCTGAAAAGATCAGAACGTTGGTCCAGTTCCTTGGCCAGTGCCTGCTCAGGCGACATGTATTCCATGGTTCCAACCAGAGCCCCGGTCTGCGTCATTCCGTCGCCCTGAACCGTGCGAGCCAGCCCGAAATCCATCACCAGAATTCGTCCGCTCCGGTCGCGCATAATGTTCTGCGGCTTCATGTCGCGGTGGATGACTCCCACGCCATGAGCCGCTTCCAGCGCGCGGCAGACTTGCTGAATGATCTCGACGGCCTCTTCCGGAGGAAACTTTCTCCTCTTCAGAATGAGAGCCCGCAGGTCTTCGCCCTCGACGAACTCCATGGTGATGAACTTCACCCCATCGGCGTCGCCCAGGTCGTAGATGCGGATCACATTCTTATGAGTAACCTGGTGCGCCAGCAGCAACTCCTGCTTGAACCGCGCCAGGATGGAGGGATTATCCGCCAGTTGCGGACGGATGAGCTTCAGCGCCACCGGACGGTTTAACTCTCGGTCCATGGCCTTATAAACCGCGCCCATTCCGCCTTCGCCCAACAGTTGCAGGATTTCGTAGCGCCCGCCAAGCACGTCGCCAATCTGCAAAACTGCAGCGCTCATCGGGGAGCGAGGTCGCGGGGCCGGAGAGCGGGGAACTGGACTTGCATCAACCAGGGTCGCGTCGTAATCCACCTGCCTGTCCGGCGGAGCTGAGGATGGCTGGGGAAAATCGACTAATGTGGCGTCGGAGTCAACCGAAGAATTTGAGGCAGCACTGTCTCCCTTGACGGGAACGCTCACGCCGAGCGTGTTTGCCGAATTGGCTCGATCTTTCGGATCGATCCGCGGATCCCGATTGTGCATGACTCGCCCTGCTGGGAAGAGACTGAAATCCCCAAATGCCGCACCAAAAAATTACTTCGAAGTATATACCGCGGGGGGAGGGCAATACACCAACAAGTGTCGATTATAGCAACTTCATTTTGATTTTTGCTCGGCGATCCACTGGTTGGTACGGGCATCCAGCAGATCGAGGGGAAGCGTTCCCCCGTCGAGCATTTCATCGTGAAATTTGCGTATGTCGAACTTGGGACCTAATTCTCTCTGTGCTCGATCGCGCAGTTCCCGAAATTTGAGCTGTCCGAGCTTGTAGCTGAGCGCTTGTGCGGGCCACGCAATATACCGGTCGGTCTCGGACTGGATGGTGGGTTCGTCGATGGCGCCGGACTTGCGGAAAAACTCCACTACCTGATCGCGCGTCCAACCTTTAGAGTGGATTCCCGTGTCAACCACCAGTCGCACCGCTCGGAACAACTCGGACGAGAGTCGGCCGTAATCCGAGACCGGGTCTTGATAGAAACCAACTTCCTTACCCAGTTGCTCGGCATACAGAGCCCAGCCCTCGATGTAGGCGTTGAAGCCGAGACCGTGCTGGCGAAACTTGGGTAGGCCTGTCAGTTGTTGCTGCACCGATAGCTGCATGTGATGTCCCGGAATGCCTTCATGGTACGCGATGGCCTCATCGTCGATAAGCGACCGCTGCGCGAAGTTGGATGTGGCCACTACGACGCGGCCGGGGCGCTTGCCATCTGGCGTGCCCGTGACGTAGTGGGTTGCAGCCGCAGCCTGGAAAGGCGGTATGGCTTCGACCGTAACAGGGGACTTGGGGAGCACAGTGAATAGCTCTGGAAGTTTCGGCTCCATCTGCGCGATGTAGCGGCGGAAGTCGTCGAGAATTTGCTCCGCGGAAGTTGGAATGTATTTCGGATTGGTCTTGAGCGAAGCCCGGAACGAGGCAAGATCGGCGAATCCTTCTTTCTTAGCGATCGCCGTCATCTCGGCCTCGATGCGGTCGATCTCGTGCAAGCCGAGCTTATGAATCTCGTCCGGCGTCATGCGAGTCGTAGTGCGGCCATAAATGTCGTTCTGGTAGCGCTTCTCGCCGTCGGGCAGGGAAGTGACCGCGAGCATAGTGCGGCCCTGCGGAGCGTATTCCGTGCGCAAAAAGACGGCAAAAGTCTTGTAGGCGGGGATTACATCACTATTTATCGCGTCGTTGATCTGCTGGGTTAATCGCTTCTGGTCATCGGCAGAAATACTCGCCGGATATTTCTTGGTTGGGAGGAGAAACGGGTCGGCATCGATAATGCCCTCACATTGAACCGGAAGCTTCTCAATCAGGAATCGCACCGGCATGAGTTTGTCTCGCATGCCCGCGCGAAGCACCTCGGTGGTCTGGTTGAGAACGCGCGGAATCTGATGCAGGCGCGCGATGTAGTCCTCGTAGTGCTTTACCGAGTCGAACGGCATCGAGAGTGGCATATCCGCCAGGCTGGTATGGACGCCATTCTGCTGATTGATCGGCATCTCATACTCTTTGAGATCGAAGTCCGCGATTCTTTGCTGCAAAACGCGAACCAGCAAATCGTGAGAAAGTTGGTCCTGATCAGAAAAGCCCGTGGTCGGAATGGCATCAATTCGCGCCAGGAACCCCTCGTCGGATTTATGTCGTTCGTCGATCGCTTGCAACGAGTACTGAGCAAGCTTGTCGTTGTAGCGGTAGTCGCCGTAGGCGGTGGCGCGCTCCGGAAAATTGCGTAGATCCGTCTCGTATTGCTCATCGAACAGCGCGTTCTGCGCGGCGAGGCGATCCGCAACTGGCTTGAGGTCCTGGGCCTTGAGATCCCGGACGAGGAGCGATCCGGCTAACACGGCGGTGAAAAACAAGATCGAGAGGAAGCGCATAATCTATGCAGCCTACCAGAGCAAGCATCATGGTGAGAAGAAAGAGATGCACCCTGAGCCCCATTTCGTCCACAGGTCGCACTTCAAGAACACCGCTTTCTTCAAGTAGACTAGCTATCCAATGAAGAACGGGCACTCGCGTACACTCAGGTTTTCCTTCCAGCTCAGCATCGCTGCAATCTTACTCACTAGCGGGATGATGGCTCAGTCCGTTTCCCCGGAACTCTTGAATGGGCTGAAGTGGCGCCTCATTGGCCCCTTCCGTGGCGGCCGCGCAGTTGCTGTCGCCGGCGTCCCCGGTGATTCCACCACCTTTTATTTTGGCGCGGTCAACGGAGGCATCTGGAAAACCACCGACGCCGGAACTGTCTGGACGCCAATTTTTGATAGCCAGCCGGTCGCTTCCATCGGTGCTATCGCCGTAGCGCCCTCCGACCACAAGACCATCTATGCCGGAACCGGCGAGTCCGATATTCGCTCCGACTTGTCCTCCGGCGATGGCGTCTACAAATCAGTGGACAGCGGCGCAACCTGGACCTACATCGGCCTGGAAGACACGCGTCAAATCAGTCGCATCGTCATCGATCCGCAGAATTCAAATATCGTCTACGTCGGAGCCCTCGGCCACGCCTATGGTCCGAATGAAGCGCGAGGCGTCTATAAGTCCGTGGACGGAGGAACACATTGGGAGAAAGTTCTGAATACCGGAACGGACACCGGCATTTCCGATCTGGCGATCTGTTCCGGTAACGTGCAACTTTTATTCGCCGGAACATGGAATACTCATCGTCCTCCCTGGAGCACCTATGCTCCCATCGACGGGCCCGGCGGCGGCCTCTATCGCTCTCAAGACGCAGGCAAGACTTGGTCACGTCTCAATGGCAGCGGATTGCCCGAAGGCGATTGGGGACGCGTCGGAGTCGATGTGGCCCCAGATGGCAAGCGCGTCTACGCACTGATTCAAGCGAAAAAACCAGGCCTGTATCGTTCCGACGACGGAGGCGATACCTGGACTCTGGAAAACGCTGATCCACGTCTCACCAGCCGCGCCTGGTATTTCAACGGCATCACCATCGATCCGCAGAATCCGGATGTTTTCTATGTCCCGAACGTCGCGCTTTACCGGTCTGAGGACGGCGGAAAAACCATCTCGATCGTCCGTGGTGCGCCCGGTGGAGATGATTACCACCAGATCTGGATCGACCCTAAAAACTCCGCCAGCATGGTTCTGGGAACAGATCAGGGAACCACAGTCAGTCTCGACCGCGGCCAGACCTGGAGCACGTGGTACAACCAGCCGACGGCGCAGCTTTATCACGTGATCACCGACAATCAATTTCCATACATTGTCTATGGCGCGCAACAGGACAGTGGAAGCGCTGCTGTTCCAAGCCGCACCGACCACGGTCAAATCACCCCACGTGATTGGTTTCCCGCAGGCGACAGCGAGAGCGGTTATATCGCGCTCGAACCCAAGGATCCGAACATCATTTACTTGAGCGGAACCTACGGCACCGTGGACCGCTTCGACAGGCGCATCGGACTCAGCCAGAACATTGCTCCATGGCCGGCGCTTACATTCGGCTCCGAGATCGATCAGCGTAAATATAGGGATCCTTGGACTCCGGTGCTGGTCTTTTCTCCTGCAGACAAAACAACTCTCTATCTCGGCACACAATATGTGATGAAGACGATGGACGGCGGTTTGCACTGGGAGGCCATCAGCCCTGACCTCACCGGATCGACGCAAACCACCGGAGACAGCAAGCCGCAAGGGCCGCCAACGATCGAGAACGCGAAACAGCGAGGCTACGGCGTCGTGTTCACCATTGCACCATCGGCTCTGAATCGCGATCTGATTTGGGCGGGAAGCGATACTGGATTAATTCACCTCACGCGCGATGGCGGAAAAAACTGGAAAGACGTCACGCCCTCAGGTCTTTCACCTTGGAGCAAGATCTCCTTCATCGAAGCTTCGCACTTTGATCCCGCGGTGGCATACGCGGCCGTGGATCGCAGCCGCCTCGACGATCGCACTCCCTACCTTTATCGCACCCGCGACTACGGAGCTACATGGCAACTAATAACGAATGGAATTGCGGCTCCCGCTTTCCTCCGCGGAATTCGCGAAGATACCGAGAAAAAAGATCTGCTCTTCGCCGGAACCGAGTTCGGGGTATACGTTTCGTTTGACGCGGGCGATCACTGGCAACCGTTGCAGCTCAATCTCCCGGTCACTTCCGTTCGCGATCTCACCATTCACGGCGACGATCTCGTCATTGCCACGCATGGCCGTTCCTTCTGGATTCTTGACGACATCACGCCACTTCGTCAGGCACTGGAAGCCGGAAAAGCCAACTCGTTCTATCTTTATCAACCTGCGCCAGCCTACCGGATCGATAACGATTCCTTCGCCGGCACCCCGCTTCCGCCAGAGGAGCCTACCGCCGAGAACCCTCCGGCAGGCGCGACGATTGATTATTTCCTCAAGTCTCCGTCGAGCAACGTCACGCTGGAGATTTTCGATCCGCAGCAAAAACTGGTCCGCAAATTTTCTTCAGAAGATAAGCATCCGGAAAAACATCCGCCAGTTCCAATTGCCGAGCGTTGGTTCCCCAAGCCTGAAGTTGTACTCAGCAATCCCGGGACGCACCGCTTTGTGTGGAATCTTAAATGGGGAAACTCCGGCGAACCCAGCCCGGACGAAGAAACTGAATCGCGCAATCCCAGCGGGCCTCTGGCTGTGCCCGGAGACTATACGGTCAGACTCACGGTCAACGGAAAGCCGCAGACCCAGCACCTCAAAGTAGTCATGGACCCGCGCTCGCCCGCAACTCCCGAAGTTCTTCAGCGGCAACTGGAACTCGGTCAGCAAATATTTGGGGAAACTCTTGAGGCCCGCCGCGCTCTCGCTGAAGTCAGCTCAGTGCAAAAACAGTTGGCAGACGTTGAACAGAAGCTGGGTGAACAGAATCCATCTCTCAAGTCGGCTGTGGCCAACGCCCGTTCCGGAATCGCAGGAATTCTTTCCGACAAAGAAAATAAGGAACAGCAGCCAGCCGGCCTGCAAGATGGCTATGTCGAGATGGTTTCAGCTCTGCATGTGGTAGAAGGCGGAGACCGTGCCGTACCTGCGCAAGCAATCGCCGTCTACCAGGAATCCAGCCAGCGGGTGAAAATCGGTATTGCCGCGTGGGCCAAATTCAAGCAAACGAAATTGCCCCAGCTGAATCAGCAGTTACGCGAAGGAAATCTTCCACCGATCGCCATCTCGCAAATTGAACAGGAAGTGGAGTATCTTATGTCGCGCCAAGACCAAGAACTCTCGCTTTATTGCGGATCGATGATGTGAAGTCCCTTGACCATAGCGAAGTGCCGCTTGTTAAACGTGGCCAGATGGCTGCCTCGCTCCAAAGCGGTGGCGGCCACAATCAGGTCGTAAGCGCCAATCATTTTGCCGGCGGACTGCAACTGCGCCCAGATGCGCGCATGTTCGTAAGCGGTTTGCTCGGTGTAGGGAACGACGGGGAGCGCGTTCACGATAGTCTCCAGATATCGCCGGCGTTTCGACCTTTGTGGCTCGACGGCACGCTCTACGCCATGCCAAAGTTCCGCCACCGTGATGGCGGCGATTTCAAACTGATCGTCGGGCCGCGATGCGACCCAACTCCCCAGATTGAAAATATCCTTCTCCCCGCGAATGACGACATCCGCATCAAGGAGGATTACCACTTCTCGACCGCTGGTTTGAGTTTTCGCCGAGCGGCCTGTAGGTCACGGCGCCATGCCCGTGCGGTCTTATCCGGTAACTCAGCGCCGGCCAATACTTCCGCAAAGTCCCGACCTGAACAGAGTCTTGCTTTGTCCGGCACCAAGCGCGCCAAAGGAGCACCATTCCGGAGGAGAACAAACGTGACATTCTGATAGTGAGCGCGGTTGACGCAGTCGGCGAAATTTCTGGCCGCTTCCGTAACGCTAATGAAGGTAGTCTTCATAAAATCATATTATCAGATTCTATGCCAACTCCGTGGATTTCCGACGTGCGAACCCGTGCTACCAAACCCTGCACGCCTTAACCGCAACCATGGGCTGTCCCGCTTTGCAGCCAAACGCTTTGCCGAACTCCGGCATATTCACCAGAACTCCGTTGGCGCGGAAGCGGTCCGGCGAATGGGGATCGGTCGTCGCGATCAGTCGCTCCAGTTTAGGACGCCACTCTGCGCACCAATCCTGCGCGAATCCGAGAAAAAACTCCTGCAGCGGCATATATCCACTCGCCGTCTTCTTATCTAGATCTTGTCTCTGCGCTGCGGCGTGAGCCAGAAACGCCATGTAGGCCAGGCGCATCCCGCCATTGTCCGCTGTATTCTCGCCCAGTGTGAGCTTGCCGTTGATCTTGGTGTCGCCGACGCTGAACTGGCTGTATTCGTTCACAATGCACTGCGCCTTCTCCGTGAATTTGTCGGCATCTTCCTTGGTCCACCAGTCGTGAAGATTCCCATGACCGTCAAATTGCCGCCCCTGATCGTCGAATCCGTGGGTGATTTCATGGCCCATGAAAAGGCCAATGTGGCCATAATCCAACGCAGCGGCCGCCGAGGGATCGAAAAACGGAGACTGCAATACTCCGGCAGGAAAATTAATGTCATTCATACTGGGATCGTAATAAGCATTCACGGTGGGCGGTGACATTTCCCATTCGTCGCGATTCACCGGCTTGCCAATCTTCGCCAGTTGGCGTCGGGATTCAAACTCGGCCGCGCGAAAGCTGTTTCCCAGCGCGTCTTCGCGCTCCACGGTCAACGTGGAATAGTCTCGCCACTTGTTCGGATAGCCGACCTTGTTGGCGATCAAGTGCAGCTTCTCTTCCGCCAGTTTCTTGGTTTCCGGGCTCATCCAGTCCAGACCCTCAATATCTCGGCCCATTGCCGCTTCGATATCATGAATCATCTGGAATGCTTGCTCTTTACTGGACGCTGGAAACTTCTGCTCTACATACACCTTGCCCAGCGCCTCGCCCAATGCCCCGTCAGTACTGGTTACGCAACGCTTCCAGCGTGGCTCCTGCTCGGGAATGCCCACTAATTTACGTCCATCGAAATCGAACTTTTCTTCATCCAGCGCCTTGGGCAATACCGTGCCCGGAACCGAGTGCACCAGTTGCCAACGCAGATAAGCCTTGATCGTCGGCAAATCCGTTTCCCCAATCACCTGATTCAGGCCCTTAAAAAACTCCGGTTCGGCCACATTGATTTCCTGGAACTGCGGGGCGCCGGTTCCCGAATAAAAGTGCTCCCAATTCAAAGTCGGCGTAAGCGCCTGCAAACTGCTATCCGGCATCATGTGATAAATGTTGTGCGGATCGCGCTGTGAGGTGACATCCAGAGACACTCTTGCCAGCGCCGTCTCCAGCTTCATAATCGCTTGCGCATCGCTTGCTGCCTGCGCCTCACTCGCCCCCAGCAACTTCAGCATATTGCCGATGTGCTGCGCGTACTGCTTGCGGATCTCTTCGTCTTTTTCCCCGGTACGCAGGTAATAATCTTTTTCCGGCAAACCCAGCCCGCCCTGCGAGACCACGGCAATTTCCCGCGTTGCATCTTTAAAGTCCTGCTGCGATCCAAAACCCAGAAAAGCGTTCACGTTGATGAGCTGAAAATGTGCCAGCAGTTCTGGCAACTGATCTTTGCTGGAGAGTGCATTGATGCGCTCCAGTTCAGGCTGCAGTGCCGCCATGCCCTTCTTTTGGATTTCGGCGTCGTCCATGCAGGTTGCGTAATAGTCGCCAATCTTCTGCGTATTCGCGTCGCGCCCGCCGCTGGCCACCGCCGCGGTCTCAAGGATTTGGTGCAATACCTGCCGGTTATATTGTTCGAGATTGTAAAACTGATCAGAATAGGGAGAATCGTTGGGGATGGGATGCAGCTTGCTCCAGTTACCGCAGGCATAACGATAAAAGTCAACGCAGGGATCGGTTGCCGTATCCATCAAATCTTTATCCAGGCTGGGGATCAACTGGAAAGTCTGTGGCGCCCTCTCGCCTGATGGAGTCGAACCGGTTTGCGCAAGCACCCGGCTGCTGGCCACGCTCATGCCTGCCAATACGATGAAATAAATGAATTTCCATCCTCGACTGATTTGCATAACTGTTCCCTCCGGCTAGGAATCATACATCGTCAAATCGCCTGACTTGTCTTGTCATAGTCCACAAGAAAGAAGCATATTCGGTTCGCCACACGAAAATGGTTTCTGCCAGCACTACTGTGTGAGTACTTTGGTGTGCCCGCATCCTCCCCGAAGCTTCCTCCATACTAGTGTCCGGCGCCCCAGGATCGTATCATCGAGACACGCGCACAGACGCGATTCCATGACTCTGTTTGAATCGTCCAGATCCGATCGCGGCAGGGGTTCTGCAACCGCTTCTGCGATGGTCGAGGCCCTGATTCCGATCTGGCAGCGCGTACTGCAACGGCCCTCCATTGGAGTCGAAGAAAATTTCTTCGACATCGGCGGCAACGTTGAGTCCGCGGACTTACTGTTTGCGGAGATTGCTCGAGAGTGCGGCAGGGAAGTTCCCACCGCCGCCATCTTCCAGGCTCCCACGATCGCGGCCCTGGCTTCCATGCTCGAAGGACCCAGCCTTCCGCGGTTCTCTCCTTTCGTTTCTTTGAAAGCCGGCGCAGAGCATCCGCCAGTCCTCATTACTCATGGTTTGGGCGGCCGCGCCAGATTCACGCAACTCGCAAAGCATATTCGCACCAATCACCCCATCTACGGAATTCAGGCTCGAGGAATCGATGGCAGGGAAGAGCCGTTTGATCGAATTGAGGACATGGCTCAGTACTATCTCGCGGACCTAAAGAAGGTTCAGCCCGAAGGCCCCTACGTCCTCATCGGCTATTCATTCGGTGGCCTGATAGCTCTGGAGATGGCGCAGCGCTTGTCGGACGAGGGCAAACATATTCAGTTGCTGGTAATGGTGGATGCCTACCCTCATCCCCGCCAGATGTCCCGGAGCCAGCGCTTGCTGCTGGGCCTGCAGCGAACGAAACGCCGTATCTCCCAGATGAGCCAACGGTCCTTCCCGGACGCCCTTTCGTACGTGATCGGTGGCCTTAAGCATCGGTTCGGTATCGCGGTCGGGCATGATCCCAACCCTGATTCTCCTCAAGCTTCGCGCTTATTGCTTGCTGCCACCACGTTGCAGGTGAAACGAAAAGCTTATCTCGCTTTAGCGCGGTATCAACCGCGCCCTTACAGCGGAAAGATAAAATTCCTGAAGAGCGAGAGCGATGAATACTTTCCCGGCGATCCGGTGCCGGTCTGGGCAAAGTTGGCTGCCGACTTCGAAGTCGAGACCGTCTCCGGCAGTCACCTGGATATGGTAACCACCCACTTCGAGAGCCTGGCTGCGGTGCTTACCCGATACCTGCAAGAAGCGTTTTCTCAGAAGTAGGTCGAACATATTGGTGAAAAACTTGGCAATTCGTTCGGAGCCATATCACAACACGAATCAATTGAGACCATTCTTCTTAAAGCTGGCGCACCTTTTTTTCCTGTTGTCTTTCGTTCTTTCCGGCACACTGTTTTCCGGCGGATGCGACCGCAAGCAAGATTCCCCCGCCAGGCCCGCAACCCCGCCACCCGCAGAAACAGTCAGGCAATCCGAATCCCCCGCGAAGTCTCAAGCCATTCCAGATTGCCCTCCTGCCGAGGGCCCGGACGTGGTGCCCCTGTCGGACAAAACTGAGCACATCGTAATTCTTAAGTGGCGGGCCAGCGCTTCTGACTCCAAGCACCCTGACCCCGTCGGATATTGCCTGTATCGCGGCCTGCACGGCAAGCGCCAGCCACTGCAACGGATCAATATCCATCCCTTGCCGCAAACCGCATGTACCGATGACTTGGTGGAGAATAATAAGAAATACGATTACAGAGTGATGGCAATCAGCCAGAAACGAATGATGAGCCGTCCCTCCAATGTAGCTCGGGCTGAAATTCCAAAAGATAAGCCGCGAAAGCACAGTGAGGAAGAGCCTCCTTTGTGCCGAGCCGCGAACGGCCAGAAATAATTCCTGGCGAGTTGGAATCTTGCTTAATGAAGAAGAAGCAGGAACCAATGATTTCCTGATGCAGTAATTACATCGTGCCCCGTACATCGAACCAAAATTTCGTCTCCCATGGGCCGCCCCTGTTGCGCGTTTGCATCCTTATCGCATTTTCTCTGGCGGTCTGGTTTCGGCCGCTGGTTTCCTCATTTGCCCTCGCCTACCGCGACAGTGAATACACGCACATCCTGCTGATCATTCCCGTGAGCCTGACGTTGATTTTTCTGGATTGGAGAGCCCCTGCGGAAGGCTCGAGGCTCAGTTCAAGGCTTGGCTTAATCCTGATGGTATTGACCCTGGCTGTTGCTGTTGCCTTACGACTCGGCGTTGTCCATCTTCATCCCGATGAGCGGCTTTCCTTGAACATGCTGGCGCTGGTCCTGTGGTGGATCGGCGCCTTTCTCTTCTCCTTTGGTTTTTCTGCTTTCGAACGCGCCGTGTTTCCTCTTTGTTTCTTGTTCTGGCTTGTTCCGATTCCGCAGGTCTTGTTAGACCCCATCGTGCGCCTGCTGCAGGAAGGTTCTGCTGTCTCCGCCGACGTGTTCTTCGCCATCGCTGGAGTTCCGGTTGCCCGGGAGGGAACCATCATTACGATACCGGGCTTAGTCATCGAGGTGGCGCGCGAGTGCAGCAGCATCCGTTCCAGCCTGATGCTGGTGGTCACAACCATGGTCCTTGCGCAAATGCTTTTACGCTCTCCCCGGCGCAAGGCCCTCGTTATTGCAGTGGCCATCCCGCTTTCGGTAGTGAAGAATGGGCTTCGGATTTTTGTTCTCGGAATGCTGGGAACCCGCGTCGATCCCAGTTATTTGACGGGAAGACTGCACCATCAGGGTGGAATTATTTACTTTCTGATTGCGCTGGGAGCGATATTTCTATGTCTCTGGATTGCCCGCCGTGGCGACGAAAAATTTCTGGCCTCACCCTGACGGGTCGATGGCCTTGCATTGGCCACCGAAAAGTTTATCGATGGGCAAGTCCGAAGCTCACAGCCGCCGCGGAGGAGCCCATATTCAACATCGAGACTGCGCGCTCCAACCGGTGATGTCCCGTCTTATGGAAGAAGTAACTGAGTCCAATCACGCCGGCGGTTTCTCCGGCGAAATTCATCGCTAAACCCGTGGTGCTGCCCGCGAATACTCGCGTGACCGGATTCAGTTCCTGGCCGCCATTGCGCAAATTGTCGCGGGTTACGACGAAGTCGGCAGCGCTGAACGCGGCATTGGCAGCAAACAGAAAGCTGTTTTCACGGTCCCAGAATCGATGGCTGGTAGTCTCTGGAATGCTCGCCGGATGGACCGTTGTTGTCGATGTGGAAAATGGCTCTCCCAACGATGCCGGTCTCAGCAGCGCCATGGAAACTTGCTGCGCATTGGCCAAGCCACAAAAAGCGAAAACTGCCAGCAGAATCGCCGCCCGCGGCCGAATGATCGTGCCAATCAAATGTGTCAGCATAACGTTAGTCATCGGCGCCATTGGCCACCTGTACTAGTACTAACGGAAATGCCGGACCCGGAGAATGGCCCTTACGTGCCAGTAATCTTCATGCGTTACTTTATGGGATTACAGGATGTGACTGAAGTAACAATCTCTGGCAGTTGCCGCGTCGAGAATGGCGAGCGCTGTAATTCTCGGCCAACTGGGGTAAAGGAAGGGCCTGCAACAAATCTCGCTTAGAGGACAAGGGGCTTTACGGGGTTAGCAAGAATTCTCAAGGACAAGTAAAAAGGGAAGCGTCAAGGAGTGACCCTGATGCTTCCCCAAGGGGAAAACGAAATTTCCCTTCCATATCTCGAACTCTTACGGTACCGCTGCCACCACCGGTGGCGTCGACCGTGCACTTTCCTGACCGCTCGAATTTACCGACGTAGCCTCGTAGTAGTAAGTCTGACCGGCAACCACTGTGCTGTCGGTATAGGCGGTATTTGCGTCCATACCTGGATTGATTTTGGCATACGTCCCGGTGGCGCTGGTGCTGCGGTAAACGTTGTAGCCAGCCACGTCGCTGCTGGCATTCCACGAGAGATTGACGCTATATGTGGTTGCGGTTCCAGTCCCGCTTAGCGACGCTGGCCCTGACGCACTGTTGGCGTTGCTGGCAAACGCCAGCGTGCCCGATTCAGCCCCGCTGCTGGTCGGCGTAAAAGCCACGTTGAATGTCACACTCTTCCCGGCGGCGATGGTCAGCGGAAATGCAGCGCCCTCCAGGATAAATTGCGAATTGCTGCTGCTGTCGGACGACACGGTCACGGGCGCGCCCGAGGCGCTCATCGTAATCGATTCCGTCTGCGTAGTCCCAACCGGCACGCTGCCGAAACTCACCGCTGCAGGACTTACCGTCAACTGGCTGGTTGCTATCGCTGCGCCAGTGCCGGTAAGCGATTCCGCAGCCGACGAACTGGTTGCATTGCTGGCGAAGGCCAGCGCACCCGACTCCGCGCCGCTGCTGGTCGGTTTAAACGCTACGCTGAAAGATAAGCTTTGGCCGGCTGCGATGGTTAATGGAAAACTAGCCCCCTGCAGAGCGAACTGCGAATTGCTGCTGCTGTCCGCTGAAACTGTCACCGGCGCTCCTGAGGCGCTCATGCTGATGGTTTCGGTCTGCGTGCTTCCCACCGGCACGCTCCCGAAGTTCACCACTGCGGGACTGATCGTCAACTGGCTCGAAGCCACGGCTGCGGTTCCAGTGCCCGAAAAAGGTACGTTCAGTCGAGGATCCGAAAAAAGAAGACTTCCGCCAACGCTGCCAGAAGATTGCGGCGTAAAAGTGACTGTGAAAGTCACGCTTTGCCCGCCAGCCAACGTTAGAGGCATGCTCGGTGCGCTAGTGGAAAATTCACTTCCGATCGTCTGGAAGCCGGAAACTGATACCTTCCAGGTGCGAGCGTTGGTCAGCGTAATGATTTTTGTGGAACTGGACCCCACCGCTACCTGGCCAAAAGAAACACTGGCTGGACTCGCGACGATCGCGTCGCTCTTTACCCCTGATCCATCGAACTGGAGCTGAAGGGTCGGGTTTGCAGCGTTACTCTGAAACGTCGTGTTCCCTCCAGCCCATCCCGTCGCGGTGGGAGTGAACGTGACACTAAGGTCGATGCTCTGTCCCGCGGCCAGCGCAAGCGGCAGGCTCATCTCAGGAAAGCCGAATTGGCCTTCACGAACAAAGTTCATCGCCGTGAGGGTGACGCTGCTCGCCCCGGTGTTGGTCAGCGTGACCAACTGAGTCTCCGTTTGTCCGACTGGGACGGTGCCAAAGTGCAGAGTCGAAGGGCTGCAGGCTAATTGTTGGATTTTGGTTTGCGCGCCCCAGGAAAATGTCGTGGCATAGACCGCAACGAGGACGACGAAGAAGGCGCGGGTAGAAAGGGAGTGAGCGATGGACCGGGGGAGTCTCATGGCAACCAGTGTGAAGTTAATCCCGCGAAGTGAAAAGGTCTCGACAGGGCAGCGCGACCCTTGGCCCTTCGGACATCGGCCCTTACGCTGCATGATTAAAATCTCTTGAAATAGCCTGTTTACGCGCGAAAAACGCGCTCCTCTCGCGCCTATTGGAGAAGTGCAAAAAAGGGAACGACGAAGCACACATCTGACACAAAGGTTTTAATACCGACTGAGCAGAGGAATGCCGAACCGAAAATCACAGCCGGTTATGGAGCAGGAATCTGAACATTGGAAACGATGTTCGAGTAGCCGCTTTCTTCGTTGCTGGAATTCACCGCGGTAGTTGCGTAGCAATAGTTCGTGCCGTCGGTTACGGAGCCATCGGAATACGTGGTAAGCGTGTCCAGCGTAGATCCATTGATCTTCGAATACGAGCCGCAAGAACTCGTGTAGATGGCTCGATAGATGTTATATCCGGAAATATCCGGCGAACTGCTTGCGCCCCACGACAAGCTCACGCTGTGAGTCGGCGCAGCGGTGCCCGTACCCGTAGCCGCTGCCGTAGTCGTCACCGGCTGCGCATTGCTCGTAAATGTGAGGGTCGCGCTTGCCGCTCCCGTAACTTGTGGACTGAACGTCAAAGTAAAGGCAGCACTGTGTCCCGCCGTAATGACCGCCGGCAGCGACAAGCCGCTTATCGTGAAGCTGGAATTGTTCGAACTGGCGGCCGTAACCGTAACATTGGCCCCGGTGGCATTAAGGCTTCCCGCTGCAGTTCCGCTTGCGCCGACGAATACACTTCCCACCGCCAGGGTAGCCGGCGTGGCACTTAACTGCCCGGCTGCAACCGTCGCCGTACCCGCGAGCGAGATGGTTAGACTCGGATTGGTTCCATTCGAATTAACAGTCACGTTTCCACTGGCACTGCCCGCCGCTGTGGGCGTAAAGGTCACATTGAAATTTGCGCTCTGTCCCGCCCCTAAGGTCACTGGGGTCGAGAGCCCACTTAACGCGAAACCTGCGCCGCTCGCCGCCACTCGAGAGATCGTGACGCTCGACCCACCCGTATTCGTCACCGTCTCTGACAGGACCTGGTTGTTACCCACCTGCACCGTTCCAAATTCGAGGCTCGTAGGGCTTGCTCCCAGCGCGCCCGGCGTAACTCCCGCTCCGGAAAGTGCCATGGATAACGCTGGATCAACCGCATTCGAAGTGATCGCCAGATTGCCGCTCGCACTGCCTGCGGATAGCGGTGCAAAGACGATGCTGAAGGTTGTATTCGCGCCGGCACTTAGCGCAAGCGGGCTGGAAAGGCCGCTCAGGCTGAATCCCGTTCCGCTCACCACCGCCTGAGAAACCGTTACGCTCGAAGCGGTATTGTTGGTCAGCGTGACGGTTTGGCTGCCCTGGCTGCCCACTGTCACATTGCCAAAGTTGTCGCTGGTCTGATTGAGAACGAGTTGACCATTGCTCACTCCCGCTCCAGAAAGGGAAACCGTAGCCGCGCTTCCGGAGGCACTACTTGCAATGGAAGCCGTGGCAGTGAAGGGGCCCGCCGCGTTGGGAGTAAAAACTATACTGATCGTGGAATTCTGGCCAGCCGCAACCACCGCCGGAAGGCTGGGTGAACTTAACATGAAATACTTGCTGGAAATCGAGACGCTGGCAATGCTCAGGGGAGCCGCACTCGTATTCGACGCAGACAAAGTCAACGTTTTGCTCGTGCCCGCCGTGACACTACCGAAATCGAGACTGGCGCCGCTTAACACTAAACCGCCAACTTGCGCCGGTTGGGTTGTCGCTGGCTTCGCAGCGCTGAAGCCCTGACAGCCGACCATCGTGGCCAGGCCTAGAAAAATCAGTGCTACACCTGCACAGGAGTTCTTTGCGGCGCGAAATGTAAGATTGCGTCTTGCCATAATGAATCTCGAGAAAATCTGCCGCCGATCATGGTTGCGGTGCGGAACTAAGTCTGAGTTCCCATACCGCATTCGAGTAGATTTCCGAAGGTCATTAGTAAAAACGCCACAAGGCCAGTCCGCAAACGCGAAATTTCATCCCGCTGACAGGTCTTTAACCAAGCAAGTAATAGGCTTTTAATGAGCAAAGGATTTGCACTTGTCGAACCAATCGCCTCGCACGTGGGGACACGTCCGCATGGCCATGTCCTCCTCCACTGCCAAACCATTCCCTCTACAGCGTCCTCCTTCTTGACGCGACCCTGCCCAATGCATCATCATGCGCGGTGCTCTTATGGCGGCGACGGCGGCCGCCTGACCGAGGAGGTGTCCATGGCCACACAAACTCGTCCTGAAGCCAAGGCCCGCAGTTTCGGGCAAAACATTGAAAGCGATCTGGCATCCCGATTTCTGCGCGTGGTGGAAGTCGCGGCAATTGCCTCGGCGCGAACCATGGGACAAGGCGAGCGCAAACTCTCCGATCAGGTCGCAACCGAAGCCATGCGCCGCACCATGGATTCCATCCCGATGCGCGGAACCATCGTCATCGGCGAGGGCGAGCGTGACGAAGCCCCCATGCTTTACATCGGAGAAAAAGTCGGCGCGGAATTTACCGATGGCCGCGAAGTGCCCGAGGTCGACATCGCCGTCGATCCGCTCGAAGGGACGAACCTCTGCGCCACTGGCGCCCCCGGGGCGATCACCGTGCTCGCCGCTTCGGAACGCGGCGGCCTGCTCAATGCTCCCGACTGCTACATGGAAAAAATTGTCGTCGGTCCTTCCTGCAAGAACGCAGTCGAACTCGATGCGCCCGTCGCCGACAATCTAAAAAACATTGCCAAGCGATTAGAGCGTGACGTGGAAGACCTGGTAGTGATTGTGCTCGATCGTCCGCGCCACGAAAAATTGATTGCCGATATTCGCGCCGCGGGAGCCCGCATCCGCCTGATCGGCGATGGCGATCTTTCGGCAGGCATCGCCGCGGCTGTCATCGGCACTGGCGTGCACGCGGTCATGGGTTCGGGTGGCGCGCCCGAAGGCGTGATTACCGCCGCCGCCATCCGTTGCCTCAACGGATATATGCTCGGCCGCCTGGTCGTCAAACCCGATCAGGAAGAACGTCTGGCCCGCATGGGCGTCAAGGATAAGAACCGGATCTACGAAGCCGAAGATCTTGCCCCCGGCAAGCAACTCATCTTTGCCGCCACTGGAGTCACCGACGGAGCTTTGCTCAAAGGCGTCCGCTTCTTCGGCGAAGGCACGCGAACTTCGTCAGTCATCCTCACTCAACAAACCGGCAAAGTGCGATTTATCGAAAGCATCCATCTTGAAAAGGGGCCGGATGTGAAAGTAAGATTCGCCTGATTCAGCTCCTGATGCTTCGATGAAAGGACGTGGGCCGCATGATCTCAGCGCCTGCGCGCACACTTTTTCTAACTTTCCTTCTGTGTATCCCTCTGCACCCGGCTCTCGTCGCGGCACAGTCCATCGTTCCCGAGATTTCCCTGAGTGCCAGTATTTCGTCCCATGTAATTCGTGAGGACGAACTCCTGCCGTTCGTCATCACCATCAGAAACAAATCGGACGGAAGAATTGGCTCGGGCATCGCCGTCACCTCGATCGGTCTCTGGAAACTCCCCGATAGTTACAAGCTGGACGACACTCAGCCGATCTGTATCGTGCCGCCGCTGCCACCGCGCACCGACTCGTGCGAAACCTCGCAAGCCTTCCTCGCCTCTCACAGCCTCATCGCCAGCTCGCTTGCCCCTGGAGCCATCGTTACCGTCCAGGGTTACTTGAAGCCTACGGCGCTTCACAAAGCGTCGACTCTAACCTCAATCGTGACCTGGAATGTTGTGAGTAGCGACAAAGCCACCGGAGCGGTCACCATGTCGTCCTCCCAGGGCGTAAACCTCGGAGAGAATCAGGTCGTCGCCTCGTCCTGGCTGGCCCGGTTGAGTCTGGATGAACTCCTGAAGATCCTGGCCGTTCCGGCTCTGCTCCTGCTGATGGGTGCAGTCATTACAGGGGCCGTGAATTCCATCAACGTCTGGCGGGAGAAACGAGCGGCGACGGCCCAGGCTGCCATCGACATTGCGCGACACGCGCAGGAACAAGAACGAGCTGTGCGCTCCGAGACATGGAAGCAGATGCTTCCCATCAGTCACAATTACGCCGCCAAGTTCTACTTGCCGCTTTCGCTGGCTGCCGAAAGATTCGCCGATAGCCTGAAACAGTCCAACAGCAGGCTGGCGTTCTTCTATCTTTTATTCTGCGGCAAAAAGATGATTGCAACGCGCAACGAAATCGGAGGATTTTATTTCAAGGATCTCAGAGGCGAAACCCTGGCCGCGGCCTGTTGGAAGAATCATCGTTTGGCCTGCCTCGGAGAAGAGGATAGTCCCCTTTATCGCGCGGTGCGCGAGTCCATCGATCAACTGGAGGAGATCGACAGCTTCGAAGGTTTCGAAAAGAGATTCGCGGAGGTCTCCGGCACAGTCGTTGAATTCACCGAGGATTCTATTCAGCAGGCTTGGACCCTGTTCCAGGCCTGGATCGGTACGAAGAATGTAGCACCCACAATTCAACACCTGGAAGGCTTCTACGCGGTGCTCGACTTCGAATCGAATCGTCCCTACGAGTATTGGTACGATACTCCGGCCAAACTGAAGGTCACCGCGGAGACGGAACAGCTTTTGCGAGGGCTTTTAGAAAGTGAGAAGAAGTACACTGCGGAAGAAATTGCCGAATACTTTATCAACACGGTGCGCCCATAATTCGGGACACTGTCGGAGGATTAACTGCGGGGAATCTTAGTCGCCGGGATCGTTGCTGGAATCTTGGTCGCCATTTTAGTCCTCCCCTTGCTTAACTATTATCTCACTCTCGCCGGTGCGCAGCAAGCCGTTTCCCACATTGCTCGCAACTGCAAAACCGCACCAGCACATACTTAGATGCCAATTCCACCCACTTGGATCCTGCCCCAAATTCTACCCTCGGATCCTCATCATTTCCAGCATCCGAAGTGCGTAGCCAGGTTACTTCAGGTATTCCGAACCTTTCTTCAGGTCCTCAGGAATATCAGGGAACGGGGGAAATTCCTGCGAGAACCCTTTGAACAAGCTCACGGTTACCTCGGCGCGCAGGTTTCCATCGTGCACCGCGATCTTATGCGGATGCCCTTTCGAATAGCCCTCCCACAATGAAACGCCGGCATAGGCCCCATCCTTGCGCAGGATGTAATAGGTCATATCGATGAATTTCAGCTTGTTCCTGTCGCCGTTGTAATTGCGGACGATGCGTTTCAGCGCGTCCATGCCGGCTTCCTGCGGTGACATTCCGTGCCGCATATTTTCAACAATCGTATGCGCGCCCGCAACTTTGATATTTTCCTCGCCACTGCCCGTCGCGCCTGCCGAACCCACGTCCTGATCCGTATAGCAGCCGGCAGCGATAATCGGCGAATCGCCCACCCGCCCGGGCAACTTGAACGCCAGTCCGCTGGTGGTAGTGCAGCCGGAAATCTCTCCCTTATCATTCAGCGCCGAACAATGAATCGTCCCCGTAGGTGGAAAGAGAACCTTGCGCACCGCTGCCATTTGAAGTTCAGGCTCGATGCCCAGATCGGCAGCGCGCGCCTGCATTTTCTTGACGCGCTCTTTCCACACTTCCGCCTGCGGTTTGTCTTTACCCGGCTCGGTCACCGGAGGCTGCCAGTGCGGATCGTCGAGTCCCGGCCCCCACCAGTCGTCGTTCGAGTGAAACTCTTTCCAAAGTAGCCAGATCTTGCGCGAACGTTCGGTCAGTAAGTTCTCTCGTGGAAAGCCCGCCGCCACGGCAAAGCGCTCTGCGCCTTCGCCCACCAGCATCACATGGCCGGTATGATCCATCACCGCCTTTGATACCAGCGACACATTCTTGATATTGCGCACGCCGCCCACCGATCCCGCACGCCGCGTCGGTCCATGCATGCAGCAGGCGTCAAGTTCGACCACCCCGTCTTCGTTAGGAAGTCCGCCGAGGCCAACGGAATCGTCATTCGGATCATCTTCCGGACCTCTCACCACTTTGAGCGCGGCATCGAGCGTGTCGCCTCCGCCTTTCAAAAAAGCGAATGCGTTTTCCAGATAAGCGTAGCCATTGTTGGCGCAAACAATGATAGGACGCTTCGGTGTTCCAGATTGCGCACTGCGATCTTGAACGGCGGCGTCAGCCTTGGCGTCTGTTCCCTGGGCCTCAGCTCCAACTCCAACAGCAACTGCTCCGAGAACAGAAGTTTTAACGAAATCACGGCGCGAGAAAGTCAAGAATCGCCTCCCTACCCGAAAGCGGGAAGCATATCACGCACAGAGCTGCTTGGGTGCGAGGGTATTGCCTGGGAGTAGTCCTACCCGCTGGCCGCGCCGCGGTATCGCCCCACCAATCCTGTCTGGCGGCCGAGGGACTTGGTCTTTCGCGCTTCCGTAATTGGCTGCACATTGTTATTCCCCTGCGCTGAGCGGAAGCGCAACAGGGCGGCGATGTTTCCCACGTTGTCAAACTCGGGATCGTCTTTCACATAAAAAAGCTCGATGTTATGCCGGATGACCCAAGGCAATATCGCTTCCGCCACGTCCACTACTTCGCGGGTTTCGCGCCCGCACACCGGACAATAACTTACCAGGTGTGCATCGAGGTGGCCACAACCGGTGCACTCCACGGCTTGTGCAACATAATTTTCGCCGATAAGAAGGGTCTGTATTTCACCCATTTCCAATGACCGCAGCACACGCCGCAATCCAGTGACCCCACGGCCATTGCTGCGAGCCTGACTCATGGTTTCGCGAAGCGCCTCGGCGCAGCGGCGCTCCTGCCAGTCGGCGAAAATCTTCTCCGCCTGCCTGCGAATTTCAGCCAAGCCCACCCGCGCTACCTCGGCGGAAAACCGGCCAAGCAACTTCTGCGAAGCATCGGGATGCAAATGCTGCACGAACTGCGTCCAGTGAGTTTCCTGGCAGCCCAGAATCCAGTTTTCAAAAAGCCCTTTTTCGAGGGCATCCTGAATAAAGTCGGCGACAAACTTGAAATGCAGGCGTGCCTCATCGGCGACTCGGCGTTCGGCATGACCTCCGTCATAACCGGCGAACCCATCACTGCGGCCGCGGCGCGAGAGCGGATGAAAAAAACCTTCGCGTTCATTAAGTTCGCCCAAACGCAGATCGAACAAGCGCGCGCGATGGCGATCCACGAGAACCACCCCAAGACTGGGAAATGCGCCCAGTAAATGGGCCAGAGGTTTCAAGTGAAAATGCCGGTCAACCAGAAGCTGTGTGCCGCTCAATTGTGCGGGCAGATCATACTCGCGCCAAAAGCCTTGCGCAGAGCACGCGAAAACCGCCTTGGCATGCACTCCGTTGCCGCGCAACTCCTGCGCCAGGCGAACAATCCGGTCAACATCCGCGCGCGCCGATTCAGTTTTACTTTTCTCTTTACTCTTACTCTCCAACTGGCGCACCGCTTCGCGAGCCAGATCTTTGGTAAGAATGGCATCTTCCTTATGCGCTTTGTTGCGCGGCGCTGTGGGCTGAAAGTAAAAGCTAAGGGCGTTGCCTTCCGGATCTTCAAACTGGGCCAATTCCTGGATCTGTTCGCGAGTAATCATTCGAGGTCAGTCCCTTTCTGTGGAATAAAATTTACGCGGTCCCAGTATTGGCGAACCGTCCCTTGAACTGACCAGCAAACTGGGGCGATTTGCGCAAGTGATCGCGCGCGGCAGAAATGGAGCTCAACACCCGCTCCGGCGCATTGCCGGTGATCGCGGAGATTTCATCGACCCCGAAGCCTTCGACGGCGTGCAGGATAAAAGCTTCGCGATGGTCGCGGCGTACATCGCGCAGAGCGGAGGCGATCAGCCGCACCATTTCATCCGAGCCGACAATCTGTTCCGGCGTGGCTACCCGGTCATCGGCAATGATGGTTTCTTCTGTGATCAATTCGTCAGGCTGGTGGAATTGCAGTTCGGGCTCGTCGCTGGCTCTGACATTCGGCTTGCGCGCCGATTCTTCCAGTCGCACGGCGCCCCCGTTCGTTCCCTCCGGCCTCGATAGCTGATCGAGCGCATCCAGGGCCAGGCGGTACAGCCATGGTTCTAGCGCGAGGCGCTCCGGTTTTTCGCGGCTGGAGTTTTCCCCATCACCGCCCAGCGCGGCGGCGATGGCTTCGTCAATTACTTCTTCCTTGCAGATTGAATCCGGCACAATTTGATCGGCAGTTTCGCGGAAATAAATCTCTCGCTCCACAAACCGCTCCAGGCGCGAAAGATTTACGTTGACGTAGGATCGCACGTCCTCAGCAGAAACTGTTGCCGGAAAAACTACGGCCAGAGTGTTCTCAAAAGGCACGCCAATATTTTTCCGGCGGGATTCGTTAGTTTGCCGGCGCGTCCACTTGTGCGTGGAACGCAACAATTCTTTGTGCTTATTAACCTGTTGCAGCAGGTCCTCGAAAGCAGTCTTCACCGCGGCAGACGCAGTTGTAGCCGCGGTTTGCGCTGCCATCTGACCCGAAGGCAGGCGCAGATTCAACGAAACGCTGGTGCCCTCGCGCGCCGAAGCTTCTTCCACCATGCCCTTCAGGTGAACGAGTTCCGGACGGAAAACCTGCAGTCGTTTTCGCAGTTTTTCGATTTGATGTTGGATGTCTTTTTCTACGGCGGGAGTTTTGTGAAGCCGGTAACTGATATGAACGTTCATTAGCACCTCGAGCTTGCAAACGAAGGACGCAAACCAGTGCTTTCTACGACGATTGTACACCCGCCCGCGCGGTGCAAAACCGTGAATCGAAGTAGTCAACTTCGGCGCTGCCCGTTTTCGGAACTCGGTTCGCAAAGCTACTGCAGGCAAAATTATTTGCAGCGTGTGAAAGCACCAGTTATGATCCGTGCACGATGAAACTGGCAAAACTTTTTCTGCTTGCGTCTCTGGTTGTTCCGGCGTTTGCTCAGGCTCCCAGCTCGAAGGTAGTTGAGAGCGTCTATCCCGACGCGCACTCTCTATATCTCGATTTGCACGAGAACCCCGAACTCTCATCGCATGAGGTCCAAACCGCCGCGAAGTTGGCGGGACGCTTGCGTAGCCTGGGTTACGACGTGACGGAGCACGTTGGCGGTACGGGCATTGTCGCGATTATGAAGAATGGTGCAGGGCCCACCGTCATGTTGCGCACCGAACTTGATGCTTTGCCTGTCGAGGAGAAGACTGGGCTCTCCTACGCGAGCAAGGTCCACGCTAAAGATGACGCAGGTCACGACGTTCCTGTCATGCATGCTTGCGGGCACGACCTGCACATGGCTTCCATCGTGGGCACGGCTGAGATTATGGCGCGCAGCAAAGATACCTGGCACGGAACTCTGATGCTGATCGGCCAGCCTGCTGAGGAAACAATCGGCGGCGCCAAAGCGATGCTCGCCGACGGATTGTTCACGCGCTTTCCCCGGCCTGAGGTCGCTGTGGCTCTACACGTTGGAAACACGCTTCCCGCTGGCATGGTAGGAATTACGCCCGGAGTCTACAACACAAATGCGGATTCGCTCCGCATCACAATCTATGGCAAGGGCGGCCACGGTTCGGCGCCGCAAACCGCTATCGATCCAATTGTGATCGCTGCTCGAACCATCCTGGCGCTGCAAACCATTACCTCGCGTGAAGTGAAGCCCGGAGAAATGGCGGTGGTCACGGTCGGCTACGTTCACGCCGGCACCAAGAACAACATCATTCCGGATCAGGCTGAGTTGGGTTTGACCGTTCGCACCAACAACCCGGAGGTGCGCAAGCAAGTGCTGGCGGCGATTGCGCGAATCACCAAGGCCGAGGCCGAAGCGGGAAATGCCCCGCGTCCGCCCTTGGTTGAGCACATTGAAGGTACCGATCTTGTGTACAACGATCCTGCCCTGGCGCAGCGACTGAATGTGGTTCTCCAGTCGGCGCTGGGCAAAGAAAATGTTTTGATCGAGCCGCCGATCACGCCATCAGAAGATTTTTCGTTTTTTGTCGAGCAGGGAGTCCCGGGTTTCTACTTCAGCCTCGGCGGAGCCGATCCGGAAAAGTTTGCTCAGGCTAAGGCCGACGGCACAATGCTACCTTCCAACCATTCTCCGCTGTTCGCCCCTGACGTGGATCCAGCGCTGCGCACTGGAATTGCCGCGGAGGTCGCAGTGCTACGGAATCTGCTGAATGGGTCGGCGGAGGAACTGCGGAAGACTATCGGCAAGGAGTCTGCACCCGACTAGGAGATCATCGGGGCTGACAGACGCCGAAGTCTTTGATCACGTTTTTTTCTTCCCATACAAACGTCTTGTCGGCACCCTTCGGTTTTATCCTTTCTCCCTGTAACTTCATCCGATTACCAGATACAACGCCCATCATATTGCCCGAGAGCATGTAAAGTTGCTGGTCCTTCTCGTCGGTGACACTCATTCCCTTGTCTCCCGACTGGACACATCCGGTGATCGTTCGCTTTTTCGAATAGTGAATGACCACGACGGTCACGACTACCGCGAGGGCCGCGGTAACCGCCACAATTCCGATGACGATGTTTCTGCCGGCATCGCTCAGACTATCTGCCTTAGCGGGTTTGGCGATGGCTAGGCCGAGAGCAATAATCAGAACTGCACGCCAGAAACTCGTTTGCGGCATGTGTTCTCCTCATAATGACGTGAAGGGGGACCGCTTGGCACCGTGCGGCTTTCATCGACATCAATCTGTCGAATTTGCTCCTGGTCCTGAAGCCGAAGCAATCGTACACGGTTGTGTAAGTTTGGGAAGAGATTTTTCTAGGAGTCAATCTGAGCCAGGATGGCTCTTGCTTCCGCCGCCGGATCGCTCGCCTCAGTAATCGGCCGTCCGACCACGATATGACTTGCACCCGCGGCAATCGCTTCGGCCGGGGTAACCACGCGCACCTGATCGCCATGCCCTACGCCTGCAGGGCGCACGCCCGGAGTGACGATGGCAAAATCCTGTCCCAGCTCCGCACGCAGTTTGGCAGCTTCACGCGCCGAAGTGACGATCCCCTGGCACCCACTCTTCAGCGCCAGAGTGGCCAGGCGCACCACCTCATCCTGCACGGTTCCTTGAATCCCTATCTCTTCCAGATCGTCTGCGTCCATGCTTGTGAGCACGGTCACGGCCAGGACCACCAGGTCGGGTTTAACGGCGCGCGCCGCGTCCACGGCCGCGCGCAGCATCTTAGCGCTGCCCGAAGCGTGAACCGTTAGCATACTCACACCAAGCTGCGCTGCTTCATGTACCGCTGCCGCCACCGTGTTCGGAATGTCATGATACTTCAGATCGAGAAATACTCGTCTTCCCGAGCGCACCAGATCCCGCACCAGCTGCGGACCTTCGGCGGTATAGAGCTGCATCCCGACTTTATAGGTAAATGCCGAATCCCCGATGGCCGCCACGATTTCACGCGCAGCCGCTGCCGTAGAAACGTCGAGCGCCACGATCAGCTTTCGGCGTGGATCGTTTTTTAGAGAATCGGCAACCAGAGAATTCTGTTGCTCGCTGCCAGGGATGAGAGGGGGCAGAGTAGTCTGCATCCCTAGCAGTCTAAGGCGTCTAGCGAAATTCCGCCAGAGGGTGATTGGCGGCGATCGTCTGGTAAACGGGCCGGTGATGGGATGTTCCGGCTTTCACGATGTCGAGCCGGACCCGCTGCAAGCCGCGCTGCTGAAATTGCAGGGCCTGCGCCGCACCGTAGGATAGGTCGATAATACGGCCCTCCACGATCGGTCCGCGATCGTTCACCTTTACCACCACTGCTCGTCCGTTACGCAGGTTCGTCACCCGCACATAGCTTCCCAAGGGAAGCGTCGGGTGGGCTGCGGTCATGTCGTACATATCGTAGTCTTCGCCGCTGGCGGTGGGTTTCCCGTCGAAATACTCACCGTACCAGGAGGCTGTTCCCACCTGAAAAGGCTTAGTTTTGCCTGCCTGTTTTTGGATTCCGGGCTTGATTTGGGCGGATCTACTTGGAGCTGAACTGGCCTCCGAGTTGTTCGGTCCCTGAGCCGCTCCCAGCCCGACGACCAGCAAGCCGATCATCAGTCCATGAGCTATACGTCTTCGCATTCAGTTCTCCTCGCATCTCAAAAAGTCGTCCTAGCTAGGCTCTTTCGTTAACAACGATCTCTGAATCGTATGGGTCTACCGGCACCTTGTCAATCCGAAAGTACGTGGTCTATAGTGACCTGGTAGTAATCGATATCTTACGTAACTTGTTGTTTATCATGATATAAGTGCATCATGTTCATCAAAACAATAGGCTTATATGTTTATTACATAGTAACTACGTGATAAGCCGCAGGCAAAGAAGTATTTTCATCTCCAATAGAATCTGCGACTTGGGAACAATCTATGCATAACCTCTTTAATGCCAGCTCTTTACGCGCCGGGTTGCCGTCTTCGCCGATGATTTTTTTTGATCCCAGCCGCCCGTTTCGACAAGTTCTCCGGACTTCCCCTCAACCCGTGAGACACTCTGTTGGTCATTGCACGGAGCAAGTCTCAGTCCCAAGGCTCCCAGATCATGGCTGAAAGACCACCTATAGTCCTCACCATTGCCGGTTTCGACCCTGCCTCCGGCGCGGGTGTGACCGCCGACATTAAGACCATCGCCGCCCATGGATGCTATGGCATCGCTTGCATCACTGCCATAACCGTGCAATCGACCGCTGGCGTCCGCCGCGTCGAGGCCGTCGACCCCGCTCTGATAACGGAAACCTTGCAGGAACTGGCGGCCGATATGCCCATCGCCGCCGTCCACATTGGAATGCTTGGTACCGGCAAAGTCGTCCGCGCGGTTGCCGACTTCCTGGGCCAGAGCGCCGGCAAGGCTGGGTCTTTGAAGCTTCCAAACATCGTCCTGGACCCGATCCTCAAATCCTCTTCCGGAGCCGACTTGCTCGACGCTTCTGGCATTAAGTTGCTGGTCGAAAAACTGATTCCGCTGGCCGATGTGCTCACCCCGAACGTCGACGAAGCGGCTCTCCTCACCGGACTAAAAGTTACCGATCTCGACCAGATGCGCTCCGCCGCAAACAAACTCCATGAAATGGGGTCACGCGCCTTGGTCATCACCGGTGGCCACTTGGACAAAGCCATCGATCTCTTGAGTTTTGCCAGCAAACGAGGAATCGAGCAGGAGGTCTTCAAGGCCGAACGGCAGCGCTCCAACTCCACCCACGGCACGGGATGTGCTTTCTCGACCGCCATGGCCTGTCACCTCGCTCTTGATCGCGGACTACCCGAGGCTGCCCTCCTGTCCAAGACCTACGTCACCGCGGCAATTGCAGCCGGTCATCCTCTTGGTCGCGGCACCGGACCTGTCCACCATCTCTACCGCATGCACCAGCAGCGTCGCGCAGCCGGCTCAGGAAGCGAAGCTTAAGTTTTTAAGGTCGAGCGCTAGCCCAAGATTTGGAAAAATCGCCGGGAGGGAATTTAGTCGCGATCGTTCGAAGGTTTTTTCAGCAGAATTCCCGCTACAAATGAGGCTGTCGCGGCCAGCAGCCATTCAATGCGCCACATCTGGATCGCCTGAAACTCCGCCAGATTCGATGCGTGATAGAAGAAGCTGACTGCCAGCGCGCCCGCCACGCACCCCAGGCCGATCATGAATGCGACCAGCGCCGCCGTCGGCAGACCCACCCGACGCTTGATCTCGTGGAAATGTAAATAATATAGCCAGCCCGGAAACTCAATCTCTCGCCACGCCTGAGCCACCGATCCGGTTACGGCCAAGGCCGTTGCCACACTCCTGGCCCATACTCCTGAGATGTCGGCTACCGCCGTCTCCAGGGTCGTATCCACTTTTGCGAGCGCGGGCCGGCTCAATCCACAAGTGTGGCAAAACCGCGCTCCAATCATGAACTCGCTGCCGCAACCCTGGCAGGTATCTGCTAAATCGTGGGAAGACAATAACGGAAGTTTTGTTTCGGCCACCGTGTCGAGTGCTGACGGTGGCCTCCAGAATTCTTGCTGCGCATCGTGAACTACTTCAGCCATAGCTAGAAAAACTCTTTAGGACTTTATCTCCGTTAAGGCAAACCAACAGCCAAAAACCCCGGCGGCTAAAATGTTTCTAACTCAAGTACTTGCAAATTCTTAGCTGCGCCATGCTCCGATTTTCGCGCAATTATTACTCGCAAACTCGCGTAAAGATGCCCCGGTTACCGCCGTCATCTGCTCATACCGACTTGAACTCGGCAAATTACCGGACCCCTCCTTCAAACGCTAACCCAATTCCCCGTATCTTCCCCATAACATCGGTGGTTCTCCCCGCGTTTCTCCTAAGAAACTCGGTTCCACTCCCCGCCGTCAGCACCTTCAAGTTCGGTTAGACTAGAATCAAGATCACACCCGCGGGGATCAGTTGCGTCGGACATTTGCGAAAGCTCATTTCTTAAGCGCCAGCCTGTTGTGCATCGCCGGCCTTTGCCTGCTGCTGAAACCCGCTGGCGCGCAAACCCACGTCGCCGCACCCGCTTCAACTCCTCCTTCTTCGGTTCATGATCCTCTGGTGGACACTGCCTTTGATCACTTCTACAACATGGATTACGACCGCTCGATCCAGGAGTTCGAGAAGGTTCTGGATCGTCATCCCAACGACCCCTCTGCCGTCAACCATCTTCTCTCCACAACCCTGATGCGCGAACTCTACCGCATGGGCGCCATGAACACAGGCGAGTACGCCACTGACAGCTTTATCGGCCAGGCGCACCGCCCGGCTGACCCCAAGGTTAAGGAACAGATCAAGCAGCTGGTCGACCGCGCCGAAACCCTCGAAGAGCAGCAACTCCAGGACGATCCAAATAATGTAGATGCGCTGTACGCGCGCGGCGTCACCCGTGCGCAGTTCTCGCTCTACACGGCATTAGTCGAACGAGCCTGGTTTTCCGCGCTGCGCAACGCCGTGGGCGCACGCCGCGATCACGAACGCGTTCTTGAGTTGGATCCAAACTACGTGGACGCGAAGCTGGTCGTGGGTGCGCACAACTATGTGATGGGTAGCTTGCCTTGGAGCGTGAAGGCGGCGGTGGCTCTCGTCGGTTTAAGCGGAACCAAGGAAAAAGGCCTGCAATACTTGCGCGAAGTAGCCAATAGTGGCGGAGAAAATAGCGTAGATGCCAAGGTCGTTCTCGCCTTATTCCTGCGCCGCGAGCGCCGTTACGACGAGTCTCGCAACCTCATGCACGACCTCTCCACGCGCTATCCCGGAAACTATTTGTTCCCGCTCGAAGAGGCCAACTTGCTGCGCTCCAGCGGCCACGCTGAGGAGGCTGCTGCCGCCTATCGCAGAGTCTGGCAAACCGGACGGGAAGGGAAGTATGGCGCTTTGCACTACGAGATCTCTGCCTGGGCGTTGGGTGAGTTACTCCGCAGCCAAAAAGATTATCGCGGAGCCGCTGCCGCCTACGAACTCGTCGGCGAAGTTGCCGCTCCCGATCCCGAAACTCTGCAGAATGCCAATCTGGCTGCCGGCGAAATGTACGACCAGCTCCAGCAGCGCGATCTGGCCATTAAGAAATATCAGATCGTCCTCGCCGAAAATGCCACCACCCCTCCCGCGGAAAAAGCTCGCGCCCACATCAAAGAAGCCTATCGCGAGTAAAGCCTTCCTTCTCGTGCTGGCATCCTGACGGCCATCTCGAAGCTGAGTCGTATGGTTGTCGACTCCACTATTTCGCCAGAACGCTAATGTTCTGCGGCTTCGTGATCGTGTACGGTGATCCCGTAACTTGGCTGTGACTGGTCGGAGTAATCGTAAACACGAACAACTTTCCAGCCGACTGGCTGATGGCATAAAGGTGATTGTCGTTATCCCACGACATTTGATCGATCTCTACGCTGTTGAGAAGTCCGGTGAACTTCGTCACCGGATTTGCGCCGTTGAAGTGAAACACTTGCACCCCCGCTGTTCCACCCACCGCGAGAAGCTCCCCGGACGGTGACAGAGCAATACTCGTGACACTCGCCACTGAAACCTTAGGCATGTTCGAATATGTGCTGCTCGTAGTCAGGTTTCCGGAGCTGTCTGCCGTATAGATCGCAAGCTGATAAGCGCCCGAAGGTTCGAACGAAGCATTGCTCATCGGCTGCACTGGGACGACCACGTGGTCCGCCGCATCCGCCGCCGATAAATAAGGACAATAAAAGTTTCCATTCTGCGCATCGGGCATCGCGGGGGCGATATCTAGCGAAGTCAGAGCGCCATCGCTCGTACGCGCGAACCCGAAAATCACCTGGTTCCAGTGGTAGCAACTCGCCCCGTACGCGTACTTGTTGCTTCCCACAAAGCTCAACGGCACTTCGAACTCCGGGGTCATACGCGCCGTCGTTCCCAGATAACTCAGATCGCCCGTCGAAGCGCCGACGCCGAAAAACTGGTAAGCATTGTTGGCGCAGTCGCTATAGATGTCTTCGTCGTACAGAGTGGCGCCACTCCGATCGAGAAATAAACTTACCGGCCCCCCGCAATCGGATTGATTAAACCCTTGCGCATCGCTCGCGGCAACATGATGAAGCGCCCCATCGGACGCAACCGCGAATGAAGTGATATCCACTCCATTCGTGGCAAAAAGATATTTTGCGTTTACCGCCAGAGAGCCGCCATAAGCAATCGCTGCGCTGAACGGCGATCCTGCCACCGGAGTCAGCTTCCCATTCGATCCCGCACCATAAGCGTAAATTTCAGGATTGCTCGTAGAAACGTTGCTCGAGACATACACATAAGCCACAGGAGCCGTGCTGACCGCAGCTTCACTGCTGCCTCTAACTTCGGTGGGGGACGTTTGGCTGAATGCCGCCTCCGTACACAGCATGGCAGCCATGCAGACAACGAGTTGGACGTGGCGCGTCATATCTATTCTCACTCCTGCAGTTCATTGAATGGGATCGAGCGCCATGTAAGATGCCTATCCCAGATGAGTGATCGCGCCTACCGATTTATTTCGCTGGTTCTACGGTCTTCCTCGGATAAACGAGCGATCTTCTACTCCCTGTAGTGGCTCAATTTTGAAAATCTTCAACGCCGCGCCTGCGGCGTCATCCCGAAGTCCCGCGTTTTCACCAGCGGGACGAGGGATCTCCCGTAGGTACACAGCTGCGCTTTTCAAACTGAGCATCTACAACCATCCGCGGGCGCGTTGACCCCCACTCTTCACTCCTGCTACCGTCATATGTTTGCCCTTCTGCGCGCTCTGATTCTGCTGGCGGTCAAACCTCTAGCCGTTTCATCCGTCCTAGGTTAGAGATTCATTTGCTCACGGAGACTCCTCATGTCTGCCATCAAATTCCGCGGCGTCGATTTTATTCAATTCGATTCACTCCTCACTGAAGAAGAACGCCTGGTGCGCGACACCACGCGCCAGTTCATTGAAGACAACCTCATCCCTATCATCGAAGAGTGCAATCGCGCCGGCCGCTTTCCCCGCGAACTGGTCAAGCCCATGGCCGATCTCGGCTTCTTCGGAGCGTCGCTTAAAGGCTACGGCTGCGCCGGCATGGGCAACGTCGAATATGGCCTGATGACCCAGGAACTCGAGCGCGGAGATTCCGGCGTGCGCAGCTTCGTCAGCGTGCAGTCGGGACTTTGCATGTATCCAATCTACGAATTTGGCACTGAAGAACAAAAACAAACTTGGCTTCCGCCCATGCAGAAGGGCGAAAAGCTCGGCTGCTTCGGTCTCACCGAGCCCGGCTTCGGCTCGAATCCCGGTGGAATGCTCACCCGCGCCCGCAAAGTAGGCAATGAATACATCCTCAACGGCGAGAAGATGTGGATCACCTCCGGCACCATCGCCGACGTCGCCATCATCTGGGCCAAAGTGGAAAACGAAGACAACAAGATTCGCGGGTTCCTGGTGGAAACCGATCGTCCAGGTTTCTCCTCCGACGATGTTCACGGCAAGTGGTCGCTGCGCGCCTCAGTCACTTCAGGATTGTCCCTGCAGGACGTCCACATTCCGGAATCAAATCTGCTGCCAAAAACTGGCGGGCTGAAATCTCCGCTGATGTGCCTGAATCAAGCGCGCTACGGCATAGCCTGGGGAGCAATCGGCGCGGCCATGTCCTGCTACGATTGCGCCCTGCAGTATTCCATCCTCCGCAAACAGTGGCGCGACCAGCCCATCGCCTCGCATCAACTCGTGCAAGACAAGCTCACCTGGATGATCAGCGAAATCACCAAAGCGCAATTACTCGTTCTGCAAGTCGGACGATTGAAAGATGCCGGCAAGGTGGAGCATCAACACATCTCGATGGCCAAGCGGAACAATGTATGGATGGCCCTGGAATGCGCCCGCATCTCCCGCGACATCCTCGGCGCCAACGGCGTGGCCGACGACTATCCCATCATGCGCCACATGATGAACCTTGAATCGGTGAAGACCTACGAAGGCACGCACGACGTGCACTCGCTCATCATCGGCCAGAGCGTGACCGGGATTGACGCGTTTTGAGCTCTATTGACATCTTCGCGATTTGCGAAATATAATATTCGCAGAATGCGAACTACCTCAAAGCCTAATGCATGTCATCAGCCGTAAGAAGCTCAAAGATGCTGCTTCACGGCACATCGACCTTGAGGGCCCGCTCGACGCCTGGTTTCGCATTGCCAAGAAGGCAGAATGGAAAACACTCATGGATGTCCGTAAGACCTTTTCGAGCGCTGATGCGGTCGGCAAGTGGACGGTCTTCAATATTAAGGGAAATGAGTATCGCTTAATTGCCGAGATTAATTACCCCTTTGGCCGCATATACATTCGCCACGTTTTGACCCATGCCCAGTACGACCGCGGAGGTTGGAAGCAATGAGCGCGACCGCAGTTCGATCGGAATACGCATCGTTATTGTCTACCACGCTGCCGGCCGTCATTCGTACCGAGGTGGAGAACGAACGCTACATCGCGATGCTCGAAGAGTTGGACCGCAAGGGCAGCCGATTGAGTGCGGCCGAAAAGCGCATGGCTCAGCTGCTTACGCTCCTAATTGAAGATTTCGAGGAAAAGCACTACGCACTCAAGTCGTCTGATCCCGTGAATGTGCTGCGCGAATTAATTCTGGCGAACAACCTGAAGCAGAAAGATCTATTGGACGTTTTCGGAACACCCAGCATTATTTCTGAAGTTCTTCATGGAAAGCGTCAGCTCACTACGGAACACATTCGGCGCCTCAGTCGACGGTTCCACGTTTCGCCAGAAGTCTTTTTTTAATTCCTTCACGCGGTCGGTTTGTCCCGCGGCGGCTCGACCGCCATAAACTCCTCAGCGAAGCGCCGCGCGTAGCTTTCCAACAACGCCGGCACGCGCCCCGGATCACTCGACCTCAAAACTAACCCGGCGTGATGATGCCTTTTGATCCGCAAAAATATCTCGGGATCGTTGTAGGCAGCAGTGTCCGGATCTTCCTGCCGCGCCAGCGAAAGAACGACGCCCGCATATTCCTCGCGCACCGCCGGAAGTCTGTAGGAACCATCCCCTCCAGCGATCTCAATGCGCGCCCACTCCCGCCAAAGATTGATGCCTGTGGCGGCCTCTACCATCTCGTTGATATAAGCCCCGCCCACTCGCGCCGCGCATTCCAGAAAATAAAATTCGCCATCTTCATACGCCTGAATAAACTCCGCGTGCGCCACACCTCGCACCAGTCCCAGCGCTGCAATCAATTCCCGATTGTTTTCCCGCAAGCCAGCGTCCGCTTCACTTCCGCGCGGCACCGTATACGTCGTAAAAACTCCTCCGCCCTGGGCTACGTTCATGGGCGGCTTGCCGTATTTGCTCACGTTGGCGAAGACAACTTCATTCTCAGAGACCACCGAGTCCACGTGATACACCGCGCCGGGAACAAACTGCTCCAGCAAATAAGAAGACTGTTTGTCCCCCAATTGTTCGAGGATTGGCCACAGCTCATCCGCCGCGTGAATCTTCTTGATCCCAATGGCCGAGGCTTCCTGCCGCGGCTTCAGCACCCAAGGCCCGGAAACATGCTCGAGATAGTAGCGAATATCATCATGATGGATGACCGGAACAAAATCCGGCACGCGCACTCCGTGATCCAGGGCGCGCATGCGCATCGCCAGCTTGTCACGAAAATACCGCATGGTCGTCAGGCCCATGCCGGGCACGCGCAGATGCTCGCGCAACGTCGCGGCCGTCTCCATATCGAATTCATCCAGCGCCACAATGCGGTCGATTTTCTGCGTCCGCGCCAGGTGCGTCACCGCCTGCACAATATCGGCAAGCGGAATTTCATTGGGAAGATAGAACATCTCGTCCAGGCATTCCCGCGGCCAGTCGGCATCTCGCAGCTTCTCCGCCGTCACCAGCAACACACGGCAACCCTGGCGCTTGCACTCCCGCATAAAATCCTGCCCCTTCTCATACGTCGTAATGCAAAGCAAGGTCAGCGGTTGCGGTACCGGCATGAGAATCCCTTTTCCTGACAGGTTTGAGAGAATAACACGGCGAATCGCAGGACGCAGAAACGAGACGCAGAAACGAGACGGGAAACGAAAACGGAGAAACAGTGATCCTTCTGCTGATGGGTGTAGCCGGGGCAGGGAAGACGACCGTAGGAAAGTTGCTGGCCTCTCAGCTGGGTTGGCAATTCGCGGACGCGGATGATTACCACTCCGCAGCCAACGTCAAGAAGATGCGCCACAGGATTCCGCTGACCGATGCAGATCGCACCCCCTGGTTGGAAGCATTGCGCGCGCTGATCTCGGATTGGCTCGCTGCGCACAAAAATGCTGTACTCGCCTGTTCCGCATTGAAGCAGTCTTATCGGGATAGTTTGCTGGTCTCGCCAGAAGTCTGCATTGTCTACTTGCGAGTGTCCCCCGAAGTCCTGCATCAGCGGCTACGCCAGCGCCAAGGACACTTCATGACCGAACCCATGCTGCAGAGCCAACTAGCAGACCTCGAAGAGCCGAAAGACGCGGTAATCATCGACGCCGACGTCCTTCCGGCAGAGATCGTTGCCGAAATTATCGGCAGGCTACACCTCACCAATATCCCTTAAACCATCACATCCGGCGAGCATTTGCGCCTCCGCCAGCAGTTTGCCGCAACCGAGTCCGCGAAAGCTCCTGCACCATTAGGGTGGCAGTCGAGTTCCGAATGCTCGCTATTAAAAAAAATGGTCGAATTTCATCGTTTTTTAACCTGCGCGCCTTGAACCGCGGCTGCCGCCTTTGCTATAACATGCAGTCCTTCCAAAGGAGGGTTCCCCTGTGACCTCTGGTCGTCGGTCGTCCGCTCTACTGACTGCAGTTTTTTCTGGTCGCTTACTGCCAATCCTTTTCTTCTTCACTATTTTCAGTTCTTCATCGCAACTCGCGCTCGCCCAGCAAACCCTGGGCGCCATCAACGGTACGGTCACCGACAGCAGCAGCGCAGTCGTGTCTAACGTAAGTATTAAAGCCCGCGCCACGGCCACCAACCTTGAAGTCACCGCCACCAGCAAGTCGGACGGCAACTTCAGCATCTCCGATCTTCCAATCGGAAATTACGAAGTGACGTTCACCAAGGAAGGATTCCAAACACAGGCCTATACGCAGATCATCGTGCAGGGCAATCGCACGGCGACGCTGAACGCCAGTCTGAAACCGGGCGCTGTGTCATCGACAGTCACGGTCGAGGCCACCCCGCTGCTGAACCAGACTGACACCACTACCGGCTACACCCTAAACGAACTGCAAATCAACGATATTCCGTTAGGGACGGGAAGCTTCACCCAGTTGGCAATTCTAAGCCCCGGTGTAAGCGCGGATCTTTTGAACACCGCCGGCACTAACGCTGGGCTGGGCAATCAAGCGATCTGGGCCAACGGACAGCGCGACACCAGTAACAACTTCACTGTCAACGGAATTGATGCGACCAACATCTTCAATGGGAAATCGACCAGTCAGGTGACCTCCAGCCGCGTTGCGGTGAACATTGGCGAGAACGGCAACGGAAATAATCCCAGCGGAGAAATTGTAACCAGCACTTCTGTCTACGGCGCCATCGGCGAGGC
This sequence comes from uncultured Acidobacteriaceae bacterium, assembly GCA_963724815.1. GTDB lineage: Bacteria > Acidobacteriota > Terriglobia > Terriglobales > Acidobacteriaceae > Sulfotelmatobacter. The sequence goes on from CAVRWS010000037.1 coordinate 67,266, forward strand.
ATTGCCTTCACCACCTCCCGAGACCATCGAGGAAATGCACGTCAACTCCGCCATGTACGACGCCTCGCAAGGCTCCAACAGCGGCGCACAGATCGGCCTCACCACCAAGTCCGGAACCAATCTTTTTCATGGCGGCGCCTATGAGTATCACCAGCAAACGGGATGGAATGCCAACGAGTGGTTTTTTAACTACAACGGTCTGGCACGGCCCCAGATGCACCGCAATGTTTTCGGAGCTTTCATCGGCGGTCCGATCAAAAAAGATAAGCTATTCTTCTTCGGTTCCTACCAGGGTCAGCGTGTCAGCGATCAGCTGTTGGCGACTTCTTACGTTGCCGTTCCGCCCGATCTCACCAACGCGCGGGATGCCGCCAGTATCGCCGCTGCGGTGAATAAAGATTTCAACACCACCATTACCGCCGGCCAAATTACGCCGCAGGCACTCGCACTATTGCAGGCAAAAGCGCCCGGCGGTAGCTATTTCATTCCCAGCCCCGCGTCACCGGCCAGCGCGTATGCCCTGCAGAGCCAGTTTGCAGATACGATTGTCCAGGGCCCCAATTCGCACTTCACCGCTGATCAGGTAAACGGCAACATCGATTACAACTTCAGTGCCAAAGATCGGCTGGCCGCGAAGTATTACTACCAGCGCGACCCCAACAGCACACCGTTCGCCGAGAGCGAGCTCCTGGGATTTCCGCAAACCATGAAAGCGGGAAGCCAAACTGTTTCCCTTGATAACACCACCGCCATTACGCCCAACATGACCCTGGAACAGCGCATCGGGTTTGTTCGGCAAGACGCTTTTGCTACCACCAGCCAGTCGCTAACTCCCGCAGATGCCGGAATAAATCTTCCCGGTCTGAGTCTTTTTCCTTCCATCAACATTAAGTACGCTGACAATGGATCGGCCACCGACAGCCTGTCCATCGGCCCCACCAATAACTTCGCCAACGCCGGTATTTTCCAGAACAAATACGATGCCGGAAGCAATTTGAAATGGGTTCACGGCAGCCATACCTTCGCTACCGGCTTCAACTACGACTTCACTCAGCTCAACGTAATCAACAAGAACAACGATGTAGCGCGCATCGACTTCGAGGATTTCCCTGGCTTCCTGCTGGGCGATGTCTGCAGTCCCAATGCAGGCGATGCTTCATGCTCAGGCCAAGATCCTTCCGAAATACTGAATGGCGCTAGCAACCGCCACTACCGCGCTAAACAAGCCGGCGCTTACGGCCAGGATTCGATTCGGGTCAAGTCGAATTTGACCGTCAATATCGGCCTGCGCTGGGATTGGGACGGTCCTCTCTACGAGCAAAATGGACTGCTCACCAATTTCTATCCCCAGAACTATTCCTACAACGTAGCTTCCGACACGATTAACAACATCGGGCTCGTCGTTGCCGGCAACAACAAAGCCTTCGGTACGCCCGGGGTGAGCGACTCCACAATTACCGGTCGGCAGTGGGGCTTTGCTCCGCGCATCGGTATCGCCTACAGTCCGGGAATCTTCAATAACAAACTGGTCATCCGCACCGGTTTCGGCATGTATTACGATCGCGGCGAGTATTTCACCGAGCTTTCTCCGCCAGCCGGAGGAGGAATCAGCGGTCCTTTCGGTGTGACCGTCGAGGAACCATTCGTCGTTCCTTACTACGCCGTAAACAACGCAACCTTCGCCCAGCCGTTCGGTAGCTGCCGCGCCCCCTCCACCCCCGCGAGCTTATCTTCCGTCCAGGCACTCGTTCCAAATGCCAGCCAACTGATTAACAATGAGACACCATACTGCAATTCGGTTGGCGAATCGTTCTGCAGTCCGCTCTTCTTCGGCGGCTATGATCCTAAGAATAGCTTGCCTTACTCCGAGAACTGGACTCTTGATTTGCAATGGCAACCCAAGAACGATCTGGTTCTGACGCTGGGATACGTTGGCAACCACGGCGTACACGAAACCATCCCTGTTCCTTTTAATCAAGCCGGCATCGCTACTCCGCAAAATCCCGCTCTGCGGGGCGGTCCGAACGAGCAGATCTATTCCTACGGGACGCAAGTACCCGGAGTGGCTGCGGAAAGCGTTTGCACTTTGGCCGTAGGATATTGCGCCGGCAACGTTGATCTGAGAACTCCCTACATCGGCTACGATCCAAATTCAGATTTCAACAGGGCATTCGGCATGTCCAACTACGACGCGTTGCAGCTTCATGCCACCAAGCGTATGAGTCATGGACTCACCGTGACCGGCTCCTATACGTACTCTCACACTCTTGACGAACAGAGTGGCCTCGGTCTCTTCTACAGCGGAAACGATCCGAATAACCCTCGTTCCTCCTACGGCAGCTCCGATTTCGATCGCACTCATCAATTGACAGATAAGTTATGTTTACCAACTGCCGTCGTGGAATTCTCCGAATGGCTTTGCCAAGCAGGTGGTTAACGGATGGGGCATCAGTGGCGTCACGGTCCTGCAAAGCGGCCAGCCCTACAGTGTGATCGATTACAGCGGAGGCGCGGCCAGCATTTACTGGGGCGATGGCCAGGACGAAATTACAAATCCGATCGTTCCCGTAGGCGGCGTGGGCGCCACCGCCACCAACCCTATCTTGCAAGGCACGACCGGAGTGAACGGCCAAAAACCGGTGCTGAATGCGGCTGCATTCGGCATTCCCGCCCCTTACACCCCGGGAACAAACGGCGTGCCGCCCTGCGATTCTAGCTCCGGAACTCTGGTGTGCGACAACTACGAAAACGGTTATGCTTCAGGAGGCCGGAACATTTTCCGTGCTCCATTCCAGGAGCGCTGGGATTTCGATCTGTTCAAGAACTTCGCATTTACCGAACGCTTCCAGTTGAAGTACGACTTGAAAGTGTTTAACCTGTTTAACCACCCCAGCTTCGACATTCCGAGCAATAGTGTCGAGTTTAACCCCGGGTACTGTTATCCTCCGTCCGCGAGCTATAGCTGTGGTCCGCCGTATGGCTATTCATTTCCTCCGGCAGGCAATCTTGGCGTATTGCAACACACGATTGGCAGCCCGCGATTCATCCAGATGGCATTGCACCTCACGTTCTAAGACGCATTGTTGCGAAACGATAAAGCTGGTTAAATAACCTGTTCGAAAATGAAAATGGATAATTTCAAACGAGGGCTGATCAGTTGCCTGCTGATCGCCCTCATTCTTTTGCAATCCAACTCCGCGATCGCTTGGGGCAACGAAGGTCACATCTACGTAAACCGTGTTGCGGCGGAGAAAATTCCTGCCAGCATGCCACGTTTTCTACGTCGAGCTGTCGCCGAGATTGCTTACCTCGGACCTGAGCCTGACCGTTGGCGCAGCCCTACAGAATTCGCGCTTAAAAACTCGCAGGAACCGGATCACTTCATCGATCTGGAGCGCGTCGACTGGCTCAATCCTCTGCCGCTTGGACGCTACGAATTTTATCGCAAGCTCTACGAGAAGCGCGCCGCGACCACCGACCACCCCGATGACTACCTTCCCGAACACGTCGGCCTGCAGCCCTACATCACCATGGAAGTTTACGGGCGATTAAAAGTAGGGTTCCGCGAATACCGCAAACTAAAAGCGGATCATCAGCCAACCAAACCGGTTGAGGACGCAATCATTTTCTATGCGGCCTGGCTGGGCCATTACGTCGCCGATGGCTCACAGCCGTTGCATACGACGATCCAGTACAACGGCTGGGTGGGACCGAATCCCAACGGCTATACCACGCAGCATGAGATCCACGCGCAGTTCGAAACCGTCTATGTCGGAGCGAACATCTCGGCAAATGATTTTGTCGATTTGGTGCACACTCCCGAAAAACTGGCTGATCCCTTCGCGGCCTACATTACTTACCTGAGACAGTCCCACGCGCTGGTCGAAAAAGTCTACTCAATCGATAAGGCAGGAGGCTTTCACGGCAAAGGTTCTCGCGAGGCCTTCGAATTTACTACTCACCGCCTCGCCGCCGGGTCGCAGATGCTGCTGAATCTCTGGTATACCGCTTGGCTCGAGAGCGCCGACCCCGTCCCTTCACCAGAGCATTTGCCGCCCACCCTTCCTGCGAGGAAGTAATCCTGGACGAATCTGGGAAGCTACTGAGAAATCCACAACTTATATTGTGCAAACCATTTCTCACTCTGCTAACATGGTCGGCACATTAACGCGGATCTTCTTTCGTTTGTTGGATCCGCAAGTCGCGATGTGGCGCTCCAACTGCGGCTAAGTCCGCGGGGGAGTGCTGCCGGTTTTGAGCCCAAGGCCGTCGCCTCAGGTAGGAGCAGTGAGTGAGTGATCCCGTAGGAGGGAACGTCCAGAAAATACGGCGCCGTCGCAGCCGCCGGCACCGCCGCAATCGAAGCATTCGCCGTTGGCTCAGCCTCGTAACTCTCGCGACATGTGCTGTCGCCGCCTCCGCCGTTGCCTTGCAGTATCTCAGTCCCTCTTTATTTCGCGCGCGTCAGTCCGCCGTTCCCAGCTTTGAACAGTCGGAACTCAGTCGCAGTCGCGTCGTCGAAATGAATGAGATTCTTTCCCAGGCGCAGCCCTCCGCTGATCGTCCTGTGTATCCGTATTCCCTGGTGCCGGGTGGAGTGCAGGATGCGAAAGAGCTGAAGTGGGTGGCCGAGCATGATCCCGTCGTGGCCGCGCACTACGCTGGTTTCGATTATGATCACGCGCGCGTGGTCCGGCTCACGCTGGCCAGGACGGTTTACCTCTCTTACCGGATTGGCAATCACGTTTACTGGACCCGCCACCGCGTCACGCTTCACAAAGGCGAAAAATTAATCACCGACGGGCGCATGGCGGCTCGCACCCGTTGCGCCAACCGCGTGGAAGAACTGCCGCAGCAAGCTACCTCGCGTGCCGAGCCTCCTGCGGAAAAATTCGATCAGCCCATCGTACCGGGCGGCGGCACCGCAATGCAGTCTCCTCCTGCTCCGTTCCAATCCGCACTTCTGCAGCGGCCAGCGGCTCCGGGATTGGGGCCAGCAGGCCCGTTGGCTTTGTACGACCCCTTTGTGGGTGGAAATTGGATACCCATCGCCCCGCCGCCGCTCGAGTCTTCGCTTTGCGGGCCGGTCAAGAAAAACGGTACTGTCCAGGCGGGTTGTTGTGCGGGCGAAGTGAGCCTCCCAAAGAAAAAAGGAGGCCCCTGTGGCTCTCCCGGGGTCGTGCCCGAACCTGAGACGTGGATCATGTTTGTGTCTGGCTTGGCGGCCATCTACTGGGCGCGGCGCAAGCTCCGCGCTTGATATCTAAACGCCACAAATTTCTAATCTGCGGGGCTCACTCATCAACCATCCGCAGGAACTATCGACTCGAAGGCGTAGTCCTTTCGTAAGCCTCGCCACTCCTGGACGCTGCTAGAATCGCAATAGCGCACCGTATTCCGTTCGCATAGCATTGAAGGATATTTATGAATCCCTCCCTCAGGGCCGCTGCCAGCCTGCTGGTTTGGGTTGTCGTATCTTTTTTCGCGCCAACCCTGGGGCAAGCGCAAGCGGCGCCCTCGGTACGCAGCCTGCAGGTGCTGAGCAAACAGAATCCGCTCGAGATCGAGGTCCAGGGCAGCGAGAGCCTGGCCCCGCAAGCGCAAATCCTCACCGATCCCGATCGTCTGGTGGTGGACTTCGCCAACGCCGTTCCTGGCGCTCAACTGCGAAATCAAACACTGAATAGCGAAGAAATCAAGAGTGTGCGCGTAGGCCTGTTTTCGTCGAAGCCTCCAGTCACACGGGTGGTGCTGGATTTAAACGGTCCGCAGGCGTATCAGATTTTTCCCTCCGGCCGAACTGTAATCATCAAGATTGGGAGTGGCGGACCACAAACTTCTAGAACCACTACTTCGCCATCGCCAGCCGCACTGGTGAATACCACCTATCACGTCAGGTCGTTGGAAATCACACCACCCGCGCCGGCACCACCGCCGCCTCCGCTGGTGGTCACATTCCAGGCTGGGCTACTCACCATCACTTCCAACCAGGCCACGCTGTCGGAAGTTCTTTTCGAAGTGCACCAGCGCACCGGAGCGGAAATCGCTATCCCGGCAGGAGCGGAGCAGGAAAAAGTAGTGGCCGCACTTGGTCCCGCGCCCGCGCCGGAAGTTTTGTCTCACCTGCTGAATGGCTCAAAATTCAACTTCCTCATCTTGAGTTCGGCCAACGATCCTCGCTCCCTCGATCGGGTAATCCTTAGCGCGCGACCGGAAGGAACCGCGCCGGTCTATAGCGCCCAGTCGCCGGTGCCCACTCCCACCCAGGATAATGGTGAGCCCGAGCCTCCAGTCCAACCAGTTCCACCCGCCGCGCCCGAGACCAAAGCACCGCAGACTAACGACGTTCCAGACTAAGGCCAAGTTTTAAGGACTCGATTTGGCGAAGCCGACAAGCGGCAAACTAAATTACAGACAAGAAGTGTCAAAGCGGATTACGGCGTCGCCGCCACAGGCGGCGTAATCAGCCGCACCGGCACGGGAGAGGTTCCGTACAGGGGAGTGGTTCCGCTTCCCACCGCATTGCCGCACCCGGCAACATTCATTACAGTGACAGTAATATTTCCCGTTGTGCTATCGACACTATTGATAAAAACCTGCAGGAAACCCACAATCGTTACTGAAGTCGTGCCGGTCGGGTTAATCAGCGTGGTGTCGTATATGGGCAGGGAGACGATGGAAGGGCTGGTCGTGATCCGGCTGCCGCTCGCAATACCGGTAGTCAGCAAAGCGCTATTCGTCCCGGCGTTAATTTGAAAAGGGTAGGTATAAGGCGCCGGCGGGTCGTCTGGCGCAAGGACATCCTGACCTCGGTCGGGTCCGTTTGCACTCGCGTTTATAAGGCATGCCGCCGCGTTAGTGCTATCGTTCCGGGGCGGTCCCGGGTCTTCTGTTAAGTCCACCGTATTGGCTCCGCTAACTCCGCAAGCATATACGGTGCTTTGGTCGCAGCCCGCAACCGCTTCCGCATAATCACTGGTTTTGGCCTCCGAACAAGCGCTGATCGAGCTGTTGGCAGCAATCGCGACGGAAGGACTCGACACCTGACCCGGCACGTAGTTCAGAGTCTTGGCTGTAACATTTGCCTGCGGAGCGTTCGCCAGAGTGCACGGTCGAGAACGCCGGCGTCCGCTGGACCCACCGCAGTCTGGGACGAGACTAAATGTCTCGCCGATCACTCCGGTCGGCGAAGTGCCGGGTGTGGTGAGCGATCCGGTTGACGCGCTGACGAAAGTCGGACACGTTCCGGGCAGCTTCCGTTGCCCGGATCCTGATTTGGAACCATCCACGGTTTCACGCAGCGTGGCTGCACGGGAATCATGGGACTCGAACTTGAAGGATTAAAAGCCTCCGCCGCCGCCGTAGCGCTCACGCCGGAGTTCGAAAAGGTGCCGCCCGGGATCAGTGAAAAAATCCGCGCGAAAAAAGTTGGCAACGTCGGCCTGCTGCACATAAACCTGAACTACCGGGTTCACTGCGAAAGCCGTCCCCAAGCCGGTGCAAGTCCGTAGCCGTCCCAACACCAGCGCTGGTGCCGTAGTTCACTGTGACCTTGGAAGGCGCATTTCCGCCAATCAAGTTTTGATTGGCCACGTTCGTAGCCGCCAAGGTAGCCAGGCCGCTCGCCCCACAAGCCGCGCTCCAGCTTCCGTCAGTTGGGCCATTCGTTGGATCGCCCGTAATCCCGGAAGTCGAGATCACCTGCGCCGCCGCCAAGGCCGCCGCATCCGCCGCGCGTTGCGCCTCTGCCTTGGCCTCGTAAAGCGTGCCGATGTCGATCGACAGCGCAGCCATGGAAATAATCGCCACCATGCTGATCGCGACGATCGCCATGGTGAAGCCCCGCTGCGTCGAGCAAGTCCGGCACATTCTTTCGTGTCCGGCGGATCAGCGGTGGCAGCATGGAAATTCCTCAGTTCTGGTTGAACGCCTCAGCGGCAGTATTAATCGTGCTCGGACCAAGAAACCTTGTTCCCACCAGACCCCCGACACTATTGAATTGCCATTTATAGGCGTAGCTGATGGTGACGTAAGTGCCGATCAGGTAAACGCCGCTCACCGCCGCTGGCGAATATCCCCGGTTAATCGTTAGCGTGATCCCAGTCCCCGGGCAGGAACCAGTTGAGGTATAAGTCCAAGTAAGCCCGCTCTGCGTCGGCGTCAGCGGAGTGCCTCCACCAGACAAGCCGCAATCGTTGATCTTCTCCGAGAGCAGATAATTATCCACCACCTGAAATGCATCACTCACTGCCACTGGAACGCTCGCATACATGTCGCTCGCCGGATCGGCGGCAGCCACGCGCGCGCCTTCGCGGGCGGCGTTGGTAAGCTTCTGCTTCAGCGTGAGAGCCCCGCTGAAATCAAAAATCCCCACGACAAACAGCACCAGCACCGGAAGCGAAAGCGCCAACTCCACCACCTGCGAGGCGCAATCGTCCGCCCAGCCGTGCCTCAGCGGCGCGATCGACCTAATCCGCCGACTCGCGCCTGACTTCATTGCGTCTCCGCCCTCATCTGCGCCTGCCCCGGAACCAGCACATTCCCAATATCCAGCGTGGTCAGAGGAATACTGAAATGATAAGGATATTGATACCGGGCGCTCACCGACACACCGCAAGTTCCCGCCCCACCCTGGCTGGGATAGGACAACTGGACATTCACCTGAACGCAAACGTCGGTGACGCCAGTGTCGCAGGGGGCCGCAGTCGCGCACGCGGAGCTCGACGTCGCCGTACCGCAAGTGCACAGCGTAGGCACAGTCCACTTGGGCGACGTCCCTCCCCAGGGAACCAGATTGTTCTTATTCAAATGCGCCGCAGCCAGCGCATTGTAGACCGCCGTTTGCGCGCTCGCCGCCGGACTCGGCGTCGTCCCACAGGTCGCGCAAACCGGAGCCACAGCGGCTTCCGCCCCGGCCCGCGTTCCCTGTGCGAGCGTCCCGTAAATCAGAAATACCAAGCCAAACCAGATGATGCCGATCACGAACATGAAGACGATCGGCAGCACGAAGGCACTTTCCACAATCTCCGTGCCGCGCGTATCGTTCGCGATGCTCCATGCAAAGTTCCGTAAGTCAACCCATCGCGTGTTCAGCATGGTTAAAGCCTTCCCGCCAGCTTGCCAATTCCGAAAAGTAAAGCGGTCAGAGCCAATGCCACTCCGTAGGGAATTTTCAGCGACTGCGGATTATCCAGCGAAACCTCAGCTCCAGGCATGCGAAACGTTAACATCGACCTCAGCATCCGTCCGATGTTACGAAAAGTCTCTCTAACCCGCCGCTTGTAGATGATCAGGACAAGGGCCATAATACCGGCGACGAAAATCGAGCCCATCAGCAAATCCAGCAGCGCTCCCGGTCCCACGATTGCACCCAAAGCTCCCGCCAACTTCCAGTCGCCCGCGCCCAGACTGCGCAAGAGAACAAACGGCAACAGCAGCAACAACCCCAATCCCGCGCCCAGCAGGGAAGTCTTCACCCCGTTCAGTCCGCTGACGGCCGCATTCGCGGCAACGCCCGCAAGCAGCCCCGGAACCGTCAGCCAGTTCGGGATGCGGCGCCAACGCCAGTCAGTCAAACCGGCCGTCACCGCCAAAGCCATCGCCAAAACCAACAGCACCCGCGTCAAATCCGTTCCGCCGGGCCGAGGAACCCAGCAGCCGCTTGCAAACGTCTTTGAAGATGATTGTTCATTATGATGAAACCGGACTTCGCAGAGCGCAACCGCCCTCGCCCGGGCGATTTTCAGGCACCACTGACGCGGATTTTCACACAGCCCAATAGCGAAGTCAATGAACTGCAAGGCTCCCCGGTAACCAAAAGCACAGCTACCAAAAGAAAAGCCCGGATTTTCATCCGGGCCGCTTGCGCTAAAAAAGATTACCGGTTAAAAGCCCCCGCGCTGTTATGCTCAGCCACAATCTTCTTGGCATTGTCGGCCAGCGCTTTCGCTTGCGGCAAAAGCTCGAGAGCCTTCTGTACTTCCGGATCCGATTCCGCCCGAACCTTCAAGCCTTCATCCTGACCGAACGCATCCACAAAAATCTCCGCCTTGATGTTCGATTTGATCCAGTCATTGTTATCCACCAGATCGGCCTGCGTGTAAGGGATGCTCGCTTCGTCGAGCGACTTGCGGAAATCCTGCATAATCGCGTCATCCACTTCGAAGCTCTTCGTCGGATGATGATTCACCACATACAACTTGGCGAAGTTGAAGAACGCATAATGTTGCAGCAGAGTGTCCTGAAAGTGATTACCCTTTACCGGAGGAATCACCACATCCGGCGTGATTCCGCCGCCGCCATAAACCGTGCGCCCGCTGTCCGTCAGTTTCACCTCGCGGTTCGCATTGCTGCCTGACTCCGCATCGCGGTTGTAATAGTAATCGTAGAGCGAAATGTTGCTGTAATCGCGTTGAATCAGCCGTCCGCTGGGAGTGTAGTAATGCGCCGTAGTCAGCGCCAGTCCGGTATTCTCCGAAAGCGGATACACCGTCTGCACCAACCCCTTGCCGAACGTTACTTCACCTGCGATCAAGCCGCGATCATGATCCTGAATCGCGCCGGAAACAATCTCCGCCGCCGACGCAGTCAATCGATTCACCAGCACCACCAGCGGATAATCTTTTCCGCCATTGCCATGCTGCGCCACATAACGCTTTTCCGCAGAAGCGCGGCCATGATGCGAAACAATGAGCTGACCTTTCTTCAGGAATTTGTCAGCCACGCCAACGCCTTCACTCAGCAGCCCGCCGGGATTTCCCCGCAAGTCAAGAATCAGTCCCTTAAGGTCGCCCATCTCATCCAGCGCCTTCGAGACTTCCTCCTCGGTCGTCTCGTTGAAGCCGGTCACATGCATGTAACCAATGCCCGGCCGGATCAGGAAATGCACATCCACGCTATAGCGAGGAATCTCATCCCGCACCAGCGTGAACTCCATGGGCTTCTCCACGCCTTCGCGCGAAATGCTGATGTGCACCGTTGTTCCCTTAGGCCCCTTCAGCAGATCGGCGACGTCCGGCGTACTCATATTCTCCGTGGACTTCCCATCGACCGCGATGATCACGTCGCCGGGATGAATGCCGGCTTTATATGCAGGAGTTCCGGTAAACGGGAAGATCACAATCACTTTATTGTTGCGCGGACCGACGGTCATACCCACGCCGTAATACTTGCCGCGCTGGTCCTCGCGCATCAGCGCGTAAGACTTGGGATCGAAAAAATTCGAGTGCGGATCGAGCGCATGCAGCATCCCGGGAATCGCGCCGTTGTAGATGGCCTTATCCGGATTCACGGGCTCCGCGTAATTGTCCTCAATCACCGCATAGACGTCGGTAAATTGCTTCAGGCTGTCCTTAACGTCAGAATCGCTCGAGGAAGACGACGCCTGCTGCCCCGTCCGCTGGGCAAACAGAATCCCCAGAAAGCCGCAGGCAAGCAAGAAAAAAATTACCAGGAAGAGTGAGCGGCGAGAACTACGTGCCATTTTGAATATTTCCTTCGGTTGAGGGATCTCGAGCGTCCCCAGCTAGCGCACTGAATACACGCAGTATATCACCACTTTAGACGGCCGCGAACCGGGAAGGTCACCGTCAGTAACCGTCCTATACCGCCTGTTATTGAGATGCGCCAATGCGCCGCCGGGTTCCACTTTTACAGGCTGACCCGATCTCGATTCCAACAATTGGATCGTGATTGCCTACGGAAAGCCTATTGTCGCCGAAGGGTTGCCATCAAATAGACAGGTTTGACGTAGATCGCACTCCAAACATTGCCGCCTACGCACTCCCGCATTATGATGAACCCATGAGCTTTTCCGAGACGATCTTCCTGTTCGTTCTGGCCCTGGTCGTGTTCGGGCCGAAGAAGTTACCGGAGATCGCCCGCCAGGCCGGCCGTCTGCTCGCCGAGCTTCGCCGCGCTTCGAATGAATTTAAGTCGCAGATCGAAACCGAAATCGCGCATTTGGAGGTCGAAAAGAAGCAGACAATTCTGCCTCCCGCCGCACCACCCCCGGGTGCAGTCGCCAGTCTTAGCTTGAACCCCGCAACAAGTGAAGCCGCTCCCCACGAATCACGCGCAACTTTAGCTGCTCCCGCCGAGGCGACCCTCGCTGGCGGCAGCTTAGCCACTTCGAATTTAGCCACTGCGAACGTGATCGCAGAGAATTCCGATATACCTCCCGCCGTGCCTCCCACCTCCGCGCCTGAGTCAGAGGTTGCCTCAACTACGCAGGATTCTCATGTTTGAAAATCTGACGCGTGCTCTGGGGAACGACCCGAAGCGCGACTCCATGCCCACCATGGGCTTTCTCGACCATCTTGAGGAGCTGCGTACCCGCTTGGTTTATTCCATTGCCGCCGTGGCGGTTGGCTTCTTCGCCTGTTGGGGAAGGTCGAAACCATCTACGACATCATGCAGCAGCCCATTATGAAGGCGCTGAAAGACTAACGGCATGTCGGAGCGCCTGGTCTACCTGAACCCCACCGAACCCTTCAACCTCTACTTGAAGATCGCCGCCCTCGCCGGATTGTTTCTTACCTCGCCCTTTGTCCTGTACCAGGTTTGGATGTTCATCTCTCCCGGTCTCTATCGAAACGAAAAGCGTTACGTGGTGCCGTTCATGGTTTCGACCATCGCGCTGTTCACAACCGGCGGATACTTCGGCTACAGAATCGTGTACCCGCAAGCGCTGGGATTTCTTATCCATTTCGGCAGCCAGTTCCAGCCCATGATCACCATCGGCGAATACACATCGCTGTTTCTCAGCATTATCCTTGGGATGGGTCTGGTCTTCGAGTTGCCGATCCTTATTTTTTTTCTGGCGTTGATGGGCATTATCACGCGCGGGGTTCATGTGGAAAAATTTCCGCTACGCCATTCTCGTCATCTTCATTATTGCCGCTATCGTCAGGCCCACTCCCGACGTTTTGAACATGTGCATTTTTGCCGCCCCCATGATCGCGCTATATGTGGCGAGCATTGGCATTGCCTGGGCGGTCCATCCCAAGCAGCGCCGCGCGCGCAAGGAAAAAAAGTCGGCGGCATAATATGGGCAAACATGCGGCGCTGTCCTTGAGGTTCAATCCGTGATCAGCAAGAATATCAGAATAAGAAAATGTTCAGCAAGAAGATGTTCAGCAAGAAAATAGCGCTGCGAATCTTGTTGCTCTCAATCGCGATTGCCATCGTGGCCTGCAACCGCGATCAGGATGACACTCCCGTGAAAGCGCAAACCCAGCCCGCTGCGCGCCGCCAGCGCTTCCAACGCTCTCGCTTCCCGCCGATAGCGGACCGCCTCCGGCCTTCGATTCCGCACGCGCCATGCAATACGTGAAAGAAATCGTCGCCCTGGGCCCGCGCCCCGTCGGCAGCGCGAATCACAAGAAAGTCGAATCCTTCATCACTTCTCAGCTCAAGGGCAGACGCAGGTCGAAGATGATGCTTTTACCGCCGATACTCCCGAGGGCAAATTTCCCGTGCGGAACATCGTCGCGAAATTCCCCGGCTCACGCGACGGCATCATCGTCATCGCCAGCCACTACGATACGAATTATCCCCTGCGCAACACTTCCTACATCGGCGCCAACGATGGCGCGTCCTCCAGCGCACTCTTGCTTGAAATAGCGAATCAACTGCGCGGCAAGAAACTCGACGGTTACAGCGTCTGGCTCGTTTGGGACGATGCCGAAGAAGCCATGAAGCCGGATACCGAAATGCCCTTCGAAAAAGATAGCCTGTATGGAATTCGTCATCTGGCGGAAAAGTGGCAAGCAGACGGAACTCTGAAGAAAATCAAGGCATTCCTCCTGGCCGATATGATCGGCGACGCCGACCTCAACATCGACCGCGACGAAAACTCAACCCCTTGGCTGGAAGCAGTCGTCTATCAGGCGGCCTCGCGCCTCGGCTATCAATCTCACTTCTTTGCCCGAGATAATCAGGTCACGGACGACCACATTCCTTTCATGCAACGAGGCGTAGCCTGCGCCGATCTCATCGATTTCGATTACGGCTACAACAACGTCTTCTGGCACACCCCGCAAGATACGGTGGACAAACTCAGCCCCAAAAGTCTGGAAATCACCGGCAGCACAATTCTTGAGACAGTCAACATACTCGACAAAATGAATCCACTTCCACCAAAGTAAGCTGAAGCAAAGCTTTTCTCCGCGCACTCCGCGTCCGCACTCAGCGCACTCTGCGATAAAGCCCTTTTGCTCTTTTCCGCAAATTCATTTCTAATGCACCCGATGCGACCAGTGACAATTGTTTGTCTCTGCCTAATCTTTGAGCTGCCCGTCCCAAGCGGCGCCCCAACCCACTGACTCCGACAACAACGCTCGCATCATTCAATTCGCGCTCCAACCATCCCCGCTAGAGCACAACCTGCGCGAACTGACAGACGAAATCGGCGGCCGCGTTCCCGGCACGCCCGCCATGCAGCGCGCCATCGATTGGGGCGTTCACGCGTTCAAAGTCGCCGGCGCCGATAGCGTCCATACCGAAGAATTCACCATCCCTCATTCGTGGGCGGAAGGCGCGACCGAGATGACCGTCAGCGCCACAGGCACCGCGCTCGATCCCAAGCTCACGCAAATTCCCACAGTTCACTTCCGCGTGCGCTGCGTATCCATTGCCTGGGCGCCCGCATTGGCTCCGGTGAAGCACGTCCCAGTGGTCGATGTGGGCAACGGCAGCGCCGCTGAATTCAAAAAAGCAGGGGACATTTCCGGAAAAATCGTGCTCGTCCATTCCGTCGTTCTGAAAACCTGGGACGATCTTTTCGCCGAATATGCGATTGCTCCGCCGGTCATCACTGCCGCGGTGAACGGCAAAGCGAAAGCTGTCGCGTTTATCGCTACCCGCGAACACGACATCCTCTACCGTCACACGAATTCGGTTGCCGGGGAAATCGACCGTATTCCGCAAGTTCTGTTGGCTCGCGAAGATGGCGAACGCATCGGACGTCTCCTGGCCTCCGGTCATCCGGTATGGGCCGACCTGAGCATTCCCGATCGCATCGGCGGTCCCATCAAGTCCGCCAATCTTGTAGCTGAAATTAAAGGTAGCGAGCAGCCCGACGAATTCGTGATTCTCGGAGCTCACCTGGATTCGTGGGAACTGGGCACCGGCGCGCTCGATAACGGCTGCAACGCCGCGATGGTCGTCGACGCGCTGCGGGCGATCAAAGCTTCCGGCCTCAAGCCGCGGCGTTCCATCCGCTTCATTCTTTTCTCCGGCGAAGAAGAAGGTCTGCTCGGCTCGCGAGCCTATTCCACCGCCCACCGGCCTGAACTCGAGAAAGCTGCCGGTGTCATTATCTACGACTCCGGAACCGGCAAGACCACAGGATTCTCCACCGGCGGCCACAAGGACGTCCTCGAAACTTCGAAGACCATCATCGCGTCCCTTCAACAGTTCGGACTGACCGAACTGAAAACTGACATGGAATGGGGCACCGATCATTTCGATTTCATGCTCGAAGGCGTCCCCACGTTCGTGGCCGATCAGGACGAGGCAAACTATCTCGAAAACTACCACGCCGTCTCCGACACGTACGATAAGGTAGATTTCGTGCAGCTCAAGAAGAATGTGGCCGAAGCCGCCGAATTTTCTTTCGCCTTGGCCAATCTTCCGGAAAAAATCGGCCCCCGCTTCACCCGCGCACAGATCGAACAATCCCTGCGCGAAACCGGCTCCGAACAAATGCTCAAAGACTCCGGGATGTGGGACGCGTGGCAGAGCGGAAAACTGGGCCGGCAGAAGTAGAAGTAATGCTATTGTGGATTTTCGATTGTCGATTGAAAACTCCACCCGGAAGTTCTCGCAATCGAAAATCAACAATCGAATTGCCAACGGACTCTTGCTCTATTTCTGGATCATCTTCAATCTCTTCGCCGTCGGCATGCTGGTGTTGGATCTCCGCGTCCTGCACCGGCGCGGCCGCGTGCGTTCTCGCGATGCGCTGGCTCGCAGCGCCCTATGGTTCGCCCTGGCCGCGGCTTTTGCCGCGCTGGTTTTCTTCTGGCAAGGCCGGCAGGTTGCCATCGAGTTTGTCACCGGCTACGTACTCGAACTCTCACTCAGCGTCGATAATCTTTTCATCTTCCTGGTAATCTTCCGTTATTTTGCCGTCCCCGAGGAGTACCAGCACCGCGTTCTTTTCTGGGGGATTCTCGGCGCTCTGCTCATGCGCGCCTCTTTCATCCTCGCAGGCATCGGTCTCATCCAGCGCTTCCACTGGATTTTCTATGGTCTCGGCGCATTACTTGTTTACAGCGGAATTCGACTTGGATTCACCGGCGAACACAAAGTCGATCCGGCAAAAAACCCGGTCGTGAAAGCAATGCGCCGCCTGATCCCCGTAACCGATAGTTATCAGGGAGGCCGTTTCTTCTTGCGCGGCTGGCAAGGACACTCCGGCCTTTACGCCACGCCGTTGCTGTTGGTGCTCGTAGTCATCGAAACTACAGACCTGCTTTTCGCCTTAGATTCCATCCCCGCTGTTCTTGCCATCACGCTAAACGCCTTCATCGTCTACACCTCGAACGTCTTTGCCATACTCGGCCTGCGGTCGCTTTTTTTCGCAGTCTCTGGCCTGATGAAAGTTTTTCGCTTTCTTCACACTGGCTTGGCCGTGATTCTGGTCCTGATGGGTTTGAAGATGATTGCCGCGAATTACTACAAGGTGCCGACCCTGGCAATGTTAGGTGTCGTGGCCGCAGTACTTGCGATTTCGATGGTCGCTTCGCTGCTATCTCCGCAGCAAAATAAAAATGCGCACTTCGATGTTTAATTGTGGCGAAAACTCTTATTGACGCAACTCTCTATCGACGTCTACACAAATTTCAGACTCTCGCCCTTGAACACCGAATGCTTCAGAAATTTCTTGTCATCATGAATCGGATAGTCGGTTCGGTAATGCGCGCCGCGGCTCTCCTCGCGCGCCAACGCTGCTCGTACTACCAGCAATCCAGTCAAGTGCAGATTCGCTGCCTCCCATGCCCGCCTCGTCCGCGGATTCGCCACTCGCGGAGCCAGCGCCTGCAGTTTCGTAAGCGCCTCCTGCATGCCCGTTCGAATGCGAACAATACCTGCGCCCTTCCACATAATGTCCTGAATCTGCCCCACTAGTTCTTCCAGTCCCGCATCAACAGGCCCATTCTGCGTCGCCGCTTTCAGAGCGTTTGTTGATCCGCGCGATTCCTTAAGTTCCTCGCGCATTGCCTTACCCGCCCGTGCGCCATACACCAGCCCTTCGAGCAGGGAATTGCTGGCTGACCGGTTCGCGCCATGCACGCCGGTGGCCGCCGCTTCGCCCGCTGCATAAAGTCCAGCGAGACTTGTCTTGCCATTTAAATCAGTCCGCACCCCGCCCATGGCATAGTGAGCCGCCGGACGAACCGGAATCAGATCCTCGGTAATGTCAATGTTGTATTGCAGGCAAGTCGAGTAAATCCGCGGAAAATGCTTCTGCAACTGGCTCGCTTTCAGGTGCGTAAGATCAAGGTAAACGTAAGGGTCCTTGGCGTGGCTCACCTCCATCTCATGCATAATGGCGCGCGCCACCACGTCGCGCGGCGCGAGTTCCGCCAGCGGATGATACTTCGCCATAAAGCGGTCCATCTCAATATTTCGCAGATACCCGCCCTCGCCGAGCAACGCCTCCGACAGCAAAAATCGAGGCGCCTTCTTCAAATAAAGAGCAGTGGGATAAAACTGGATGAACTCCATGTCGCTGACTTCCGCGCCCGCGCGAAACGCCAGCGCAACCCCATCGCCCGTGGCCACTTCAGGATTCGTCGTGCTGCGATAGAGCTGCCCCATGCCTCCCGTAGCCACTAAGACCGCTGAGCACGCAACCTGCTGGGGCTGGCCCTTGTCATTGATCAGCGCAACGCCCGTTACTCCATAGCTCTCGCTTTCCAGTCCGGTGGGAAATTCGTATTCCCGAAGGGAAATATTTTTTAGAGTCTGCGCCTTGGCATACAGCGCCCGTAGAATTTGCTGTCCCGTCGACTCGCCTTGGGCGTGCAAAATGCGGTTGCGGCTCTGCGCTCCTTCGCGTCCGAAGACAAGTTTGGTCCCGCTGCGGTCAAACTGCGCAGCCCAGGAAATCGTTTCTTCAATCCGTTCCGGACCCTCTTCCACCAGCGTTTTTACCGCTCCCGGCAAGCACAGGCCATCTCCCGCGATCAGCGTATCCTGCAAGTGCAGGGTGATTTCGTCTTCGTCACTGAGCGCGGCTGCAGGTCCTCCTTGCGCAGATTTTGTATTCGAATTCGTGACCTGCTTCTTGTCCAGCACAAGCACGCGGCCTGCACTCGCCACTTCGATGGCAGCGCGCAATCCGGCTACACCGGCTCCAATCACCACAAAATCAGTCTCGGATGGCAGGCCTTTCATAGTCGCGCAAATGGTACCACTTCCCCATCGAACTCCACCAAACCGCGCCGCCGCATAGGCTATTATGGAATTCCATGGCGCAAGTCACCATCCACGTCCCACCGCGGCCCTACCAGGCGCGGATTGAAAACGGCCTCCTGCCGCGGGCTGGGGCTCTCCTCGCCGAACTTCTGCCCCAGGCCAGTAAGCTCTTTGTGGTTACGGTTCCCCCGGTTCGCCGTCGCTTTGGGAAAAAACTCCTGAGCTCGCTGGCCTCTGCCGGCTTCAAAGCTCAAATCCTGCAGATTCCTGACGGCGAGCCCGCCAAGAAGTTGGCCACGATCGAAACCATGGCGGAAAGACTGGTTCGTCTGGGTGCCGACCGGAAAGCCGTTCTGGTCGCGCTCGGCGGAGGCGTAGTCGGCGACGTTACCGGACTGCTCGCCTCGCTCTACATGCGCGGCATCGACCTGGTTCAGATTCCTACCACGGTCCTCGCGCAGGTGGATGCATCCGTCGGCGGCAAGACCGGGGTAAATCTCGGAGCAGGGAAGAACCTGCTCGGAACCTACCACCATCCCCGCGTGGTTCTCATCGACCCGGAAGTTCTGCACTCTCTTTCCGACCGGGTTTATCGCGCCGGACTTTACGAAGCCCTAAAGTGCGGCATCATCGGCGATCTGGATCTCTTCCTGCGCTTCGAACAAAAACGTTCGCAGATCCTGAAGCGCGATCCCGTGGAACTGGAAGGTTTAATCGCTTCCAGCGTAAAGTTGAAGGCGGAAATCGTCTCCGCCGATGAACAAGAGGGCGGCCTGCGTCGCGTTCTTAATCTCGGCCACACCATCGGCCACGCCCTCGAGGCCGAAACCGGTTACAAGATCCTGCTTCACGGCGAAGCCGTCGCCTGGGGAATCATAGCCGCAACCAACATCGGCCTTACCGTCGGCCGCACCGATAGTGTGACCGCCGGTCGCATCGCCGATGCCGTCCTCAGCCTGGGCCCTCTGCCAGAGCTAAAAGTGAGCGCCCGCAAAATTCTCGCGCGCTTGCAGGCCGATAAGAAAACGCAAAACGGAGCCGTACACTTTGTGCTTCCCCGGGAAATCGGCAAAGTCGAAGTCGCCTCCGATGTCCCCGACAAAGTCATCCTCAATGCGGTCGAAGAACTTCGCCGCCTGTCCCAGGGCGGCTGGGTATGGAAGAAATAAGTCGCGTGGCCGAAACTCCCAGACCCGAAACTCAAAGATTCCAACCTCATGGATCAGACACGCAAAGGCCGATGGTCGTCGGCGCCGCACCCGCCGGCGCAACTGATTCCTTGTCCGCATCTCGCGCTGTCCGCGAGATGTTCACCTCCATCGCTCCGCGCTACGACGTTCTGAACCACGTGTTGTCGTTCAATGTCGATCGCCTGTGGTGGCGGCGCACCGCGCGCACTTTCTCGCGCATTCTGTCTCAGCCCGATTCCCGAATCCTTGACCTGTGCTGCGGCACCGGCGACATGACTTTCGCTTTACTCAAACAGAAGAGCAGGCCCGATCAACAAATTCTCGGCGCAGACTTCTCCCACGCCATGTTGCAGCGCGCTCATGCGAAAGCTCGCGACAAGATCGAAAGCAAAGCCAACGCCGCGCCCCGCTGGATCGAAGCCGATGCGCTTTGCCTTCCATTTCCCACGGCACACTTCAACCTGGTAACCTCCGCCTTCGGCTTCCGCAATCTGGCGGATTACGATGCCGGTCTGCGCGAAATCGTCCGCGTATTAAAGTCCGGCGGTGAGTGCGGCATCCTCGACTTCAGCGAACCCAAGGGCGCAACCGGCCACATCTATCGCTTCTACTTCAAACAGGTGCTGCCACGCGTTGGCACTCTGATTTCCGGCGTGCGCGGCCCCTACGCTTATCTTCCCAACTCCGTCGCACGTTTCCCCCAGCCAGAAGAAATGCTCGACCGCATGCGCCACGCTGGCTTCCATGAAGCCAGTTGGACACCCTACACCTTCGGCATTGCCGGTCTGTATCGCGGAAAGAAAAGCTAAGCTTAACCCGCGTCCCGCAGCAACTTGCTTAATGCCCGAATATCATCCGCGCTTGCATCCCCCACAACAAAGTAGCGAAGTCCATTCTTCGTCCAAGAATCCATTTGAAATGAGAGAGCATCGACAACTCCCGAAGACAGCCGCTGCATCTCGTCCGCGCGCTCCGGCAGAATGAAAACCGAAATTTCGTGCTTTCGCATCTGGTAAATCAGATGAGCCCCGGGCGTCTGCTCCAGATAAAAAACTCGTCCTCCGAGCAGCGTAAAGTTCGAGCCCGCCAACTCCGGCAAATTAAACGTGAACGGAACCTTCCCCTGAAACCACGGCTTCACCGTATGGCGGTCCGTGGAAAGCACATCCACCGGCGTAGAACTGGCCAGGGTGGCAACGTGCAGGTCGGCCAGTTCACTGTATACTCGCCTCTGCGCGGCGCCCCGACGCTCGAAATAAGCGGTCAGCAAAAAAGCCGCAATCAGAATTGCCAGGACTGGAACTAAAACCAGTCGCCACTTTCTGACATTTCCCACTCCGGATCTTGCCGAGATTTGTTTCGCAATCTTGCTTCGCAACTCCGCGCTCGGAGCATACCGCTTCCCGGCCATCTGCACCGAGCGTTTCAACTGCACTCGCTCCAGCATCTCTCCCGCGCAGTCTGGACACCCTCGAACATGGACCGACAACCCTGCGGCCTCAGAACTCCCGAGTTCGCCATCGAGATAGAGGTCGAGCTGCCTGCGCCAATCTTTACACGCCATGTCGCGCCCCCCTCCCTTAGCCAATAAATCGATACGCAGTGCCTTGCGTGCGCGAGACAATCGAGACATCACCGTGCCCATCGGAATTGATAGAGTCTCGGCAATCTCCTGGTAAGACATCTCCTCCACTTCGCAAAGCAGCAATATCTCGCGGAACGGCACCGGCAATTTGTCCAACGCCTGCTGCACCATTTCTCGATTGGCTTGCTCGATCAGCCGAGCTTCTGGCGTAGGATTTTCCGCCTCCAGTTCGATGCTGCCTTCCTCATCCAGCGCAACCATCGTCCTGAGTCCAGTCCGCGAACTCAGAAACGAATTTCGCAGGATGCGATAGATCCATGCCCGAAAATTCGTACCTGCTCGAAACGAGGAAAATCCGCGCAACGCCTTCGCGAACGTCTCCTGCACCAGGTCCTCGGCCTCAGTCCTGTCCTGGGTAAGCCACTGCGCGAAGTTATAAAGCTGATCGAACAGGGGTAATGCCAAGTCTTCAAACGACGCCGCGTTGGGCTGCTGTTCTGGCACCCGCATAGAGTAAACCGGCGAGCCGCAGATTTATTCCCTAAACTGTCAGGATTATTTTCAGAATTATTTTATACAGGAGGTTTTCAAGCGAAAGCTCCTGTTTCACCAAGTTGTTTCCCAAAGAGGAAGTCCTAAGTTGAAATAGTTGTCTGCGGCATTGGCGCTGATGCTTTAAAACTGTCGGCGAAGGCTTCGGCGATCGTATAGCGAATCACGCTCTCATATTCGTTGCCTAAAAAGCCCCGCAGCCGGTCGGTATTCATGATGTACTCGCCGGTCATGTAGGGTAGCGCCTCTGGCGGGATCGCCGAGATCTGCCGCTTCCACAAAAACTTCAGCACCAGCTGCATCGCCCACTTTCCTGGAACGCGAATCAGTTTGGCCTGCGCCATCTCAATGCAACGGGCAAAAGTAAGAGGTTCACCGCGCCCGGTAACATTCAAAACCGTCAACCGCTGCTGCTCCGGATCGCGATGCAGAATGTGCGCCAGCAAACGCGCCATGTCGTCCACATGCACAAACTGAATTTTGTTATCCAGATACTGTTGCCCGTGCGGCAGCATGCAGGGCAGTCGCTTGCCCGCGCTTCGCATCTTCTCAGCGCGCGCGCCTTTTCCGTTGGGCGTTCCCCGAAACGCTCCCAAAAGATAATTCTCCACGCTGGCTCCGGCAAAGATATGCGGCCGCAAGATGTAAACGCTGCAGCCGCGCAGCGCCGAAGAGCGTTGCTGCACTACCTCGTCACATTGTTTCTTATGAATCGCGTAGGGCAGAGTATGTGCCGCGCGCGCCGAATCTTCAGTAGCCGGAGCCGCCAGGTTGGGACCATACACCGAAACGCTGCTGGGAAAAACGAATTGCTTGATCCCCGAATCGGTCGTGCGATTGTTCTCGGTAATGGCTTCCATCACCCGCGCCGTGCCCGCCACATTGATCTGCCACATCCGCTCCGGTTCAAGCACGCCCGAGCGCACTGGATCAATCACAAACGCCAGGTGAACTACCGAAACCGGCCGTGTGTCGCGCAACAGTTCGTACAGCACGCGGGTGCAGGATTCATCGCCCAAATCCATGCGTTCAAACTGCAGCGGCAAATCAGTTTGCGGCGGACTCACGTCCACCCCGATCACCGAAAAATCTCCCAGCAGCGGGAGCAACCTCGATCCCAGGTTTCCCGCTATACCAGTGACTACGACAGCAGGTTTGGCGCTCTCCATCAGTTCGGCTTGGAGGGAGGTGCCGGTTGCGCCGAAGGTTGCGACTGCGAGCCCGCCGCTGGCGCAGCGTTCTCCGACGGCTGAACTCGCGGCGGACGAGGCAGCATCGGGCGTCCTCCCGGTCCCGTCGGCGTCGACGGCCCAAAATACGCCTCGTTGGTCTCCGCTTTGTACGAGTTAGTGTACTTATCCATCATTTCCTTCATCCGCTGCATTTTCAGAGTCGCGTGAATTTCCTGCTTTACCTGATCCAGCGGCAGCGTCTGTTTGCTGATCACCTTGTAAACATAATGTCCGCCGTTGTCGGAAAGGACTTGTGAGACCTCACCCACCTTCAAGTCGAATACGGCTACGTGTCCGGGTGGCAGCCCGGTGCGCCGCACCGTGGGCAAACTCACCGTGGGCGCATCCATCTTCATGCCTGCAGCTTCAAACGCCTCCTTCTGCAGCTTGCTAAAGTCTTCCCCAGCCGCGGCCCGTGCCCGCAGGCTGTCCGCCAGTTTCGTCATATCCTGCTCGCCCTGCTCCTGCTTGGCCCGATCCGCCGCATCTTTTGCTTTTTGCTGCTCCTCGCTCAGTTTTTTCTTCCGCATTTACCTTCTCGACATTCTCCTGCTTGAAACGCGGAACGAACAGTCGCTCCAGAGAGAATTGCTCATAATCCCTAGGATTTTTCTTATAGTACTCATCAATCTCCTGCTCCGGGATGTTATCCGCCTCCTCCTGCACCGCATGTTGCAGTTCGGCACTCAAGACCCGCATCTTGAGGAACTTCATCGTTTCCTCGAATCGCACCGTCTTCTCCACCCCTTTTTCTTCCGCCGCTTCCGACATCGCGATCAACCCGGGAAGCTGACCGGCCAGCATGTGCTTTTGCTGCGGCGTTAGCGGAGTCGTCCCCTGCTGCAGCGCGCTCGCGAGCTTTTCGAATTTCGCCCGTGTAATCACCGTTTTGCAGTCTGCCGGCTTCTTCGCAGTCTCTGCTTTTCCCGCCGCAGTTTTCGAAACCGTAGTCGCCTTCGGCGTCGCCGGGCAAACTCCCACAATCGTAATCACCGCCGCACTCTCCGGCACCTCCGCCGTGGAGGGAGTGCCGGCACTCCCGGCCTTGGCGCCCTCCGCCGGAGCTGGAGTCTGCACGGGTTGTGCCTGCCCCCAAGCCATCGCTCCCAATAACGCACACAGCAGCCAACTCTTACGCATACAAAAATCCTCCAGGATTGGTAAATCAGGAAGTTTTCACAACTCGAACCTAGCATCCTAGCATAGAGCCGTTCGTCCTAAATACTGAGCCCGTCGCAAAAGTGCAGAGTCCTTCGTGTACCTTCGTGCCCTTCGTGGTTGATGAATTCAGCCGGTGACCCTATTGCGCTATTCCCTTGGCGCAATTCTGCATTAGCGGCGATAATCCCATCATGTCCGGGACTCCGGCCCTTTACTCGCCCCATGCCATGCGCGCCGAGAAGCGCGCAGTCGCGGGCAACTCGGTAATTGCCGCTCTCCTTATCACGGCCGGCAAAGTAGTCGTGGGCGTCACCACCGGTAGCCTGGGCATTCTCTCCGAAGCTGCCCACTCAGCCCTCGATCTCATCGCCGCTTTGCTCACATACTTATCCGTCGGAGTCTCCGACAAACCTGCCGATGCCGACCATCAATACGGCCACGGCAAAGTAGAGAATTTTTCCGCCTTCGTTGAAACCGGTCTCCTTCTTCTGACCTGCATCTGGGTCGTCTACGAAGCTATCTTGCGCCTATTTTTCCGGCGCGTCGAAGTCGAGCCTTCCATCTGGGCTTTCGCCGTGATGCTGGGTTCCATGGCGGTTGACTGGTGGCGCTCCCGCGCTCTCGGTCGCATTGCCACCAAGTATGAAAGCCAGGCCCTCGAAGCCGACGCCCTGCATTTTTCCACCGATGTCTGGTCCGCCGGCGTCGTCGTTCTTGGCCTCGCACTTATCCTCGCCGGCCGTATCTATCATGTGGATTGGCTCCGCCTTGCCGATCCTATCGCCGCGCTCTTTGTCGCCGGAGTCATCGTCTCCGTCAGTTGGCGTCTCGCTCGTCGCACCATTGACGCCCTCCTCGATGCCGCTCCCGCCGGAGTCCGCGCTCAAATCACCGACGCCGTTTCCCACGTGGACGGCGTTCTTGAAATCGGCCGCGTTCGCATTCGCCGTTCCGGCAACCGCTATTTCGCCGATCTGGCTGTAGGTCTCGCCCGCACCGTTACCTTTCAGCGTTCTGAACAACTGGTGGAAGCCGTGACTGCCGCCGTGCGCAACATTCTTCCCGACGCCGATGTCACAGTCCAACCTCTGCCTCGCGCGCAGCGTTCGGAAAATATTTTCGACCGCATACGCGCCGTCGCTACGCGCCATAATCTCAACGTCCACGACATCAGCGTGCAGGATCTCGCCGGCAAACTCCACGTCGAACAGCACGTCGAACTCGACGAGCGCATGTCGCTCAAAAGTGCTCACGATCAAGTCACCGAACTCGAAGCCGATATGCGCCGTGACGTCCGCGAAATCGGCGACATCCTCACCCATATCGAAAGCGAACCCGCCACCATCGAAACCGGCGACGAACCGGTGCGCGACGCCGCCCTCGAGCGCCGCCTGAAATCTCTCGCCGCAACATTCCCCGAGATTGTCGATATGCACGACATTCAAATCAAGAAAGTTCGCGGACGCCTCTACGTCTCCTGCCACTGCACCTTCTCCGACGATCTTTCCCTGTCCCGCGTCCACGACATTCAAACCGAACTCGAAATCCGCTTCAAACAAGCCGCCCCAGAACTCTTCCGCGTACTCATCCATCCCGAACCCAGCACCGACAACCGAAGGTAGCGAGTCACTTTGTGACATCTGTCACAGACGGATTTCCGATTGCCGATTTCCAATTGTCGATTGGAGACTCCCGATGAATGATAAGACTCAGGATTTGCGCAAGAGGAGTATGCAATTTGCTCTTCGCGTGGTGCGCCTTTTCCGCTCCCTGCCAACTTCCTCCGAAGCCCGGGTGGTAGGCCAACAGTTGCTGCGCTCTGGGACTTCTGTGGCAGCCAACTATCGCGCCGTCTGCAAAGCGCGATCGCGTGCGGATTTCATTTCGAAGCTGGGCATTGTGGAAGAAGAGATCGACGAAAGTGTATTCTGGCTTGAGTTCCTGGTTGAAACCCAAATGATGCCTCGCAAACGTATGGACGACCTGATAGACGAGGCAAAACAACTCACCGCGATCTTTGCCGCCTCGCGTAAGACGGCGAAGCGAAACAATCGGCAATCGGAAGTCGCATCGTAGGTAAGAACCGTAGGTGAAGACATGACTACCAACGCCCGCGCCACCTGGATCGACAAACAAAAATTCAACGGAGTCTCCGACAGCGGCCACACTATCGTCCTCGATGGCGATAAAGCCGCAGGCAACAGTCCCATGGAACTCGTTCTGATCGGTCTCTGCGGCTGCACCGGCTATGACGTCGTCTCCATCCTGCAGAAAAAGCGCGAGCCCTTCACCAGCCTCGAAGTCCGCGCTCAGGCTGAGCGCGCCAAAGACCCGCCCTCGGTTTATACCGAAATCAAACTGATCTACCGTATCGGAGGCAAAGTATCGCGCAAGGCTGTCGAGGACGCGGTTCGTCTTTCGAAAGAGAAGTACTGTTCAGTCTCCGCCATGTTGCAAAAGACCGCGAAAATTACCAGTGAGATCGAATACGTGGACGCGTAGAATAAAAATCCTGTGACTCCTAGAATTCTGCTCTTCACCCAGCCCGGCTGCCTCTCCTGCGAAATCATGAGAATTTTTCTCGAGGCCAGGGGCCTTCCTTTCGAAGAGCGCGATATGGATATCAACTCCGCCGCCCGCCTCGAATTGCTCGAGGTCTACCACAGCCGCAGTGCTCCAACTCTGGTGATCCTCACGGCATCTGGCGCCGAAGTGATTGAGGGCTTCGATCCCGATCGCCTTGACCTCTTGCTCTCCGCTGCCTGATCATCGAAGCCATCCGCGAGGAATACCATCTCCAACCCAACCACCCGCAGCCCGCAAATCCATCCCCTTCGCGGATATTTCTTCATCGCTTCCGCCGCGTTCCTGTGGGGCGTCTCGGCGGCACTGGGTCGCGCCGTGTTTACCGGTAGACTGCTCTCAACCAGCATCCTCCATCCCATCGATCCGCTGATTCTTTCGCAGACGCGCACCACATTCTCTCTGCTCGTGCTGCTCCCACTTCTCGTCACATCGGGCGGCTGGCAGCGCATCAAGCTGCCTGCCCGCGATCTCGCATATTGCTTTCTCCTCGGCGTCCTCGGCGTGGCCGTCTCCAACTATTTTTATTATGTTGCCATCCAGCGCATCAACGTAGCCACGGCCATCATCGTCCAATACACCGCGCCCGTCTGGGTGCTGCTCTACGTAGTTGCCCGACGCCAGCAAAAGCTCACGCTACAAAAAATTGCCGCCGTCGCTTTGGCTGTAACCGGAATCGCTCTCGTCATCAACCTGCTAGGTACACGTTCCGGGGCTGCCCTCCATCTCGATACTTATGGCATCATCGCCGCGCTGCTGGCCTCATTCTCCTTCGCCTTCTACAATGTCGGCGGACACCGCATTCTCGCCCGCCACGATCGCTGGCGCGTGCTGGTCTGGACCCTCGCCGCAGCTTCGCTCTTCTGGCTCATCGTCAATCCTCCCTGGAAAATCGCCGCCGCCCATTACGTCCCGGCGCAATGGATTTTTCTTTTTGTGTTCTCGATGATCTCCGTGCTCGGCGCGTTTTCTCTTTACTTCCTCGGCTTGCAGTATCTGGAGCCCACCCGCGCCATCATCGCCAGTTGTCTGGAGCCCGTGTTCTCGATCGTTCTCGCCGCTCTGCTGTTAGGCGAAGTCCTCCGTCCCATTCAGACTTTAGGAATCGTCTTCGTCCTCGCTGCGATTGTGATCGTGCAAAAACCGGACAACTCAGTTGAGAGGCCCGTCGTGCTGGAGCCCATCGAATAGATTGCAAGAGCGCAAGCTTTTCCGGGCGCCATCGCTACAGTTGCGATCCTGGCTCACTGCAAGTCTTGCCCCCGGGTTTCCGGAAGTTGCGTCGTGATCAGAGCCGCCAGCAAATACGCGGCAGCGCACAAACAAAACGCCCAGCCCAAGCCTCGAGCCTGTCCCACGCGCCCAATAATCAGCGGAGAAATCGCACTCAACGTGCGCGCGCCGTTGTAAGTAAATCCCAACCCCCGAGCGCGCAAACTCGTAGGAAAGATCTCACTGCCAATAATTCCCGAGCCAGAAAACAATCCAGTTCCGAAAAATGCCACGACCGTTCCCAGAATCATAAGCATCGCAGGCGACCGCGCGATCGCATAAAGTGGAATCACGAAGGCTGCGGTCAAGCTATAAAAGATAAATGCCTTTTTTCGGCCCAGCCGGTCCGCCGCCCAGCCGAAGCTGGCATAGCCGGGAAACATGCCGAAAAGATTCAGCACCACCAGCAGAGTCGTCGTGCCCATCACACCAAAACCACGTCCGCCTTGCGACACCGGAAGCGACAGGTAGGGCGGAATCCAGGTGAACAATCCCCACCAGGCGAACATGCAAAACAGGTTAAACAACAACAGCGCGACCGTCGACTTCAGATACGGCGATCTAAAAATCACAGAGAAGCTAGTCGAATCTTTTCTCTCCGTGGTCACCGTTCGCGCCAACACTCGAGTGTCGCAGTGAACGTCGGGGCCACGTTTCGTGACTGCGATCTCCGGCTCATTCGCAATCTGATTTTCATTCCGCGAGATTCTCCGCTCCTCCCATATCTTCGACTCCGGCACTCCGCGCCGCATCCACAACGTCAGCAGCGCCGGCAGAATTCCCACGAAGAAAACCGCCCGCCAACCGAAGTAACGGGCCACCGGTCCCGCCACCAGCGCCGCCACGGCAAAGCCGATGGCCCACGAACTCTGCACGATCGCGATTGCCTTGGCACGGAGTTCGGTCGGCCAAGTCTCCGCCACCAGTGTGGCCCCGGTATTCCATTCGCCGCCCATGCCCAGCCCCAGCACAAATCTCGCCGCCGCCAGCATGGCAATGCTTGTCGCCAACCCCGACGCGAACGAGCACACCGAATAGGTGAGAATGCTCGCCATTAACGCCCGCTTGCGACCTATGCGGTCGGCAAGAAAACCAAACATCACCCCACCCATGCCGGAGGCCAACAGCGTAAGTGTCCCCAGAAGGCCCGCCGTCGTCTTGCTCATCCCGAAGTCCCGTATCAGCAGCGCCAAAACCAGTGCGTAGAGCATGGCGTCGAAGGCATCCAGCCCCCACCCCATCGCCGCCGCCACTAGCGTCCGCCGCTGACCTGGCGTGGCCTCTCGAATCAGCCGAATGGGACCGATTTCCATGCCAGCGGATTGTACGGCGCGCTCGGCAATTGTCAATTGCCACCAAGAAACTGCTTGTCATTCCGAACAAGCGTTCTTCGCGCCGTGAGGAATCTGGGCGAGCCGCGCGAAGCGTCGCGTTCTTTGCGACGCAAAAATCGCGCGTCTGGCTCGCTTCCTTACCAAACCGAGCGAGTGCTCAGGAAATTCAGCCTGGCAAGAGCCGGCCAGATGTTTTCTTCCCAGGTACCTCCCCGCGATTTGACAATGTTTTGACGTCCCGCTCGACGATTCTCAATTAGTCTCGTCATGGGCCCTCAAACCACATTTCAAGATGGATGTGCTCATGAAACCTCAGCGCCTCGCCGTACTCTTTGCTTTTGTCCTGACCTTCCTCACTCCTTGTTTCGCCCACCATATGGCGGTTGTGGTCAACAAAGAAAACAATGTTGGCACCGTCACCGCCGCTCACCTTTCCAGGATTTTTCGCTCGGAAGTGAGGAAGTGGCCCGACGGCACCTCCGTGGTTCTGGTTTTGCACAAGGATTCTGCCGGCGAAATCGAAACCCTTGAGCGCTTGAACAAAATGAACGTCGGCGAATGGAAGGCCCTGATCGCCGCTCACAAAGATTCCATCGTGGTCGCGGACTCTGACGCTGACGTCCTTAAGATCGTCCGATCGACTCCCGGAGCCGTCGGCCTCGTGGACGTCCGCTCCGTCGACAACACCATCAATGTCGTCCGCGTCGACGGCAAATTGCCTATGGAATCAGGCTATCTGCCACATTAACCGGGTCGATCGCAAGTCACCTGCGTCGCAGCAGATGAAAATACCTTCGCGCCTTCTTCACGTCGCGCGCGATCTGCTCGCGCAGCGCTTCCACCGAAGGAAACTTGATCTCGTCCGCGGCCGGTCGAGAAAACAAATTTCGACTTCGCTCTCCGGCGTCAGCTCAATGGGATGAAAATTCAGCAGATGTGTTTCAATGGCGAACGAATCCGCCCCAAACGTCGGACGATTGCCCACATTCGTGACGGAATCAAAACGCTCCGCTCCCACGCGCGTGCACGTGATATAAACGCCATCCTTGGGCACAAGCTCTTCATAGCGCGCCAGATTGATGGTGGGAACGGTGTACTTCGAGCCGAATCCGCGCCCACGCCCCGGCGTGCCCAGAATGCAGAACGGACGCGCCAGCAGATGCCGCGCCCGGCTCACTCGTCCCTCGCCGATCAGACTTCGGATGTGGCTGCTCGAAACCCGCTCGCCGCGCAGCTTCTGTTCCGGGTAGACTTTCACTTCAAATCCCATCTCCTCCCCCAGTTCCGCCAGCAGATTCACATCGCCCGCAGCCTTGTGTCCGAAGCGGAAGTTGTAGCCTTCATGCACTTCGCGCGCATGCAGTTTCTTCTTCAGAATGCGCTCGACAAACTGGCGCGGCGTCATCAGCGAAAGATCGCGCCCAAAGGGCAGCATCAACACCGCATCGATGCCCGTCGCTTCGAGCAAGCGCAGTTTTTCCGGCGACTGGAGTGAGCAGCTTCAATCCTGAATCCGGCCGCAAGATGCGCGCCGGATGCGGTTCAAAGGTTACGGCCACAGCTTTGGCTCCGCTGCTGCCGCGCCCGCCGCACAATCTCACCCAGCACATGCGCGTGCGCCCGGTGCACTCCGTCAAAATTGCCCACGCTCACCAGCGACGGCCCAAATCCGCCGGAACGTCTTCGAGTTTGTGAAAGACTTGCATGCAGTTGAACAAGATGATTCGGTGGTCGAAGCGATCAGTAGATCACTGTTTCGGAAGGTTGCAACCGACCACTCGGATCACTGGCAATGCGCATGACCAACTGACTGCTCTAGATTTCAAACTCCAGCTTCATCCCGTCATACGCCAGCCGCACATGCGGTGGCAGCGTTGCGTTGGTGGCCTCATGCGCCAGATCGTGGCAAATGTGCGTAAAAAACGCGCGCTTCGCCTTTACCCGCTCCACGATGCGCAGCGAATTCTCCACCGTCGAATGCGTCGGATGAGGCTTGTGTCGCAGCGCATCCAGAAAAAGAATGTCGAGACCCTTCAGCTGATGGAACGATGCCTCAGGAATTTCGCTGTGATCGGTGAGATAGGCCGCGCTGCCAAATCGGAATCCGTAAATCTCCGCTTCGCCATGAATCAGCCGCACGGGCTCGAAGCGCGCCCCGAAAAGGTCGACCGGGCCGTCAATCGGACGCAATTCGAGTTGCGGCAAGTCCGCCATATTTGTAGTCGGCGTCAAAAATGTAGCTGAACATTTTCCGCAGAAACGCCGCCGCATCTGGACGCGCATACAGCGGCAACTTCCCGGTTTGTGTCGATAACTGAGCGGGCCGCAGATCGTCGATGCCGAGAATGTGGTCGGCATGAGTATGCGTGTAGAAAACCGCATCCACGCGTGTGATCCGTTCGCGAATCGCCTGCGCATAAAAATCGGGCGTCGTATCGATCAGCACAACTTTGCCAGCATACTCCAGCATGATCGAGGGCCGGGTGCGCCGGTCATGAGGATCATTGGAGTGGCAGACCGCGCAGTCGCACCCCAGCGTGGGCACGCCCATCGACGTGCCGCTGCCCAGCACCGTGAGCGTCGCCTTCATGTGCGAGCCTTTCCGCTCATCGTCCGCTGGTTCCCGTGGCGGCTCCGGGCTGCGGCGGTCGCGACAACGCGTTGGTGACTTCCACGTAGGCCATGCGCACTTCGTAGAGGCTGTTCTGCAGAAAGTTTTCTTCCGTGTAGGTAAGGTTGCCTTTGGTTTTTTCCGCCAGCAGCGCCAGCGTGTCGATCGTCTGGCGCGCGCCAATGATATCCATGCGCGGCTGCTCGCCTTGCTGGTGCATCAATCCCAGCTGCAGCATTGCGGTCATATAAAGCGACGCCATGAAGCGCTCGAACGTCATCTCCAGTTCTTTCGCCGAGTGCCCGCTGAGTTCCACGCGCGAATCCAGTGCCTCCGAAGATTTCCGGTAAGCATCGGCCTGCGCCTGCTGCTCGGCTGCCGTCGGCATCGGAGGCACCTCAGGGCCGCCGCCTTCCTGGCTCCCCGCGAACTGCCTGCGCCGCGATTGACCACAGGTGGCGTCGTTCTGGTGAATTTCTGGTTCCTTACTTATCTCCTGGCGCAATTCTCCGTCCTCTGTGAATAAGCGACGGTCCGTCACCGTGAACCCAGATTCCTGTCTCTTCTCAGCCATAGCGTAATGTCCTTGTCTTCCTGATTCAAATCCCTGATCAGATCGCTAATTAAGTCGCAATAATTCTCTCCGCGAGACCTCAGCGAACTCCGCGCTTAAGCTTTTCTCACTACTGTTGCAACACCGGTTCCCGCGCAACTCCTGCAGCAGTCA
Source organism: uncultured Acidobacteriaceae bacterium (assembly GCA_963724815.1). Classification (GTDB taxonomy): domain Bacteria; phylum Acidobacteriota; class Terriglobia; order Terriglobales; family Acidobacteriaceae; genus Sulfotelmatobacter. The sequence goes on from CAVRWS010000037.1 coordinate 99,939, forward strand.
CTCCGTCGAAAGGCAATTGAGTCACGACCGCTTTCACCGCGCCAACCGTAACCTCGCGCCCCGGCACTCCCACCTCGCGTCGAATGTAACCCAAGGCCGCAGTTCGTTCGCCCGAAGGCGTCGGCACCTCCCCGACACTGGTGATCTCACCCACTTCCTTTTCCCCGGAAATAATCTTCTCGCCCGCCGCCACGTTTCCCGCACCCTCAATCAGGAATCCGGTAAACTTCCTGTGCACGTTTCCACGCGACCGGATGCGCTCCACAATCTCCTGCCCAACATAGCAACCCTTGTTGAAGTTGAGCGCGCGCACCTGTTCGGTTTCCTGCGGCAAATCGCGCTCCCGAATATCGACCCCATAAAGCGGGATGCCGTCCGCGATTCGCAACCGCTCCAGCGCCTCACTGCCCACCGGCGTCGCACCCGCAGCCAGCAGCGCCTGCCAGGTTTTCAGAACATCTTTCAGCGCCAGCCAGATCTCGTAGCTTTCGTGCCGTTCCTCCTCGCCGCGCACAACTGTGCACTCGAAACATTCGCATTCAGATTGGCACTGCGCAACGTGGATCTGCATTGGCCGAAGCTCAGGGACCACAATCCCCGCAGCCTTCAGCACCGCACGTGATTTCGGTCCCGCCAAGCCCAAAGCCGTCCATTCCTCGCTGATATTCGTCACTTCCACATCATCCATAATGATGTAGTGATCGAACGTCGCCAGCATCTTTTCCAGCTGGTTGCGATCCGTTTCCACCTCAAGCGTCTCGCCCAGGTTGTAAACGTTCATATCGCCGAGAATCCGCCCCTGCGGATTCAGCAGAAAGGCATACACACCGTGCCCAGCAGCAAGATCGCGAATATTATTCGTGACCATTCCATTCATCCAGCGCATGCGGTCCCCGCCCTTCAGCGAAATTCGAGCGCGAAAACCCAGGTCGTACACCCCGCACCCATTTGTCAGCGCAGTAAACTCCCGCTGCACATCGAAAAAGACAGTCCCCGTGGTGGCTCCGCGATAATCGCTCTCGCGCAGCGGTGTCGGGTCCGCCGCCTGCGCGCGCAATGCGTCCTGGAGTGGGCTACTAGCCATAGAATATTGATTATAGCGAAGCCCTTCCTGATTCATCGGGCGGGCTGCGGAGGACATCACTTGGCAATTGGAAATCGGCAATCGGAAATCGTCGCTCCCATTCTCCTCCGCTTGTGTTAACTTCTCACCCGTGGACCCGCAAAAGCCTGCCAAGAAACGCATCGCCGTCATTCCCGGCGACGGAATCGGCCAGGAAGTAATCCCGCAAGCTCTCAAAGTGATCCAAGCCTCCGGAGCCGATGTCCAGATGAGCGAACTCGACTGGAGCGCCGATCGCTATTTACGCGACGGAACCACGGTCCCTCCCGATGGCTTCGCCGTGCTGGCCCGCGATTATGACGCCGTCTTAGCCGGCGCGTTCGGCGATCCTCGCGTCAAAACCAATATTCACGCCAAGGAAATCCTGCTCGGCATGCGCTTCAAAATGGACCTCTACGCCAACGTTCGTCCCGTTCGCTTGCTCGATGCGGCGCTTTGTCCGCTGAAAGGCGTCGAGCCCAAGGACGTGGATTTTGTCGTCATTCGGGAAAACACGGAAGGGGTTTACACCGATGCCGGCGGAGTTTTCAAGCAAGACACGCCTGACGAGATCGCGATCCAGGAAGACATTAACACCCGCAAAGGGGTCGAGCGCATCATCCGCTACGCGTTTGAGTACTGCGAGCGACATACGAAACTCGATGGCTCGCCGCGCGGCCGCGTGCTCATGGTCGACAAATCAAATGCCATGACCCACGCCGGCGGCCTGTGGCAGCGCGTCTTTAAAGAAGTAAGCGGCGAACATCCCCAAATCGCGGCGCAGCATATGTACGTCGACGCTCTTTGCATGCAGATAGTGCGCGACCCTCGTCCCTTCGATGTAATCGTAACCAATAACATGTTCGGCGACATCATCACCGACCTCGCCGCCGGCTTGCAGGGCGGCCTCGGCATGGCCGCCAGTGGCAACATCCATCCCGGCAAAACGTCAATGTTCGAGCCCGTCCACGGCTCCGCTCCGCCTATCGCAGGCAAGAATGTTGCGAATCCCTTCGGCGCGATCCTAACCGCGGCCATGATGCTGGCGCATTTAGGACTGGCGAAAGAATCCGCAAAGATCGAAGCCGCTGTTTTGGAAGCTGTGCGGCAAAAGAAAACCACGCACGATATCGGCGGAACACTGGGCACGCGCGAAGCCGGCGAGTGGATAGCAGAAAAAGTCAGCCGTCAAACCTTGTCATCCTGAGCGAAGCGTAGTGATTCGCGAATGCGAATCACTACGCGCAGTCGAAGGATCCCTGCAACTGGCTTACCGTTTCCTTCCCACCATCAGCGCCAACTCCCTCCACTTCCACAGACAATCCACATCCACAAATCCAATCTCCCGCAGCCACTGCAGTTGGATTTGCAGATCCAGCAACTTGTTCGAAGCATCTTCTGTTTCCGCCGTAAGTCCCAGCGCATTCAGGAACTCTTCGTGCAGCCGCGGCGTGGGCGAGGCCACGTGCTCCAAATTACAAAACACTCCGCCCGCGTTCAGTAAGGTGTAAATCTCCGTATAAAGTGCCCGCTTCCTCTCGTGCAAGAGATGATGAATCGCGAAGCTGGAAACCACCGCGTCAAAGCTTCCCAGTACTGGCAGAGGATGGTCGAGATTATGGGTCACGATGGTCACGGAAGAATCCCCAGCGAAGCGCTTCCCGGCGGCCGCGATCATCGCTGGCGAAAAGTCGACGGCCGTGGCTTCCACGGCGTCCGCCAGCGAAGCCTTGACCAAAGCAAGCAATCGTCCATCTCCCGTGCCCAGGTCGAGAACCCGCCGTGTATCCGGCGGAATGAATTCCAGCAGCGTCGCTTCTCCTTCGCCGCGATGTGGTATGGAACCGGCTCGTCCCAGGTAGTCGCTGGCATGCTCGGCGGAGGTCCAAAGATTGACGGCCGAATTCGTGGGCATATTTGTCCTTGAAAAGGGTTTGTCCTTGAAGAGAGTATAGGCAAACAGGATAGACTCGTTCCTAATGAATATCTTTAAGTTGCCGGGCGTCGGGTTTCTAAGGATACTTTTGGCGGTTGTGCTGTTCCTGGGAATGCGCAGCGAAATAGCCGCACAAGTACAGCCGCAGTCGACGCAGGATCAGAACCAGAATCAAAACGCGCCCGACAAAACTATCCCGCCCGCCCAAACCGCTCCGGCACAAAATCCTCCACCGCAAGCCCCATCCGCGGAGAAGCCTGAAGTCAAGATCACGCCCCGGCAAGCCGAGGAACTGTTTCACTCCGTCGACGAAATTCTTGCCTTCGACAGCAAACAGACTGGACTACCGATCAAGAAGCCGGTCAAACGCCGCCTGACCAGCCGCGATGAAGTCGAAGCCTACCTCACCAAGCACATGAAAGACGAAGACGTGAAGCGCCTGCAGCGTTCGGAATTAGTTCTCAAGAAATTCGGCCTTCTCCCCCGCGACTTCGATCTGGAAAAGTTACTAGTCGCGCTGCTGCGCGAGCAGGTCGCCGGTTATTACGATCCCAAAACCAAAACCGTAAATCTTCTCGACTGGGTTCCCATGGAAGAGCAGGAGCCCGTGATGGCTCACGAGCTGACCCACGCCCTGCAGGATCAGGCTGTCGGCCTCGATAAGTGGATGAAGCGTGATGAAAAAGATCTGGGCGAGATAAGGAGAGATCCCACTCCCACCGACATCGAAAACGATGAAATGGATGACACCCGCGAAGCCGTGATCGAAGGCCAGGCCGAGACCGTGATGATGCAATACGAACTCGCTCCCGTCGGCCGTTCCATCCTCGACTCACCGGATCTGGTGGATGCCATGGAGTCTCAGATGTCCAGTGGCACCGACGACTCGAAGGTCTTCAAAGATGCTCCGATTTTCTTGCGGGAATCACTCACGTTTCCCTACAGCTACGGTCTCAAGTTCGAAGTGAAGGTGCTGGAAAAAGGTGGAAAAGACCAGGCCTTTGCCGGAGTGCTGGCAAGTCCTCCCCATACCACGCGGCAGATCATGCAGCCCGAGACTTACCTGTCAGGCGAGCAGATTCCACCTATGCCAGTCGTTCAGTTCAAGCGCGACTTCAAGGATTACATTAAGTTTGATATTGGCGCCATGGGCGAATTCGACGTCGCCGTACTCATCGAGCAGTACGCAGGAAAGAAATCATCGGATCAACTTTACCCCGAATGGCGAGGCGGATATTATTACGCGGCCCGCCCCAAGCGCGATGCCGCCGCACCGCTCGGCCTTTTCTATGTGTCTCGTTGGTCAACTCCAGAAAAAGCATCCGAGTTCGCCGAGATTTACGCCCGCTCGCTGGCCAAGCGATATAAGAAAGTCGAACAAGTAGACGAGCCTTCGTCGACCGAGTCCGCAGATCATCCCGACAACTCCCATTCCAACGACGTCGCTTTACTCCGCGGCCGGCACGCGTGGAACACGGAAGAAGGCACAGTCGTGATTGAAGAGCACGGCGACACAGTTCTGGTGAGTGAGAGTCTGGACGCAGCTACAACCGCCACATTAGAAAAAGAAGCGTTCAAAAACTAAATCTTTTCTTGCGGCCGCTTTTTTCCGCGGATTGATTTTTTTCCGCCTCTCCGAGAAAGTGCCGTACCGTGGCCACTACCGTGAACTGCTTTCCTCCGCGCTCAATCGTCAACCGCCGCTCCTGGCCGGGCGTGCCTTCGAGCAGCGACCACACCTGCCCCAGCGTGGACTCGGGCACCGGAATTCCATCGACAGCAACCAGATGATCGCCCGCCTGCACTCCGTCATCACCCGACGGCACGGAAGGTTTGCCCTCAAAATCGGCAACGCCAAGAATCGTGAAGCGTGAGGATTCGTCGGGACGAAGGATCAGTCCCACCACATCGAAGTCAGGAAATTTAAAAGTCCGGCCAATATCGAAGTAGACCGCGGAATGCGTGTAATCGAGACCAATGCGATAGTTCATCAGCGCGTCCGCGCCGATCAGCCCGGCAATAGGAGCGCCGGCATTCTTTTCGAAAAAGTCGCTAAAACTTTTCGGAAACTCCGCCACGGCCACATCCGTCAAATACAGCGGTCCGTATTGAACGCGATCCACCCGCATCAGCTTCCACGCTGTCTCATCGTCGCCTGCTTCACCCATGTTGGCGGGGCCCACGGCGCCAGTCATGTGCGGCCAGTCAGGATGGCCCGAAGCCAGCTTGTTAAATAATTCTTCCGAGAGAAAACTGATCGACGATCCCACATCGAGCCCAAGATTGTAATTCTTGTTTTCAATCTTGCTGGGGATCTGAACGAAGCCACTGCTGCCATCGACAATCATCTTGCTCTTCACGCCTCTAAACTTCAGGCTGCCGGGCGCGCCGATGCTGAACTCGCGGTCAGGAAAATTCACGAGCACATCGTAGTTCCGCAACACGGATGAAGGAATCTTGATTTCAGCGCTCGTGCCAGGAGCGATGGTGCCAGTGCCGCCTGGTATCTAATCTCCCCCATCGCAGATAGAAAAATCTTCATTCCGCCGATCAGGACTTCGAGTGAAACAACCCGTGGTGTCGCCTTGCCAGAGCAGATTTGGCCGTCGCAACTCACACTAAGTCCCATCCAGCCAGCGACCCGGTCGCTCATCCAAAGCTTGGAGTCCCCCGTGTCCACCCACCCGCGAACCCGCTTGGTTGAACCATCCGCAAGAGGCAAATTCACGTCGACGATCACGCGGCCATGATCCAATGTCACCGGAACCGTAACGGATTTAGGCGCACCTGGGGCTTGTGGGCCGTTCTGAGCCACAGCCAGCGTCGCTACAAGCGTCAGCTCAATAAGCGCGGTCGAGAACGAAAATCGCATAAAGAGATTGTAATGTGTCGTGCGAACAAGCGACGGTAACAGTGCAGCTTGACTGTTACACGACGGCTGTCATCCTGAGCGAAGCCGTTTTTCAGGCGTAGTGAAGGATCTCCCGTTTTAACCGGCGCAACGCGTGAGCCGAACTGCACACTACCGGACCGGCCGAGGAGCGAGGATTGTAAACATCGCCTTGATATAATCGTGGGTTTGACTGATACGCGCGACAACTTCTGCTCGCGCACAACTTTGGAGGGTGAGTGGCACAGGCGGAAATAGGCATCATCGGTGGCAGCGGTCTCTACTCAATGCCCGGCCTTAGCACGATAAAAGAAGTACGCCTGAAAACGCCGTTTGGCGCGCCCTCCGACGCGTACGTTTGCGGAATCCTGGAAGGCCGCAAAGTTGCATTTCTGGCGCGCCACGCCCGCGGGCACCGCATTCTTCCCAGCGAACTAAATTTCCGCGCAAACATTCACGGATTCAAACAGCTGGGAGTCGAAAGAATTGTTTCGATTTCGGCGGTGGGTTCGCTGAAGGAAGAACACAAGCCGTTGGACTTCGTTATCCCGGACCAATTTTTCGATCGCACGCGACATCGCGTTGATACCTTCTTCGGCAACGGAGTGGTTGCCCACATCGCCTTCGCCGATCCTGTCTGCGGCGAGTTGGCCCGAGTGGTCGACCAGGCCTGCAAGAAAATCGGCGTGAACAGCAAAGCTGGCGGTACTTACCTCTGCATGGAGGGGCCGCAGTTCTCAACCCGCGCCGAGTCGAACGTATATCGCAGCCTGGGCATGGACGTAATCGGCATGACCAACCTGCAGGAGGCAAAGCTGGCGCGCGAAGCTGAAATTTGTTACGTCACAGTCGCCATGGTGACAGATTACGATTGCTGGCATCCGCATCACGATTCAGTCACCGTAGATCAGATCGTTGCCGTGCTGGTGAAGAACGCCGAGAATGCCGCGAAAGTAGTCCGCGAAACAGTCGCTGCTATGCCCCAGGAACGCTCCTGCAAGTGCAATTCTGCATTAGCGCATGCGATTATGACCGATCCGAAGAAAATTCCGCCGGCAACACGAAAAAAGTTGAGACTGATTCTGGACAAGTATCTGAAATCGAAGTAGCAATTCCATCAGGAAAAAACCGAAAGGGAAGACAGGAATCGCGAATGAGTATCGTAGTCGTAGGATCGGTTGCGTTTGACGACGTCACATCGCCCTCAGGCAGCGTGCAAGGCATCCTGGGCGGCGCGGCTACTTACTTTTCCCTCGCAGCCAGCTACTTCACTGAAGTTCGCATGGTCGCCGTGGTCGGCGAAGACTTCACCGCCGAGCACGAAGGTGTCCTGAAAAAGCGCGGAGTCGACACGCGGGGCATCGAACGTGCCGCGGGCAAAACTTTCCGCTGGGGTGGCTCCTACACTGACAACCTCAACGAGGCCAAAACAAATTTCACCGACCTGAACGTGTTTGAAAAATTTCACCCGCAGATTCCCAAAGAGTACGAGGATACCGAATTCCTCTTTCTCGCCAACATTCAGCCAACTTTGCAAGCCAATGTGCGCCGCAAAATGAACGGCGTCCGCCTCACCGGATGCGACACCATGAATTATTGGATTCAGGGCGCGCGCCAGGAATTGGCCGAGACTTTAAAGCTGGTGAACGTTTTGCTGATCAACGATACCGAAACCAAAATGCTGGCCAACGAAAAAAACCTGCCGCGCGCCGCCCAGAAAGTGTTGGCCATGGGTCCGCAGGCGCTGGTCATCAAGCACGGCGAATATGGCGCGACAATCTTCTTTCGCGAGGGAGCATTTGGAATCGGGCGCCATCCCTTTCGCGCTCCAACCTTACCGCTCGATGAAGTAAAAGACCCCACCGGCGCAGGTGACTCTTTCGCCGGAGGCTTCATGGGTTACCTGGCATCGCAGCCAGAACTGAATCGCGAAGTGCTGAAGCGCGCTCTATTCTATGGAGGGGTCATGGGATCGTTCGCCGTCGAAAGTTTCGGGACAGAGCGCCTGCAATCTTTAACTCGCGATGAAATCGACGCCCGCTTCCAGATCTTCCGCGAACTCACCCATCTCGAATGAAGCCGCAACCTCCTCCTCCGAAGCTTTACTCCGATATCGAAGTTGTGCGGTTGCTGTGGCTGGCAATCTTCATCTCGGTATTTTCTTTTCTCTTTTACTATCGTCACGGTGACGTGCTGCTCTACGGCGATGCCGTGGCTCATATCAACATCGCTCGCCGTGTATTCGATTCGAGAACTCCCGGCCTGCTGCAACTAGGAACCGTTTGGCTTCCGCTCCCGCACCTGCTGATTCTGTCCTTCATCGTTTCGCAACGGCTATGGCAAACCGGCGCTGGCGGCTCCATTCCATCGATGGCCGCGTATGTATTCGGTGTGCTGGGAATATTCCGTCTGGTTCGCACCGCTTTCGCTTCGCACGGGCCAGTCGATGAAGCGGCGAAACTGGCGGCGTGGCTGGCTGCCATTTTGTACGCTACTAATCCAAACCTGATTTACCTGCAGGCCACAGCTATGGGCGAGTCGCTGTACCTGGCATTTTTTATCTGGGCCCTTGTCTACTTCGCCGCATTTGCCCACGGAAATGCAAAAGCTCTCACCAAGTGCGGCCTGTGCCTGGCTGCGGCCTGCTTGACGCGCTATGACGGATGGTTCCTCGCCGCCATTCTGGTTTTCGGCTCCATTGCCGTCTATCTGCATTTCACAAAATCAGGCGAAGACGCAAAGCCTCGAGCCAAAGACCTGCCCTCGCGCGCTCAAATTCTTAAGTTCACTTTAATCGCCGCCGCCGCCCCCATTCTCTGGTTGGCATATAACGCAATTGTTTATCGGAACCCGCTTGAGTTCGCCAATGGACCCTACTCGGCAAAATCCATCGAGCAAAAAACCGCTACAGTCAATCCGGCGAAGGAAAATTTACTCGCTGCTGGTTCTTATTTTCTGAAAGCGGCCGAGTTGAATGTGGCGCAGTCTGGTTGGCTGGGTCGCATCTGGCTCGCGCTGGCCCTGCTTGGAACACTCGTATCTTGGTTCCACCGCCGTGGTCGCATGGCCCTACTGCTGTGGACGCCCGTTCCGTTTTACGCACTGTCAGTCGGGTACGGCAGCGTGCCAATCTTTGTCCCCACCTGGTGGCCGTTTTCGCAATATAACCTGCGCTACGGTCTGCAATTGCTGCCGGCCTTCGCCGTGTTCGTGCCCCTGGGAATTTCGTTCCTGGTGCAATCGGCCGCGAGACTTCCGCAAGTGATTCCTTCATGGCGCCAATGGCTTCCGCCGGTCACGCTGCTCGCCACATTATTTTTTGCGGGGGCGAGCGATGCCGCAATTTGGCGAGTCAACCCCATTTGCTATCAGGAGGCTGATGTAAATATGAAGGGCCGCGTCGCCCTCGATCGCCAACTCGGAAAGTGGCTCGAAGAACTTCCCCCCAGTTCCACGCTGCTGATGTACCTGGGCGAACACGTCGGTGCCCTGGAGCAAGTTGGCATCCCGCTGCGTCGAACCATCAACGAAGGCAATCATCGCGTGTGGAAACAACCGGTCGACCCCGAAGGCCTGTGGGAGCGCGCTCTCGCAGATCCCGCTGCCTACGCGGATTATGCGGTCGGCTTCCAGGGTGACCCGGTATGGACTGCGGCGCGCAATCATCACCTCACAGCTTTGGTCGAGATCCATACCACGGGACAAACCCCCGCGGCTATATTTCAAACTCGAACTCCGCAGGGTCGAACTCAGCCTCCCATACCACGCTCCGCGCAGTAATCAGCGCGGTAACGCCGCATTCGCACCTTGCAGTGTTAAAATCCGGCATCTCAAGCTTTTCCGGACAGAGAGCGGAATCCTGAAAGCAGAAACTATGGAGTGGCAACATATCGTCAATTTGCTACGCGAAGAAATGGCCAGCGGCATCGTTTCCAGTTCCTTGGCGCGCTTGGTACTGGCTGCAGTGTTGGGCGGAGTCATTGGCCTGGAGCGCGAACTGCGGCACCGTCCCGCGGGACTCCGCACCAATATGTTTATCTGTTTTGGCGCGGCGTTGTTCACGATTCTCTCCGATGCTTTGGCTGTCGAACACCTCGGCGACCATACTCGCATTTCGGCGCAGATTATTCCTGGCATTGGTTTCATCGGCGCCGGCTCGATTCTGCACTCGCGCGGCCTCACCACCGGCCTCACCACTGCGGCAACTTTGTTTGTCGTCGCCTCCATCGGAATGGCCACGGGCGGCGGCCTTTACCTGACGGCGATTTTTGCCACCGGCCTGGTTGTCGCCGCACTATTTTCGCTGGGCCACCTCGAGTTGACATTCAATCTGAAGACGCTGTTGAACACCTACGAAGTCACCGGCCGCAGCGTGGAACAGATCACGCAGGAAGTGAACCGCATCCTTGAGCCCCGCCGGCGTATGATGCAAAATGTTCTAACCGGCAGCACAAGCCAGCACGTTCGTCTGCAGTTCGACGTCTCCGGCTGCAATCGTGAACAGAAAGACTTGCTTCGTGAACTAAAGTCGTCGACAGTTCTAGGTGGCGTAACCCCATTGGGGCCGGTGGAATTAGAGTGAGCCTGTCGTCGGAAGTAATTCCATTTGTGAAAGCCAGCGCGTGCGGCAATGATTTCCTCCTGATCGATGCGTCGGTTCTCCCGAGCAATTTGGATCGCTCAACTCTCACGCGACGGATGTGCGACCGTCACAAGGGAGTAGGGGCGGATGGCGTCGAGTGGATGTATCCTCACCCCACAGCCGATATAGAGATTCGCCTGATTAACGCGGATGGCTCGTACGCTGAGATTTCCGGCAACGGTACACGCTGCGTCGCAGCCTACGTCTGCGCGTCGCGGGAGAAAGATAAAATTGCCATTCAAACCGGTGCCGGACTCAAGACTTGCGTGCTCACTGGCCGGAGTGAATCTGAATACGGCGAATCTGAATACGAGTTTGAGGTCGCGATGGGCGAAGCTGTCGTCGATGCTGAACGGTGTGTAAAGCTGTCCACCGGAGAAGTCCGAGGCATTCCAGTCTCGATAGGAAATCCCCATTTTGTTTTATTTGTGCCAGAGTTTGCTCACAACTGGAAAGAAACGGCTGCAGAGATTCAGAACACTCCTCAGTTCACCGGCAGCGTGAACATAGAAATGGTGGTGATCGACGGCACTCATGACATTCGCGCCCGCTTTTTTGAGCGTGGAGTAGGTGAGACGCAATCTTCAGGCACCGGTTCCTGCGCCTCGGCCGTGGCCGCTCTTAGCGCGGGTAAAGTCGAATCGCCCGTGCGCGTGCATGCTCCCGGCGGCATTCAGATGGTGCGGCGGGAAGGAAAAGAGGTCTTTCTGCGCGGCGCAGCACGCTTGATTTGTCAGGGAGATTTTTTCTAAGCAATGGTGAGGTTGGAGTTCGACAGGTTCAGTCTTAAGGGCGTCATCCTGAGCGCAGCCGCTTTTCTGGCGGAGCGAAGGATCTCCCGCATAGCCGCGTACACTGTGGGCTCACCCGAATTGGCAACATTGTTCCGAATAGATTTCTGACTCATGTCTTTACCTTCAACTCCGCGCGTCAAGCCGCCTGCTCTCAGGTCAGGGGATACAGTTGGCATTGTCGCGCCCGCCAGCAACGTGAAGCGTGCTGATCTCGAGGCCGGATGCGAAGCCCTTCGCAGCGCCGGCTACAAGCCATTCTATTTCGACTCTATCTTCGATCAGGATCTTTACTTCGCCGGATCTGTCGAACGCCGTGCGCGCGAACTCGAGGCCATGTTCGCGCGCGAAGATGTGAAAGCTATCGTCTGCGCCCGTGGAGGCTATGGTTCGAACTACCTGCTGCAAGCATTGGACCTGAATGAGGTCAAATCGCATCCCAAGATTTTCGTGGGCTACAGCGATCTCACATCGCTCCTCACTTATTTTTCGGATACCAGCGGCTTGGTCACCTTTCACGGACCCATGGCCGCGAAAGACTGGGCTCATGCCGGTGGCGTGCATCTGGCATCCTGGCTGGCAGCGCTCGCCGGCGCCGCACCATGGGAACTCGATTCCGATGCCCTTTCCGGCGTATCTGGATTGGTTGACGGCACGGGGGATGGAGTTCTTTACGGTGGATGTCTTTCCATCCTCGTCGCTTCCCTGGGAACTCCGTATGAGATCAAGATTGCGGGAACGATTCTATTTCTCGAGGACATCGCCGCGAAGCCTTACCAGATCGACCGCATGTTGATGCAGTTAAAGCTGGCGGGAAAATTGAACGATGTCCGTGGCATTATTTTCGGCGAGATGCGCGATTGCCTCCAGAATGCAAATCAAGGCTACAGACTGCAGGATGTCATACTGCGCATCGTGAGCGATTTGGGAATCCCGGTTGCCTATGGCCTGCGCTCAGGCCACGTCACGGCCGGGAATATCACGCTGCCGATAGGCGTGCATTCCGAATTGACCGTGCGTAATGGACAAGTGAGATTTAAAATTCTCGAAGCCGCTGTCACAACAATGCCGGCAAGCAATTCTCGGCAATAAATCATGGACGAAACGAAACACATTCATCTCATTGGCATCTGTGGCACCGCGATGGCGTCTCTGGCTGGAATGCTGAAGCAGCGCGGCTTTCGCGTCACTGGCTCCGACGCCGCTGCATATCCTCCCATGTCAACCTTTCTGGAAGAACTGGGTATCCCCGTCGCTCAACCGTTTGACGCGCGCAATCTCGATCCTCTCCCCGACCTGGGGGTCGTGGGCAACGCAATTTCCCGTGGCAACGTTGAACTCGAACGCATCCTCGACGAGCGCATCCCATTTTGCTCGCTCCCGCAATTGCTGCACAACGAATTTTTGCGGGGCAGGGAAGTGCTGGTCGTCGCCGGTACTCACGGCAAGACCACTACCACCTCCATGCTGGCATGGATCTTTCATACCGCAGGCATGCAACCGTCTTTTCTGATCGGAGGAATCGCAGAAAACTTTGGCTCGAGTTTTCATCTCGGGCAGGGAAAACATTTCATTCTGGAAGGCGACGAGTACGACACCGCTTTCTTCGACAAAGGACCGAAATTCCTGCATTACTTTCCCGACGCAATCATCCTCACCTCCGTCGAGTTCGACCACGCCGATATCTACAAAGATCTGGACGCAGTCGAAACCGCATTCAAGCGTCTCGTGAACCTGATCCCGCGCCGTGGTCGGATCATTGCTTTCGACGGCGCGACCGGTGACGCGACCGAAAGTGCGAGCCTGCAGCGTTGCCTGAGCAAGGCGTTCAGCCCGGTGGAGCGTTACGGGTCCGGCGCAACCGCGGATTGGAAAATCACGAATCTAAAATTCGAATCGGGAAAAACTTCGTGGACGGTGTTGCACGAAAATCGCCCCTGGTCCGATTTCGAGTTTCCCTTGGCCGGCGAATACAACGTTTGGAACGCAGCCGCCGCCGCCGCGATGGCATTCGCCTACGGCATTTCGAAAGAAGAAATCTCTGCCGCCCTCAAAACATTCAAAAGCGTAAAGCGCCGGCTCGAAGTGAAGGCGCTGGTAAATGGCATCACCATCATCGACGACTTCGCGCATCACCCCACCGCCATCGCCGGAACATTGACAGCTTTGCGCGCGCGTTACGCCGGTGCGCGCCTGTGGGCGATTCTCGAGCCCCGTTCCAACACCTTGCGACGCCGCGTACTGCAAGCTGATCTCGCGCGCAGCCTCGCCGTTGCCGACGAAATTATCGTCGCCGGTGTTTTCCGCTCCGAAGCCGTTCCAGAAAATGAGCGCCTGGAGTTGCCGGAACTCGCAACCGATATCCAAAGCCACGGCCGCCATGCCCGCTTAATTACAAATGCCGATGAGATCGTCGAAACCATTGCCCCAGAAATGCGCTCCGGCGATGTCGTAGCCATTCTTTCCAATGGCGGATTTGGGGGTATCTACGAAAAGCTCCCGGCGAGATTGCGAGCGCTGGCAGTCGAAGCGAACGCCATCGATCCCGCCAGCGTAGCGGGCAACCGATGAACCGTTTCGCTTTCAGGGGCGCACTCATCCGCTACCCGATCCGCGTGGCTTTGCTCGTCTGCGTCCTCTACGCGCAAGCTTCCGCCGCAACCAACTACACCGTCTCTCTCACGAGTCCCGAACAACATCTCGTGGAAGTTCAGATCACCCTGCCCGAAGGAACCGCACAGCGTGACTTGCAACTTCCCGTCTGGAATGCGCTTTATCAGGTTCGCGACTTCGCGCAATTCGTGAACTGGGTGCGCGCCCAAGACCGCTCTGGCCGCCCGCTTCCGGTGCAAGAGATAAACGATAGCCGCTGGAGGATCGCCGGCGCACAAGGCGGAGCCATCATTAACTATCAGATCTACGTCGATTCCTTCGGCCCATTCGGCGCGCAACTCAACCCGCACCATGCCTTCTTTAATCTCGCACAACTCTTAATGTATCCGGTGGACGCGCGAAATCAGCCGATGGCAGTGCGCTTCAATCAGCTTCCTGCTGCATGGCACATCGCCACGCCACTGACCTCTGTACCGGACGGAAGCTTCACCGCCGGGAATTACGATCGCCTCGTCGATTCTCCGATCGAGATCGGCGCCTTTCAGGAAAATGATTTCGACGAGGGCGGCGCGCACTATCGTGTCGTAATTGACGCCGAATCCGGCGACTACGATCCCGTGAAGATTACTACCATGCTGCACAAAATCGTGGCTGCCGCGACCAGTTGGATGAATGATCGCCCCTTTGACACTTACATGTTCCTATATCACTTTCCCCGCGGCCCCGCCGGTGGCGGAATGGAGCACTCCTATTCAACTGCCATCGACGTCAGTGCAGATGTGCTGTCACATTCGCCGGAAGTGTTGTCCTCGGTAACGGCGCATGAATTCTTCCATCTGTGGAACGTAAAACGCATTCGCCCGCAAACCCTCGAGCCGGTGGATTACACCAAAGAGAATTTCACGCGCGCACTTTGGTTCAGTGAAGGATGCACCAGTACCGCCGCGGATTTTATTCAGCTCCGCGGTGGATTGCTTGACGAGCACCACTTCGAGCAACAGCTAGGCGCCGGAATCGGAGAGCTCGAGCGCCGCCCCGCGCATCTCACTCAGTCAGCGGAAGAATCAAGCCTCGATGCGTGGCTCGAAGGCAACCCGTACTACCGCCGCCCCGAGCGCAGCGTCTCCTACTACAACAAAGGCGAGTTGCTCGGGATCATTTTAGATTTGGCAGTGCGCGAAGCCAGCCACGGCCAAGAATCTCTGCGCGACGTTTTTCAATGGATGAACGACAACTACGCTAAGAAGGGACGATTCTTCGCGGATTCCGACGGCGTGCGCCAGGCCGCTGAAGCCGTTACCCGTGCGGATCTCGGCTGGTTCTTCACGAAGTACGTACAAGGCACCGAAGAAATTCCCTGGAATGATTTTTTTCGTGCCGTGGGTCTGTCCGTAGTCACCGAGAAAACCACGACAGCCGATCCCGGCTTCTCGGCTTCGCGAAATTTTGACGGACCTATGATTGTTTCGGCGGTTACCGCGGGCAGTGAAGCCGATCGCGCCGGCCTCCGCTCCGGAGATACAATTTCTGAAATTAATGGCAAGACCCCTGGCCTGGAATCTTCGGACGACATGGCAGGACTTGCGCCCGATGACGCGATCACGCTGAGGGTCCGAGGCCGCCGCGGCACCGAGCGCGAATTGAAATGGAAAGCCGGACGCCGCGACGAGCTTACTTACGACCTCCGCGACATAGAACACATTACCGCGGAGCAGCAGGCGCGCCGTGCGGCCTGGCTCAAGGGTGAAGCGCAGCTCCCACAAACCGCAAAGTCGCATTAAAAGTAAACGCAAGCACGCGGGCACACCGAAACGTGAAGCGTGCCAAAAACGAAATAAAGGCCGCAAACTGAATTAAGAATGATCCGCACCATCGCCATGCTCGTCTTCTGGGGATTGGCCGCGCCCATCGCGGCTATCATCGGATTCCCCTGGAGCTTCATTCGCGGAAATGTCAATCTGCTCTACCGCATGTTCATGATCGGCGCGTGGAATGGCGTGCGCCTGACAGGCGTCCGCGTGAAAACCATCGGACTCGACACGATCGATCCGGCGCGCACTTACATCTTCATGTCGAATCACGTCTCCAATCTGGATCCACCAATCACGATTCCGCTGATTCCGAAACGCACTTCCGTGATGGTGAAAAAAGAGTTGTTCAAATTTCCCATCCTCGGCCGCGCGATGCGGATGGGATCATTGGTACCCGTCGATCGCGGCAATCGCGATGCTGGCATCGAGTCGGTAAAGGCCGCTAAAGAAGTTGTGCAGCAGGGCCTGAATATGACGATCTATATCGAGGGCAAGCGTTCCTTCGACGGCAAGCTGCTCCCATTCAAGAAGGGCCCGTTTTATCTCGCCATGGAATGCGGCGTGCCCGTGGTGCCGATCACGATCACCGGCACTCATTACGTCATGCCCAAAGGCAGGTTCGCGATCAGGCCAGGGCTAGTAACCGTCAATTTTCATCCGCCCATCGAACCCAAAGATTTCGCCAGCCGCGAATGTCTGATGGAAAAAGTACGAGCCGCAATCGATAGCGGTCTGCCCGAAAAGTGCAGAAGCAACTCGGCGTCTGTCAAATAAATGTGCAAGCCATCTCCGTGTGCTCTGCGGATGTTCTCAGCGTTCTCCGCGCTTCAAGCTTTTTGCGATTAATAAAAACTAGAAGTACACCGAAAAGCCTATTCCTTACTCTTCTTCGCTCGGAGTGCCCGCGCCATCTCCGGCAGCTTCGCCAACAGCGCCGAATACTTCAGCCACAATTTATGGTCCACTGCCGGAGCTCCGCTCACCAGCGCGCCCGCGGCAATATCGTGCGCCACGCCACTTTGCGGCGTGACGATGGCATCGTCTCCAATTTTGCAATGCCCAACTACCCCCACCTGTCCCGTCAAAATCACGCGCTTGCCGATTTCCGTCGAGCCAGCAAGTCCTACTTGCGAGCATAGCAGTGCGTCTTCGCCCACTTGCGACCCGTGCCCAACCTGCACCAGATTGTCGATCTTCACTCCACGCCGTATGCGGGTTTCGCCCACGCTGGCCCGATCGATGCAGGAGTTCGCCTGTACCTCCACATCATCCTCGATCACCACCGGCGCCGGCTGAGGAATTTTGTACCAGCGCCGGTCTTCCATCTTCGCAAATCCAAACCCGTCAGACCCAATCACCACACCGTTGTGCAATAAAACGCTGTTGCCAATCCGGCAATTTTCCCGCACCACCGCGTGAGCGTGTGCAAAAAAATTGGTTCCGATCTTCACGCCGCGATAGATCACTACATGCGCCAGCAGCACAGCACGTCGCCAACTTCCACATTTTCGTCGACCACTACGTAAGGACCAAGATGCGCATCCCGTCCAAGCTTGGCAGACGCATGCACCACCGCCGTGGGATGAATTCCCGGCGCATATCGCAGCGGCCAATAAAACATTTCCAGCGCCCGCGCAAAAGCAAGATAAGGGTCTTGCGCCCGCACCAAAACGGCCGACGATGCCCCGGAAAA
>CAVRWS010000038.1:0-24581 GCA_963724815.1 uncultured Acidobacteriaceae bacterium
GGACGCCCTGGACATCCAGTACACGGGAACTGGTACGGCGGCGACGTTGAGTATAAGCGGCAAGACGCTGACGATCACGGTGACGGGTGCGAGTGACGGCGTGAGTTATAACCTGGCGCAGGGACAGGCGGAAGGGACGATCTCCGGACTGCAGCAGGCGCTGGCTGCTACGGGAAAATATACAACGTCGTATTTCACGCCATGCCAGGGACCTTACGGGACAGGGTGTTCGGCTTACACGGCCAAGGCTTTGCTGGCACAGGATCTGGCGGATGTGAGCGGGCAGGATGTGCGAAGCGCGGTGTATCACTTGCAGCTGGATGTGACTCGATTGACGACGGATGAGATTACATTGTCGCGGCAGTGGATGACGACGAATTTGACGGGGCTGCCGGCGACGCCGGTATATGTGTATCCCGGAGGGTATGAGACGACGACAATGCAAGGAATAACGGAGGGCGTGCCGTATCAGGGTGCGCGCGGAGCTCTGAAAGAAGACCTGGGAGTGAAGGACACTTACGCGGATGGATTCAACGTACAGAATATTACGAGCTTTGGAGTGAATCCTTCGTGGATGGGATTGCCACCAGCGAGTTTGAATCAGAAGATTCAGGCACTGGTGTGGAAAGAGTCAGTGTGGGGAGTGCCGTGGGGAGTTTTCTGGCACTTGAACGAGCTGACGAATACGGATCCGGTGGGCGGGACGGAGATTACAAATCTGATTCAGGATTTCAAGGCGAGCGGAGCGACGATCCGGACAAATACGGGATTAGTGAATTGGCTGCTCAGCGGGACGCAGGAGACTGGTACGGACGGAAACGATTACTACACGTTTCCCGCGACAAGCAGGTTTTCGTCCGGAGGCGGGCTGGATTTTCGTCCGACCAAAAATTCGCCGGTGGTGGATGCAGGGCAGAACTTAGGAACGGCATATGAGTTGGACATCAATGGAGTGAACCAGAATAGTTTCGGGAGCGGATGGGAAATTGGGGCGCACGTATACCAGGGGTATGCGGTGTACGGGCTGGACCAGCCGGGATCTTATTTCAGGCTGGGAACGGGAGCGGCGATCTGTGGGCCGCCGCTGTATGGCTGCTCCTCAATCAGCAGCGCAGTCGTGCAGACGCCGAACACGCCGCCGATTTCGACGGCTTCTTCCACGGGAACGACATGCACTGCCGGTGCGGCGAATGGAAGTGGGAACGGCTGTTACAACAGCATCGGATATGACACGAGCATCAATCCGTCGGGCGTTGATCCAATGCTTAGGGCGTCTGACGGAACGATGCTCTCCGGACATTCGCCGAGTTCGACGGCGTCTGGTGGAGACAATGATGAAGGATGGAGTTGCACGGGACGAACAGATACTTCGACGGCATGTGCAAATGCGACAGTTTATTTTCTCTCGGCAACGTACGGTGGGTGTCCGTTTGTGGAGGCGATAAAGGTCGTTGGCGGATTGCCGACGGTGGTTGGACCATTTCCATCGAGTTCGGCGTCTCACCCGACGCCGTGCGGCGCGCTGACGTTTAGCCATCAAAATCCTTCGGTGGCATTCATGCAGGCGGCAAGCAGCGGGGACCCTGTCATATATCAAGTTACTTATTCGTGGGACGGGGTGATTGGCGACTCGCCAACTTTTACACAGACCGCGCTTTACGACCTCGGAGCGAGTTGTTCCGCTTTACCGAATGGCACCAGTTTTAACGAAGGGTGGAGCGGGCCGCTCAGCCAGGACATCAACGATTACGTGTTTGCGATCTCGCTTATCGAATGTGGTGGGAGTGTCGCAGAGGTCCGGCACACGATGAGTGTGACTAATGGATCGCAACGACTTCACAGTAAGCGGGTTCAGGATGGTTATGGATGGTTCTTGGTGAATGCAGGTATCAGGATCGGCAGTCCGTTGTCAATTACATGATGGCAGTCATCACCAGCGAGACTACTGGAACGCTGAGCGACAAACTATACGGGAACTACGAAGACTCGCGGTGCCGGTGGCGATACCCAGTCGGGCAAGGGACTGGAGTTTACATGGCGGCGGTTAATAGCTGCGACCAATGCGTGTGCGATTTATAACACTTACCGGGATCGTCAATGCCACTGGATCATGGACTGGAGGGACGATTGATTCGGGTTGCCAGGGAATGTATCTGCATGATGGCTTTTTGATGCGGGATGGGATCTACGGGCAGTGGAGCGGTGCCTCTACCGGAGTGAGTTGTGGGAACACAAGTAATTTCTGGGAGACAGGTACGACCCACGCAGTAAGTTGCACGGGGACAGTGACAGGCGGGAGTGCGCTGTGCGCTGGACACAACACTTTTGGATATCACAACGAAACCGCCATCTCCGATCCGAACTTCTTTCAGTTTGCGCCGGAGAATGCGTCCAGCAGCACGCCGGTGAGTTCTTTTGGCGCAATCAATGGCAATTGCGAAGACCACTTCAGTTGGCGGAATGCGACTTTGGGGGACACGCAGCCGATCGTGGGATCGTCGTCGAACAACAACTATTCGATTTCCGCTTCGACATCGAGCTGGACATATCCTGGCCAGAATGAGAATTACGCGCTCCTGCAAAACGGGATACTGAAACGCTTTGGACATAATTTCATCCTTGGCATGGGAAACAGCGCAGGCTGCGGAACCACCAATGCGGGGCCATTCGATTATTACTTCAATGGGGAAGAGTCAATTGGTACGGTGAGTCAAGACGGCAGGCTTTGGGTTTTTAATTCCAGCATGCTCGGGCAACTCGGTCTGGACGTTGACGGCAACACTCGGCAGGACGATTTCGTGGTTGAACTGCAATGAGCGAGTACTAGACATTCGACGAAGGGGTACGAGGGAATCAGAAGAAACTGAAGAAGACTAAGCAGGCGAGGGCACGGTGGAAGCCGTGCCATTTTCTTTGGATGTGAATTTCACAAGCAGGAGACGAATTATGAAGAACGCGAAGATCGGGAAGGTGTTGATAGCGACAGTATTGGTGTTAAGCCTGATGTTGACGGCGTGTTCGACGGCGTGGATTGGCGAGGCGGAGCAGATTGTGGAAGCGCTGATTCCGGCGGTGGCGAATCTTGTAACTTTGGTGGCGACGCTGCAGGGGAAAGATGTTACAGCCGCCGATTTGCAGACGATGCAGAGCGCGGGAGCCCAAGCCGGAGCTGACTTGCAGCTGATGCAGTCGCTGATCAGCCAGTATCAAAAGGCGGATGCCGCGGCGCAGCCGGGTCTGCTGAATCAGATTCAATCAGCGATGAACGCAGTGCAGACGACGTTGAATGGTTTGCTGCCGGCTCTACACATTCAAGATGCAGCGACGCAGGCGAAGATTACGGCCGTGGTGGGGCTGTTGATTTCGGAAGTGGAATCGATGGCGGCTATTGTGCCACTGGTTAATCCGGGTGCTTCGCCGGCGATGATGACGATGGCGGTGAGACAGGCAAAGAAGCAACCTCCGCTGACGGCAGATGAGTTTGTGAGTTCGTTCAACGCGAGCATGACAGCGAAAACCGGCAACACTCAATTGGATCATGCGACCGCAGGGTTGCGGGTTCATCTGCATGACAAGTTCGCGCGCTGGGCAAGCGCCGGACTGCTGAAGTAGGCTGCCGGGGCGATGGTCCAGGAGATGAATTTGTGAGCGATGAGTGGAAGTTGCAACATCACGAAGGGTGCAAGAGCGCGGACTATATTGACCACCCATCGCAGGGGCGGCCGGGAATCCATGTATTTCCTGACAAGTTGCATGTGGTGACGATGCTGGAGAATCCGCTGCGCTGGCGTTCGCGGTACTGGAATTATTGGATGTTCGAGCGCGAGTGCGCAGCGGCGGGAGCGATTCTGTATACGGCGGAGGTGGCGTTTGGCGGACGGCAGTTTGAAGTGACGAAGGCGGGGAATCCGCGGCATTTGCAATTGCGGACGAGTCATGAAATCTGGCACAAGGAAAATGCGCTGAACCTGCTGATTCAGAGGTTGCCAGCGGAAGCAAAGTATGTGGCGTGGATTGATGCGGACGTGAAATTCAGCCGACCAGATTGGGCGCAAGAAACTCTGCAGCTGTTGCAACATTACGACGTGCTGCAGATGTTCAGCCACGCGCAGGATGTTGGGCCAAACTACGAGCCGCTGACCACGACGCCGGGGTTTCTGTACAAGTGGATGACCGATCAGCCGAGCCCGCATGAGCCAAAGTTTATGGCGCAGAAGCCGGCGTACGGATATTACAGCGTGCATAGTGGGCAATTCTGGCATCCGGGATTCGCGTGGGCGGCGAGACGAAGCGCACTGGAAAGTGTTGGCATGCTGATCGATCATGCCATCCTGGGGCAAGGCGATTGGCACATGGCGTCTGCATTGGTGGGGCAGGTGCAGCGGTCTTTGTACTCGGGATATTCGACGGCGTACATCCAGCGATGCCGAGAATGGCAAGAGCGGGCGGAGAAATATATCCGGCGGAATGTGAGTTACCTGCCGGGGCTGGTGAATCATCTTTTTCATGGAGCGAAACGGAATCGATCCTACGATCAGCGTTGGAGATTTCTCGCGCAATCTGGATATGACCCGAATCTGGATTTGAAACGAGACTGGCAGGGGCTGCACCAACTGACGGACCGGAGTCTGATTCTGCGGGACGGAATCCGGCAGTACGCGAGGATGAGGAATGAAGATTCGCCGGAGGTATGAAGCGCCACTGTCAGCAGGGTGCCACATCTCTTCAACAAGCAAGGCTATGGCCCATGCAAGTTGCGAAACCGAAAGGTGAACTGTGGAGGACGATCTTTACCTGCTGCGACAGTTCGGATCATTTCTCGAGCGGCGGCTTCCGCAAATAGGCGAGCAAAGTCTGCGAGATTTCTTGATTGCAGAGTGGTTGAAGATTCGGGTGAAGGAGGGGGGGATTGAGTCGCTGGAATTGAACCGGCCGCAATTGGAGTATTCCCGCAGGTGCACGAAACAAAATATTGTGCTGAAGGCCCGCCAACTAGGTATTACGACGTATATTGCGGCCAGATTCTTCGTACAGACGATAACCCGACCGGGCCGGCTGACGGTGCAGGTAGCACACAGCCTGGAATCGGCGGAATCGATTTTTGGTATTGTGCGGCGCTTCTGGGAAAAACTGCCCGAAGGGTTGCGCAAGGGCGCGCTGATATATTCGCGCGCGAATGTCCGCCAACTTGTGTTTCCGCTGCTGGACAGCGAATACCGAGTGGAAGTTGCGGACGCGAACGCGGGGCGCGGGATGACTATTCATTACCTCCATTGCTCGGAGGTCTCCCGCTGGCCCTGCGACGCGGCGGAGACGATGGCATCTTTGCGGGCGGCGGTGGCCCCGGGGGGCGAGATCGTCCTGGAATCCACACCAAACGGTACCGCCGGGGTTTTTTACGAAGAGTGGCAGAAAGCGGACGAGACGGGGTATACGAAACACTTTTTTCCCTGGTGGTACGAGGAGAACTATCGGGGAATCTGGAATCGTGGGGAGATTCTGGTGTTGACTGAGGAAGAGAAAGAATTAGTGGAGCAGCACGGACTGGAGCGGGAGCAGATCGAGTGGCGGCGCAGGCAATGGGCGACATTGCGCAATCTCGCGGGACAAGAATATGCGGAGGATCCGAGCTCGTGTTTTCTGGCTTCTGGAGAATGCGTGTTTGACCTGGAGGCGGTTGGTACGGCGGCGGCCGGTGCCGCGCCGGCATTGCGATCGCAGGATAACGATCGGCTGGTTGTCTGGTTTCCGCACCAGGAAGGGCGGCGCTACATCATTGGGGTCGACTCCGCGGGAGGAGGGTCTCAGGGAGACTACGCTTGCGCCGAGGTGATTGAACGGACCATTGGATTGCAATGCGCAGAGTTGCGAGGACATTTTCCGCCGCTGGAGCTGGCGCGGCGCGTGGTGGAACTGGGAAAAAGTTATGGACAAGCTTTGTTAGCGGTTGAACGAAATAACCACGGATATGGAGTACTGGCTCACTTGCGAGATATGGACTACGGGAATGTCTTCGCGAAAGACGGACAGTTGGGATGGTTGACCTCGGCGGCGACGCGTCCGGGGATGATCGAGAAGATGGTGGCGGTATTTGCGGCGGAGCCGATGTTGTTTCATAGTCCGCGGTTGCTGGAGGAGTGTCGGACATTTGTTCGGCGGGCGGACGGGAATGCAGCGGCGGCGGATGGGGCGCATGACGATTGTGTGATGGCGATGGCGATTGCGTTGGCGGTGCGGCAGGGAAGATGTGGGAGGGGGTTGCAAGAAGAGAGGGTTGGAGATGGCGAGCCTGGTGATGGAGTAGCGGGATGGGTTCAATGGTCACATCGGAAGTGGGGGGAGTTAGGGTAAGATGACGGGCTCTGTTGTCGAATGTGATCGGCATCTACTGATTTCGCGGGCGAGGGCGCCCGCGCCACACGAGCTTGGTGGAAGCGGTCCAACACGTGAGGAGAATGCGGGGCGGGGCGCAAGGGCATTTGATGCGCTGCTCCGATGGGCAATTCTACGTGGTGAAGTTCCGGAATAATCCGCAGCACTTGCGAGTGCTGACGAATGAAATGCTGGCGACGCGGTTAGCGGAGCGTGCAGGATTGCCGGTGCCGCGGACCGAAGTTGTAGAAGTTGGCGACTGGCTGGTGGAGCATACGGACGAACTGAGTATTCATCTGGCGCATAACACGATCCGGTGCCAGGCGGGACTACAATTCGGATCGCGGTATGCGGTGAGTCCGCTAGAAGGACAAGTGTTCGACTATCTTCCGGCGGAGATGTTTGGGCTGGTGCGGAATCTGGAGACTTTTGCAGGAATGCTGGTGATCGATAAATGGACAGGGAACGCGAATGGAAGGCAGGCGGCGTTCTGGAGAAAATTGCGGGAGCGAAAATACACGGCTGCATTTATTGATCAGGGATATTGTTTCAACGCCGGGGAGTGGACGTTTCCGGATTATCCGCTGCGGGGAGTGTATGCGCGGAATGAAGTGTATGAGGGCGTGCGGGGCTGGGAGTCGTTCGAGCCTTGGCTTTCGCGGATCGAGAAGATGGAGCAGGATGTGGTGTGGAGTTTGGCGGGAGAGATTCCTCCGGAATGGTACGGCGGGGAGTGGGATGAACTGGAGAAGCTGGTACGGACTTTGATCGCGCGGCGAGAACGGGTGCGGGAGTTGATTGAGGCATTTCGAGTTTCGGCGCGGAGGCCGTTTCCGGAGTGGAGGGAAGTGGCTTAGAACCAAAACCTTTAACACAGAGGGCGCAGAGGATCATAGGGTAGAGCATTGATGGCTGATCGGCGACAGCTTGAGTTCTTTTTGCTGCGGTATGTGCCGGACGCGGTGAAGGATGAGTTTGTCAATATTGGGTTGGTAATGGTTGAGCATTGGGCGAACGGCGGCGGATTTGCGGAGGTACGGTTCACGCGGGATTGGCGGAGGGTGCGATGTTTGGATCCGCAGGCGGATGTGGAGATGCTGGCGGCGCTGGAACGGGACATTCGTGGACAACTCGCGACAACGCATGATCGTGAAGTTTTGCTGCGGCGGTTGGAGGATTCGTTTTCGAATGTGATTCAGCTTTCGCCGGCGAAGGGATGTTTGGCGGAGGACCCGGTGCGGGAGATTGAGGCGATGGCTTCGATGTATCTGGAGGCGGCGAAGGTTGGGGGCAGGCGCGAGGCGAGTGGGCGGCAGAGGATTCTGGGGAAGATGCGGGAAGCGTTTGAGAGGGCGGGGATTGGAAAATTTGTTCTTCCGGTGCCGGTTGCACCTTATACGAAGCCGGGTGACCCGTTTCAATTTGATTTTGGGTATCGAGTTGGAGGCGAGATTAAGTTGTTTCAGGCGGTTTCGCTGAAGGCGGGAGCCGATGCGGCGGTTTTGTTGGCGGCCCGCTATCCGCGGATTGCGCCGGTCATGTCGAAGATGACGGATGCGGCACCGTGCTGACGGCTGTGATTGATGATGATCTGGATCGAGGAGCGCGAAAGCATTCAGTTTGCGTTGAGCATGATGGAGGAGGAGAGGATTCGCATTGCGGTTGCTGCGGAGATGCCGAAGATTGCGGAGGTGGCGCGGCGGGAGCTGAGGGCGTGAGATCTCCGGGAACGAGATCATGCGGAACGTAGAAGGCGACGGGGTACCGCGGGGGTGGCCACGATGGGAGTGGTTCTTCGGAGCTCTCGTCATCGTTTCACTCGTGGTGTCTTCGCGGTTCGGGCATCGATTGCCGATGAACGTGCAGGATGCTGCCTTCCTTATTCTTGTTGCAACGCCGTGGTTGCTTACCGTGATGTCCTGGTTGGGATTTGTGTTCGCGCGAAAGGAACAAAAGATATCCCGCTGGCGAGTCTGGGTATCTTTCGTGGGATGTTGTGCGCTGACTGTTGCGCTGGTGATCCCGTTACTCGTCGTATTTTTGTTCATGTTTCGACTTAGTTGGATGCGGCTGTCAGTCTGGTGTTTTGCTTTGAGCGTGGTTGCGTTGTTCGCCGGTATCTTGGGCGCGAAGCCGGCACGCTTTGCGCTATTCTTCGGCGGTTTGGTAATGGGCGGCCTTGTGGTTATTGTGCCGATCGGAATCTTGTGACATAGGCTTATAAGGATTCGGGTGGAGTGGAAATTGAAACCTGATCCGGCGAATGGCCCCTCTGCGGCGGGGCCTTTTTTATTTGGCGACTGGAGTCGGGCCGCGCTCGACGCACAGCCGGGGGTGGCTGTTCCCACATAAATCTCTACAGAAGAAGAAATCCTATGAACATTAAAGAGACGTTGCGCGGCGCGATGCGCCGGATTGCGGGAGTGTCTGCGGCTGGCTCGTCCTCGCTGATGAAGGCGGAGAAGAAGCGGCGGACATTGCCGTTGCCTTCCATCTTCAACTCGTACGGGCCGCCGGGCGACATTATGCCGAAGCCGACGGCTTACAACCTGCGGAGGTTTTCGGAGATTCCGGTGCCGCGGAGGGCGATTAATACGATCAAGGATCGCATCGCGGGAATGCGCTGGCGGATCCAGCCGCGACAGGGAATTGCTCTGGAGGGGATTCCTGACGGTGCGGAGCGGGTGCAGATTCTCACGCAGAATCTTCATGCGCCGAACCCGGACGATTCATTTCGGTCCCTTTCCGAGCAGGTTCTGGAAGACATCATTGTCGGTGGATATGGGGCGATCGAAGTACAAACGTCGGGCGACGCGAAACGTCCACTGCTGTTGTGGCCGGTGGATGGATCGTCGATTCGGATGAATCTGGATTGGGATGGGTCGCCGCAAGGGCAGCGCTATTTGCAAGTGACGGATCAGTCGGGTCCGAAGAGCCAGATCAAGCTGGATGACGATGAGTTGATTTACCTTCGTTTGAATCCGCGAACCCACACGCCGTTTGGGTTGGGGCGGCTGGAAGTTGCGTTTGAAACGATCAACGCGTTTCTGGGCGCGCACCGTTATGCGTCGCGGCTGGCCTCGAATTCAGTAGTGCAGTACGCGCTGTGGCTGCAGGATTTGACGCCGGAACATCACGAGCGGCTGATCCGGTGGTGGCAGGATGAGATTGAGGGCACGGGGCGAGTGCCGATTCTATCGGTCGAAAGCAAGCCGGAGGTGCTGCGGTTCGGAGGCGGCACTGATGCCGACCTGCGATTGCAGTGGCAGGAATTCTTGCTGCGTGTGATTGCAGATGCCTTCGATATTCCGCCGTTTTTCCTGGGTGTGGAGCGGGATGTGAATCGCTCTACCGCGGAGGAATATAACGATATGGCATTTCGCCAGGCGATTGTGCCGACGGCGCGATTGCTGGCGGAGCATCTGACGCGAGATGCGATCCAAAAGAGGTTGGGATGGAATGATCTGGAGTTTGTGTTTGCGGAGCTGGAGACGCAGGATCCGTTGGAAGAAGCGCAGATTCAGCAAATTTTGTTGCAGAACGGAGTGCTGACTGTGAACGAAGTGAGAAGGATGCGAGGGCTGCCGGATTTGGAAGCGACTAACGCAAGCTAACAGGGAAGTTTGTCGAGAGGATCCCATGCGAGGCAAGTACAGGGATCCTTCGACTGCGCGGGCGAGCCGCTATTGCGGCTCATCCGCTTCGCTCAGGATGACAGCGCGGAATGGGGACAAGATGACGATTGAGTTGAAGAGTATGGCGGTGGCGATGCCGGAGGTTCGAGGGCATCCGAACCGGAGGGCATTTCAGGGAGTATTGACGATGGTCGATGTACCGTCGGAGCGTGCGCCCTCGGGTGCAAAGGGACATCAGGTGGTATTGACAAGGCGGGCAGCGGAGGTGGCATTGCCGTCGCTCCTGGGGATGGGGGTGGATTATTCTCCCGCGCTCGACCGGCATGATGTGCGGTGCAAAGTGGGCGTGATCACGCGAGCGGAAATTGTGGGGCGAAACGTGGAGCTGGGAGGATATCTGTTTGCGAGGGATTTTCCGGAGATTGTGGAAGAGATTGCGAAATCGGGGAGGGAGAAAGGTCGCAGGAGCTTCGAGTCGTCGAGGAAGATGTCTGATCAATCTTGCGGCGTGCATGCGGTAGCCGTGGATAGCACGATGAAGTTGCTGGCTGAAGGACGTGGTGTGCGATCTTCACTACGCGCTGCCGTGCGCGAGATTCTCAGCCTGGCCGAGGGTCTGGGTGGTGAGAACAAACGGACGCAAGTCAGATCCCTCGTATCGAGCATACGTGCGGAAACCGGGATCACGTCTGGAGCCGGTGGCCTGGGAATGTCTTATGAAGTTACGGAAGTTCAACTGGCGGATCCGCGGGCACGGGTGTGGAGGCTGGAGAAGGTGACGTTCACGGGAGCGGCGATTTTGCGGAGGGATAAGGCGGCGTATCGGGATACGTGGATTGAGTTGGGGCGATGCGAGGAAGGGCATTATCGCGGAGAACGCTGAGAAGAGCCGCGGAGAGCGCGGAGAACTGAAGGCAGAGAGACAGGGCTTTTGTAATTCCATATAGCGGAGGAGAAGGCATGAATGAAGAAATGGTGCAGCAGTTGACGGCGACGGCGGAGCGGCTGGCGGTGGCAGCCGAATCGTTGGATCGCGTGTTGGGACGGATGGACGCGCAGCAAGAAGCACTAAACACGAAGGTTGACCGGATTGTGGCGGCGGTTGAAGAACGGCCGTCGTATGAGATGGCGGCGCGAGGTGAGGGGGCACGACATTTGCAGGAACGGATGGCCGAGCTGGAGAAATCCAACGCCGACTTGAAAGCGCAGGCGGCGCGGATGGCGCGGAAAACCCTTCCACCGATGGTGTCGGCGATCCTGGCCAAGAGTTGCGGCGATGCAGGGAGCGAGAAATTGGACAAAGGCGTGCTCGACAAAACACTGCAGGCACTGAGTGTGGAGCAGCGCATTGCGGTGAAGTCGGAACTGGCGCGGGCGGGGATTATCGAGTAGACGTTTTGGGCGTAGTCCCAGAGAAAGACTGACGAGACGGGGTTTAGGCACGACTTGGTCGTGCCTTTTTCATTTGCAGAAGCGCAAGAAATCGAATTCCAAAACGAAGGAAAAATCAAAACACAGGAGAAGACATGCCAGGAAAATTTGTAGATTTGTACGCGTCGGCCGACTACCTTGGGCCAGGCGCGATTGAAATTGACCGATATCAGACAGAGATCTTTGACATCGTGCGCCGGCGCGGCCCATTCGGTCAGAGAATCAAACAGGTTCCGGCGACGGGGCATCCGTCGCGGTTTTTTGAAGAGACTGCGATTAACTCGCCGACGGCTACGCAGGCTTTTGTCGATCCGCGCAACATTGCGCCGACGGTGGGTTCGCCGACGCGAGTTGAACTTGCGGTACCGCTGAAGGCGCTCGTCTCACAGCTTAACTACAACCTTTTCGACCTGGAAGTGACGGCGCAACAGAGCCAGTTCGCTTACTTACAGGCGAAGGACCTGGCCGATTCGGTGGACGGACTGCTGCGCACGCACGATGTGGCGCTGTGGAACGGAACTGACACGTCACTGAGCACACCGACGACGCTGCAATACTTTGGCGTAATCGGGCAGATTGTGGCGGGGGGAAACTCGACAACAATTAATACCAGTTCGAGCATCGTAGACGGAATCAAGGGAACGATCGCTTCGATGGTCTCGAACTCGTCGTATGCGGTGAGGCCGACGGCGATTTATTCGAACCCGGTGCTGTTGGACCTGATCGACCGGGAAATGAAGACGGAGTACAACGTGGTGCTCAACACAGTGGAAGTCTCGGCTGGACTGCGTGTGAAGGCGTTGACGACGCAGGCTGGCGAGCTGCCGCTAATTCCGGATTGGGCGATTCCTTACACTCCGGGATCGCCGGGCACGTATCCCGTCTACGTCGTGACCGAGGATCTGATCGAGTATCACTGGCTGAGCGATCCGAATCCACGGGTATTCAAACTGGGGCTGCCCAATGCGCTGACCCAGCAAATGGTGGTGGTGAAGTTTGGCGCACCCGTGGTGAAGGGGGCGAACTTCGCGCACTATCAAGTGATTGTGCAGCGGTAGGAGAACGGTCGTTGGTCGTCAGTCGATAGTTGTTGGCTTCAGGCATCTTGCCAGCGACTCCCGACCGACGGCCAACGACATTTTTATGCACTAAAGAAGTGAGAACTCATTATGAATTATCTGGCGACCACGGATTATTTGACCTATGGGCTGGAGGCAACGACCGATCCGTCATGGATTACGGCGGCCTCCGCGATTATCGATGCGCATTGCCGGAGAGCGACGCTGGGCGTGAACCAATACGAAGAGCGCCTGAAAATGCCGCCGGAACTGAATACAGTGCGGGTGAGTTACCTGCCTTTAGTTACGGTGGCGCCCGCGACAACGCCCATTGTCACGCTGCAGGGACGTTACGGAATTCCGAGAAGAGGCGAATGGCCGTTTCCGGAGATGAGTCTGGAGTTCGCACTGGTGTTCTCACTGCCGGGGATGTGGACGGCGATTGATCCGACGACGATCGATATCTGGATGGAAAGTGGCGAGCTCACTTTTCCGGTGAATGCACTGGGGTTGTTTTTCAACGAAGTGGATGTGGTTTACAACGCGGGCTGGAGCACGATCCCGACGCCGGTGCAGGTAGCGTGCGCGCAGATCGTGAAGAATGCGCAGGCGACACCGGGACTGAATGTGCAATCGAGCCAGATCAACCAGATGCGGCTGCAGTATTTCGGGCCGACTCTGGTGGACGACATGGTGCGGAGTTTGCTGTCGCCATATGTGGCGATAAAGGGCGCATAAGAAAAGATGGGCGACGGTGGTTGGCAGTCATCAGTCATCAGTCATCAGTCATCCGTGTTTGGGTGACAGGGATCGGCGGACGAATTGGATTGAGGAGGGAGGGACGATGGGGAGCGGAATTTGTGGAACAGCATTGGTGCGCGCGGCGAATGCGATGCTGACGGCACTGGGCGGGGACCAGGTGAGTTTGCTGCTGCCGGGAACGGCGACAGCGAGCGATGCGGCTGGCCAGTTGGGATTGGTTGATCCTGGAGTGCAGGACGTGATGATTACGCCGGTTGTGGCCACCAACCTGCCAACCGGTAGCCTGGGGCCGGCACGGAGGATCGAGTTTACGCTGCCGGCTTCGGCGATTGACGCACAGTTGTCAACGCTTGGAATGGCTTCTGCGGAGGATCTTTTTAATGCTGCCCTGGGTCTGCAGTATGACGGGGATTTGTTTCATATTGAGGCGGTGGTGACCGAAAATTTCGCGGGGACCGCTTATTTTTACGTGGTTACGGCGGTGGAGTGAAGAAGAAGCTTCTAGCTCCTGGCTTCAAGCCTCTCGCAGGTCTCAGGGCAGGCTACACCTCTTATCAAACCGATAGATCTAGAACCTTTCGAGCTGCAGTTCTTAGCCAGGAGCTAGGATCTGGCGGCCAGAAGCTGGTGTCCATGCAATTTGCTAAAGACAGTTTTCTACTGGCGTTGCAACAGAGGCTCGGAGGATTGAATCCGGCACGGACGGTGACGATCAACGGGGCGACGGTGCCGGCGGTGGTGGCGGCGGAAAACTTGCCGCCGTCGTGCGCAGAGCCGCAGCCGAATGCGTTCTATATCGAGTGGGGATCGGGGAGCGTTGTGGGTGGGCACGCCGGCAATGCTGCATTGATGAGTTTGCAGTGCGTGATCTCTTACTACACCTTGGGGACAGTGCCAAGCATGGTGGATCGCGGGCGAGTGCTGGGTCAGTTGGATGATGAACTGCTCGCGATCTGCCAGCCTGCGAACACAGAAAAATACGACTATTCGCAGTCGCCGAGCGCTGACCTGGGTACGAGCGTGTTCTGGAACCAGCCGGCTTTTCAAGAGGCGACGACCAGCGGTGTTGAAGATAACACGCTTGCCTACCAGGGACGGGCGGTTCGCCGGGCAATGTATGAACAGGCTTACCAGGATGGGCGGGTGGAGCGCCGTACGACGCTTACACTTTTCTTTTTCTCGGAGGTAACGCTGTTATGAGTACTTCTCCGTTGCGCTCGGCGATGGTTCCGATCACGCGGCAGATGCGCGTTTACTTTGCGCCGGTGAATCGAATTACAGAAACACCGACAATTTTCGATCCCGCGGCCAGCGGTGCTTTTCCCTTGGATTCCCCGCCGGCCCCGTGGGTGGATTTGGGCTGGATAGAAAGTTTCGAGAGATTCTACGACACGCCGACCGACGTTGTTCGATCAGGAACGAAAACTCTACCTGCGATGCAATTTCGAGGGCCGATGGAGGCGAGAGTGGAGTTCGATTTCAAAGAATGGGGAAAGCTGCAGATGGCGCTGGCAGGAGGGTCGGAGCACATGAATGTCCTGGCGACCAGTCCGAGCGCGACGCCGTCGCCATCGGGTGGAACTCCGATTCCGGCGGTCGCGGTGTTGGCGGGCTCTACCGCCAGTCAGCTCCTGCTAGGCGTGGGCGCGATGAGCGCATTCGGCATTGGGAGCCTGATCGCAGTGGACCTGGACTATCAACAGCAGATCGGATATGTGGGCTCGGGGATTTCCGCTGCGTACGTAAACAATGCCGCTGCCGTTAATAACGATGCGAACTACGTCCGGCGGGTGACGTTCAACGTGGGGCGAGTCGTCGAGCAGACGGCGACTTCGGTGGTTCTGGCGCAACCCCTGCTCGCGGGGGCGCCTGCAACGGGGGCCTCGGCCCAATCCGTGACCGCATTCGTGGATCGCGAAGGTGGATCGTTCTTCCAAGAGTGGTCTGCGCTCTTTATTGTCGAACCGGAATCAGGCGGGCGAATCTGCTTCTACTATCCACGGTTAAGTCCAAATCCCGGAGCCGGGTCGCACGGTGTGAGTGTGAAGTCGGGCGCCGGATGGAAGCCACCAAAGGGTGCAGGTACTGCGATCCCGAGCGCCTCGGCAAATACAACGAGCGGCGGCGGGGCTTCGTCGCAGAAGTTCCTTCGCGAAGACTTTACGGACGTGGCGGGGCCGTTGAGTTCAGTGGGATTACACGCTTCATTTCTTGCGCTGCCATACACGGACACCAACGATGGGCAGGCCGTGCTGTGTTATCGCAGTTTCTTTCCGGCGGCGATGGCGGCGGTGTACTAAGCAGGGTGACTGTTTCCCGCATGAGAAAAATCCCGAGCTGCTTTACAAGTTCGCGAACTGTGACATAGGAAGTTGTGGCGGCTGAAGCACGGAGAATAGTGCCATTTTGAATCATCTGTCTCTCTAGCAACCATCCTTGCGAGTAAAGAACGCGGCCTGCACTTGAGGCGGGTGGATGAGTCTCCATCTAATTTTAGAAAGGTAGCGTCGGACAACGGGAATGAAGCTAACCATCGACAATCTTCAGGGGCAAGGCGCGCAAGACTATACCGGGGCAGTGGATTGGACGAAGCCCCCCAAAGTTCAGCGTAAAGGAAACCAACCAGCCGAACTGCAGTTCAGTTTGGTAGCGAACTCCCCGGACTTTGTAATTCCGGTGGTTGGGGCACGAGTGGCACTGGGCAAGACTAACGGCAGCGACGTGTTTACCGGATACGTTGTGGCAGCACCGGAGTATGAATATTTGGGATGGGGCGAGCAGGGCCCAGTTTACCGGTACAACCTGGCGGCACAAAGCGACGAGATATTGCTGGATCAGAAGGCGTTGCCGAACCGATCCCCTTTTGTGGTCCGGAGCGCGGGTAACGCGCTCCGGCAACTGGCGCAGGATTTGTTACCGGGGGAGTTCGACACAAGCGAAGTACAGGACGTGGACACGCTGGCAAGTTATGCAGTGAATCCGCAGAAGAGTTTTTCATTTCATGTGGCAGAAATTGCCTTGGCATGCCGAGGCAGTTTTCGCTGTATGAATGGGGCGTTGATTCTTACTCCAGTGGGCGCAAATACATATTCGCTGGATGAGAGCGATGCGAACTTTTCTCCCGCCGGGTTGTGGCTGAACAGTCCAAATTTATTGGTGAACGACGTTACGGTGATCGGGTTGGATGAACCGCAGGCTTACGTCCGCGACTATTTTGCGGGGGATGGGGAGAGTCTGACCTTTTATTTGTCGCAGACGCCTTTTGCGCAGACGAAACCGGCGCTCATCGACGAGGAATATCTGGGGCCGGGGTTGGATCCGACAACCTGGATGGTCAACGATCCGTCGTCAGCGATTTCTGTTACAACGCAGACGCTGCTGGTTGCGGGAGGGAGCGGCGTGGACGGGCAAACCACTATAAGTTTTGTGGAGCAGATCGAACTGGGCGGAGCATTGGAGTTGCAGCACGGAGATGTGAGCTTTACTGCGGCATCACAGGGTGTGCTCGGCGGCTTATATGCAGGGGCGATTTCAGTAGCGGGATGTTTGTCAGGATTTCAAATTACGCCCTCGGGGGCGAGTTCGACCATCCAGGCGCTCATCAGTGGATCAGCTACGGGCCCAATCGTGGTAACCACTGCGGGTCATCAATATTTCTTTACGACCTATCTGTATTCGATAGAAATCTACCGCTCGGTGGAGACTTATCATTCATCTTCGCATCCGGCAGGAAGCGGATGGGGCGGTGCAGCGGTCACGGCGGATGTGCGCTTCGTGCTGGAGGTGCAGGATATTGACCCGAGCAACCCAGCAACGCTGATGGCTCCGGCGACAGTATTGTACGACGGCGTGATCGCCAGCGCGCCTGGATATTGCACCTACGTGCTGGTGAATGCGATGAATATGCAATGCAGCATCGCGTACACCTATGTTGCCCACATTCCGCTGCCCGAGGTGCGAACGGCACTGCCCGATGCTAATTACGTCACGCAGCTGGTAGGAGCCGCGGCGGACGGAGGGCAATGCACAATCAGCAGCACCGGGGCGCTGAATTTTTACGTGCAATTTCTGCCGATATTGAATCAGCTCATTGTGGCGAGCTATCGCGGGTCTGGACGCGCGGTGGCCCAGGTGGAGAACGAGACGAGCGTTGCGTCATTGCAGAAAGGTGTGGACGATGGGACTCGAGGAAGTGTCCGGGTCGCGAAAACACCGTCTGCGCGTACGGACATAGATTGCGAGAACGCGGCCTTAGCAATTCTGGATGACTCGACGGGGACGGCCTGGTCGGGAACATATGAGACGTGGAGCGATTTCTTACCGGGCGGCGCGGAAGATATTTTTCCGGGAGACGCGGTGATGGTGAATGTACCCTCTCGCGGCGCGTCGTTCACGGCCATTGTGCGGGAAGTGGAAATGGAAATTACTGACCCGGCGGACGATCGCAGTTTCTACACGATAGGGTTTGCGAATGATTTGGCGTTGCCGCTGGGAATTGAGTATGAGGCAAGTGCTGTCACGGTCCCGCTACAGGATGTGCCTCCATTGCTGCAAACGACGCAGGTGGGCGCTTATTACCAGGGGAACCTGGCGGAGGCGCAGATTACCGCCGTGACATCGACGACCGTGGAGGTGGACGCCGGATTGGCGCCAGCCAGCGGGACCGGCATTGAAGTTCGACTAAACGACTACGGATGGGGACAGGCGAACGACCAGAACTTGTTGGGACGGTTCAACACACAAACTTTCAGCCTGGCTCGACTAGCTCGGACGCAAAATTATTTTCTACGTCTGTACGACAGTTCGTCACCGCCGAAATACTCGAGATATTCCGCGGCTTTGCATGTTGACTATCCGCTATAAGCAGACTCGGGCTGCGAAAGGATAACGCATGACAGTTACGGATAGGGAATTAGCGTTAAAGGCGCTCGACCTCGAATTCCAGCGGGAGGTGCTCGATAAGCTGGTGCGGTTGGAGACGAAGATGGATGCGCTGATGGGGAACGGGCAGCCGGGCCGAGTAAAAGTTGTGGAAGACAAA
Source organism: uncultured Acidobacteriaceae bacterium (assembly GCA_963724815.1). GTDB lineage: Bacteria > Acidobacteriota > Terriglobia > Terriglobales > Acidobacteriaceae > Sulfotelmatobacter. Next base: position 18,300 of record CAVRWS010000038.1, read on the forward strand.
GTAGCACTGCTGGAACGAAATGATTTGCGCAACAGTGTTCACAATAGATTGTTAAATGGCGCGATCAGCGCCGCCATCAGTGCGGCGATCGCGCTGCACAGATATTGGTTGAAGTAGTTCACTGCGAGATATTTCATTTTCAATTGCAAGGCAAAAGGAGAGCTATGAGCACGATACCGAGTACTACAATCATTACCAATCTCAAAACGTTAACAGCAGCCACCTCGAACACGTTGAAAAGCGCGGGTGCGGGAGGCATCGACATGCAGGGGATGCTTGTTCTGGCGCTTAGCAAGGCTGCCGAACTGAAGGTGTGCCTGACCCAGATCGTCAAATCTACAGATGGCGCGGATCCCAATCTGACCGCACTCAACGATATTCTCGCCAGCCTTACTTAGGACAACTGACAAGCACGGCAGAAAAATTGATACTTCAAGGAGAGAGCATGGATTTTCTAGCTCAGTTGCTGCGCGGAATTGCGTTCGTTCCGGCATTAGTAAACGGGATTGAGGGGCTTTTCGGAAATAAGTCTGGTGCCGAAAAAAAAGACGCGGCCATGTCATTTTTGCAGAACGCGCTAGCCACGGCCGATGCCGTGGCGGCTCGGGAGATCATCGATCCGGTAAAATTCAGAGATGGAATTTCTAAAATTATTGATGGAACTGTTGAGTGCCTGAATGCTTCCACCTGGTGCAAGCAGACGCCAGCGTCAAACATCCAGACTTCGGCCTGACGAAACTATCCGACGTCTTCATTCCAATTCTCAAGCGTCTTTTTCACCAGAGCCATGTACTGGTCCGCTATGGCGCCGTCGATCAGGCGGTGGTCGTAGCCGAGCGTGAGGTGAACGACCGACCGGATGGCAATCGAATCGTTGCCTTCTTTATCGGTAACGACCAGGGGCTGTTTGGTAATGCCTCCCACGCCCATAATGGCGGAGTTTGGCTGATTGATGATGGGCAAGCCAAAGACGGCGCCGAACTGGCCGGGATTTGTAACAGTAAACGTGGAGCCTTCGATATCTTCGGGCTTGAGCTTCTTGGTGCGCGCGCGCTCGCCAAGGTCCGTGATGCCGCGCTGCAAGCCGAGAAAGTTGAGGTCTCCGGCATTTTTCAGGACAGGTACGATGAGACCCCAATCGAGGGCGACGGCGATACCGACGTTAATCTGACGGTGGTAGCGGATGTTGTCGCCTTCGAGTGTGGCGTTTAGGATGGGCCATTGCTGCAGTGCGATGATGGCGGCGCGGACGAAGAACGGCATGAAGGTGAGGCGGACGCCGTGGCGCTGCTCGAAAGCATTTTTTTGTTTGGCACGCAGGGTCACGATGCGAGTGAAATCCACTTCATACATGCAGTGGACGTGAGCGCTAGTGCGACGCGATTCGATCATGCGCTGGGCGATGATTTTGCGCATGTTCGTCATGGGAACAAGGTCGCCGGGATAGGCCGCCGGAGCGGACGGACGGACGGCGGCAGGCGCGGGCTGAGAGGCGGGTTCCGCGGCAGCGGCCGGTGAAGAAGCCGGGCGCTCGATGAAGGCCATGATGTCCTGCTTGGTAATGCGGCCGCCAAGTCCGGTACCGGAGACTTGCGAAAGATTGACGCCGTGCTCGCGGGCGATCTTGCGTACGAGGGGGGACGAACGGGCTTCCTTGGCACCATCTTCCGCCGACTGTTGGGCGGGCGTTGCGCTGGCGACTGGCACGGGAGGCGATGTGGCGGCTTTCTTCTCTTCTTTTTCCCCGGCTGACTTTGTTTCAGGAGGCGGTGCAGAGGCGATTGGCGCGGCTTTCGCCGGGGCGGCCGCGGCTTCACCGTCCACGGAGATGGTGCCGACGACGGTGTTCACTCCGACCGTGCTGCCTTCAGAGACTTTGATCTCCTGCAGAACGCCAGAGGCGGGGGCGGGAATCTCAGCGTCAACTTTGTCGGTAGAGATTTCGAAGAGCGGTTCGTCGCGCTGAACCTTGTCGCCAGGCTTTTTCAGCCATTTGGTAATAGTGCCCTCGACGATGGATTCGCCCATCTGAGGCATGATGATGTCAGTCGGCATGATTTCCTTTCACGCGGCCCACGGTTCGGAACAGAGGACCGGACGCAACCCAATATTATAGCGGGTGGGGGAGTCAGCTTGAAACGCTCCCGGGGCAACAGTTGGTTCTTCTTTTGGCCGCGGCACGCCCCACTGTGTAAACTAGCTTCGCGATGAGATCTCTCCCCCGCTCTTCACCTGCGCGCCATTATTCTTCTGCGGCGGCGCGGCTTGTAATCATCTTTGCGCTTTTGTTGGCCTGCGTAGTGGCGAGTTTTGCCTCGGCTTATAACGCCCATCCCAAGCTGGTGGTCGTGATTGTGATCGACCAGTTTCGCGGCGACTATCTTGAGCGCTATCGCGATCAGTTCGGTGAAGGCGGATTCCGCTTGCTGCTCGATCATGGGGCCAACTTTACTGACTGCAACTACGATTACGCCAATACGCGCACCGCTCCCGGACATGCCACGCTTTTTACGGGGGCTTACAGCAACGGTCACGGCATTGCGGCCAATGAATGGTGGGATCCGCGGAAGAAGCGCATGGTGACTTCGGTTGAGGATGACAGCACCAAGCTTGTGGGTGTCCCCGAAGAGAAGACAGGAGCATCGCCACACAATTTGTTAGCAGATACTTTAGGCGACGAACTCAAACTTGCTACCCAGGGACAGGCGCGCGTATTCGCCGTTTCGCTGAAAGACCGCGCTGCCGTGCTGCCCGGAGGCTTTGCCGCCGACGCGGCGTACTGGATTGAACCCAGGAGCGGCGCATGGATTACTTCCACGTACTATCGCAGCGACTTGCCCAAGTGGGCGCAGGATTTCAATTCAGGGAATCGCGCCGCGAAATATTGGGACCGCGATTGGAAGAACAGTAATGGCGACATTTTGCGCTCAACGGTCCATCGCAAGAGTAAGGATGGATCCGATGCCGGATTTTACGAGGTGATCGGCTCTACGCCCTTTGCCAACGAATACGAGTTGGAATTCGCCAAGCAATTGGTGGTTTATGAAGGTCTCGGTGGCGGACGGGCCACGGACTTACTTTCCATCAGTCTTTCCGCAAACGATATTCTTGGACATCAGGTCGGTCCCGATTCGCCGGAGATGGCGGCGATGGCGCTGGCGCTCGATCGCGAGCTGGCCGACTTCTTCAACTTTCTCGGTCATCAGATCGGTCTGGCGAATGTGTGGATCGCGCTATCAGCCGATCATGGAGTTTCCGCATTGCCCGATGCCGCAAAGAGATTGCGCATTCCCGCCGCCAATCTGGATGCGGGTAAGCTCGAAGCGCAAATTAATGGCGCGGTGACGGCGAAGTTTTCGCCGGGTCACTCAGCCACTTACATCAAACTCGACTATCCGCTTGCGTGGCTCGATCAGGATGCGTTCATCGCGGCTCATATCAAGGAGCAAGAAGCCGAAGCTGTAGTGGGTGAGGCGATGAAGCAGGCAGGACTGCGCGCGTACTTCACCAAGACACAGTTGGCCGAAGGCGCAATACCCGATACGACTCTCGGTAGAAAGTTTTTGAATAGTTATTCGCCTGAAGGCGGCTGGTATGTGATGGGAGTTCAGGAGCCTTATACGGTCGGCCCTGCAAAGGGCACGGACCACGCATCACCTTACACCTACGATACCCACGTGCCGCTGGCTTTTTATGGATTGCCGTTTCGGCCGGGCACTTATCGAACACATTCGGAGCCGGTCGATATGGCGGCGACGTTGGCATCGCTACTCGGCATCAACGCTCCCACTCATGCTGTCGGTCGAGTGCTGACCGAGGCGCTGGCTCCGGCTCACCACGCGGAAAGTGCAGCAGAGCCAACTCCTGCAGGATCAAATGCGCAGAGGAGTCCACAGTGACGCCAGCTTCTGACAGCGCCAAACCGGCCTTGGACCTCAGCGTCAGCGTCGCTGGAATCCCGCTTAAGAACCCGATCATTGCCGCCAGCGGCACGTTTGGTTATGGCGTCGAATTCGAGGACGTAGTCCACCTCGACAAGTTGGGCGGCTTCGTAGTCAAGGGGCTCTCGCGAGAACCGATGATCGGCAATCCGCCGCCGCGTCTATGGGAAACCGCTGCCGGCATGCTCAATGCCATCGGCCTGCAAAATATTGGCGCTGCCGCATTTCTGGAAGAGAAGCTGCCCAAACTCCGGCAGATTACGAACATCACCGTTTTCGCCAACATCTTCGGCTACACTCGCGAGGATTACGAACGAACCATCGAGATTCTCAACGACGGCGAAGGCATCGCGGCCTACGAACTCAATGTTTCTTGCCCTAACACAGCGCACGGTGGCTTGCAGTTCGGGAGCGATCCGCGGTCGCTCGATGAAGTGGTGACTACAGCGAAGCGGGTTGCGCGCCGCCCTCTGATCGTGAAGCTCTCGCCCAACGTGACCAGCATCGCGCAGATGGCCCACATCGCGCAGGAGGCGGGCGCCGACGCAGTCTCGCTGGTGAATACTTTCGTGGCCATGGCCATTGATGCCGATACGCGCAAACCGCGTATTGCTAATGTCACCGCCGGACTCTCTGGCCCTGCCATAAAGCCGATCGCTCTGCGCATGGTCTACGACGCGGCACATGCGGTGAACATTCCAGTGATTGGCATGGGAGGCATTTCCACCGCTGCGGACGTCGTGGAATTTATGCTTGCGGGTGCAACCGCGGTGCAGATCGGAACCGCGAGTTATTGGGACCCTTGCGCTACCGAGAAAATTGTCAGCGACCTGCAGCGCTGGTGCCAGGATCACCAAGTCACACGCTTGGCAGACCTGACTGGCGGACTGATCGTTGAATAAGAATGGTCTGCCACAGCAGCAGGACGGAACTAACGCCCGTGGGTGTACCAGATCGACCCTGGCGATTTGTAATTGCGCCCCTCGCCCCACACGACGTGGGTGTTTCCCAAGTTGTCGATGGCAATCGAAAAGTAGTCGCCGAACGGAAAGCGGAAACCTTCGGGAAGGATGTAATCGTAGCCGCGCTCCGGCCCAGAAAGCTGAGCTTCAGACGACCATGTGGCTCCCCCGTTGCTCGAACTGCGCTCAAAAACATTCCATAGTGGCTGAGTTCCCGGAGGCTGATTTCGCGTATCCATCCAAGCGATACGCACATCCCCCGCCTCGCCTGCCGCAATGGCAGGAAAACAGTGCTCTGCCGAAAGCTGTGCGGACGAGACTTCCGTCCTGGCCGACCAGCTTGCTTCGCCCGTGGTCGAAGAAGAAAAGAACATGCGCTCGTTTCCACCGTTTGTGGTGCCGGCATTCCACAACACGTAAAGAGTTCCGGCGGCGTCCGAAGCAAGCGCAGCTTGTGCCCCAAGATAGCCGGCTTCGCAACCTTCGGCGGAGCAATCGGGCGCCGCGCCTGAAACATCCAGCAGCGCCGTCTTCCAACTAAGTCCGCTATCCGAGGACCGGCTAACGTAAAGGCTAACGGGGCGGGTGCTCGATTCCTGCCGCGCGTAAGCCGTCCATGAAAAGTAGACGTTGCCGCTGGCATCGACCGTCGCGCCCCCGGCCAGCGACCAGCCGGGCTTTGCGCCAGGATTCACCGCCGCCGATGTAAAAGTCTGCGCGTAATCATGAGACGCGGCTACCAGGAAATTTTGCTCGTGATTGAACCCCACATAAACGTCAGCGCCGTGGACAGCCAACACCGGCTTATCGGCATCATCCGGCGAACGCGCCGCCACTGAAAAATACCAGGTGTGGCCAAAATCCTGTGACCGTGCCACGATCACATCACGTTTATTGTCCTGCAGCCAGGAGGCATATAAGGTTTGCCGATCGACGGGGTCAACGACGATTTGGGGATCAAACTGGCCGGTCAACGAAGGCGCGAGCGAATGCGGAACTCCCCACGACATTCCGTTATCATTGCTGACCAGCAGCGAGATAGTTGGCGTAGCGCATGCGCGGCAGTCGGCTACCGCTCCATATTGAGGAAACAGAATATAGATGTGTCCCTGGCCGTCGGTCGCCAGCGCCGGTTCCCATTGATCGCCATTACTGTAACCGACGCGACGGGGCGGGCTGAAGTTAGCAGCCGGGATCACAGCAGCCAGTGCGGTCTGCGCCATTGAGAAGGCAATAAGCAACCAGAGGGCAAACCTCGGCACGCGTCTAGCCCGGCTGGATCTCAAAACCACAGACTTCTCCTGGAAATACTCCTGCAACAACCTTGGCGGAACTTTATCTCGAATCCTGCCGGAACGTCAATTGCCAGAGGGCCACGG
>CAVRWS010000039.1:0-92853 GCA_963724815.1 uncultured Acidobacteriaceae bacterium
TCTTCGCGAACTCGCTGCGGTGACGGCTGTAGAAGATGTAGATGAGCAGGCCGAGGCCGAGCCATACTACGAAGCGGACCCAGGTGATGATCGTGAGTCCGGTCATGAGGCCGCCACAGAGAACCACAGAGATCAGCGGAAACCACGGGACAAACGGGACTCGGAAGGCGCGCTTTCGATCGGGCTGCCTACGGCGCAGGATGATTACTGCCAGCGAAACCAGAACAAAGGCGAAGAGCGTCCCGATGTTTGCGAGGTCTGCGGCATCGCCAATATCAACCAGGCCTGCGGGAATTCCCACGGCGAAACAGGCGATCCAAGTGGACCAGTACGGCGTTTTATATTTCGGGTGCACCGCGGAGAACAGTTTCGGCAGTAAGCCGTCGCGGGACATGGCGTACCAGATGCGCGCCTGCCCGTACTGAAACACGAGCAAGGAAGAGATCATGCCGGTCAGCGCTCCGATCACGATGACCGAGCGGAAGAGCGGATGCACACCCAGATACTTCATGGCGTAGGCCACGGGCGCTTCGGCGGCTGGACCAGAGACAAAGGTTGTGTATTTCATCATGCCGAGCAAGACGACGGCAACGCCGACATAGAGCACGGTGCAGACTATCAGCGACATGATGATGCCGAAGGGCAAATCTTTTTGCGGATTGCGCGATTCCTCCGCGGCGGTGGAAACGGAATCGAATCCGATGTAGGTAAAGAAAACAATGGCGCCTCCGGTAACGATTCCGGCGAAGCCAGAAGGCGCAAAGGGGTGCCAGTTCGCGGGTCTCACCAGCATTCCGCCCACGACAAGGAAAGTAAGGATGGCTCCGATTTTAACCGCCACCATGATGTTATTGGTCTCCGCCGACTCCTTCACTCCGCGCACCAGCAGCAGCGTGAGAATGAAAACGATGAGAAAGCCGGGGAGATTGAAATAGGCGCCTGTCGCTTGGCCGCCCGCCCATACCGGACCGGAAAGTTTGTCTGGCAAGTTGAGGCCGAATACCGCCAGCTGCGCTTTTATATAACCGGCAAAGCCGACCGCGACGGCGACATTCGAGACCACATATTCCAGGATGAGATCCCAGCCGATGATCCAGGCAAAAATTTCGCCGAGCGTAGCGTACGAGTATGTGTAGGCGCTGCCGGCAATGGGAATCATGGAGGCGAGTTCGGCATAGCAGAGGCCGGCAAAGCTACAGGCGACCGCGACCAGCAAAAAAGAAATCGCAATGGATGGGCCGGCGGGCGGGCGTCCGTGCATGAGCGCTCCCGCCATGCTGCCGGTGCGCAGTAAATTCACAATTACGTCGAGCGCCTGCGCATGCAGAATAGATGGGGCCTGAAAATATTCGCCCGCCGCCGCCGTGCCGGTAAGGATGAAAATTCCCGAGCCGATGATCGCGCCGATGCCCAGGGCGGTGAGAGACCAGGGGCCGAGAGTCTTTTGCAGCCGCTGTCCTGGCACCTCGGAATCTGCGATCAGCTTGTCGATCGACTTACAGCAGAAAAGCTGGTTGTCGGAAGTGCGCACTGTTGCCAGGGGTTCCGGGGATGATTGTGACAAGCGGTAGTTGTCTCCTCAGAGCGGAATCGGGCATGGACCGCGAGACGACGATCGCCGGGTCGGCGATCCATGCCCGGATTGCTTAAGCCAGTTCTCTTACCGCTTCGACTGGCCGCGAGCCAACTTCTTTACCTTGCGTTTCTTCGATCCGCGCGCGTAGTCGCGGGGCTTCTTCGGCTTTTCCGCTTTCGCCTTCTTGCGGGCGGTGCGTTTTGATTTTTTTCGTTCTTCTTTTGTGAGCTCTGCTGTGTTTGCCATGAATGCTTTCTTGTATCAGTATTGAAATTAAATTGCTCTTACGCTCTCTCCAACTGAGCGTATTTCTCGACCAGCTTTTTTAAGCCGAAGCGAGGAAATTGTACAGTAATCTTGGCTTCTTCGCCTTCTCCTTCCCGCTGGTAAACCGTTCCTTCACCATATTTGGGATGGCGGACTTTCTGGCCGGGACGGAATCCGCGCTTGCCGGTGGGCTCTTCGACGATTGTTTTCGGAACCGTGAACTTCTTGCCGCGGCTGGCGAAAAACTCGGCGATATTCTCGATTGAATTGTAGGGTTTGGCAGGGGCTGTGGTGGCGCTCCGGGGCTTCGCCCCGCTGGACGGCCGAGGGCGGCTGTCCCCGCGCGACCCTTGCCAGGCTGCGCTTTGATCTTCGTCTTCGTAGGAGTAGTGGGCATCCGCATCGTGGGCTGCGGGGCTTTGCCCCGCTGGACGGCCGAGGGCGGCCGTCCCCACATAGCCTGAACCTGTTCTCGCACCTGCCGTGCTGCGGCGTCGGCCTAACTCTTCGATGAGCGGAGCAGGGACTTCTTCCAGAAAGCGCGAAGGGACGCTGGCTTCGGGAAGATCAGTGCCGTAGCGCCGTCGATAGACTGCGCGCGTAAGAATGAGTTGGTCCATGGCCCGGGTCATGCCAACGTAACAGAGACGGCGCTCTTCTTCGACATCGTCGGGCTGCAGCATGGTGCGCGAGTGCGGAAACAATCCTTCTTCCAGGCCGCTGAGAAAGACTAAGGGAAACTCCAGGCCTTTGGCGGCGTGCAGGCTCATGAGTGTGATTTGCGCGCGTTCGTCGTAATCATCGGCGTCACTGATGAGGGCGGCATGATCGAGGAATTCGTCGAGCGATTCGCCGCGGTCGCGCGAGTCCATGGCGGCATTGACCAGTTCGCGCAGGTTTTCGATGCGGGAGAAAGCTTCGGGCGTGTCTTCGGCTTCGAGAAGTTTGATGTAGCCAGTGCGGTCTATTAAGAATTTCAATATATCGGCGGTGCTCACGGTGGGAACGGGAAATGAATCGGGATCTGACGCCGCTGCGATCGGCGCATCGCTGGGTTGGTCTTCGCGCTGCGGCGGCGGGACGGCGCTACTGTCGGGGATGCTCTCATTTGTTTCTTCGCCAGATCCTATGTATGCGCCTCCGAAATCGAAGGCGGTGTTTTCGAATTCGTTTGGATCGAAGGCGGCTGCATCGTCCTCTGCGGATGGCTCTGCTTCGGATTCGGCGGCGAGTGAAATGCTCTCGTCCGAATTGTTCGCTTCGACGCTGTCGTCGAGATGCTCGACAAACGTTCCCGCTAACATCACTTGTGCGTCCAGGATCAGTTGCCTGAAGCTTTTCAGAGCAGATAGCGCTCGCTGCGGCAGCAGTTGGCGGCGAATTGTTTCGCCCAGCGCTCCCCAGAGTGACAGGCCAGTTTCCAGGGCCAAGTGCTCGATCGTGTCGATGGTGTTTTTGCCGATGCCACGCGTGGGCGTGTTGATCACGCGCAGGAGCGAGATCGAGTCATCCGGATTTTGAATGACTTTGAGATAGGAGATCATGTCTTTGATCTCGGAACGCTCGTAGAAGGAAAATCCGCCGACGACTTTGTATTTCAGCCCATAACGGCGCATCCCTTCTTCAAATAGGCGCGATTGCGAATTGGTGCGGTAAAGCACAGCGGCACGCGGAGTCTCGCCGCGCTGGGCGGCCTCGCGCAGATATTTCGCGACGTGATCGGCAGCGAAGAGGGCTTCGTTTTCTCCGTCAGGAGCTTCGTAGTAACCGATCTTGGCGCCGCCCTGGCGCGAGGTCCACAGGTTCTTGCCTTTGCGGCGAATGTTGTTTGCGACCACGGATGAGGCTGCCTGCAAGATGTTTTGCGTGGAGCGGTAATTCTGTTCGAGGCGAATGATTTTTGCTTCGGGAAAATCTTTTTCGAACTCCAGAATGTTGCGGATGTCAGCGCCGCGCCAGGAATAAATTGACTGATCTTCATCGCCGACGGCGCAGACGTTGTGGCGCTCGCCGGCCAACATTCGCATGAGTTCGTATTGCGGGCGGTTGGTGTCCTGATATTCGTCGATCAACAAATATTGAAAGCGGCGATTGTAATACTCGCGCACTTGAGCAGAGGTTTTTAGCAGGCGAGTGGCTTCGAGCAAGAGGTCGTCGAAGTCGAGGGCGTTCGCTTTTCGGAGTTCCTTGCGATACTCCTCGAAGAGGTGCGCGATTTTTTCTGTCTTGGGATCGGCCGATTGCAGGTAGAGTTCCTGGGGATCGAGCATATGATTCTTGGCCCAGGAAATCCGCGAGAGGACGGTGCGCGGCGTGAGTTGCTTATCGTCGAGGCCGAGGCGCTTCATGATTCCTTTGACCACCGACTGCATATCGCTCTCGTCGTAAATGACAAATTTTTTCGTATGGCCGATGGGCGGCTGACCGGGCGTCGCGGAAGGAATCTGCAGAGCTTCAATGTCCCGGCGAAGAACACGTACGCAGAAAGAATGAAATGTGGAGATGACAGGCTTGGCGATGCTTAATCCGCCAACTAGTTTTTCGACGCGTTCAGCCATCTCAGCGGCGGCTTTGTTGGTGAAGGTCATCGCCAGAATGGATTCCGGCATCACCCCCATGTGCTCGATCAGGTAGGCAATGCGGTAAGTGATGACGCGCGTCTTGCCGCTGCCCGCGCCAGCGAGTATCAACACTGGGCCTTCGGTAGTTTCGACGGCCTCGCGCTGCTGCGGGTTGAGTTGATCGAGAAATGACAATGCGGGAGTGGCTCCGGAGCTGATGATCTGATTTTACAGGGGAAACAGCAAAAGAAGATGCACCGGTCCAAGCCTGGTGGGAGAATATGGCCAGTGAAGCGGAGCCGGTGCTGATGGATCCCCGACTCGCTCAGGCTGCTGACGTGCGTAGTAACTCCCCTTTTGGAACGTCATCAACTCATATATGCCCTGCAACCGTGATCATCCGGACGTATCTCGGGTAAAGTGTTAGGCGGGCCCGTGGTGTAACGGCAACGCAGCACCCTGCGACGGTGGCAGATGCGGGTTCGAATCCCGTCGGGTCCACGCTCCGGTTTCGGGGCGCGGGTTCTGTGGGGAGCGAAGCAGGGATAGCTTCCTACAAAAGTAACTTGACTGTGGCTATCGGCCATCTATACTAAAATTGTCGCAGGGTGCTGTAGATGCGCAGATTTGTTGGCCCCGAGGAATCGGGGCCTTAGTCTTTTCAGGCGTAGCATTTCCTCGCGCCCACGCAGCCATCAGATTTCCCCAGCTGCCGCGGACTAGCAGGCCGTCGGCGCGGTCTTTGAAGTAGCGGGCGTTGAGTTCCTCGCCTTGTGGGAGTTCGGAGCGGGTGGAATCCCATGCCACGCGTTTTGAGAGGCGAGCACTTGTCTTTGACCGAAGTGCCGCCACTTTCCAATCCACAATAAATTTTCTGCAGCATAGGTGAAAGTTGGCTGGCAGCGAGCTTTTTCTGCTGTATTATTTTGGAACATTTTATTGCTGCTCCTGATTCGTTCACATCAACCTCAGTGACTTGAGCCGGTTCGCAGCCGGTTTCCAAATACGTTCTCTTTAAGGAGAAAGATTGATGGAAGATAAGAAGGCATTTCCTTTGCAGCCATCTCCCCTTGTTCATCTACCGCTCCGTTCGGTGTGCCTTGTTGCTTTTTTGACTGCGATGCTGACGACGATCGTGGTTCCAGTCCGTGCGGCTGATGGTCAATTCATCCCCAATAACACACCCGCGTATGTAGCCTCGGCCAAAAACCTGGGAACGGCGAATCCGTCCCAGACTATTGCGGTAAGCATCTGGTTGAATCCGCACAACCGCGCCGCGCTGGATGCCCTGGCCAGCGATCTTTATAACCCCAAATCGTCGAGCTATCGCCACTGGCTGAAGAGTTCCGACATCGCCGCGCGGTTTGCGCCCACGGCGGCGGAGGCCAAGACGGTGCAGGAGTTCTTCGAGTCGAATAGCTTGAAGGTCGTCCGCGTCGGACCCAATAATTTTTATGTTCGGGCGCGCGGCACAGTTGCCGATGTCGAAAGCGCTTTTCACGTGCAACTGAACAATTATCAGGTGGGCAGCAAGGTGTTGGTGGCGAACGCCAGCAATCCTTACGTCACCGGGCCTGCTGCGGCGCTCGTGCAGGCTGTCTCCGGACTCGACAGTGGAGCGTTTGATCATCCTCTAGACCTGCGGCCTGCAAGCCTCTCCTCGAGTTCGCCGTTGAGTCCCGGAAGTCTCGGCCGCGCGGCGTCTGCGGCTGACGCCACTTTCTTTCAGTCGGTTTGCTTTACAGGACTGACAACCGAGAACCACACAACCTACGGAAGCTATCCGAAAGCCACCTACAAGGGCAACGGCTACTACTCGCCTAGCCCCGGATGCGGCTACTCACCTTCAAACGTTTACGGTGCTTACAACCTGAACGGCCTATACGCCGAGGGTTACAACGGCGCGGGACAAACCATTGTCATCATCGACTGGTGCGGTTCGCCGACCATCCGGCAAGATGCCAATGTCTTCTCCGAGCGATTTGGCTTGCCGGCGCTGACGGCGGCAAACTTCAACATCATCGATGTGGGTGGACCCTCAGCATGTTCGGGCGTGGATATGGAGATTAATCTTGACGTGGAATGGAGCCACGCCATCGCTCCCGGGGCAAAGATCGATCTGGTAGTGCCGCCGACGGCAGATTTCGAGGACGTGGATGAAGCCATATACTATGCGGCGAATTACGGGCTGGGCAATGTGATCTCGGGCAGCTACGGCTCGCCGGAATTCTTTGTCTCGCAGGCCGAGCTGGACAAAGAAAATCTCATCTCGGAAATCGCTGCTGTCTCGGGCATCGCAACCAACTTTGCCTCGGGCGACAGCGCCACCTACTTAACCGATCATCTTCCGCCAACGGTCAGCGTTCCGGCCGATCTTCCCTACGCGACTGGAGTGGGCGGAGTAACCCTGGCCCTAAATTCGGACAACTCCGTCGCATTTCAAGCTGGATGGGAGAGTCAAGTGTCCGTGCTGATCGATGCAGGAGTGATTTACGATCCTCCGCGGCCGCTTAACTTTTATGGCTTTGACGGCGGAGCGGGGGGCGGACCCAGCGCATACTTTGCCAAGCCGTCTTTTCAAGCACGAGTTCCGGGAAAGTACCGCCAAGTGCCTGATGTTTCGTGGCTGGCCGATCCCTTTACCGGGGGCGTGGTCTTGATCAGCGAGCCAACGCAGATTCCCGAGCAGATTTGGTACGCAGTAGGCGGGACCAGCCTGTCCACCCCGATGTTTTCTGCGTTGTGGGCCATCGCCAATCAGGAGGCGGGGACGGCGCTTGGCCAGGCTGCACCTTATTTGTATTCCATGCCGTCGACAACTATCACCGACGTTGTCCCTTATCTTCCCGGGCACGATGTCACCGCAGTCATTCAGGATTCGAGTACGGTAACCCATAGCTACAATCCCTCGGATACATTGGCAGTGGTGCAGCCTCTCTTCGGTAATTTCTACAGCGCGATCTGGGACGATCCGGCCGCGGAAAACACGGCTCTAACCGTCTCGTTCGGACAAAACTACTATCTGAAAGTGGGAGTTGGCTGGGACGACGTGACCGGAGTGGGAACTCCGAATGCGAAGGCCTTCGCCGATTGGTTTGCACCGAAGAAATAAATGTCTTATGGCACGGATCTCAGCAGTTTCCCAAGAGGCTGCTGAGGTTTATTGCCCCATTGCCCTTATGACCACGCCGCCATGAGATGTCCGATGCTGCCGCGAACCAGCAAGCCATCGGTGCGCTCGTTGAAATAGCGGGCATTGAGATCTTTGCCTTGCAGGAATTCGGTGCGGCGGAATCCCAGACGCTTCAGCTCGTCCTGCAATTTGTTGGGATCAAAAAAAAGCTGGAAAGGCTCTCCCGCCGCGGCCACGCGCTTGGAGAGTGCATCGAGGGCCTGCCTTTGTCCCGGGTTCAGGAGCGTGGGGTCCACTGCGAAATCGAAAACCACTCCACTTCCGGCGGGCATGCCGGCGATAAAACTCAGCGTGCTTACGCAAGCTTCACGAGTAAGGTAGGGCGTTACTCCGAGCCAGGAGAAAAATGCCGGCGAGTTGGCGTCAAGTCCGGAGTTTTCCAGGCCATCCGCGAGTGTTTGTTTCTCGAAATCGATGGGGACGAAGCTAAGTGACGGCGGGACCTTTATAGCCGCCGCCCGCAACTGCTCCCTCTTCCAGGCTTGGGTTGAGGGATGATCGACCTCGAACACGCGCAGGCCGCGATGAGGATTGCGATACGCGAAGGTGTCGAGTCCCGCGCCGAGGACAACGTATTGACGGACACCACGCGCGACCGCACGCGCGAGTTCGTCCTCGGCGTAACGGCTGCGCGCTGCCATGAAAGCGCGGAAAGCGCGGGAGAAGGCGTGGTGCTCTTTGGGATTGGAACGGAGATCGTTTGCGGCTTCGGAACCGATGATCCGCAGGGCGAGAGGGTCGTCGAGAACTTTTGGATTGTCCAACAGCTGGTGCGCGGCGCGGCGAATCGCCACGCGATGTGCGGTCTTGCTGAATTTACCTTCTTGCATTCTCAGAGGCGGTTGGACTTTGCCAAGCCAAGTTCGGCCAGACAGGTTCGGCCAGAACTGAATCGCCTGAACTCAATAGCGCGCTTCCGCCGTAGCTAGTTGGCTGCATTCCTGACATGGACAGACTTCGCGCAGATAGCGCCATGAATATATGCCGAGGTCGTGGTCGTCGTTCCACGCGAACCGGATGGCGTACTTGCCGATCGGCTCCGCGGAAAGCGGCTTGGCTGCGGCTTTGAACATGGGCAGCATGCCGGGAGCTAGCTTGGCCGGCTCACCGGGCTTGCGGTGGGATTTGTCGCGCTCTTCGTTGCACATGGCGCAAGGACATGCGTCGCGGAGATAAACGAAGCCGTAGTGTGAAACGTGACCGTCTTTCCACTCAATGTCCACTCCTGTGCCGGTCGTGAGATTTACCTTCACTGACCTGGGATCTGTGGACGCGGTGGGCGATTGAAGCGGGGACTGCATGAATTTCAGTATCGCACAGGAGGAATCGTCAGGGGGAGCGAACGATCTCCGCTAGTGAGTGGCGGCGGTGGATGGGGAAGACTTGGGACTGGTTGCCACGCCGACTGCCAAGCCTCCGATAGCGCCAGCCAGAATTCCCATCAAAGCCAAGACCAGCGCGCTTTCTACCAGGGTAGAGCTGCCACGATTCACCATAGACCTTCCTCCTTATTGCTTCATTGCTTCGCTGCGAACAACCCCGATTAGTCTACCTGTTGTCCGGCCCTGGAGCGAATTGTCGGGAAGGGCGGGAATCCGGTAGAATAGAGGCTTCGCTCAATGCATTTGAAAGGATGTACAGCCGTCATGGCACAACAGTGTGATATCTGCGGCAAGAAGCCGCAATCGGGAAATCGAATCAGCCACGCCCATAACGTCACCAAGCGACGCTGGAATGTAAATCTGCGTCCGGTGCACGCCCGTGTGGGCGCTACCACGAAGCGTATGCGAGTGTGCACGGCATGCATTCGCAGCGGCAAAGTGGTCAAGGCGTAGAAATATTACCGCCGAGAAAAGACCGCTACGCCGGTTAAGAAATTTTATTCCGTCTTAGTGATTCTCGGTGCGCGCCCTCTGCGTATTCGGCGATAAATTCGTTACTGCACTCCCAATAACTGCACGTCGAAAATAAGAGTTGCTTTCGGAGGGATTGATCCGTCTGAGGTTCCGTCCGCGCCGTAAGCGAGATCGGGCGGGATGCGCAACTGTCGTTTGCCCCCGACCCGCATGCCTGCGACTCCCTCTTCCCATCCTTTAATGACTTCACCGTTGCCAATGGTGAAATCGAAAGGCTTGCCGGCGTCGACGGAACTGTCGAACTTCCTGCCGTTGGTAAGCCAACCGGTATAGTGCACGCGCACGCGATTGCCTTCTTTGGCGACCTCGCCGTTGCCCACGCGAATATCCCAATAGACCAATCCAGAGGAAGTTGTCACTCCGGGTCCGGTCACTTTGGTGGGAGCATTGGTATTTGGGGCTGTGGACTTTCTGGCCGCGCTCTGCGCCAAGGCAAACACCGCCGTCAGTGCGAAAGCAACGAAGACGGCTGCAACGTACTTTGTCATTCTAGCTCCTTCACACTCATCTTAATTAGGTAGAGGGTGCCGAGTGGATAAAGGTTTTCCGACGCTTCGCAGTTCTGCCCCCTCTGCTGGATCCTATCCCAACGCGATTACATCGATTTCCACCAGGACATCTTTCGGCAGGCGCGCCACTTCGACCGTGGACCGCGCGGGAGGAGCAGAACTGAAATACTTACCGTAAACCTGGTTCATGGCAGCGAAGTCATTCATGTTCTTGAGAAATACCGTGGATCGAACAACCTTGCCGAGTCCGCTGCCGGCCGCTTCCAGAATCTCCGAAAGATTGCGCAGGACGCGCTCGGTCTGTGCGGCCACGTCTCCCGTAACCACTTGTTGCGTCGCCGGATCGATGGCAATCTGGCCGGATGTGAATATGAATCCATTGGCCTTGATGGCTTGCGAATAGGGGCCGATGGCTTGAGGGGCGTCTTTGGTGGAGATGACTTCTCGCATGAGTAGTGGTCAGTGGCTGGTGCTGAAGAACGCCACATGACTCAACAATTAACTCAGATTGAGCAGTAAAGGTCAACTCAGCGCGACTGCTGGTAACCGTCGCCGGCACCGGCTGCCCGGCTTGAGACTAAAGCAAGTGCCAGAACGCGCCGATAGAGAGATTAGGGGAAGCTCATTCGCGAGGCGTGGCCGATATGGAAAATGAAATGAAATCAACACTGAGTAACGAGCGCGTCCTTGGCGCGCGAGGAAGCCTCAGCAGAGATTCACCAGACACGAAATCTAAATTCAAAGTTGGTCTGGCGACGATTAACCAGGAGTTATGGCTGGTGCTGTCTTTGTTCGTCATTGCAGGCTTGTTCAACTGGCTGGTGGCTTCGCACCGAATGATTTTGGGTTTGTACACGCTGCCGACCATTTTCTCGGCGTATGTCTATGGCCGGAGGCATGCCGTGCTCACGGCGAGCGCCAGCATATTTATGGTGCTCATACTGCTTTGGAAGAACACCGGTCTTTTCGCGGGTTCGGCTCCGTTCGAGTTGAGTTACGACCAATGGTCGGAGCTGATCACATGGGCAGGGCTGCTACTGATTACGGCATATGCAATGGGGACTCTGTATGACCGGAAAGAGTGTCATCTGCGCGAATTGCGCCAGACTTACTTTGGGCTCTTAGCGATTCTTCAGCAGTTCATCTCTAACGATAAATATACGCACAATCATTCCTACCGAGTAGCGTTGTATGCCTCATCGATTGCCGCGCGCATGGGATTTGATCAGGATCGCATTGACGACGTCCGGGCGGCGGCCCTGCTTCACGACGTAGGCAAGCTCGAGACCAGCCGCGAACTCCTGTATAAAGCCGCCAGCCTGACTCCGGAGGAGATGGCGGAAATGCGAAAGCATGTCCAGAAAGGAGTGGCCATGCTGGAACCGGTGGGAGGATCTTTGCGCAGAGTGCTTCCGATCATTCTGGCTCATCACGATAAGTATGACGGTTCGGGATATAGCCCTGCCAAAGGTGGCGAGATACCGATCGAAGCGCGGGTACTGGCAGTAGCGGACGCCTATGACACGTTAACCAGCGACCGGCCTTACCGCCGGGCAGTCACGCCATTTGAAGCCAGACAAATCATTGTCTCCAGCGCCGGAGCAAACTTCGACCCCGCTGCCGTGGACGCGTTTGTGACCGCCTTTGAACATGGGGAGATGGAGATCCCGGAGGCCCTTGTCGTATGACCGATTCCCTAGCCGCGATCGAGATTGAACCGAGAAAAGATGGATCCCACGCGAACGCGATAGGAGTTCATGTTCTGCTGGTGAGCAGTGATATTCAGACCATCGACACGCTTTGTGAACTTATGGGTAAGATGGCGATGCATGTCGATATCTGCTCGGACTTCGCCTCTGCCACCCGGAAGCTTTGCCATTCGAAGTTTGAGGCGTTAGTGGTGGATTTCAAGGAGCGGGCAGAAGCCCTGGAGCTACTCAAGAAATCGCGGGAGATGACGTCTCATAAGGCTGCCGTCGTGTTAGCTATCTTGAACTGTAATGAAGAAATGCCCAGCGCCTTCCGTGCAGGCGCCAGCTTTGTGCTGGTCAAACCACTTTCTGCGACCGTGCTCGCGCGCACGCTCAAAGTATCCTATCCGCTGATGGTGAACGAAAAAAGACGTTCGTTTCGTTGTCCCGTGCAAATCCCTGTTTATGTCTCGATTGGTTCCCAGGCTGAGGTGATGGCTACATCAATCAACATTAGCGAGGTTGGCATTGCACTCACTCGATCACCGGCTCTGCAGGCTGGAGACAGAGTCGCTTTGCGGCTGACCCTGCCGCGCACTCAAGCCGCTATTAGAATAAACGCGGAAGTTTGCTGGAGAGATGCTGCGGGGTCGGCGGGGATGGAATTCGTACAAGTTTCTGGGCCGGTCAAGGAACAGTTGGTGTCTTGGATTGGGGCTCGGCTGGAGGAATATCTGCCCGAAGAAACGGCTCTGAAAATCTGAAATTCGTATACACCTGCGGCTGGTCGTTGCGCATTCGTCGCTGGAATGGGCACCAGAAAACAATAAGAGTTCCGAGGTGATGTTGGGTCCATTCGTCTCGGCCAGTAGGTCGCGTTAGACCCTTGCTTGACCTGCTACGAAGCTTCCCTTGCGGGGTGCCACCGCGCGATCTTCGCTCGGGCTCCGGGCTTACCGCCAACCGGAAAAACCTACCCAACGCCTCGGAACTCTATCCTGCCTTCGACGTTTCTTCTTGTTCTCCTCAACCAGCGCTTTGCTATAGACCCTTGCTTGCCCTCCCTGATCATTTGCATAATGAGGGTGACTATGCTTGAGTCCCGGACGCCGCACCAACCGGAAAAACTTTAGAAGCTGTCAAAGAACGATTCTGTTTCTACGCTTTCTATTTTTAGAGTCAACGAAAATGTGACATTTGTAAGTCGCTTATTTTCAGGCGAGTGCACGACGTCCACAGGACCGTGATCGGAATTAGTGCAATGGCTGGAGCAAGTTCACGCAAGAGGCGCACCCGAAGGCTGTTTCTCCCATTTGGACCGTTGAAGTGGGATCCGCTTGTCTTGCCAGGGAGCTCGGACCGTTGTGAAAAACACTGAAAAATGGCACCCAGCGAGGAGTTTGCTTGTTAGCAGCGCGACGGCCTCGAACTAGACTGAGGCTGAAATCTGCCGAGCTTCGCTCGACTGGACAGCCGATGGCGGCTGTCCCCGCATGTACCAAGGCGTGGCCCGATCGGCCTAGATTATTTCTATCTTTTCGTTGACGAGCTGCTTGTCGGCTTCACCGGAGCCTGTCAGTTCAAACGAGTTGGTCATTGCTGCCTTTCCTTTTTCCACGCAGGTGATGACATACGAGCAGCCGATCCAGTGGGCTTCGGCGAAGTCTGTTGGCGACCATTGGGCAGGGTGATCGGGATGCGAGTGGTAGAAGCCAACGATGTCCTCGCCGCGTTCGCGGCCTTCACGCTGGATGCGCACCAGTTCGCGAGGATCGATGTTATAGCGGTTCTGCGGCGAATCGGTTCGCGTGTTACCGCACCGCGCGATCCTGGTGACTGTTCGGACTGAATCAACGTCCATATTGCCGAGGAGCACGCCACAGCATTCGTGCGGGTAGGTTTCTTCGCCGTGACGGCGGAAGGCGGCGTAGTCTTTTGTAGAGAGCTTCAGCATTTATGGAATTGTTGATTGATGATTTCTGATTGTTGATTGAAAACCTTTGCCGACCAATTGAAGCGAAGGTTTTAATCAGCAATCAACAATAAAGAATCAGCAATTTCATCCCTCCGTCCAGAATCTCTCACTCAAATACTTGTCGCCGGAGTCGCAGAGAATGGTAACGATTACCGCCTGTTGGTCTCTTCTTAATTGGAGCTTCTCGGAGATTTTCAGACTTCCGGCCACGCCGGCGGCCGCCGAAATTCCAACGAGCAGTCCGCAATCGCGAGCGAGGCGACGGGCCATGGCATAAGCGTCTTCGGTTGCAATTTCAAGATTGTCATCCGCCAGGGTGGGATCGTAAATCCTTGGGACGATGGCACTGGCCATGTGTTTGGCGCCTTCGATGCCGTGAAATGAAGAATCGGGTTGCAGCGAAACGCAGCGGATTGTGGGATTCAGTTCCTTCAGGCGACGGGTGGCGCCCATGAAAGTGCCGCTGGTTCCGAGCATGGCGACGAAATGGGTGACACGCCCTTCGGTCTGCTGCCAGATTTCATTCGCCGTTCCGTGATAATGGGCCTGCCAGTTAGCGTCGTTCGAATACTGATCGGCGTAGAAATATAAATCCGGATGCTTGGCGGCGAGATCCCGCGCCAGACGGATGGCGCCGTCGGAACCTTCGCCGGGATCGGTGTAGAGAATGTTGGCGCCATAGGCCTGTAGAATTTTCTTGCGCTCGGCCGAGACATTCGTGGGCATGCACAGCGTGACCGGGAAAATTCTCCGCCGCGCCCAACATGGCGTAGGCGATGCCAGTGTTCCCGCTGGTGGCATCGAGCAGGATTTTGCCGGGAGCGAGTCTTCCACTGCGGCGGCCTTCGGCGACAATGTTGGCGGCGGCGCGATCTTTTACAGAACCACCGGGGTTGTACCATTCGGCCTTACCCAAAAGTGTGACACCGGGTAGATGCGTGGTGAAGCGATCAAAGCGGAGCAGCGGAGTGTTGCCGATGCGGTCGAGCAGCGTCTGGCCGGGTCGCGCCGCAGCGGCTTCCGGAGCGTCGTGAGTTGAGAATGTTGCGGCCAATTTTGCTGAAGTGTGACTCATTGTCGAACTATTTGCCCGTGACTATCGTAATTATGCAAGAACCGGCTAAACACGCTATGTAGTATGGTGTCGTTAGATGATGCGGATTGCAAGTCCGATGCAGCGGGAAATAAGTAATGCCTATTTTGTGGGCAGGTTGCATCTAAAGAGGGGATTGGAAACGAGAAAATGCCGAAAGCAATAGAAGCACGGACTTACGAGGATGCGCTGGCCTGGTTGCGCGATCACGGTTTTGATGTGACGGAAGCGCCGGGGACGAACGGGCGTGTGTTCCTCAGGAAGTACAACGTGTCGGCGGCGATTCAGAAGACGGATGACGACGCCGTGAAGATTTTCGCCTATCCGGGCTACCTGATTGGCAGCGAGATTTCGAAGCTGGTCAACCGCGGTTACCAGCAGTTCATGAAGACTTCGAAGACGGAGGTTCCGGCGACCGCAGAACATCTGAAGGCGCTGCAAAACTTCGCCGAAGAGCTGAAAGTTGCGCTTGGGCTGCCGAGCCTCTATAACGAATCGCTGGGAACGGTGAGTGATTCCTACCACTATGACCGGCTTAAGGATGACGACAAGGCGCCCGTGGATCGTCCCAAGCGTCCCTGGGAAGTTGCCGGCAAAGCGGCCACGGTTAAGGCGGTTGCGGCCAAAAAGGGCCGCGCTTAACGCTTTCCGTCTCGTCGGTTCTCAGAAATTCTTCCATCAGCTTGCCTTGCGTGCGAAACTGGCTGCGCTCCGATTCGGTCAGAGCGCGGAGGCGGCATGCGTTTTTTCTATCCCATCCTTTTCTTTTTTCCGATCATGTTAGTTCCGTTGAGGTTCGAGGGGCGCGCGCAGGTCGCGCCTAACGCCAATGACGGCGCGAAGGCTGCAGTTGAGCACGTATTGCGCACGCAGCAAGATGCGTGGAATCGGCACGATCTAGAGGGCTTTATGGCGGGCTATTGGAATTCTCCGGAGCTGACATTTTTCTCCGGCGCCAAAGAGAATCGTGGATGGCAGGCCACGATGGACCGTTATCGCGCGACGTATACAAGTCCGGGGCACGAGATGGGGAAGTTAGAATTCTCCAGCTTGCGCATCGAAATGCTGGGCGCTGATGCGGCTTTCGTGCGCGGCTCGTGGCAGTTGACGATGTCCGATGGGAAGACGCCGCATGGACTGTTCACGCTCGTGTTCCGCAGGGTTCCGGATGGATGGAAGATTGTGCACGACCATACTTCGGCGGCGGAATGAGTTTCCGGTTTACTTTCTGACCCGCACCTGGACTCGGGTCCCTTCCGGAAGTTTACCGTTGGTTAGTTCAACGGCGCCGTTGCGCACGATGCCTTCCAATTCCTGAACATGATTTACACCGGCTGATGCATTCGCGGGCGAGGGCGCCCGCGCCACGCTTCGTCCCATGCCTTTGTCCATGGCTTCGTTTGCGAGACGGTCGGCCTCGGTGTTGTGTTCGCGGAGGGCGTGGCCGATGGAGAACCAGTCGAGTTTGGCGATTAATTCTTTGGCGCGGCTGTGAAGATCCTGCAGCGTGGCGTTTTTTACTTTGTAGATGCCTTTGATTTGCCGGACCATCAACTCAGAATCGCTGATCACTTTGAGGGCTTTCGGGCCGTGCTCGAGGGCGTATTCGAGGGCGGCGATGAGTCCTTGATACTCGGCGAAGTTATTTGTCTGATGGCCCAGGTATTCGCTGAGCTGGGCGACTTTGCGTCCGGACTGATCCTGGATGACGACGCCGTAGCCGGCGGGTCCGGGGTTCCCGCGGGCACCACCGTCGATGTGCGCGATGAGGTGATGCTCGGGGGGATCTTCGCGGGAGTTATTTTCACGGGGTGAAAAGAGAGACTTCGTTCCGGTGCGGGAATCACGCATGGGAACGAGTTTACAACGGACAACGGTAGGCTGCGATGTTCCAGACAGTCGTCTAAAAATCTTAAACACAGGGGACACTGAGTACCACAGGATAAAACCTGCGAACTTTTATCTGTGTAAACCCCGCCGTGCTTAGCGGCCGGCGGCGAGGCGCGTAGCCAGGCGGGCGGGCAGGTTGGCGGCGAAGATTCGGTCTTGCGCGGCTTTCAGATTGTAGGGGGTGCGATGAAAGTGGACGACTTGCGCGTCCGTATCGAACAGGGCAAAGGCGGCGCGCCAATCTCCGTCGCGAGGTTGTCCGACCGAGCCGGGATTGATCATGTAACGTGTGGAAGATTTTAATTGCAGCGACACGGACTCCGATTGCCCTACGGTGCGGTATTCGGGACGAAAGCCATCGGCGCTGGAACCATTGGCGAAGAATCCACCTTGCAGGTGGGTGTGTCCGAAGAAAGTGATCGGCGTTGCGAGTGTGATCAGCGGGACTAAAGCGTCGCCGATGGAAACTACGTAAGCGTCTTCATCGCCGGGTGAACCGTGAACCAGTTGCACGTCGGGGAAATCTTTCAGAGGAAGCGGACCGTGCGGCAGAGAGTGCAACCAGTCATGGTGTTCTGGAGTAAGTTGGTCGCGGGTCCAAAGGGCAGCGGCGGCGGCCAGGGGATTGAAGTCATCCAGTTCAAGCAGACCGGTGGCAGCCTTGTCGTGATTGCCCCGGACGAAAATTTTCCCCAGGTCGCGAGAGCGATCGATGACCTCGTTGGGAGAAGCTCCGTAACCGACGACGTCACCTAAATTCGCCACGAAGTCGTAGGCGGGAGCTGCGGCCATGCAGGCTTCCAGGGCTTCGAGGTTGGCATGAATGTCGCTTAGCAGCAGTATGCGCAATAGACACCAGACGGATGGCGATTATAGAACGAGTGCGACGGAAGAGGATACATGGGCGAATTCAGTTCCGCCATCGCTATTTTGCGTTGACTACCGGGCAGCGCGCCCAATGCTGGGGCGCAACTTGAACCAGAGAAGGGAAAGTGCGGGCGCATTCGGGGACGCGAAATCCGCAACGCGGC
Organism: uncultured Acidobacteriaceae bacterium; assembly: GCA_963724815.1. GTDB lineage: Bacteria > Acidobacteriota > Terriglobia > Terriglobales > Acidobacteriaceae > Sulfotelmatobacter. Next base: position 17,703 of record CAVRWS010000039.1, read on the forward strand.
TCGAAGGTGCAGCCCGGCGGCATGGCATGCAGCGGCGGCACTGTGCCTTCGATGGTTCCGAGCGGATGGTTACGCTCGGTCTTGAGATCCGGCACGGCTTGCAGGAGGCCGCGCGTATAAGGATGCGCGGGCGCATTAAAGATTTCATGCTTGGCTCCGAGTTCGACCACGCGTCCGGCGTACATCACGGCAACTCGGTCAGCCACCTGCGAGACGACGGCAAGATCGTGTGAGATGAAGAGCATGGCCAGCCCGAACCGGGAGCGAAGATCAGCAAGCAGCTCGAGGATTTGAGCCTGGATGGTGACGTCGAGGGCCGTGGTGGGTTCATCGGCGATTAGCAACTGCGGACGATTCACGATGGCCATGGCGATCATGACGCGCTGCCGCATTCCGCCCGAGAGTTGGTGGGGATAGTCCCGGGCGCGGCGCTCAGGCTCGGGGATGGCGACGTCATTCATGGCCTGGACAGCGAGTTTGTGCGCATCGCTCTTTGACCGATTCCCATGGGCCAGCACCGCTTCGGCTATCTGATCGCCAACGCGCATGACGGGATTGAGAGCGGTCATGGGTTCCTGAAAAATCATGGCGATGCGCGAGCCGCGAAGTTGGCGCATCGAGTCGTCGGGAAGATTAGCGAGATTGCGGGATGAGCCGTTGTCGCCGAAGAGTATCTCGCCGGTGACGAATGCCTGTGGCGGAAGAAGACGCATGATGGCGAGAGATGTAATGGATTTGCCGGAGCCGGATTCGCCAACCAGGCCCAGCACTTCGCCGGGAGCGATGGAGAAGTTCAGTTCGCGGACGGCGCGGAGGATTTGCGTGGGAAGAGGCGCAACTTCCGCGGGCTCAGAGCGTGTTCCAGGCTGTCCAGCCGCTCGCTGGGCGTTGGGAAACGCTATGTCGAGGTTGCGGATGTCGAGAAGGGGTGGCACAGGTTCATGTTAGCAGCGACAAGTCGCCCTGCGGCAAGGGACAGCTGGGGACGGCAGTCCCCACAGTAGGGCATGTGTCCCCACGAAGCATGTATTGCCGAACAATCGGCGGGCGCGGGTTGAATCTTGGCGCTTTGCTGCCGCATCTTCTATGCTAGACCTATGAGCAAGATTCATATCCCTACCCCTTTGCGGCAGTATGTTGGAAAACAATCCACGGTGGAAGTGCAGGCGGCGACCGTGGGCGAAGCTTTGAACTCGCTTCTGGCGCAGCATCCCGAGCTAAGACGGCATCTATATACAGAGGACGGAAAGCTGCGAGCCTTCGTTAATCTTTACGTCAACGACGAAGACATCCGCTATCTGCAGAAAGAGGCGACCGCGGTAAAGGAAGGTGATAACATTTCCATTGTGCCTTCCATTGCCGGGGGCGTTGCGTGATTGCGAGACTCAGGAATTGCAGAGTCGGGAATAGAAATTTGAGCCCTGCCGCTACAAACCGCTGTTGTATGTGTCCTGCCTGTTGTTAGCGCCCTAATTCTGACGGAGCGCGGTTCCAAATTTCAATCGAGGATTTTATGGCGACAATTACTACCGAAATTCCAGTGACACTCAGCAAAGACGAAATCCTGCGCTACTCGCGGCATTTGATCATGCCTGAGGTTGGCATGGAGGGGCAGCAGAAGCTGAAGGCGGCGCGTGTGCTTTGTATTGGGACGGGCGGACTGGGATCGCCGCTGGCGCTGTATTTGGCGGCTGCGGGCGTGGGCACGCTGGGCCTGGTCGATTTCGACGTCGTCGATTACACCAACCTGCAGCGGCAGATTATTCATTCGACGGCTGACGTGGGCCGGAAAAAATTGGATTCTGCCGCTGATAAATTGACGGGGATCAATCCATTTTTGAACCTGCGCAAGTTCGACACGCGGCTGAGCAGCGAGAATGCGCTGGAGATTTTTCGCGACTTCGACATTATCGCCGACGGCACGGATAACTTTCCTACGCGCTATCTGGTGAACGATGCTTGCGTGCTCACCGGCAAGCCGAATGTTTACGGTTCGATTTTCAGGTTTGAAGGCCAGGCCAGCGTGTTTGCCACCGAAGATGGACCGTGCTACCGCTGCCTTTATCCTGAGCCGCCTCCGCCGGGATTGGTGCCTTCTTGCGCGGAGGGCGGAGTGTTGGGCATTCTGCCGGGATTAGTAGGCGTGATGCAGGCCACGGAGGTGATTAAATTAATTTTGGGAGTGGGCGAGCCGCTTATCGGTCGATTGCTGCTGATTGACGCGCTGGGTATGAAGTTTCGCGAACTGAAGTTGCGCAAAAATCAGGATTGCCCGGTGTGCGGCACGCATCCCACGGTGACGAAGCTGATAGACTACAACGAGTTTTGCGGAATTCGCGGGGAGGAAAGACCGGTGTCGAATGGGGTTCCGGAAATTCAAGTGGAAGAGTTGAAGCGTCGGCTGGATGCGAAAGAGGATTTATTTGTACTCGATGTGCGCGAGCCGCACGAATATCAGATCTGCAATATCGGTGGACATCTGATTCCGCTGAACGATTTGCCGAAGCGCGTGAACGAACTGGATGCGAGCCGCGAAATCGTTGTGCATTGCAAGATGGGCGGGCGGAGTGCGAAGGCAGTTGCATTCCTGCAGCAATCGGGATTCACCAAGGTGCATAATCTCGCGGGTGGGATCAATGCATGGGCGGAGAGAGTGGATCCGAAGGTGCCGAAGTATTGAGGGAATTGTTCAGTTTGAAAAGGGGAGCGTGCTCCCTTTTTTAAATGATGAGTAAGGCCGGCGCTTCTAGAGTTACTTGACAGGACTGCGCTCCCACATCACAATCTTCTCGCGCAGCCTTTCGCGATCTTTGTTCTTCCCTCCGAGCGGCCGTGCCGGGCCCCGAACCACAAAAATTCTAAACATAATCTAGCGGGTTCCCGCGTCGGAACCCAATGGGAGAGCTATGAACAAAATGATCGTGGTCGTGCTTTGCCTAGCGATTCCGGGGATGGTTTTCGCCGGCGATGGCGGTTATAAGGTTACATATGACGGCGGATCGATACCTGATACAAAGGCGGGAACTGGGATGAAATTGTTTATCGATCAGAATCAGGTTCGCCTCGTGAAAGACAAGACCGAGATCATCACGATCCCTGCATCGTCTGTTACGGAGATCAGCTACGGCCAAGATGTTCACCGCAGAGTTGGAGCTGCGATTGGGCTGGCTGTTGTCTCTTTCGGCATCGGCGCATTGATGGCGCTTACCAAATCGAAGAAGCATTTTGTTGGCTTGACATGGGCAGACGGCGACAAGAAGGGCGGATTCGCGATGCAATGCGACAAGAACGATTATCGCGGCGTGCTAGCGGGCCTCGAAGGGGTTACCGGAAAGAAGGCCGTCGACTCCGATGCTATGACAGTGAAGAATTGATTCGCCAATAATTCAAGAGTGAGCTGGAACGAGAGCAAACTCGCTCCCGTTCCTGCTAGTTTCGGAAAGTTACTGACTAGACCCGCTGCTTTGCATGCTGGTGGTCGCTTCACTGATGTCCAGCGCAGTCTTCTTTCCAGCAAACCGGACACCAGCGAGGGTTTTTTGTCCGCCATCGACGCGCGTCACAGCGGCGTCGTTGGAAGCCGGAGTTTGCAGTTCAACCACGTGCGCAGGAACCTTTGCCATTACGTTCTTGCCGCGCATGATGCTGAGTTCGACGTTGGGGCCGGTCCCTTCCCACTGGACTTTGTAGTCACCCGGCTTCAAAGTTGTTCCGTTAACGGTGACGGGATCGAGCAGTTCCAAACTGCCTTTAGTCGCGGCGAACGCGCTCGAGGCCAACAGCAATGCCAATCCAAGAACCATACTTTTCGAAACTGTCGCGAACTTCATGACTGCTCCTTTTTCTTCTCCGAGTTTCGTCGGAGAACGGTTGGGGCGGCCCGGTTCACGACTTGCGCGAGAAAACATTGGTGTTTTGCCGCAAATCGCCTACAATGCATCCGCTGGGGTTCAGCAGACAAGCCGCAAGGCCTGCCGCGCTGTGCATGGGGGTTCTGTCACCTGGGCCGCCAAACCGAAAGTGAAAGAATCCCTAACCCCGCAAAATCCCACGTTCAGAAAAATCTTTGCCAGCTTGTCCCCGCTGGCTGCTTACTTCACTACTACGAAAGCGCTTTGCCGAAAGTTCCCTGCGGTTCGATGTTTTTTAGAAACTTTCGATCACGCATGTATGGACGAAGTGACCGCGCTTCCGGTAGCAAGGAAAGCGAAGTGAAATCCATTCTTAAGATGGAACAGTGGCTTAGTGTTCTGTCTGGCAGAGATGAGAAGAATACGATTTACTTATCCGCTGCAATTCTGACACACCGATAGACTAAGAAAATCAGTCTAGCAGTGCACTCGCATCATCAAACTATTCGGCGTCGCCGTGCTGGCGATCGACTGACCAGATGCTGGCCTGGTCTTTTTCGAAGGGGTAGACGTGAACCATCCAGTTGAAAACAACGGGATGAAATGTTCCGCCGGCGGCATCACACGCTTCCTGCGTAGTGATTGATCCTCGTAAGCCAAATTGAGGGTGCGGCATCAGAGATTCCATCTTTCGTCCCGCGGGGGCGGCGCAGAAATTCACGTGTTCGTGCCACTGCGCAACGCTCAAGGGGACGCGCTGGTCGAGTTGATCTTCGCCAAAGCGCTTGGGCGCGGTGTACATCACACCGATCAGCTTGTAGTCGTCGCCATGCTTTTCGTAGAGCAGCGAAGTGGGATGCTCCGGATTGAAACTGAAAGCCGCTTCGAATGCATATTGATAATTAGTGAAGTGGTACATCTTCTGTGGAATTTCAGGATGGAAAATTCTGAAGCCGTCGGCCAGCGCCACATGATAGTCCAGGTATTTGGAGGAATCTTTGCGCGCGGCGTCGACCACCATCTGCGCGCGCTCGGCATCGCCGGGCCTGGCGGGCCGGAGCGCGGTCATCTTCATGTGCGGGCCCATGTCCATGTGACCTTCCATGGAATGCATGGCGTGCAGGCTGGCGTCGCCGTCCTTGCTGTTATCGCTATCTTTGTCGGCGCCCATGGGCATGCCTTTCATGTTGGACATATCGTGCGCCGGCATATCCATGCCCGGCATGCTCTGCGATGCGCCTGACTGGGCGCCGGCGCCAGCGGGTTGCTGGCCCCAAGTCACGGAGGTCATTAAGCAGAGAACAATCGAGATGGCGATTCGGTCTCGCATAGAAAGGCTCCCCATATTCTTAGTTTCTATTAACCCTGGCGCAGCATAGTTGTTTCGGCAAGCGATTCCAGGTTACCGGGGTTACGGATGTAATTATCGCCGATTGGGAACGGACGCAGTTGTGAAATTCCAAATTCTTGACGTGCTCCCGGTCCTCGGGAGCGGCGTCCATTTCCAGTCAAATCCGGAAATAAAGCTCCAAAACAATCCGAACGGCTGGTTGGGGAATCTAATGCAGCATGCGCATAGGCAGAGGCTTCGTCGGTTTCATTGTAATTCTCCAGGCTGTGCTTTTCCTGGTACATCTGGTTCTTTACAAAACGTGGGAATTTTCGTCCGTAGGAAGTGTTGTTCACAGAACCTCGATCGCAATGATTCTTGGCGTTTTGTCGGTGAGCTTCGTGGCGGCTTCGCTGCTGGCCTTTCGCTATACAAACGTTTTTGTGCGTGCTTTCTACAGGGCGGCCGCAGTTTGGATGGGGTTACTGACCTTTCTCTTTTTCGCAGCGATCGCTTCCTGGATTATTTTCGGAGTTGCCCGGCTGACGGGGCTGAACGTGAACTTCCATCGAATGACGGAATTGCTGTTCGTTGTTGCCGCCATGGCCGGGATCTACGGGGTTTTCAACGCCGGCTGGACGCGAATTACGCGCGCCACGATACGGCTGGCGAACTTACCCGTCGCGTGGCGAGGGAGAAAAGCGGCACTGATCAGCGATGTTCACTTGGGACACGTTCGTAACGGTAATTTTTTGCGGCGTATGGTTGCGAAGATTTTGCGGGAAGAACCGGACGCAATTTTTATTGCCGGCGATCTGTATGACGGCACAGCCATCGATGCAGGCCGTGCGGCCGAGCCTCTTAATAAGTTAACCGCGCCGCACGGGGTTTATTTTGTCGCGGGAAATCATGAGCAATTCGGCGACGACAGCAAATATCTCAGGGCGATTGCAGCGGCGGGAGTGCGCGTGCTCAGCAACGAGAAAGTGGAAGTAGATGGCTTACAGATTATCGGTGTGCCTTACCGGAACGCGGTGCAGGACGGGCAGTTTGCGTCGGTGCTGCGCGGCGTCTCGTTGGACCGTGATCGCGCCAGCATTTTGTTGACGCATGCTCCCGACCGTCCGGAAATCGCAGAGGCTGCGGGCGTTTCTTTGCAACTATCCGGTCATACACATCTTGGCCAGTTCATCCCCTGGAGCTGGATGGCACGGCGAATGTATCGGCAATTCGTGTATGGCTTAAGCCGTATCGGACAAATGCAGGTCTTCACTTCAAGCGGAGCAGGAACCTGGGGACCGCCGCTGCGGCTGGGATCGAATCCGGAGATTGTAGTGCTTGAATTTGAATAACGCTTGCTTCTTTCGGCAACCTCGTTTTGTTGGCGGCATCTTAATCTAAGAATTTCAGCAAGAACTGTAAAGCCGTATGAACGAGGTTTGCGGCTCAATCGATATCGAATCCAATTTGTTCGTGTTTCGTAACAAGCACAAAAAAGACCTTGCGCTGCCGCGAGTGGGCTGCTACTTTCCAGCCATTGGACGGGCCAGCCTCGGCTCGGAGAGTGGCAGAACTCGGCTCTTTCCCTGGATGGAGTTCCGCAAAGAATCCACGTGGTAACGCCGCTTGCTTCTCTTGACGCCACCGTGGCCCAGCAAAGGAGATATATGTCTACTCCCAGTAAGCGCCTGCCGGTTGCCGGTAGCGAACGCACTCCGCTAGAAGGAGCGCGCGTGATAGGTCCAGCCAGTCCCAGCGAGACCGTGGACGTGACAATTCGTTTGCAGCCTCGCACCCCGATAAAACCAGGGGCAGAACTTTCCATCGTGAGTCGGAAGGAATTCGAACAACGCCACGGCGCGGATCCCAAGAGCATCGCTCTCGTGGAATCATTCGCCCGTGCGCATAAGCTCCTAGTGAAGGAGAAAAGCGCGGCGCGGCGCACGGTGATTTTGTCTGGACCTGTAGCCGCAATGAATCAGGCCTTTGGGGTCGAGCTGAAAGACTATGAACATCCCAGTGGCACATATCGCGGGCGAACCGGCGCAATCCATCTGCCCGCCGAACTGCACGACGTGGTCGAAGGCGTTTTTGGATTGGACAATCGTCCTCAGGCCAAGCCGCATTTTCGTAGGCGGCATGGGCGTGCGGGAGCCCGTGCCGCGGCGGTAAATCTGTCCTACACGCCGCCCCAGGTCGCGGCGCTTTACGAGTTTCCGACTGGAGTGGACGGATCCGGAGAATGTATCGCGCTGATTGAATTGGGCGGCGGATTCAATCCCACGGATCTCAGCAATTACTGGAATCAGCTCAAACTGTCGAAGACGCCCAACGTGTCGGCAGTTTCGGTGGGCAACGGCAGCAACAATCCTACGGGTGATCCGAATGGTCCGGATGGCGAGGTAATGCTGGATATTGAAGTATCGGGCTCGATCGCACCGGGCACAAAGATTGTCGCGTATTTCGCGGAGAACACGGATGCGGGATTTTTGAATGCGATCACCACCGCGGCGCACGACAGCACGAATAATCCCTCTGTGATCTCCATCAGTTGGGGTGGTCCCGAATCTTCCTGGACGCAGCAGGCCATGACTTCCATGGATTCAGCCTTTCAGGCTGCGGTCGCGATGGGGGTAACTGTCTGCGTGGCAGCCGGAGACGATGGCTCGACCGACGGAGTAACCGACGGCTTAAACCACGTGGATTTTCCCGCGTCGAGTCCGAATGTGCTGGCTTGCGGCGGAACAGATTTGTCGGCATCGGGAAATACCATTGCGAGCGAAACCGTGTGGAACGAACTGGCAAGTAATGAAGGCGCGACTGGAGGCGGCATCAGCGACGTTTTTCCGCTTCCCAGTTATCAGAGTTCGGCCGGCGTTCCACCATCCGCAAATCCTGGCGGCCACGTTGGTCGCGGTGTTCCGGACGTTGCGGGAGACGCCGATCCGAGCACGGGGTACGTTACTCTCGTCGATGGACAATCCGGAGTGATCGGCGGCACGAGCGCCGTGGCGCCACTCTGGGCTGCGTTAATTGCTCTTATCAATCAGAGCGTGGGAAAGCCGGCGGGATTTATCAATCCGAGGCTCTACCAGAATCCTGGCTCTGCGCAGGATTTCAATGACATCACATCTGGCAACAACGGAGCCTATTCAGCGGGTACCGGATGGGATGCGTGTAGCGGGATGGGATCGCCGAGAGGAGCTCAAGTGGCGGCGGTGTTGGGCGCTGGAGCGTCGTCGCAAGTTAAAACCGGCAAATAGCTGGTGCGGATACCTCCTCGGAAATATGCAGATTCTGCGTTTGCGGCTACAAAGCGCATTCGCGCAATAAGCCGCAGCGGTGGTAGTTCTGGCTATCCGAACCGGCGCACCAAAGTGCGGAATAATCTACTTCCTGAATCGGCGGCTTCCATATACAATCTAACTAACTGGTTAATTAGACTCATGACTGCAGCTCTATCTCGCCGGCGTTCTTCTCCCCGCATGGGTTCCCGCGGCCAACCCGAGGAAAGCCGTGCCAGTATTCTGCGGGCCGCTGCGAAGGAGTTTGCCGAGAGCGGCATCGCCGGCGCCCGCACTGACGCCATTGCCCGCGAGGCGCGAGTCAACAAGGCACTCCTCTACTACTATTTTAAGGACAAGGAAACACTTTATGGCGCGGTGCTCGACGATGCATTTTCCGGGATGAAGGCCAGCGTTTTCAGGGTTCTCGACAGCGATTTGCCATCGCGCGAAAAGATTATGGCATATGTGGGAGCGTATTTCGATTTTATCGCCTCCAGCCAGATTTACCCCAGGCTGATGCAACGCGAGATGATGCGAGTGCGCGAAGGCAGTTCGCTGCATATCGATCGATTAGTGAAGACTTATTTTCAACCGATCTACCGGCGAGTGGGCGCACTGCTTCAAAAAGGAATTGCGGAAGGCGAATTCCGAAAAGTGGATCCGGCACACTTTGTGCCATCCATGGTCGCAATGATTGTCTTCTATTTCAGCAGCGCCCCAGTGATGCGGCGGATTGTGCACTTCAATCCACTGGCTCCGCGACGAATTGCCGAGCGCCGCGCCGCGGTGCTGGATTTCGTTTCTTCGGCGCTTTTTTTGCCGCGTCCCAGCAAGCCGACAGGAGGGCTACGCAAGTGAGTGCTCGCAACAAGTTCTTTATGCTTCTCGGCATCATCTTCGTGATCGCCGCGACCTACTATTTCTTATCCACGGACCACTCTAAAGACTTGGTGCTGATCGGCACCGTCGACTCGAACCAGGTGATCGTCAGCGCGCAGGTGGAGGGTCGTATCCAGAAGCTGTTGGTGGACGAAGGCACGCCGGTGAAGGCGGGAGATCTGATCGCCGTGCTGGACCCTTCTGAATTGCAGACGCAGGAAGCGGCGGCGGCGGCGAACATTACGAGCCTTCAGCACAAAGTAGCAGAGATGCAGCATACGGAGCGATCGACTTCGGGCTCGACCTCCAGCGACGTAGCGAATGCCCGGGCTAAGTTAGCTTCTTCGAAGGCGCAACTTTTGCAAGCTAAGGCCGCGCTTGATCGAACCGAGAGTGACAGCCGGCGCATGATCGAATTAGCCAAAGCCGGAGTGCAGTCAGAGCAGGATCGCGTGCAGGCTGAAACCAATTTGCAGGCGGCGCAGGCGACGGTGCAGGCCCAACAAGAGTTGGTGAAGGCGGCACAGGCAGACCTGGCCTCCGCTATCGCGCGCACGCAGCAGGCCAACGCGGCGCAGAGTACGGTGCAATCGACGGAGGCTGATCTGAAGAATGCCATTGCGCAGAAAAATCAAGCAGCGGTGCGGCTGGGCTACACCAATGTTTATGCGCCGGTCACTGGCACAGTTTCAGTGCGGGCGGCAAGGCAGGGAGAAGTGGTCAACATTGGCGCGCCGATTGTGACCATCGTCGATCTCAACGACACGTGGGTGCGGGCCGCGATTCCGGAAACTTATGCCGACCACATCGGTTACGGCGACGTGATGCGCGTGCGTTTGCCCGGAGGCACGATCACCAGCGGGAAAGTTTTTTTCAAGGGAGTCGAAGGCGATTTCGCAACTCAGCGCGATGTGAGCCGGCGTAAGCGGGACATTAAGACCATTGTGTTGAAAGTTCGGCTGGACAATCCGAAGGGCGCGTTCGTGCCGGGAATGACTGCCGAGGTGCTGGTTTCCCCCGAGCAGATGAAAGGCGAAAACACTTCTCAGAGCGCTGCGGCAACGGGGCAGCAATGATGGCGGACGTGAATTCCAAAGTCGATGCAGGCGAATTGTCCGCGAGTCCTATCGAGGTTCCCTATGCGATCGAAGTGCAGCACATCGTCAAGAAATATGGCGACTTCACCGCCGTCGACGACGTTTCCTTCAACGTAAAAGAAGGAGAGATTTTCGGGCTGCTGGGGCCGAATGGCGCCGGAAAATCGACGCTGATTCGCATGATGACAACGCTCATCCCGATCACCTCTGGAAAAGCCTTGATTGCCGGCCACGATGTGGCAAAAGAACCGGACGCGGCGCGCAGGACGATCGGAGTGATTCCCCAAGCTCTCACCAGCGATCTCGATCTTACGGTCGAAGAGAATTTGAATATCTACGCCAAGCTCTACGATGTGCCCGCGAAAGAGCGCAAGCGCTCGATTGATGAACTACTTGGACTCGTGGACCTGACTAAGTGGCGCGATGCACAGACGAAGACGCTCTCGGGTGGCATGCGGCGGCGGCTGGAGATCGCGCGCGGGCTGGTGCATCATCCTAAAATATTTTTTCTCGACGAGCCTACCACCGGGCTTGATCCCGTTTCCCGCGTTGCCGTTTGGGAGATGCTGGGCAATATTAAAACCCAGCGGCGCCTTACCATCCTGATCACAACCCATTACATGGATGAAGCCGACCGCCTGTGCGACCGGATCGCGATTGTGGATCACGGCAAACTTGTTGCGCTCGACACGCCCATGGCGTTGAAGGCCAGCGTGCCGGGATCGAATGTGATTGAAGCGCAGTTTGAAAATCCTCCTGACGACTGGGAGCAGCGGTTGCACACTCTGGACGAAGTCACTTCAGTTCAGCACGAGGGCGCGGGCATGTATCGAATTCTTACCGGTAATGGCTCGCGGACAACGACTGAGCTAGTTGAGATGGCCGTCGAAGCGGGAGTTGCCGTGAAGTCGCTCTCGGTGCAGAACACGACATTGGACGATGTGTTCGTGCACTACACCGGCCGGCAGTTACGAGATGAATTGCAGAAGGCCTACGCCTTCGTGATGCCGCAGCGGCCAGGACTGCAACCATGAGACGGGCAGGGTCGAACTTATGAACCGAATGATGGCCATTGTCGAGCGCGAGATGCGCAAGTTCTTCCGCTCGCCGGCACTCATGCTGGCGTCGATGATATTCCCGCTGGTGCAGCTCGTTATTCTTGGCAACGCTTTCGGCGGAAAGATTCGCGATGCAAGGCTGGCCATTGTCGACCAGGACGGAGGCACCCAGGCGCTTAAGATTCGCGAGGCTTTCGATTCCGTACGCTCGAATATTCGAACCTTCGTGCCGGTTTACTACGACAACGAAAAAAAAGCGATGGAAGATGTGCGCAACGGCAAACTCGACGGCGCGGTCATCATTCCTCCTCAATACTCGCGGCGAGTTTATGAGGAGAATCATCCGCAGATCGGGTTAGTCGTGGATAACAGCGACAACTTCATGAGCTCTGCGCTGGAATCGGAGCTCACCGACCTGGTCACGTCGCTGAATCAGCCCACGGTTGAGCCCCGCATCCTGCAGCAAACTGCGCTTTCCATTGTCGAGCTTTATCCCTATATCGAGTACATGAAATATCTGCTGCCCGGCTCGCTGGCATTGGCCATGTTCGTCTCCGTAATGATTGGCGGGGGCATGCTCTACATCGACGACAAGGCTCGTGGTGTGCACGAGGGCTACCTGGTCACGCCGATCACTAAGCTTGAACTGGTGTTGGGGCTCAATCTCGCGGGGGCCATCAAGGCGGTGATGACCGGCGTAATCATTTGCGTGATCGGTTCGCTGATTGCCGGGGTGAGCACAATTTTCAATCCGGCGACAATTCTCGGGCTTCTGATCATGATCTTGCTGACTTCGCTCGCATTCAACACGATGATGTTTTTGCTGATGGTGAGGATTGAAGATCCGCTGGTGCCGAGAGCCATGTTCGGTATTCTAAATACTCTGCTGTTTTTCCCGAGCGGAGCGATTTATCCCATACAGGCGTTTCCGCCGTGGTTGCGCGCTATCGCAAGGGTCGACCCTTTTACTTACGCGGTGGATGGTTTCAAATGTCTGCTGCTGAAGGAAACGACTCTGGCGGCGGTGTGGGGTGACATGCTCTTCTTGAGCATCTTCGCCGCGGTTACTCTTGGGATTGCGATTCCTCTATTCAAGCGAACGCTATAGAACATTCGCTGTTTTCTGGAACCTTTGACTTACGGGCCGCGTCCGCTATTCTAGAGTCGTATGACTTTACTGGACGCCAAAGAGTATCATCCCGAAAAAGAGCGGAAGAAAAGAACACGAATTATTTCGATCATCGTTCTTATCTTGATTCTGGCCGGCGTGGCGTGGTGGAACCGCTTCTGGCCGGAAAAGCGGATTGCGAATAAATTTTTCTCCGCTCTGCAACGGCAAAACTTCGAAGCCGCCTACGGAACTTATTATCACGATCCCGACTGGGAGCAGCATCCGCAGAATCACTCGCAATATCCATTCAATGAATTTAAACAAGACTGGGGACCGGGTGGTACGTGGGGCGTCGTCAAGAGCTATGACATTTATGGTGAAAGCAACTGTCCGGGCGGGGGAAGCGGAGTGGTGATCGATGTGATCGTCAACGGCCGCGCGCAGCACGCTCAGTTGTACGTGGATAAGACTGATAAGACGATCAGCTCGCCGCCCTGCGACTTGGAATTCCACTAGGAAAAGCCGTCGTAGAATGATCGGCCTAAAGCGAAATTCTAAACGCCGCCCTGCGACAGCGTCTTGTTCAGCGAAGCTTCATCGCCTACGTTCAGGCATGTCGTGGAGCGGTCAATCTGGCGCATCAGTCCGCACAGAACTTTTCCGGGACCGATTTCAATCATCGTCTTCACGCCGTTCTCGATGAGCACGCGCATACTATGTTCCCACCTCACCGCGCCGGTTACTTGCGCCACCAAGGTTTCGCGGGCTCGCAGTTCATCGATGACTAACGATGCTTCCACATTGCAAACCACCGGATAGACGGGCTTTTGCATCTTCAAAGCGTTCAGGTCCACTTGCAAACGATCTTGCGCGGGCTTCATCAGAGAACAGTGGAATGGCGCGCTGACCGGCAGAATTTTCGCCCGCTTCGCTCCTCGCTCGTCAGCGAGTTTTGTTCCGCGTTCTACGGCTGCGGTGTTGCCGGAGATGACAATCTGTTCCGGAGAATTGATATTGGCAGGAGAGCAAACCTCGCCTTGAGCGGCGTCCTCGCAAATCGCGGCAACTTTTTCCAATTCCATTCCGAGGATCGCCGCCATGGTCCCAACCCCGACCGGGACGGCCTCCTGCATATATTTCCCGCGGTTGCGGACGGTGCGCACGGCGTCTGCAAAAGTCATTGTTCCGGATGCGACATGAGCTGAATATTCACCCAAGCTGTGGCCGGCGACAAAGCTTGGTTTGGGCACGCGGCCCTCCAGCACGCGCAACGCGGCAATCGACACCGTGAGAATGGCGGGCTGGGTTATTTCGGTGAGACGCAGCTTTTCTTCCGGCCCGGCAAAACAAACCTCTGACAATTTGTACCCGAGCGCTTCGTCGGCTTCTTCGAATGTCTGCCGGGCGATGGGATACTTTTCCGCGAGTTCTTTGCCCATGCCTACAGCCTGCGAGCCTTGACCGGGGAAAATGAACGCGAGTTTTGATTGCGAGGATTGCGAAACTTCAGTGGATTCGGTCATGATTATTTTGCGGGGAATTAAGTAGCAGGAATGACTTCCACTTCCGCCGGCACGGGACGAAGCGCGGCCAAGCCCTGTTCGATCGACTGGTTAATGTGCCGCTGAGAAAATTCCGCGGCCACGCGTACGGCATTCTTGATGGCATTCGCGTTAGAGGAGCCGTGGGTGATGATGCATACGCCTTTCACACCCAGGAGCGGAGCGCCCCCGTATTCGGTATGATCGATGCGCTTCTTGAAATCGGCGAACGCGCTGCGGGAAAGCATGTAACCGACCTGACTGGTAATCGTTGCTTTCAGAGATTCTTTGAGTACGGTTCGGACCAGGTTGGCGACGCCTTCGGAAATTTTCAACGCTACATTTCCTACGAAACCGTCGGCCACGATTACATCCACGTGGCCATTGAATAGGTCGCGGCCCTCGACATTGCCGATAAAATTCAAAGGCAGACGCTTGAGCAATTGAAAAGACTCCCGCGTCAAATCGTTGCCCTTGGTTTCTTCTTCGCCAATGGAAAGCAATCCGACTCTCGGCGATTTCGCACTCCCGAATCCTGAACGGCCGGCTCTGAAATCACCGAACCTCGCCCCGCCGAACATCGAGCGAAAATAAATTTCTCCCATCACCGCAAACTGTTCCAGATTGTGCGGTTTGCAATCCACATTCGCGCCAACATCCAGCAGAATTGCTGCGGTGCCCGGTGCTGTGGGGAAAACCGCCGCAAGCGCGGGGCGATCGACTCCGGGCAACGCGCCCAGCACCATTTTTGCCGAGGCCATAGCCGCGCCAGTATTGCCGGCGGTGACAAAGCCATCGGCTTGCGCTTCACGCACCATCCGCAAACCGACACGTATTGAGGAGTCGCGTTTGGCGCGCACGGCTTGCACCGCCTTATCCTCCATGGTGATCACTTCGCTGGCGTGGACGATCTCGAGTGGCAGACGCGCCGCCGACGGATGACGGTCGAGTTCCGCTTTGATGGTTTCTTCCGGACCGACGAGCAGCACGCGCACGCCGTAATTGCGCGCGGCGTGAATTGCCCCTTCGATTTCAGGCTTGGGCGCCCGGTCCGAACCCATCGCATCCAGCGCGATCACGCTAGGCATGTTGGCAGGCAGTTAGCTGGCTTCTTCGACTTGCAACACATCGCGGCCCTTGTAGTAGCCGCACTTCGTGCAAGCGCGATGCGGCATCTTTTTCTCGTGGCAGTTGGGACACTCGGAAAGTGAGTGGCTCTTCAGAGCGTCGTGTGCCCGCCGCGTGGATGTGCGCTTTTGAGAATGTCTTCGTTTCGGATTAGGCATGGTCTAACAATTCCTCTCGCGGAGGCGCTTCAGCCTCGTCGATGATTAATTTTTCGCTGATTCACTCTTAGTTTGCCAGCTTGCCGCGGATTTCCTTAAGCGCCGCCCACCGTGGCTCTTCCCGCGTCACCGTGCACGAACATTTTTCCTGATTCAGATTCTGGCCGCAATGCGGACAAAGTCCTTTGCAATCTTCGCGGCACGTTACTTTCAAAGGGACCGCCAGCAGGATCTGCTCGCGGACTACGTCGTCCAGCAGAATTCCCTCCCCTTCATAATAGCTGATCTCGGCCTCGGCGTCGGTCACCGACATTTCGTCCCGCCCAGCATCCGCGCCCTGAGGACGATAGAGCAGATCAAACTCGCGCTTCACATCCTGCGTGAGAGGTTCCAGGCAGCGCGCGCAGTTCGTCTCCAGACGGGTCGCAAGCCGGCCCCGAATGCGTATATCTTGAATGATCTTGTGCTTGCCGTGATGTTCTTCGACCAGATCCGCCCGCCCGCTGCTCTCGATCGGTGCGATCTGCCGGTAATCCGCACCCAAGTCAATGGTACCCGGCTCAAACTTCTCCGCAAACTCTATCGGATGAAGTTCCAAGTCTTTGATTTCGAAGAACATCGGAAACCTCCGCGCACGTCCCAAGCATCCAGCCCGCGGAAGCACGCCTAGACGGCGCAAGTACCGCAAGGAGCAAACTTAAGAATAATGCGTTCGGGAAAGGGGTGTCAAGGACGGTGCCTCTTCTGTGCCTGGCATGGCTTATGCTATGCTTTACCTAGGGAACACCTATGCCGACTCTCTACGTTGAGAACATCCCTGACGACCTGTACCGGGCGCTTCGCAAACGCGCCCGCGAGAACCGCAAGTCGATTGCAGCGGAAGTGATTTCATTGTTGGAACGAAACGTACCCACGGCGAAGGAACTTCAAGGACGTCGTGAATTTTACGACCGGATGGCGGAATTTCGTGCCGTTCGATCCCCGAACTCCGCGTCCTTTCCAACCTCCGAAGAAATGATTCGCGAGGACCGCAATCGTTGACGGCATTCGTCCTTGATGCAAGCGTAGCCGTGAAATGGGTGATCCCCTCGGCGAACGAAACGCTCAGTGCCGAGTCCCTCCAACTTTTGGACCGCTATGTAGCTGGCGAAATCGACTTCACGGTGCCAGATATTTTCTGGGCCGAAATCGGCAATGTGTTGTGGAAGGGCGTTCGGCAGCGAAGATGGTCGCGGACGCTTGCAGAAGGCGCCGCATCTGGCATGAAGGATCGAACTTTCTTAACCGTTTCCAGTCAAATCTTATTGCCAGAGGCACTTAAGATTGCTCTTCTTTACGACCGCAGCGTCTACGACGCTCTGTATGTTGCCACGGCGATTCAATTCAAGATCGAGATGATCACCGCAGATGAGCACCTCGCAAACGCCCTGGCAGCGAGCCTGCCGGTAAAATGGCTGGGGGCATTTGCGATCTAGCCACCAGGATGCTAAGTCCACGTCAGCAAACCATCAGGCGCGCGAGCAGCACGGAATCGTGGCCCCGAGGTCGCATCGATCTGGCTGCGGCCTTCATCCTTCTGTTTGGTCTGCTCGCCCGTCTCTGGGCCGCCTCCGGCACATTCCTCAATCCTGATGAGGCGCTGCATTTTCGGTTGGCCAATCAGACTTCGTGGGTGCTCGCCTACCGACAGAGCCTCACCGCTTCGCATCCTCCGCTTCTGACCTTTGTTCTGTATTTCTGGCGCGCGCTGGGAACCTCAGAACTCTGGCTGCGCATGCCTTCCGTGCTGGCGGGTGTAGTTTTCTGTTGGATGTTTTACAAGTGGCTCAGGAAGGCCGCCGGCGATCTCGCCGGCTTGATCGGTCTTATTTTTGTTTCGTTCCTTCCGCCCATCATTTTGCTTTCCGCGGAAATCCGGCAGTACGCGTTGCTTTTGGCGTTTCTTGCCGCTGCACTGTACTTTTTGGACGACGCTTTCGCGAAAAACTCATCGGGCGGGATGGCGGCTTTTTCCCTGTGCCTTTACCTGGCGATGTTGTCGCATTACTCCGCCTTCTGGTTCGCCGCGGCCCTCGGCATCTATGCGCTATTCCGATTCTTCACCGAACGATTTTCGGTGACCCTGAAGATGGCTTGGGCGATCGGACAGATCTGCGCACTCGCTCTCGCGATCTTTCTCTACAAGAGCCACATTTCCAAACTCGGCGTGGGGGAATCGAGAACCGCGTTGCAAGGCTGGATGAGCGACTTTTTTCTCCGCCGCTCCTATTTCGATGCGGCACATGACAACCCCTTGTTGTTCCTCGTGGCGCACAGCTTTGGAGTCTTTCAGTATTTTTTTGGTCAGCTTGCCGTGGGCGACGTGATGGGCCTGCTATTCGTGTTAGGAGTTGTGCTGCTCTTGCGCGGCAAGGATCTTCCGCAGCAGAAAGAGGGTTCGCGCGGATTAGCAATATTGTTGCTTCTGCCGTTTGCCGTCGCAGCGGTCGCCGCCCTGGCGCATGTTTATCCCTATGGCGGTACGCGGCATATCGCGTTCCTGATTATTCCGGGTGTGGCTGGCGTCAGCGTGGCGTTGGCGCGTTTGGCAGAGGAGAGATGGGAGCGCGGACTTGTTGCCGCCGCTCTGATTGTTGTGGCGTGTGTTGCATTCGGCAAGACTCGGCCGCCCAGCATCAATCGCGCCGATCAGAGCCGAACGCACATGACGACGGCGATCGATTTCATGAAACAAAATGTAAAACCGAACGATGTAATCTTCACCGATTACCAGACCGATCTGATTCTTGGCCACTATCTGTGTCAGCAGAGGCCGATTTCTTTCGATCCTGCGCCGGCAACGTTCGAACAATTTTCCTGCGACGGTCAGAATATCGTTTCCCGGGACTACAAAGGATGGCAGTTGTGGGCGAGCAATTTTCCCCAGGAATGGCAGCGGCTGGTGCACGACTATAAACTCAGTCCGGGTGAAACGGTCTGGGTCGTTCAAGCTGGATGGGGCGTGGACCTGCCGCAGGATTTGCAGCGCCACTTCGCCGAGTTCCGCGACCTGCACTTCGAGTCGTTCGGCAAGAACATCCTGATTGTCAAACTGAGCGTGGGGCAACCGATGCCCGCAATTTCTCAGTAAATAGATTTCATTTTCCCGCACGCTGATTCAATCCCAGCGCTTGCAGAGTTCGCTCGTCAGGCACGCTTCGCCCATCCTTCTTGACGACAACTCCGAAGCTGCCGGAATAATCCCACATCGTCCAACCGATGCCGTGCCGCTCCAGCGCGGTGCCAACGTCGTGAATCCACGCCGCGCGATCCTGCGGATCGGCATAGGCGCGATAGACTCCAAACTCGTTGCACACCACCGGAACGCCGTTATGCTGCGCCCAATCCGCGACCTGCGTAATCTCAGTGTCAATTCGCGCCGCGTCCCAGTGGTCCTGCCCGTAGCGGATCACCGCCAGGCGGTCTACAGCATCCGGCACTCCTGCCGCCACTTTTTCGGCCGATTGCGGCGATGAAGGATAATGCAGCCCCTTCACCCAATGCCAGAAGTAAACTCCCCAGGTAGCGCCCTGATGCGTGAAGAGGTGCGGCTCGTAAAAGTGAAAGTTGTAGATGACATTGGGATCTCGCAGCGGCTCAAGAAAAACTAACTCATCGTCATTTGACCACCGCGCTCCCGCTGCGATCATCGTGTTCTGCGGTGCGCCTTCGCGAATCGCCGCCGCCAACTTGGCTTGCACTCCATACCAGCGATAGCGATCCGGGAACTCGGGCTCGTTCAGGATTTCGAAGAAGACTCGCTCCGAATCCCACGTGGAGTAATGCTTTGCCAGCGCTCGCCAGAAATCCGCCAACTCCTGCACAGCGCTGTCATCTTTCGCCAGACGCGCTTTGAAGTCGCTCTCCGGATGCAGATCGATTACGACCGCCATCTGCTGGTCCAGAATCATCTTCACCGCGGCATCCAGATATCCAAGATAGTCCGCCGGAATTTCGTTGGGTGGATGGTTCGCCATCATCGGCTGCGGATTTACGCTAAGCCGCACGTGATCGAATCCCATGGATTTCATCAGCGCAATATCTTCCGCCGTAGTCCAGTTCTGAAAATGTTCCTTAGTGTAGCCGCGCGCATCATAGACTTGCGCGAACCATTCGCTGGCATTGATGCCGTGTTTCAGACGCGCCATTCGGGATGCGAGCACGGAAGAAGTTGGTTGCGAAGAGGAGTTTGTCGAGCTTTGTGCCGGCAGAAATGGCGAAGCAAAGCAGGCGAGAAGAATCAGCACCGGGGCGTGTCGTAAGATCCGCGAACATTTCATATCGTCTTTAGCTCACAACTGGCAACGCTACGTTCTTAGTTCAGCTCAGTTCTCCAGCGATTGCGGCTAACCATCATCGTACGCAGCCCAGGGCAAAACTGAAAACGAGAACCATGCAGATTTGGCCTAAAGGTTCGCCGCTCTTGTGCCGATAAGGCATACAGACATGTTTGCTTTGGAATAAGAATACATTTCTGTTGGGCAGGTTGAGAGAGGTAGGCGAAGATGGAAGCGCAAAATCAGGCTGCAGCCAGACCGCTCCAAGATCTCCCCGATGCGCGTCGACAGCCTCGATTCAAGCTTGATGCTCATATCAGAGTTAATACGAAGACATGCGGCGTGCTCGTGGGCCGCACCGTGGATATCAGCGAATCTGGAATCTCAGCTTTGTTGAAGCTCGAAGTTCCGGTGGGCGAATTCGTGGAATTGCAGTTTACATCGCCGTTCGGGCCGGTTACGGTTTATGCAGTGGTTCGCCAACGGAGCGCGTTTCGCTATGGCTTCCAATTCGTCGAGTCGAACGCAGCGCACGGAATAATCCAAACTACCTGCCGGAGCCTCGAACTGGAACAATCTCTATTCGGCGGGAATAAGTGACCCGACTTTCCGCCGAATGGTTCGGTGGGCGCCGGACCTAATGACTCATCTCTTTCGCGATCTGATCTCCAATCTGCTCGGCAAAAGTCTGGAAGGCTGGAATCTCAAATAGCCTTAGTCCGATCTCCTGCTGAGGAAGAAATTCTGCATGAACGGCGCTGCTGTTTTCGCGCAGTGCCACGCGCAACCTGGCTGCAGTCTCAGGGTCGAAGCTCTCCGAGACAACCACGCTGTTGTCCTTCCAGTGCTCCACGATCACCGCGCCTTCCTCGGTCAAAATCTGTGAGATCGAGACCGGGCAATTATCGCCCGAACAAGCAGCCACCGGCTGCGCGGTAGCGGTGCGATAGCGCTGCGAAACCGCACGAGCATAGAAACTGGCGAACCATTCCGCGGCCTGCGGAGTTTTCCAGCGCGAAACATATAGCAGCGCCACATCAGCGGTGCTGGGCGATATATCCGCAACCACTTTGTCCTTCTTGCGGAAGGTCGCATAAGAGCCGCCCCGCCAGGCCGCGGAAAGTTCGTCGGCAATTTTTCGTTCCCCATACTGCTTCAACAATGCGCGCACATCCAATTCTCCGACCCCGCCCGAGTCGCACACATCGTACTCATGGTTGAGCGCCGCTTGCATGTCTGGGATACGCACGGCGGGCAATTTGTCGCCGCTAATGTATGCCTCCGGTTGCAGCACTTCGTGCGAGTTGCGAGGAGGCCGCGCGAATGCCCCCGCAAATGCCATCTTCTTTCCGCCCTTGTGCAGAAGTTCGCCTTCGAAGATCAGACCTTCCTGATAGGGAAAGCCTCCCATCTCGCGGAGAATCATCGGAGCGTCGTGCATCATCTGGGAGTCGATTACTGCCTTCACCGCGGGCTCTTCCATCTGGTAGATCAAGCCGGGCGTATCTTCGAGGGTGCGTCCGACGGGCTTGAGCATATAGTCGACGTAAACTACCATGGCTTGGCCTTCGACTACGGCCTTTCGCGCGATCTGACTATCGCCGTCGACAGGCGCGTTACCATTCACCTGCTTGCCCGCAGGCTTCGGCGCAGGTTTCATCCACTTCGCCAGATCGTAGTTCTGGTCCTGCAGAGCATGGGTAAGCTCGTGCGCCAGGATCGGCTCCTGGCGATCGGGAGGAACCCAGTTCAGCATGGAAATTGTCTTGGTCTCGTCATCATAGTAGGCGGCAATTTGCTGGCCTGTGGACTTCACCAGGAACTCCTGCAGGTTGAAATCCCGCGGCAGAAACCCGAATTTCTTCAGGCTGAGTTCTTCCTGGGCGAAATTCTTTTTGAAATCTTCTTTCGCCATCTGCGCAGCGGCGTACTTTTCTACATCGTCTTTGCTAACCAACCGCCGCTTTACTGCGGCGTGCTTCGGCATGCCCGTATCGTCGGCCGCGAAGGCGAAGATTCTGTCCACGGATTCGAACAGTTTCTTCGTATCCGCATCCGTCATTTTGACTTCATTGGTGGTATCTTTGCGCAGCCTACGGGCCACATCACCCAGACTCTGTCCGGAATCTGGTTGCTGACCGAACGCGGAAACAGAGACACAAACAGGAATGTAGATCGCAAGGACTGCGCACCGTCGCCAAAATGCCGGCATGGTCCCTCACTCAGACACAGGAATGCACTCGGGTTGATTCTGCTTGAGCGGGGAGCGCAACTCACCGCTTAAGTGCGGATTGCAATTACGAAGGTAAGCTGAGGCTGGCGAAAGATTGTGCTTTTTGAAGTGCCGCCGAAAACTCTGCTGAAAGTTACTTCAGCTCCGCCAACTTTTGGGTCGCCATCTGTCCAGCTTCGGTGGTGGGATTGTCTTTCTTGATTTGTTCGTAAAGGCGCTTGGCGTCGAGCGGCTGATTGCTGGTTTGATAGAGCTCGGCCAACTGCAATTGCGCCGTGACTTTACTCACGGAAATTGTCGGCTTGTTGATCAACTCCTGATAAAGGGTCGCCGCATCTTTGCTGCGGTTGGTATTGCCATAAAGAGTTGCCAGTGCAAGCTTCGCAGTCGAAGCCAGCTCTTTATTGCCGCCTGAAGCTACAGCCTTGAAGTCACTCTCAGCGGCTGCATTCTCGCCCTCGGTAGCGGAAGTGACTCCTAGAAAATACCGCGACACGTCGGCTGAGTGCGTATGGGGATACTTATCGATAATCGTCTGGAACTGCTTTTTGGCAACTTCGGCGCGTTCCTTGGCGGAAGTGAAGCTGGGAACTCCAGGCTGGGCGGGGCTTCCGGCGGGTCGAATCTGGGCCTCGAGGGTTCTGATGGCCTGCGTCATGTCGAGACTCGCCTTCTCGTTTTGCGCGCTTAGGTAGTACCAACCACCCACACCCGCGGCGGCGATCACCAACAGGACGACCACGGCGACCACCAGAGTGTTTCTGTGTTCTACGCTCCAATGCGCGGTCTTCTCCGCGGCCTCGATGGTGACCCGGCTGAATGCGTCCTGCTTAAGTTGATGGCGTGTCTGTGCGCGCACGACTACCTTCCAATCTCAGTCTCGACGAGCCTTTTGTTTTGGAGACGAACCACCAGTTTAGCAGCCAGAAAACAGCAGCGTCAAAGTAGCGGAGCTAGTGCTGAGCTTCTTCCAGCAGTCCCTGCTCGAGTTTCTCCTGGCACTCGATGCAATGGCGCGTCCAAGGCACAGCTTCCAGACGCTTGGCATTGATTTCTTTGCCGCAGTGGATACACTCTCCGAAACTGCCTTCGCGGATGCGAGCCAGAGCTTTATCTACCATTTGCAGGAGTTGCCGCTCATTGTTGCTCTGGCTGAAAAGAAACTCCTTGGTGTAGGAACTGGCGGCGCGATCGGCGATGTCCTGGGCCGTATCTTCATCGGCGGAGCGCCCGTCGGCCTGCGTGCGGGAGACGGTTCGGCGCAGTTCCTGCTGCCGCGTCTCAAGACGCTTTTTGAATCCTTCTAACTTCTTTTTATCCATAGTGTCACTTCTAAAATCCTGCGACGGTTTCCCTGCGCCGTCCGTGAGGAAAAGTCCAAACGACGATGATAATCGCCAAAATTGAGATGCGTCAACAGGGGCTCCAGGATGGGCGAGGGTGCATTTGGATTAAGACAGAGTGTGCGCGAAATAAATCCCTCGTCCCGCAGGCAAAGACGCGGGACCAGGGATGGCGAAACGCGCTGCACCGACGCTCTCAACGCTCCGGGCCTTCGGGCAGAGATTGCTTTTTAGGACCATTGGCGGTGACGCGGTCCTGAATTTTCTCGTAAGTCGATTGAGGGATTACTTTCTTTTTGAGCAAGTCCTCTTTGGAGCCGAAGGGGCGTGCGTCGATGATACTTTGCGCGCGATCGGGGCCAATGCCGGGAAGAGCGGCCAGGTCTTTCTTGCTGGCGCTATTCA
This sequence comes from uncultured Acidobacteriaceae bacterium, assembly GCA_963724815.1. GTDB lineage: Bacteria > Acidobacteriota > Terriglobia > Terriglobales > Acidobacteriaceae > Sulfotelmatobacter. Next base: position 41,440 of record CAVRWS010000039.1, read on the forward strand.
GGTCTACGGGTTGTCCGTTAGCCGAGGGCGTGTCGCTCTTTTCCGCGGTTGTCATTTTATGAGTTTCGGAGGGATACGAGCTCTGGTTCGTTGGTGGCGGGGCAGCCTGTTGATTCTGTTGAGCGTATGAAAAAGCGGTCAACAACAGCACGGGCAAAATCACTGCCTTAAGCGATATCATTTTTATTCTCCTGACAAACGGAAATTGGATGCTGGTCGAGGGTCAGGAGTTTGCGAAGAACGGTAAAGCGCAAAAAGCCGTCCCGCTGATCAGCAAGACGGCTCTTACTCTTAGCCTCTGTTTGTCAGTTCGCTCGGTCAGTGATGATCGTTATCCCAATTCTGTTCTGTCTCCCAGCGGTGCTCTTTTCCATTCCACCACTGGTGGTACTGTTCCCAGCAACGCTGGCGTTCAGCGTTCAGATCGCGACGCCGGTCTTCGGCTTCGCGGCTGTGTTCGCCGTTATTGCGGATGGCTTTGTCCAGTCGTGCCTCAGCCTTTTCGACAGCATGCTGACAATGTGAGCGGTCATCGGCATGAGCCCGCGGGGCTGCCATAAAGAACATAAGCGCCGCTGCCATCACCGCTGCCGCTGCTGTTTTTCCAAATCGCTGATTCAAGGGCATTCTCCTCTCGATTTTCGGCAGCCGTTGCGGACCCGCCGATTTGTGAAATCCACCCAACACCAGGGGTTGATTCCTATTCAGTGAGACGAGTGACGTTTCAAAACACCCGAATCTTAAGGGCGCGGGGGCGGGCGGTTCGATACCGTTCATCCTGTATTGAAGAGTTAGTAACCCGTGCCCGGTTAACGACCTAGCCGCGATCAGAGGCTGGTAATCGCATCGAGTGGTTGACAGTCGTGCGGCATCAGACTAGGGTTGAAGTGAGGTGGTTACCACCTTCTCCTCATTTCAGGTTCCCTGAACTAAGTCAGCCCATCTGAAGTTGTCTCTCTTAGCAACCCCAACCTTAAGGAGGTTGCCTATGTTTGCACGCAATGTCTCAATTCATCTGAAATCCAATATGCTGTCCGATTACACGCGAACTTTTGAGAAGGAAATCCTTCCTTTGCTTCGTAAACAGAACGGTTTTAAAGATGAAATCACATTCGCGGGTCCTGGCGGAGTCGACGTTACCGCAATCAGCCTGTGGAATAACAAGAACGATGCCGACACTTACAACACCAATGCCTATCCGCAAGTGTTGAAGACCCTGGCAAAGTTTATCGAGGGAACGCCCCAGGTTCACACCTTTGACGTTGTCACCTCGACCCTGCAAAACCACGACGTTCTCGTAACAGCGTAAGAGCACTCTGAGCTGTTTGGCCCGGGCAGGTGCAGTTATTTACTCCTTCTCGGGCCAATGTGCTCATTGGAATCATTTACGTTTTTGCTTTTGGCTCTTCGGTGAATCGGCGCAAACATGCGACGCAAATTCTTTGTCGCGCTGCAACTCGAAGTTGCGCATCCTTTCATCGAAAGATTTGCCAGCGGGGGCACCAGAAGGCTTGAACCGCCAGCCACATTCGGAGCAGCCAAAACCTCCAAAATGCTTCTCCTCAATCCATACCAGTTTCGGGCCCATGCCCACCTCTAGGTGCAGACAACGTGTACCCGTACTGTCGGGGACGAATCGTTCCCGGCTTAAACGCGGGGGAGATGCATAAAAGCGACAGGAGTCTACTCGCGCCTTTTTGATTGGTCTGTCGGGCGTCCTACGTACATAGAAGATTTCTTTCGGGCGCTCTGGCAGCGTCTGCGCTGCATTTCGTTTGCTTGAATGTGCGTTTTTGCTCAGACTCGGCTTTGAATCGAACGTAACGTTGGAATTGTGAGACAGGAGTTTCGTTTATGGCCCCGCAGCTTGGAACGAGGGACTGGCGGTCCATTGCACAACAGGTCAGCGAGGAAATGGAGCCGGCGAAGCTGATGATCCTGGTAGGAAAGCTTTGCTGTGCATTAGAGGGTGAGCGCAGAGAAAAGTCAGCTGGCGGCGACATGCAGAGGGAATGAGCCAACTTTTTTCCGGCGATTAGGCGCACAAGCTACTACCGAAAGCTGTTTTGTGGAAGGCAGAGGGCCCCAAGTCGTGCAATCTGGTGAGCGGACCAATACCGAAGGGAAATCAGTCAGCAGCCTCATATTGCTATCGATCCCCGACAGCGACTATGCCTCATTGCGTCCTCATCTCGAATATGTTAGTTTGCCGAACCATCTAGTCATTCACGAGGCTGGTGGAAAACTGGACTTTGCATATTTCCCGAATCGCGGTTTAGTTTCTCTTGTAGTGGTAATGAAAGATGGGAAAACTGCCGAAGCAGGCGTAGTTGGGAATGAGGGCTTTACAGGAACTCTGGCGGCTGTTGGCATCCGCAGGAGCCCGTTTCAGGCGGTAGTGCAAATCACTGGCGATGGGTTTAGAGTCGAGGTCGGAGCTTTACGGAACACGTTGGAGTCCGCTCCGGATATGCGACTGACGTTGAGCCGCTATGCCGCGATCCGAAGTATGCAGGTTGCACAAACGGCGGCGTGTAATCGGTTGCACGATATTGGGCAACGCCTCGCACGGTGGTTGCTGATGACTCAGGACAGAGTAGACTCAGGATCGCTGGCCATCACTCATGATTTTCTCGCAACGATGCTAGGGACAGATCGACCTACAGTGAGTTCAGCAGCCGGGGTTTTGCAGAAGAAGAAGCTCATCGAGTATACCCGTGGCGCGGTGGAGATAGTGAATCGCAAGAAGCTTGAAAGCGCCGCCTGCGAATGCTATGGGGTCATCCGACAGTACGATAGCGAGCTTGGTATGAAGTAGACAAGCGTGGCCCCTCAGCTCGCGATCCTCAATACCGTCAGCCGGGGTCCCAACCTCAATCGGTTTCCAGCCTCGCGCTGAACTGATTCACTCACATCAACTTCTCCAGTCTCAGCGCGGCAGCGGATCTTTCGTGTCGGCCAATGCGTAGGCCAGCACCGCCATAGCGGCCGCGTTTTCCCGAAGCTCAGTTGGAACAACTTTGTCCAGAGTGTCGGCGGCGGAATGGTGGAAGTTGAAATAGGTTCTGTCGTCTTGCATCACGCCAAGAGCAGGAACTCCGGCGTTGGCCATGGCCTCGATATCGGCCTCCGGGGAGTAGCTAGTGGACTGAAAGATGGTTGCGCCGATGCTGAGAAGAACGGATTGAACTGGGCGTAGGAAGTCGATGGCAGCGGGAGGCGCTTTCACTTCGAACCCTAAAGGATGGCCCGCGCCGGAGTCACTCTCAATGGCGGCGATGTAGTGGGGGAAGTCCGTGGAATATTCGGCGGCATAGGCTTTACTGCCTGAGCCTCCGGTTTCTTCGTCCATCCAGGCGATCACGCGCAGGGTGCGGGCGGGGCGGAGGTGCAGACGCTGTAGAATTTCGGCGGTTTCCATGGCCATGACGACTCCGGCGCCGTCGTCGATCGCGCCCGTGCCAAGATCCCAGGAGTCGAGATGCCCGGAAACGATGACGATTTGTTCAGGGTGCTCTGAGCCTTTGAGGTCACCGATCACGTTGTAGCTGGTTTCGTCAGGCAGCTTCTGCGGGGTGAGGGTGAGATGCATGCGGACCTTGCCCTGTGCAGCGAGATGAACGATGAGGTCGGCATCTTCGGCGGTCACCGCTGCGGCGGGAATGCCTGCGGAAAAACTGAATCCGGTATGCGGAAGACGGTAGTCGGCACTGCCCACCGACCGCACCAGGGCGGCGACGGCGCCAAGATCGGCCGCGGCTTTTGGTCCGGCGGCGCGGTAGCGGACGGCTTCGCTGTAGGCAGCAAAGGCTTCTCCCGCAGCGGCTTTTTGCTTGTCGAAGATTTCGTTGAACAGGACGATCTTGCCGGCAACTTTATCGCGGCCGAGAGCAGCAAGTTCGTCGAAAGTGTTGACCGGGACCACGTCCGCGGTGAGTCCGTCGGCGGGAGTCGAGGCGCTGCCACCCAAGGCCGTGAGTACGATCTTTTGCGTGGTGCCGGGAACCATGCCGGGATATTCAACCAGGGCGGCAGTTTCGGCTCCCCGGACCCAGTGCGGCACGACGACAGGCTGCAAGCGAACGTCAAGGCCCAGTTGGCGGAGTTCGGCGGCAACGTATTGGGCGGCGGCAAGAGCTTGCGGCGAGCCAGTGGGACGGGCCCCGATGTTTTCGGTCAGATGAGCGAGTTGGCGGTAGGCGTAATCGTCATTCAGCGCCGTCGCCTTGATGGCAGAAAGCTGCTGCAAAAGCAACGGAGGGAAATTCTGTGGGTCGGCTAGCGAGGATTGCGGGCCAGCCATCCGCGACAGTCCTGACTGCGGCGTTTGTGCCGGTGTTTGGGCGGTTATGAGAACTGAGAATGATAAGACTGCGATCAGGCAAGCAGTGAAGCAGCGGAGGGCCATTGTCATGTTGCAGCCAAGTGTATCGGAGAGAAGGCGACAGAGGAAAGATAGGGACCTACCACGTCAACCCGATATCTTCGAAGACTAAGCGTGCTAGCTTGAGGGCATGGATAAGAAACAGATTAACGATCCCAAGATGACGTGGAACTTTCTGATCTGGGTGGGCGGAGTCTTCATGCTCTCACTTTTCGCTGTGCTGGCGCATTTCGTATGGAGGCTCTTTTGATTTTTTTGGGAGAAAGGTTCGCGGCAAGAAAAATGGCCCTATTTCTAGGGCCAGATTTCGAAGAGGCAAAGAGGTAGGTAGTTTAGGAAAGGCTATGCAAGTCGCCGCTCCGCCAGTTGGAACGGCACTTCGGGAATTGTTTCGAGGCGAAGAGAGTGAGGGTCATTGCTTGTGTGCGGCCTCTTGGTTATAGGAGAAGAAGCATTTGCCGAACCAAAACCCAATTGCAGCCGCCGAGCCTTACGCAAACTAGTAATGCACTGACAGAGCAGGGCTTAACGCATGGGTCTCTTGCCGAAAGCCACACCTGCAAGTTGAAGTAACGTGGAGTGAGAGTGCAGAAGCCTGCACATTCAATGCAGGTGGGTGCTTCGGAAAAAGATAAATTCGAGCCGCCGGCGGGAACCGACGGCTCGAAAATGAAACTAACTATTTCCTGCCACAGTACGGAGCTTCCCGGGAAGGAAGTGGTAGGGAGGCCAAGGTCCGCTGATAGCCACCTGGCAGTTTTTCAACTGTTTGGCGGCCGTGTTGTACCGGTTCTGATATTTCTCCACCGACTTGGAATCGATGAGATGGGCAATGTCGATGAGCATGCCCTGCGGAGCGACCTTCTTGCAGCTCACTTCTTCTTCCAGAGGGTTAAACAGCTTGTGCACCTGCACCGACAGGGCGCGAGCCTTGGTCTGCCGTTCGCGTTCTCGGGAAGCCTTGACGCGCAGCTTGGAAAGATAGTCGCCGCCGACGGTGTCTGGCAGGATGACGTCAATCATGGCTTCGCGCAGCGAGCCGTCGGTGACCGTCAACTTGATGTGCATTTCGGACTTGCCGCGGAGTTTGGCGACGCTTAGGCCGAAGGCCCGCCGGTTTACCCGGACAGCCTGGCGAAGGGCATCGTCGCTCTCAAAGATCGTCCCGAAACGGAAGGGCAGCACGGTGGAATTACGGAAGCAGCCGCTGACTACGCGGGCGTGGTCGATGGCTGCCTTCTGATCAAGTGGGGTAGAGTTAGGGTCGTATTCGCTCACGATCACAGCGAACTCGCCGCTGGGATAGCTGAGGACAGGGGCTCCGTTCACGCCTTGAACATTCTCAATTACGAAAGGGCGTCGGGAACGGGTGCCGTTAGGAAGGGTCTGGTGCTCGGTAAGGCAGTATGCATACCACGACATATTGAACTCTCCGAACCGGGACGGAGGCTGACGAACCGCCTCTTTATGTTGTTTTGCACAACCTGAGCTACGAGTCTGGAAGTTTACTTAGCGGTACAGGGTCAAATCGGGAAACCTACTATTTGCCCCGTAGGGCATATTACTTCGGATTGATGGGAAAATGCAACTTTTTCGTTACAGGAGGCATCGCTGAGGAAATCTTGAGGTTTTATAAGGGTTTCCCAGTCCAGATTCGGAAAACCGGGCTGAACACGAATCACTTCTTTTTCGCCGCAGCAGCAGCAGCCGCTCGAGCGGTCCGTTCCTGAAGGGATAACATCACCACCTGGAGCATGTCGTCCTGCGGGGCTGGCTTACCCGTCCAAATCTCAAATTGCCGCGCAGCCTGGTGGACAAACATTTCGATGCCGGGGATGATCTGCGCGCCTCGCTCCTTCGCCAGCTGCAGCAGGCGGGTTTCGGGTGGATCGTAGATCATGTCGAAAACGTAGCGCGCGTTGATTTCCTTTTCCTGCAGCGGAGTTTCGCGGCTATTGCCCATGCCAACGGGCGTGGCATTGATGATCACATCAAAGGAGTATTTCTTCAGGTCGGCGCGCTTCACGGAGCGCGCGTGGGCGCGCCGGGCGAGCTTTTGGGCGGCAGCGGCGCTGCGGTTCAGGATGAATACTTCTGCGCCCCGTTCTTTCAATCCAAAGACGGCGGCGCGGGCAGCGCCCCCTGCCCCCAGCACAAGAATTTTCGCGTCCTGCAGCGTGCTGAGGCGACGCTCCAGCGGGCGTACCACTCCGGACGTGTCGGTGTTGAAGCCGTAGAGCTTACCATCCTGGGCGCGGACCACCGTATTGCAGGCTCCGATCTTCGTGGTATGCGAGTCGGTATTGTCGAGATAAGGAAGAATCGCTTCCTTATATGGCATGGTGATGCTGAGGCCATGTATAGGAATTTCGCGCACGCAGGTAAGCAAGTCCTTCAGAGTCTTGGCATGCAGGGCGAGATAGACGGCATTCACATTCTCTCGCCGGAAGGCGGCATTCATGATGGCAGGAGAAAGGGAGTGGGCAACCGGATCCCCGGCAACACCGTAGACGCGGGTAGCTGCGTCCACCTGCTCGATGCGGTAGACGCTGCGCAACTCCTGCGCGGTGACTTGTCCGGGAGCGGTTTCTTCTCCCGGACTCACGGCGGCAAAGGTAAACACGCTGCCGGCGCGTACCCCGAGCACGCGGCTGATGATGCCTTGCTCGCCCATGCAAACGCCCACGATGGAATGGTTGTCGCTCTCGCGCCCCAGGAACTGAATCATGGAAACATTGTCGGCGAGAGTGGTGGCAGTACTGACGACTTTGTAAAAGTCAGCGGGAAAGGCGCGCATCTTTTCCAGCGTTTTGTCGAGCTTCTTGGTCCCGCGAAAGTCGTGAAACGAAAGAATCAGCCCGGCGCGGCTGCGAAGCTTTTGCAACTGCTCCGGCTTGCACTTAAGCGCGGTCTGGAGTTCGACGTCGACCAGTTGGCACCCCGCAGCGGCCGCCTTGCCTAGAATATCCAGCTGCGAGGCGATCAAACCGCGAAACTTGCCTCCGCCTGCCGCCCTCCTGCAGGTAGCAATCACCGTAATGCCAGAGTGGGTCTCCAGGAAGTGCTTGATCTTGGGAAGCGCCAAGCTCGGCTTGGAGATGTAGTCTAACCTGAACTCCAGGAAGGGGTTATCACGGGTCAGGCCCTCGGCCTTCTCGATCAGTTCCGACGGATCAGACGCCGCCACGGCCACGCAAACCCGCGGCAGCCGCAAGGGCAGAACCCGAGGTGGATAAGTTTTAGGAGCAGAAATCATCTTGAATCAATAGGTTCGGATTAGAGCAACAGGTTCGGCGCGAATCTTACAGGGGTCGAATTGCAGATGCAACTGTGGAGTGAAAATTTAGTCGAAAAAAACTGTTTTCACATTCCGTCTGACACCCTCGTAACCTTGACCCCCTCTTACCCCCTTGTTACCTTCCACTTGACGTGGCAGTTCCATGGTATTTGACGGGGAAGGTGCCGAGGGCGGTCCTTTCCGGAGGCAACATGAAGAAAATAGGATGGTTATTGTTACTCGCGGCGACTGCAGGCTGGGCTCAAAGCTCGCTGGAAACCGCTACTGCGAATGTGGTTACGCCAGCGGGAACGATTCCCACGATACCCAGTTTCCCGATTCAACGGGTGCAGATGCCTACCTACGCGGATGTTTACTGCGCGGGTTTCATTAATCGTGAAAGCTTGCCTGATGCCAACTTTGTGGCCGGGGGCCTGCAGACTCCAAACACCACCAAATTCGTCAGGAACGACATCGTCTACCTTGAAGGAACTGGCTACTCTCTGGGCGCGCAGTATGAGATTATCCGGGCGTTGCACGATGTGGACGAATATGAAATGTATCCCGGACAAAACAAGATTATGAAGGCCACAGGGCAGCCCTACGCGGAAGTAGGACGCGTTCGAATCATCGATACGCGTAGCAAGACCGCCGTGGCCCTGGTCGAATATTCGTGTGATCCCATCAATCCCGGGGATACCGCGATTCCGTTTGCCGAGAAATCCATGGTGGCGTTTCATCCACCCGTGCGCTTTGATCGCTTTCTGCCCACCGGCAGCAAAGTATCGGGACGCATCGTGATGGGGAGGGACTTCGACTCAGTACTGGGAACTGGCCAGAAAGTCTACATGAATGTAGGAGCGAACCAGGGCGTAAAGGTGGGCGACTATTTCCGCGCCGTGCGCAGCTACGAAGCCGACCTGACTGACCCTGTGGATTCGCTTTCGTTCAAAGCCGCGATCAGTGAGGACACGCAGAAGAAGCAACCTTCCTTCGATCCGAACATGTTCACCAAAGGGAACGGACCAGTGATTCACGTTCGCGATTTGCCACGGCGTGCGGTTGGCGAGATTGTCGTGATCGGAACCACGCCCACCACTGCCACTGGCATGATCGTTTTCGCCATGGAAGACGTTCATACCGGCGATAACGTGGAACTGGACGAACAGACACAGGCACAGGCGCAGGCACAATCGCAATAGTGGCGATTGCCAACAAACTAAAGAGGAACGAAACCGGGGGCGGGCAACCGCCCTCGGTTTTGTTTCGGCGCGTCGTGCGGAAAAAATCGCAGGATCCCATCGTGTCAGAATAGCGGCATGAGAACATCGCAAGCCGTGCCCATTCCTGAATTTCTTTACGGCACCGCCTGGAAGGAAGAACGAACGCCGGCGCTTGTCGAACTCGCCCTGCGCGCGGGCTTTCGCGGTATTGATACTGCCAACCAGCGGCGGCATTACTTCGAAGAGGGAGTTGGCCAGGGATTAGCCGCTGCCTATCGCGCCGGAATAGGCACTCGCGCAGATCTTTTTCTGCAAACAAAATTTACTTACAGGCCGGGCCAGGATCAGCGTCTGCCCTACGATCCCTCCGCCAGCTTATCCGCTCAAGTGGCGCAGTCGATGGCTAGTTCGCTCGACCATCTTGGCACCGACTACGTTGATAGCTACATTTTGCACGGACCTGCGTCCGGCTACACATGGAGCGATGCTGACGCGGAAGTGTGGGAAGCAATGAAGAAGGAGCGCGCTGCCGGCCGCGCCCGTCTGCTGGGAGTCAGCAATGTTTCGCCCCGGCACTTGGAGGAGTTGGATGGTGCCCACTCAGAGATGCCTGCGTTCGTGCAGAACCGCTGCTATGCCCGCTTCGGCTGGGACCGCGAAGTGCGCCGATTTTGCAGCGAGCGCCAGATTGTTTATCAGGGATTTTCGCTGCTCACTGCGAATATTGAAGTGCTTCGTCATCCAGTAATTGTCAGCCTGGCGAAGGATCACGGGGCTACTCCAGCGCAAGTGATTTTTGCTTTTTCACGGGCGGTCGGAATGCTGCCTCTTACCGGCACTTCCAGCCCAGAGCACATGCGGCAGGATCTGGGAAGCGCGACGCTAACGCTGGCGCCGGAATCGGTGCGGGCGATCGAAAACTTAGCTGGCTAGCTGTGCCCTACTTCAATCCTGTCGCGACATAAGCTTGCGAAAGTGTTACCACGTAGACGTAGGCATAGGCAGTCGCATCGGTCGAAAGGCGAAGTGCGCCGATACCTCGGCTCCCGGCCAACTTTTCTTCTCCGAAACTTTTCCAGAGGTCCATCTTCCCGGTCCCGATGTTCGTCTTGTAAACTTTCGCGAGCGTTTCGCCTTCACGGGCCGATGCCACGTACAAAGACCCTCCATCGGGGGACCAACCAACCACGCCGTAGACCGCATCGAGTCCTGGAATCGGACGAAGCGAGCTCTGCTCCAGCGACCATACCCCCCATTTTCCATCCGCACCCAACACGGCTACGCTCTTACCGTCTGGCGACACGTGAACTCCGGCAACGCCTTCTGGAGTAACCGGCTTCGCATCTCCGCTCGCTGGATCGATCAGATAGTCCCGCGCACCGTGGCCTGCCTCGATCCCGCTCGCCAACAGCTTCTTGCCGTCTGGCAGCCAGCTGACGGCGTCATAGGTGACCGCATCATGCGTAATCTGCCGAGTTTCACCAGCTCCGGTCGGCACCATATTGAGCGGTCCACCCTTGGGCGGCTTCGTGATCGCCCATTTCCCGTCGGGCGATATGGCCACTGCGTCGCCCTCACCGATACGCACCGGCGGAGATCCGTCGGTGTCGCGCAAAAAAACGGTATAGTTTGGGCCGCCGCCATCGCCCGCCTCGGTAAACAGAATTTTTCTTCCGTCGCGGCTGATGTCACTCAGGATTGACCATCCGAACCAACCCAGTTCACGCTCCTCTTTTGCCCCATGCGCCAGAGCTCGGATTCCAATCCTTTGCTGGTGGGTTACTGTCAGTGCCGTTCCATTTCGCAGATCTTCCAGCCACATGCCGCCGGGGATATTTGTGATACTCCGCAGCTTGCCGGAAAGGCTCACGGCACGCGGATTGTCGCCGCTGCCAGTATTGGTTGAGTCAAACCAAACCTCGTCCCCCGCTGGCGACCATAGAATTCCTTGCAACGACTCCCATCCCGAGGAGAGCTTTTTTTCTTTCCCGGTGCCATCAGCCGCGATGACGGCTACTGAACCTTCGTCGTCCCCGCTGGTATTTTCATGATCGGCAAATGCCACCCGCTTGCCGTCAGGAGAAATTTTGGGATGGCTGATCCACGTGATGCTGTCGACCAGCACTTTGCCAATCGGGTATTCCAGCCGCCAGTGGCTGTTTTCAGGTACATATCGGATCACGGCCATGCTGTCGCCATCCGGCGCCCAGTCCGCGTCCTGCACATTGTCCAAAACTTCTCTCGGCGTTCCTCCGCTCAGAGGAACTCTCGCCAGGGTCCCGCTTCGCGCATAACCGGGGAAGATCACGGTCTTCAGGCGAATTGCCAGCTCACCATTCTTCGAGATCGCAAGCAGCTCCGCATCCTTCAGCCCTAGTTCCCGCGAGCCTGGATTGTCGGTTCGAGCAACGTACAACTGGCTCCCGCCGCCGTCCCACGATGCGCTATAAACCACGCTGCCGTCTGGCGTGAAGCGCGCATGACCAATCCAGCCGGAGCGGAACGTGATCTGCTTATATTCGGCAAGAGGAGTAACTCCGCTGCCGCGTCCCAGCCACCAGCCGATGCCAAGCATGACCAGGGCGAGCCCCACGGCTCCGGCGATCACAACCAGCAACTTGCTTCGCGGCTGCGCACCCGCTACGGTCGCGACCCTCGTGCTGCTACCCGAAACTCCCGTGAGATGTTCAAGATCAAACGCAATGTCGCTGGCCGAATGAAAACGCTGTTCGGGATTTTTTTCCAGGCAATGTTGCACAATGCGTTCCAGTGCGGGAGAAACGTTGCGGCTGGTTTCGCTTAAGTCCGCAGGATCTTCCTTCAGGATTGCGCTCATCGTGTCTGCGGAAGTCTCGCGGTGAAATGCGCGCTTTCCCGAAATCATCTCGTAGAGAATTGCACCGAAGCTGAATATGTCGGAGCGCGCATCCACGGCGATGCCGCGTACTTGCTCGGGCGACATATAGCCCGCAGTGCCCATGACCACGCCCGCTTCGGTGGCGTGAGTCATGGTCGGCAGCGAGGTGTGGGCGCCAGCCTGCCCCTGAGTCAGATCGGGCTGAGTCAGCTTGGCCAAGCCGAAATCCAGAATCTTTACGCGCCCATCTTTGGTGAGGAATAAATTGTCCGGTTTCAGATCGCGATGGATAATTCCTTTTTCGTGGGCGGCAGCCAGTCCGTGTGCAATTTGCAGTGCGTAGTCAAGAGTTTTGCGCACCGCAACTGGCCCATTGCGCAATCGCTCCCGCAGCGTTTCGCCTTCCAGTAATTCGGAGACTACGTAAGGAGCGCCGGCGTGCGTGCCGATATCAAATACCGCCAGAATATTAGGGTGATTCAGAGCAGCAGTGGCGAGCGCCTCCTGCTCGAAGCGTCGTAACCGGTCCGCGTCCAGAGAAAGCGCTTGCGGCAAAACTTTAATCGCCACATCTCTTTTCAAACGCGAATCGCGGGCACGGTACACCTCGCCCATTCCTCCCGCGCCCAGCAGGCTAATGATCTCGTACGGCCCTAGCTTCGTGCCGGAGGTCAGATTCATTGGTGGGCGGATTATAAATCACCGCCCACTCGGACGAGCTATTTCGAAAGATCCAGCAGCGCGAGGGCTTCATTGGTACTAAAGAACCTTGCTCCGAGACTCTGGAGTTCGGAAACGGTCCGCTGCCCATTTTCGGCGTTCAAGGTTTCGATTGCGTCCTGCACTACTGACACCCGGCGGCCACGATCCAGCAATCCCTTGGCAGCGAAGCGCACGCAGTATTCCGTAACCACGCCGAATACCACGAATTCGACATCGTCCCCGAATCGCTGTAAGAATTTTGCAGCGTGGCGGCTGTCAAAGATATCCAGCGTCTGCTTCTCCAGAAGAACTTGTTGATAGGAGGAAAGATCGTGCGGAATCACCGCCTGAGCGTCGTTTACGATGGTGAAAACCTTATCGGTCAAGGCCTCGGGAACGAAGGCGGAACCGGGCGTGCCCTTGATGCAGTGCGGAGGAAACGTTTGAAACTCAGGATCGTCCTTAACATGATAGCAACCGTGCGAGACCAGAAACACGCGGCCCTGGCGGGCTGCATCCGTCAGTTTGCGAATATTAGGCAGTAACCGCTCGGCACCGGGCGCGTAGAGTTTGCCGCCAGGCAGCATGAAATCTGCCTGGGGATCGACTTCCCAGAAAACCATGCTGCGAGAGACCATTTCATTCCCCTGTCAGCGGAAACTGGCTGCTATCTCGTATGCGGACTCATCACCCGAAACGGCGTGTCGCCTTTGCGTGAGAACAATCTTCGCCAAGGGTAAGTTCGCAAAGACCATCCACAAATTCGGGAGTCAAACTGTCATGTCGAATGAGGAACCGCATGTAGATGGGACCGTACAGAGAATCGAGCAGCAAATCCATATCGACATTTTTTTTCAATTGGCCGCGCAGGATGCCACGCCGAAGGGTGGCGTAAGCCTCCTGGCGCCTGGGCTTCATGAAACGTTCGCGAAAGGCCGCGATTAGATTGTGATCGCTCTGCCCGGCGCCCAGCATGGCGGAGACGATCCGTCCCCGGCGGCTGCGGAAAACTTTTATCAGCTGCCGCATCTGCTGGTTCATGTCGCTGCGAACCGAGCCGGTGTCGGGGAAATGCAGCTTGCGAGTGGCGCTGCTGGCAAATGCATCGGCGATGAGAGCGCCCTTATCCGGCCACCAACGGTAAACCGTCGCTTTGCCAACGTTGGCGCGAGCCGCCACGGCTTCAATGGTTAATTCGGAAAAGCCCTTTTCCGCCAGCAGCTTCAACGTACTTTGCAGGATGGATTGCCGAGCCTCTTCACTTCGAGGCCGCCCCGGAGGCCGCTTGCCGCCATTCCTGAGAGCCGGTGCCTTCTGGCGCATGTGCCTACCTTAACATATAATCAAGGCTGCGTATTAGAATCCAATACGGGCAGTATCGAATCTAAAATGAACTCGATGGGGTTGGCTTCGCATCCGTGCAGGCAGCCCTCTTTAACTCTGGAGTGGTGCCGAAGCGATGTGGATTGTAGCGTTAGCCCTAAGACGTCCCTACACGTTTGTGGTGATGGCGCTGGTCATCATTATTCTGACGCCGCTCACGATTCTGCGTACGGCGACTGACATCTTCCCGAGTATCGATATTCCCGTAGTTTCCGTGGTGTGGTTTTACACCGGTATGTCGCCGCAAGATATGGCCGATCGCATTGTGGCGAACTCCGAGCGCGGCATCACCACAACCGTCAACGACATCGAGCACATGGAATCGCAGTCCGTATACGGATTGGGTGTCATTAAAGTTTTCTTCCGCCCGGGCACCAATGTACAAGGTGCTATCGCGCAAATTACCGCAATCTGCCAAACCAGCGTGCGCAGTTTACCGCCCGGCACAACCCCGCCGCTTATTATTTCTTACAGCGCCTCGACCACGCCTATCATTCAGCTCGGCTTGAGCAGCAAGACTCTTCCCGAACAACAACTCTTCGATCTTGGGCAGAACTTTCTGCGTAACTATCTTGCGACGGTGCCGGGCGCCGCTACTCCGTATCCCTACGGCGGCAAAATTCGGCAGATTCAAGTGGACCTCGACTTGCCGAAGTTGCAAGCGTACGGCCTCGATCCCAACGACATTGTGAATGCCGTCAACGCGCAGAATATTATTCTGCCCTCCGGCACCATCAAGATGGGCTCGCTGGAATACAACGTGGAGATGAACGGAACGCCGCAAACCATCGCGGAGTTGAACGACCTGCCGGTGAAGACGACCAACGGTTCCACGCTCTATATGCGGGACGTGGCCCACATCCGAGACGGCTTCGCTCCGCAGACCAACATTGTGCGCCAGGATGGAAACCGGGGCGCGCTTATGTCGATTTACAAGAATGGCAATGCGTCGACGCTGCAGATTGTCGCCGGCGTGAAAAATATAGTGCAGCAGGCCGCGCAAGCCTTGCCGCCAGAGCTGAAAATTACGGCGTTGTTTGATCAGTCGTTGTTTGTGCGTGCATCGATCTACGGCGTGTTGCGGGAGGGACTGATTGCGGCCGCGCTCACTGCGGTCATGATCCTCATCTTCCTTGGCGACTGGCGCCCTACGATCGTCATTTCTATTTCCATTCCGCTTTCCATCTTCGTTTCCATCATCCTTCTCGGGGCGATCGGGCAGACCATCAACATCATGACTCTGGGAGGATTAGCGCTGGCGGTCGGCATCCTGGTGGATGACGCTACCGTTGAGATTGAAAACATCGAGCGCAATCTGGCGATGGGTAAAGAAATGCGGCAAGCCATTCTCGATGGCGCGCAGCAAATCGCCGTGCCGGCCTTTGTTTCGACGCTCAGCATTTGCATTGTGTTTGTGCCCATGTTCTTTCTGACGGGCGTTGCCAAATTTCTGTTTGTGCCTTTGGCCGAAGCCGTGAGCTTCGCCATGCTGGCCAGCTATTTATTATCGCGAACCCTCATCCCGACGCTGGTGATGTACATCATGCGCGGCCATGAGCATCGCGAGGAAGCTCCGAAATCATTTTTCGGCCGATTTCAGCGCGGCTTCGAACGCAAGTTCGAAGACTTCCGGCGAGGCTACGAAGCCTTGTTGGAAACTACGATCGAGCATCGTGGCTTGTTCGTGATTTGTTTTCTTGCTTTCTGCCTGCTGTCGCTCGGACTGTTTTTCTTCCTGGGCGAAGACTTTTTCCCGCAAGTGGATGCCGGCTTGTTGCGTCTGCATGTGCGGGCCCGCGCTGGCTTGCGCGTGGAAGAAACTGCACGGCTTTGCGATGAGATTGAAGCTGTTTTGCGGCAGGAAGTTCCCAAGGGACAATTGCAAACCGTACTCGATAACATCGGCCTGCCCAACTCCGGCATTAACCAGTCCTACAGTTCGAACGGAACCATCGGCAGTAGCGATGCCGAGATTCTCATTGCACTGGACCCGGAAAAACATCCACCGACCGCCGATCTTACTCGGCGTTTGCGCGAAGTTCTGCCGCGCCGCTTTCCTGGCGTGGAGTTCTTTTTCCAGCCGGCCGACATCGTGACGCAAATTCTAAACTTTGGTTTGCCGGCCCCCATCGACGTGCAGATCATCGGCACCGACATGGGAACCAGTTATGAGATTGCGCAACAGATCGCGAACAAAATGCGGCATGTTCCCGGCACAGCCGATGTACACGTGCAGCAGTTGCTCTCCCTGCCCACGCTGCACATGGATATTGAGCGCACGCGAGTTACGCAGGTTGGGCTCACGGCGCGCGACGTGGCGCAGAGCGCGCTGGTTTCGCTGAGCGGCAGCTTCCAGACTGCGCCTAATTTTTGGCTGAATCCGAAAAATGAAGTCACTTATCAGATGGCTGTGCAGTCTCCGCAATACCGCATGACCAATCTGCAAGACCTGCTGAATATTCCAGTCACTTCGCAACAGGGTCCACAACTCATGGGGAATTTGGTGCAGCTATCGCCCACGGTGCGGGCCGCGACTGTAAACCACTGGAATGTGGCGCCGGTGATTGATGTTTATGCCAGCACTCAGGATCGGGACTTGGGCGCCGTGGCTGCGGACACCGACAAGATACTTAAGACCTTCGACGGCCACCTGCCCCGCGGCACAAATATTGTGGTACGCGGCCAGGTAGCCACCATGCGCTCGTCTTTCTTTGGCTTAGGGGTGGGATTGGTGGGCGCGATTCTTCTGGTCTATTTACTGATCGTGATCAACTTTCAGTCGTGGCTTGATCCTTTCATCATCATCGCCGCCTTGCCCGGAGCGCTGGCAGGAATCTGCTGGTTCCTGTTGCTTACCCGCACCACATTGAGTGTGCCGTCGCTTACTGGCGCAGTCATGTGCATGGGCGTCGCCACCGCTAATTCGATTCTGATGGTGAGCTTCGCCCGAGAACAAATGGATGAAGGGATTCCCGCGGTGAAAGCCGCGGTTGCTGCGGGATACACGCGCATGCGTCCGGTGCTGATGACCGCACTGGCTATGATCATCGGAATGGTGCCGATGGCTTTGGGATTCGGCGAGGGCGGCGAACAGAACGCACCGCTGGGCCGGGCGGTTATCGGAGGGTTGTTATTTGCCACTGTTGCCACTTTATTTTTCGTGCCCAGTGTGTTCGCCATTTTCCACAGCCGTCGAGAAGCCAGACGGTCACAGGCAGAACAGAATAAGAAATCATAGCTGTTGATCAGAATCGGAGTCGAGCGGAGTGGAGTCAAGGATGACCGAGGAAACCAAGTCGAAGCCAACCCAGGATGAGCAGCGGAGAGAACCGGGCTCCAATGGGCGGCAGTCCCAGCAGCAGGACGGCAACGAAGAGCATCATGCGGTCAGTGCCCAAGCCCAGCGTGATGAGGAAATCGAAGAAATCCAGAAGCGCTCCCGGCACCAGCCGCCCTCGATCCAGCGCCCTCCGGAGCTTCCGCCCGCTCCCCCACGCAAGGCCTTAACCATCGTCGGAGTCATGCTGTTGGTTCTTATTGTCGCGGGTGGGATCACTCTGTTGTTGCGGGTAACCCACGAGCGGGCGCTGGCCAAGGAAACCGAGATCGAGACCATACCAACGGTCGCGGTGGTGAATCCGACTCCGGAAAAGCCGGATGAAGATTTAATTCTGCCCGGATCGATGCTCGCCTATGAAGAATCTCCAATCTACGCTCGTACCAATGGCTATTTGGTGCGCTGGTACAAAGATATTGGCAGCCGGGTAACGAAAGGCGAGTTGCTGGCCAAGATAGACACGCCCGAAGTGGATCAGGAGTTGAATCAAGCACGAGCAACGCGCCAGCAAGTTGTCGCTCAGATGGATATCGCGAAAATCACCGCCGACCGGTGGGAAAACCTTCGCAAGACGGATTCTGTCTCCGCCCAGGAAGCCGACCAATATTCGAGCGGATATCAGCAGAGCCAAGCCAATCTGTCTGCCGCAGATGCCAACGTTCGCCGCCTCGAGCAACTGGAGGGGTTCAAAGATGTCTATGCTCCATTCACGGGAGTGCTTACGAGACGCACTGTGGATCCGGGCGCGCTGATCAATGCTGGTGCTCAAGCCGCCGGCCGCGAGCTGTTTGATCTGGCCCGAGTAGACCCTCTGCGGGTTTATACCAGCGTGCCCCAGGCTTATGCTCCTTACATAAAAGTGGGCGCGAAGACTTTCATCACACTGCAGGAATTTCCCGGACAAAAGTTTGTGGCCGAGGTGGCGCGAACAGCCGAAGCCATTGACACCAACACTCGTACGCTACTCACCGAGGTCGACGTACCCAACAAAGATGCACGTCTCTTGCCCGGCTCGTTTGGAGAGGTTCACTTCGCGGTCGGGTCCAACGTGAACAAAGTGACCGTTCCGGTGAACACGATGCTGTTCCGCGCTCAGGGCGCGCAGGTGGCGGTTGTCGGTCCGGATAACAAAGTGCAGTTGCGCCCGATCAACATTGGACGCGATTACGGGACGACGTTAGAAATTCTGGGCGGAGTAGAACCCACGGACCGGATTGTCGTCAACCCTCCCGATTCTCTTGAACAAGGGCAGCAGGTGAATGTGGCACAACCTCAGCCCAACCGGCAGCAGCCGGGTCAGGCGCAGAATCAGCCGAAAGGCGGGGCGTAGTGAAGCGTGGCGCACTATGGTCGATGCTTTTGCTGCTGGCCTTGACAGCTGGATGCACGGTCGGTCCGCGTTACAGTCGACCGGCGGCGCCGGCGCCGGCGCCAGACGCGTGGAAGACGCAACCGCCCTGGCAACCAGCGGCGCCCAAGGATTCGATCCCTAAGGGCGAGTGGTGGAAAATCTATAACGATGCTGACCTCAATTCCTACGAGCAGCAATTACTGCAGGCCAATCAATCCCTGGTCGCGGCGCGCGACCGTTTGGATCAGGCTCGCTCGCTGGCGCGCGTAGCCACTTCTGGATTGTTTCCGCAGCTATCGGCAGATCCTTCTGCGGTGCGCGAGCGCGGACCGGGAAATCGTCCGCTGAATGGCGCGACACCAGCCGAAGTGGGGGGCGTGCCGAGTAATTCAAGTCAAACTGTTCCGCCGTATACGCAAAACGTTTTTACGATTCCGTTCAACATTAACTATGAGGTCGACGTTTTCGGGCGAGTGCGCCGCCAGGTGGAAGCGGCGAACGCCACTCTCCAGTCGACGGCGGCCGATCTTGGAAACGCGCAACTGGTGCTGACCGCGGAGCTTGCCGCTGACTATTTCTCTCTGCGCGAATTGGATGCCGAGTTCAACGTGGTGCAGGAGTCGGTCGGCTACCAGCGTAAAGGTTTGGATCTCGTAAACCGGCAACATGAAGGTGGCATCGTCAGCGGTCTCGAAGTGGCTCAACAAGCCGCGCTTCTCGACGCGACGATATCGCAGCTCTCTTTAGTGCAAGAATCACGCGCCCAATTCGAGCACGCCATCGCTGTGCTGATAGGCCAGCCAGCCTCCAGCATGAGTGTTCGCGTGGCCCCGCTGCAGGCGACGCCTCCGCCGGTGCCACTGGGACTCCCCTCCGACATGCTGGAACGTCGTCCGGATGTCTCCTCCGCGGAGCGGCAGATGGCTTACCAGAATGCGCAGGTCGGTATTGCGCGTACGGCTTTTTATCCGCAAATCACGCTCAGCGGCGCTGGTGGTTGGCAGAGTGCGCAGTTGGCGCCTCTGCTCGATGCGCCCAGTCTCTTCTGGTCCCTTGGAGCCGACGCTTTAGAGCCCATCTTTGAAGGCGGACGAAACCGCGCCAACCTGGCAGCAGCCCGCGCCGCTTACGATCAGTCCGTGGCCAATTATCGCCAGGCGGTGCTTACGGCCTTCCAGCAAGTGGAAGACGGCATCAGCAATCTGAGCACGCTGTCACAGGCGCTGGTTACACAACGTGCCGCCGTGGACGACGCGCGGCGTGAACTCACCATCGCCAACAATCGTTACATCGGTGGCGCCACCGACTATCTCAACGTCATTACGGCCCAAACCACTCTGCTCACGAGTGAACGGCTGGAGACGCAGTTGCTTGGTCAGCAGATGGTCAGCTCGGTCTACCTGGTGAAAGCGCTCGGCGGGGGCTGGGATTCCAGCGAGATCAAGGATCAGCAGGTTCATCCTCAACCGGGTCAGGTGTTGCAACCCTAGCATTTGCGCGGCGCGAATTCGGTGGTGGCGGGCTCTTGCAGGAGTCGCGATGTGGTTCGTGCGAGAATGGTCGCGCTGACTCGGTGGCAGCCCCTTTGACTACTGAACCGCCAGTAGTGTCGATGAACGCAGCAATCCCTCGCCGGCGCTGGCGCATCGCCTTCCTGCTTGCCTTCGGAGTGCTCGTCAACTTCTTCGACCGCATTAATCTATCCGTCTCGCGCGATGCTCTTCATGATTCCTTCGGATTATCGTTGGTAGCGTTCGGCTATCTCTCCAGTGCTTTCAGTTGGACCTACGCTTTAATGCAAATGCCCGCAGGAGTATTGCTCGACCGCTGGGGAGTGCGCCGCGTGGGACGCTTGAGCGCATTTTTATGGAGCCTCTCTTCTTTCGCTGCAGCGGCCACTCCCAGCCTCGGTTGGTTCTTCGGAGCGCGATTCCTTCTCGGCGTGAGCGAGTCACCCACTTTTCCCGCCAACGCGAAAGCTCTGGGCTACTGGTTCACGCGCGAAGAGAGAAGTCTGGCAACCGCCATCACCGACGCGGCTGCGAAATTCTCCAGCGCCATTGGTGTTCCACTGATCGGCCTGCTACTTCTCTATTTTGGATGGCGCTGGAGTTTCGCCGCCACCGGATTGGTCAGCTTTATCTACTTTCTTTTGTTTTTCTGGATCTACCGGAATCCCAGTGAAGACCACAAACTGTCCCGTGACGAGCTGCAGTTCGTTCTGAACGGCGGCGCTCAACTGGAGGATCAGGCGAGAGCAAAAGGTGGCAGCTCGTTGGGCTATCTTCTAAGGCAGCGAAAAGTCTATGGCCTCGCCCTCGGATGGGGAGCTTATAACTACACGTTTTTTCTTCTGCTCACCTGGCTGCCCAGCTACCTTTCTGTTTCGTTGCATGTGGATTTGTTTCACTCGATTTTCTATACCAGCGTGCCTTGGTTATTCGCGACTGCCACAGACCTCCTGATTGGAGGATGGCTGGTGGACACTCTCATCCAGCGAGGTTATGACGCGAACCGCGTCCGCCAAACTGTTCTCGTGGCAGGCATGGCTTTCGGTCTGGCGATTTTCGGCGCCGCCCGAACTCACACGCCAACTGCCGCGCTGATTTGGATCAGCCTTGCTCTCGGAGGATTGGCGGCCGCTGCGCCTGTTGCATGGACCGTTCCTTCTCTGATTGCGCCTCGGGAGAGCGTCGGCACACTAGCTGGCGCAGTGAATCTTTGCGGACAGATTGCGGCAATCTCCGCTCCCATCGTGACCGGCTATATCGTGGCGGCGTCGCACTCGTTTGCGGCAGCGTTCGTGACTGCGACCGTGATTCTGCTGCTGGGGATTGTAGGCTATGTTTTTTTACTGGGGCGAATCGAGCCGATTCCCGAACCCTGACGGGCGCCGCTGGGGGCCGCGGGCTTCGTCGATGAATTCGGCTGAATGGTGTAGGTTAGAGGTATGCCGCCGAGATCCCCTGGGAGTCCGCCGCGATGGTACGCGATCCCGCTGCGCGTTCTGCTGGTGACGTTTATCGGCACTCTGATTTCGTTCGCGGTGAGTCTATTTCTGGGAATCATTGGAGTCGGAGCGGTCTCAACTTTGCGCCACGTGCATCCTGATATGAGGGTTGCTTATCGTCACATCGCCCTGCCCGCGGCTGTGGTTGCGGGAAGCATTATTTTTGTGCTGGCCTTGATTATGGAAATCCGACACTACCGCCAGGCACGAACTCTGGCGGAAATCGAGAGGGTCAGCTAAACATGCTCACTCACTTGCTCCCTCGCATTGCCATCCCCTTGCCCCATTCCAGCGATCCTGAATATGCGGAGCGCTCGATCCCTCAGTACGAACATGCTGTCAAACTCGCCGGAGGCGAACCGGTTCGCGTCCCGCTTGACCGGACGCCCGCCGAAGTAATGAAAATTATCGAGCGTTGCGACGGAGTTTTGCTACCCGGCAGCAAGGCCGATGTCGATCCCGCGAACTTCGGCGCAGCTCGATCCCCGCATACCGCCGCCGCCGATCCACGTCGCGACACCGTAGACGAACTTTTGCTGCAAGATGCATACAAGATGCGAAAACCAATCCTTGGCATCTGCTACGGCTTACAAAGTCTAAATATTTATCGCAGCGGATCGCTCATCCAACACATTCCGGATTTTCTTCCCGAGGATCTGCGCACGCGAGTCGATCATGAAGCGGGAAAAACTGTCGCCGTCGCGCACAGATCAGGATTGAGAGCGATTCGAAGCTTGCGGAAATCGTCAGCGGAAAAAGCGCTCCGCGGAGCGTGCCAGATAGCCGCGTCGTTAATGGAAGGGTAGGGCACGGCTTTAGCCGTGCCGAAAACCCCGCAAAGGCACTCGGGCTTTAGCCCCGAGGGAGACAGCCTCGTGCTACCGGTAAACTCATCGCATCACCAGTCAGCCGACACAATCGGCGACGGTCTGCGCGTTTCAGCCCACTGCGTCGACGACGGCATCGTCGAAGCCCTGGAAGGAACCGCTCCCGATCACTTCGTGCTTGCGGTGCAGTGGCATCCCGAGCGTTCCGTCGATCAGGATGAACCATCTCGCGCTATTTTTCGCGCCCTGATTAAAGCGGCGGAAGCGCGACGGCAGCAACTGAAAGGTGAGTTTGAGAGTGTGAAGTGAAAGTCTGAACTTGCGGTCGATTCAGAGTAGCTATTTCTTTTTCTTTGTCGGCTTCTTCAGGCCGTTGCGCTTTTCCAGTAGCACCACCACATGCGCGACCGCAGTATTTTCCAGGTTGAGTCCTTCCGGAGTTTTGGCCTTGAGCCCGACGCAATCGGCTGGCACTCCCAGCAACTTCGCCAGGTGCGCGCGAATTGTCGCAGCATGCGGGCCAATTTTTGGAGCTGCAAGAACCAGACTGGCATCCATGTTCGCCAATCTGTATCCCGCATCGTGTACGCGCTTCAATGCTTCGCCCAGGAAGACAACCGAATCCGCCCCCTTCCACTTTGGATCGGAAGGCGGGAACAGCGTCCCAATGTCCGGCGCAGCCACGGCCCCGAGCAGCGCATCGGTGATAGCGTGCAGCAACACGTCACCATCGGAGTGCCCACCTAAACCTTTTTCGTGAGCCAGCGCCACTCCGCCAATCTTGAGGGGGATGCCGGGACGAAATTCATGCGAATCAAAGCCGTAGCCGATTCTCATAAAGAAATCCTGGCCACGGATTCGCACGGATTCTCACGGATTTTTTTTCTTTCATTGTCAAACAGAAGCCGGCGAAACTGAGGACGTAGTCCGAAATTAAGCAGCAATCCAACTTCAACATTGGTTGCGCGAAGATAGTGAAGCAACTGGGCTTCATGGGCAGATTCGAGAGTGCGGGCGGCTTTCAATTCGAGAAGCACCACGTCTTCAACGATCAGATCGGCGAAGTATTGTCCGACTTTTCTGCCGCGGAACCACACTGGCACCGGAACTTCCCGAGCGGCACTCAGCCCTGATTCCTCAAGAGCCATGAGCATCGCCTGCGCATATGTCGATTCGAGAAATCCGTGTCCGAGTTCGTTGTATACGTCGTAAAAAGCGCCGATGATTTTCTCACTCAGCGCGGAATGTTTAAGCCTGGATTCCTGCTTCTCCATCAACAGTAAGTCTACGCGGCGATTACGGTGTTGATCCGCGAAAATCCGTGAGAATCCGTGGCTCATTTCCCTAAGTAGAACTCAGCAAGCTCCATGTCCGCCGGCGCCGTGATTTTAATATTCCGCGGCGATCCCATTACGACGGCCACATCGTGCCCCGATCTCTCCACCAGCGATGCCTCATCCGTACCGAGGAATCCATCTGCTGAAGCCTCGTCGAATGCCTTCTTGATTACTTCATAACGAAAACCTTGCGGTGTTTGCGCCATCACAATGCTCGCGCGCGGAATGGTTCCCTTGATCAGCGCGCCTTCGGCAGTGCGCTCCACTTGCTTCACGGTATCGACGGCGGGCAACCCGGCAATTGCCGCTCCATATTTCTCCGCCGCATCAATAACTTCCTGAATGATTTCACCGGTCACAAATGGCCGCACCGCATCGTGCACCAGAACGATATCACTTGCGTCGGCGGCAACCGCGTTAAGCGCGTTTTCCACCGACTGCTGCCGATGCTCTCCGCCCGCTACCAGTTCAACTTTTTTCTTTAATATGTCCCGCGCTTCTTTTTCCAGGCGGCCGCGAAACGCGGCAATCTCATTGTCGCGTAAAGCGATCCAGATCTCGCTCACGGCATCGACCGCGGCAAACTTGCGGAGCGTGTGGATGAGAATGGGAGTTCCGCCCAGATCGGTGAACTGCTTCGACGGAGCCTTTCTTTTTTTGTCGCCAGTGGGCACCGGCGCCATGCGGGTTCCGAGACCGGCAGCCGGAATTATGACAATTACCTTCATCGGGGCTGCAAGTATACGAGCGCGAAGGCAGGACTTCAATATCACGGTCCGTTGCGCCCGCAAAGGTCTACAGGAAACACCCTAGATACACACATTTGGAGAAAACCAACGAACTTCTTTCATTGCCCTCGCAAGATCTAAAGCGAAAAAAGGGATCCCCAGATCGAACTCTCGACTCCTCAGCGAGTTAGCGGTGGCCAAACGCGTACCCAAATGGCTGATCAGTTGCAACCCAATCAACTGGTCAGAATGAAATGGCCAGGAAAGCAACCTGCAGCACCAGGGAGGTACCAAACTGTGATGAAGAAAGTTAGCCTCCGAGTCTGGTTTGTCCTTTCAGCGATATGCACCGCCATTATTTGCGTTTTGGCCTATTCCGCGACCATGACTGGGGCCGCCCGTCCTGCGGCAACGAGGGCCCAAGCGGACGAGGCCGTGCAATCTTCACCCCTGCCACTTGAGAACTACGAAGGAATCGTTACCGATACGCATTGTGGGGCTAAGCACTCCGCGGCGGTCGGATTGAGCGCGGCGGACTGCACGCGCGCCTGCGTTCACAGCGGAGAGAGCTTCGCCCTGGTTGATGGGGAGAAGACCTATCGCCTCAAAGGTGAGGAAGCGGCTTTAAAGCGCGTCGCCGGAGAGCGCGTCAAGCTGGCGGGAACTTTGACGGACAATACTATCTCCGTGGGATCAGTCAGCCCTTCGGCCCCCTAAGACTGGCTGGGTTTGCTCTCGACCAGCGCGGCTGGCAACGGCGCTACCTGCCCTGCCGCTCCAGGAATCACTGCGGCGGCAGGCTGGACCGGAGTACTCGACCGGCCAAAGGCCCGTTCATCCCACTTGCCAAAGATCATTTTTCCCGCCGTAGTCTGTAAGACCGATGTCACCGACACGTCGATCGTTTTGCCGATCATCTTCCTGGCGTTATCTACAACCACCATTGTGCCGTCGTCGAGATAGGCCACGCCCTGGTTGTATTCTTTCCCTTCTTTCAGGATGAATACCTTCATGATTTCGCCCGGCAACACGATGGGCTTGAGCGAGTTAGCCAATTCGTTGATGTTCAGAACTTCGACACCCTGAAGTTGCGCTACCTTGTTCAGGTTGAAGTCGTTGGTAATGATCTTACCTTCGTAGACTTTGGCAAGTTCGATCAGCTTCAGATCGACCTCGCGGACGGCGGGAAAATCATCCTCAACGATTTGAATCTGCAGCGTGGCCATTTTCTGCAGGCGCTGCAGAACATCCAGCCCACGGCGTCCGCGATTGCGCTTTAGCGAGTCGGCCGAATCGGCTACCAGTTGCAATTCGCGCAGGACGAACTGCGGCGTCACAATAATGCCATCCAGGAACCCGGTTTCGGCGATGTCGGCGATGCGGCCATCGATGATGACGCTCGTATCCAGGATTTTGTAACTTTTCTTGCCCTGCTTTTCGCCGCCAAAGATTCCGCCCAATGCGGCTAAGTTCAGCAGGTCGCCCTTGCTCGCTCCCACAATCAGGCCAACATAGGCCATCAGCAACATCACAAGGATTTGGAGAAAACTCTGGGTGTTCCCGGCGGGCACACTACTACGAATCACCACGGCAAAGAGGTAGGCGCCACAGATGCCGAGCAGGCTGCCGATGGCCGCACCGATCAGCCGCTTCAGACTGACCGAGCGAAGCTTCCATTCGAACAAAACAATTCCCACGCCGACCGCCGCCCCCACTAGAGCATCCTGAGGCCGAGCCAGCCGGAAAGGTTCAATAAAGTAGCAAGCAACAGAAACAACTATGACAAAAAGAAGACGTACCAACACCAAGTCCACAGGATGACCCTCCCCCGATGCAACTTCCAGTACTCTGGTAGTCATGCAGCGGTGCCTGTTCCACACCCGCCTCCGATGTGAATCGGCATTTCCACTATGCGGGGCGCGCAAGAATTAGGGGGATGAATGTACGCCCCGTTCCCAGCCCGTGGAGGCGTAGCCGGGAAGAGTCAAGTAAGCTAACGCCAAGAGTATATACCTGATCGCCAAAAGCGGGGCTAAGAAAGTCGGGCGATGCCCCCGGATAGCGAGCTGGAGACTCGCGTCTCTGGCGGACGGGCCCCATACAATTTTCGGCAACAGGCTGCTACACTCCGGTGCATGAGAGCCCTGGTGATTACAAGCCTGTCTGGCCCCAACGCACTTTCCGTGCAGGACGCCCCCGAACCGGTTCTGAAGTCCGGACAAACCTTAGTGCGCGCCATGGCTGGCGGTTTGAACTTCGCTGATTTTATGACCGCCCAGGGGGGCTACCCCGGAACCCCACCGCCGCCGCTCATCGCGGGACGCGAATTTGCCGGTACCGAAGAAACCACCGGACACCGCGTCATGGGGTATATCCAGTGGGGAGCCTTCGCCGAGAAAGTCGCTGCCTATTCCACCATGCTGTGGCCCATCCCGGATGGTTGGAACTACGAACAGGGCGCCGCCTTTCCGGTCAATTTCTTTACGGCTTATCTGGCTTACTGGCAAGCTGGCATGACCTCACAGCCTGCTTGGGGACACCCGCCTCTTCGACAGGCTCAGGGCAGGCCCTCGGCTGCCGAGCAGAGCAAAGCCCCGCATCGAGTGCTGATCCATGCCGTCGCCGGAGGAGTCGGCACGGCAGCCGTTCAGATTGGAAAAATCCTAGGCGTAGAAATGTACGGCACATCCTCATCCGATGAAAAACTGTCGCGGGTAAAAGCATTGGGCCTGCAGCACGCGATCAACTACAAACAGCAAGATTACGAACAAACCGTGAAGGATCTCACTCGCGGCGAGGGTGTCGACGCAGTTTTCGAAATGCTGGGTGGCGAGCACACGGCCAAAAGCCTGCGCTGTCTCCGCGATTTTGGCCGCGTCATCCAATACGGCACCGCGACCGGCAAGCAACCACAACTCGATGTTCGTGCCCTCTACGCAAAGTCTGCGAGCGTTCAGGGCTTGTGGCTTACATATCTCTCGCAGAAGCAAGAGATCATGCAGCCCGCATGGTCGCAGCTGTCGCAATGGATCGCGGAAGATAAATTGTCTCCAGTGATTGGCCATGTCTTCCCACTCGATCGCGCCACGGAAGCCTACAAATTGCTGCAGGAGGGCAAAAACTACGGCAAGGTTGTGTTGAAGATCTAGGCCGGTCCGGGGCGAGCGATCATGCCACAAGAAATGCCATGTGGTATAATAAATGGCATGAGGCTTACCCTCGATAGATCCGGACGGGTGGTTCTGCCCAAGCCGCTCCGCCAGCGTCTGGGGTTTCGAGCCGGCACAACATTCGAGGCCATGGAAGCCGCTGGTGGACTCTTGCTGCGTCCTGTTACCCAGCAGCCATCGCTGGTGGAACGGAACGGATTCCTGGTTCATATGGGCGAGATAAGTCCCGCCTTCGATTGGCAGCAGCTCTCCGACGATTTGGAGCGAGAACGACTGCGGGATATTCTCTGCCAATGACGATCAAGTCATGAGAGCGAAACTTGAAATCGAAGCATGAAGGTCTATTGCGATACATCCGTATTAATTGCGGCTTCAATCTCAGCCCATCCCCATCATCCTCAGTCTCTTGAACTGCTCAAAAAGGTTCGGGAGGGCAAATTGGAAGCGGTGATCAGCGCGCATGGTACCGCCGAATTTTACGCTGTCTTAACGCGCGCCCCACTCACTCCCATGGTGTATCCGGGCGAGGCCTGGCGGCTTCTTGCGGAAAACATTCTGCCTCACTTTCATATTGCCGAGCTCAGTGCGGCGGAGTACAAGTCCGTGCTGCAGCAGGCAGCCGAAAAGGGATGGACGGGTGGTCTCGTTTACGATGCATTACATCTCGCGGCGGCTCGCAGCAGCCACTGCAAGAGAATATATACCTTCAATCTGCGGCACTTTCTCCAGCTCGCTCCTCACCTGCAGAATGTAATCTGCAGTCCATAGCTGAGCGGTCCAAGCGGCAGTTTCGTTTCCAGCGCCCTTCTTCTCTTCCCGGAAATGCCGTGCGACCGTGTACACTGATGCCGCGGCGCAGCCAAGCCCAGCGCTCCCTACGCCGTCATCCTCGCTTTCAGGATGCATTTTCGCTCCGGTCAAAGGTCTTCCATGTCGAAGCTTCCTCGGTTCCTGTCATGCGCATTATTGTTCGCTCTCGCTTTTTTTCCCTCTCATGCCGCATTCGCTCAGACTCCAGTTCCGTCGAATTCTGAGATCGATCGCCGCGTCGACGCTTTGCTTCAGAAGATGACACTCGAGCAGAAGATTGACTATATCGGCGGCACTGGTTTTGCGGTTCGAGCGATGCCGGAACTCGGCCTTCCCGCGCTCGAAATGTCTGACGGACCACTCGGCGTGCGCAGCAACCAGAAATTTCCTTCGACTGTTTACGCTGCGGGGATCGGCCTTGCAGCTTCGTGGGATCCGCAGCTGGCGGAACGAGTAGGCGCAGGTATCGGCAAGGATGCGCGCGCGCGCGGTATTCATTTCATGCTTGGACCTGGAGTCAACATTTATCGCGCACCCATGAATGGCCGCAACTTCGAATACTTCGGCGAAGACCCTTTCCTTGCCGCCAGTATCGACACCGGCTATATCACCGGAATGCAGAAGCAGGGCGTCAGTTCGACGGTAAAACATTTCCTCGCCAATAATTCCGAGTTCCTCCGGCACGACAGCGACTCCATCGTCGACGAACGAACCGCGCGCGAAATCTACTTGCCGGCGTTTGAATTCGCGGTGAAGAATGCCCACGTGGGCGCGATTATGGATTCCTACAATTTCGTGAACGGGACGCACTCCACGCAAAATGGTTACTTCAATATCGATGTGGCTAGAAAGCAGTGGGGATTTCAAGGCGTCATGATGTCGGATTGGGTTGCGACCTACGACGGAGTAGGCGCGGCAAACGGAGGCCTGGATCTTGAAATGCCCACCGGCAAGCACATGAATAAAGCTACTCTGCTTCCGGCAATTCGCGACGGCCGCGTCAAGGAAGCAACCATCGATGAAAAGGTCCGCCACATTCTGACTACTGCAGCGAGCTTCGGCTGGCTCGATCGCCCGCAAACCGATCCCTCGCTCTCGAAATATAACGAGGAGAATCACCTGGTCGCTCTTGAGGGTGCGCGCGAAGGTACGGTGCTTCTCAAGAACGAAGGTTCTTTACTGCCTCTGGATAAGGAAAAGGTCAAGAGCATTCTTGTTGTCGGTCCGGACGCCTGGCCGGCGCAACCGGTCGCGGGGGGAAGCGGCAAGGCGATTCCGTTTTCGGCAGTCAGCATTCTCGAAGGCATCGGAACCTACGTTGGCACATCCGCGAAGGTGTACTACGAGCGCGGTCTGCCCAAGATGATTGACCTTGCCGAGTCCACTGAATTCTCCACCGCCGCGCAAAACGGTGCTCCCGGCCTCAAGTTCGAAGCTTTTGCCAACGGCGATCTCAGCGGTAAGCCGGCGTCAACTGTAACGGTGAGCCATCTCAATTATGCGGGAAAGGATTGGGAGGACTTCGCCGATCTTGACGAAGCCCTAAAATTGCTGGACGCGGGCAAAAAGCCATCTTCCCGCCGCTGGACCGGTTTCTATATCGCGCCGGTCACGTCTTCGTACATCGTCGCGGCGGAATACTCCGGCGAAGGCAACGGCTACCGACTTTTCATCGATGGCAAGCTTATCTTCGATAACTGGAAATACGCCACCGCCTTGCAGAACCACACAACTTTGGATCTCTCCGCAGGTCCGCACAAGATTGTTGCCGAGGCGTACCAGGATAATCCCGTCGGCGGACATCTTCGCGTCGGCATCATGGATCAACACAAAATCGTCTCTGCTACGGCGAACGCTTTAGCCGCGAAGGCAGACGTCGTGATCGTTGCTGCCGGCTTTGACTCCAGCAGCGAGTCGGAAGGCGCGGACCGCACTTTCAGCCTGCCATTCGGTCAGGACGAATTGATCCGCGAACTCGCCGCAGCTAACAAGAACACCATCGTTACCGTCACCTCCGGAGGCAACGTCGATCCCGGCGATTGGCTCGATCACGTTCCCGCCTACCTCGAACTCTGGTATCCCGGAGAACGCGGAGGAACTGCGCTCGCGGAAATCCTCTTCGGTGCTGTCAATCCCTCGGGACATCTCCCTGCCACCTTCGAACGGCGCTGGGCCGACAATCCGGTTCACGAGACCTACTATCCCGAAGCGGGCACGAATCGTGTGGTCTACAAAGAAGGTGTGTTCGTTGGCTACCGTGGATACGAACACAATCACGTTAAACCGCTCTATCCCTTCGGCTATGGTCTGTCGTATACAACTTTTCAATTCAGCCACATTGAAGTGACACCGGGCGCATCCTCCACCGGCGCTCATTACAACGTAACGTTTGACGTGACCAACACTGGCGCGCGCGCGGGGGCCGATGTAGCCCAGGTGTACGTATCCGAGAACGATCCGAAGGTGCCGCGGCCGCCGAAAGAACTGAAAGGGTTCTCCCGCGTGGAGCTCGCGGCGGGGGAAACGAAACACGTTTCGGTTTCGCTCAATTCCCGCGCCTTTACTTATTATGATGTAGCCGGGAGACACTGGCATGCGGACGCGGGCAAATATACGGTGGAGGTCGGCGACTCTTCGGAGGATGTACCACTGAAGTCCGACATCAACCTATCAGCCGCCTATGACGTGGCGAATGATCAGTAAGCCGTGTAGAGCGGGCGCCCTCGCCCGCTGCCTTGGAAGTTGATCGTGATCTCGCGACGGCTATCCGGGGTCACGCGCACTTTCTGACCGTCCGTCGAATACATATTCGTTGCTCACTATAAAATTCGCCAGCGAGCAAAGTGCGATTGCAATCGCATTCGCGACCAGATAGTTCATATGACCGATGTCGACCATCAATTTCATTAATCCCAGATTGCCGCAGATCGAAACGGCTCCGTTTGTAAGATTGAATCGCAGCAGGCGCGGCAAGGAGTTCTGCCACGAGGGTTGCAGCCGGTCCGCCCACGTGTAGCGCTCATGCCACAGGAAGTTGTGTATCAGTGTGGCCTCAACTGCAAGAGCAGTTGCGCCAAGATAGTTGAAGTGGAGAATGCTCTTCAACAAAAACAACAGAACAAGTTGAACAGCGATTCCGATGCCGCCGACAAGATTAAATCGCAACCATCGCAGGAAGGTGTCTCTGCGGATCGAATTGCGGATCGAATTGCGAAGACCCGCGCTCATTGAGATAACCTTTCGTCGCGATAAAGCCGCAACGTATTTTCCACAGTGAAGTAAAACAGCACCGCCGCCATTCCGGCGAGACCGATGGCTCCGCCAACATCGAAGAGCCGGTATTCTCCGCCGAAAAAGTGAACCTCCGGTTTCCACAGCAATGCCAGATTGCCTGTTACCAGGAGCAGCCGCAGTTCGGTTGGGCCGAAGCGAAAGAATGAGAGACGAAACTCACCCAACGCATGCGTAGCAAGATAGGACTGGATCGAAAGCATAAGAAACGCGATCAGCAGCCCGATTGCAATCCACGGCCGCATGAGGCCCGAGAGCGCCAGGCCGCCCATCAGCGCGAGCGCGCCAAATGTGTCGACCATGTGGTCGACATAAAATCCATAGCGAGGGCGCAGTGTATGCCGCACTCGCGCCAGCGTGCCATCCAGCGAATCTCCCAGCCAGTTCAACGCCAGAAAGACGATCACGCCGAGGAGCGCGTACTTGTTCCACCACGCCAGGGCATAGCACAAGCCCGCGCCAATCTGCGCTGCGAATCCCAACGCTGTGAGATGGTCTGGATTTACCCATCGCGGGGTGCGCGCGGCCAGCCACAGAAGCACCTTCTTCTCGCCGGATGCCACCCAGCTTTCCTGCACTCGCCGCATTTCCGGGGTGGGATTCGCCGCTTTCCTCTCCATCAGGAGTTTGCGATTCACCTGCTCGCAGAGCTCGATCACCCCGCCCTTCATATTGCCTGCAGCAATCTGTTTCATATTTTCAACCTCGTTTCCGGTTCCCAATGAATGCGACTTTGCGACAATCGGGATTGCGAGACAATGCTTTGCGCCTCAAATCGTTCTCAATCGCACATCAGCGGCTAAGTGATTGCGAAAATTAGCGCTTACGGGCCTACCTCATCCGGCGAAAAAAACGGCTTCGATGCCGGAGTGTCAATAAAGGAACCGCCGTAACCCACATTCGCGATCGGCGCCGCTGTAGATGCAAAGCGTCTGGTAGGCTTTGAAAGAAATTTGCTGGCTTACATCTGTGCCCCATGACCAAGGTCCTGAAGTTTTTCCGTCCCTCGCATCAGCACACGGCTTTCTCGGCCACGCTGCTGCTGATGGGAACGGTCATGCTTTCGCGCGTGATCGGCTATGTGCGCGAGGCGTATATCGCCTATGCCTTCGGCGCCGGGGCGCAGACCGATGCCTACGTGGCCGCCTTCACGCTACCCGACTGGCTCAACTACATCGTGGCCGGGGGGGCGGCTTCGATCACTTTCATCTCGATCTACACCCGCTTTCTAGCGGAGAACCGAGACGCCGACGCCAAGAAAACTTTTTCCGTTGTCATCACAGTGATGACGATCGTGATGATTATCGGCACCGTGATTACCGAAATCTTTACCCCTCAGTTTGTACGCTGGATGTTTCGTGGCTTCTCCCCGGCACAGGTTGAACTGACCGTTCATCTCACCCGCATACTGTTGCCGGCGCAGATCTTCTTCTACGTGGGAGGAGTCGTTTCCGCCGTTCTGCTCTCGCACCGTCTGTTTCTTTTTCCAGCCTTCGGCCCGCTACTTTACAACGTCTTTATTATTTTCGGTGGCGTGATTGCCGGCCGCCATCTGGGAATTGCTTCGCTGGCTTATGGCGCGCTGTTAGGTAGCGTCGTCGGACCATTCCTTGCCAGCGTGGTTGGAGCGGCACGCATCGGCACCGGCTACAAGCCTTCGTTCGATATCATGAATCCCGCATTTCGCGAGTGGGTGAAGCTTTCCATCCCGCTGATGCTGGGCGTTTCCCTGGTGACGGCTGACGACTGGATCTTGCGCCACTATGCCTCCAGCGGCATCGGCGATATCGCCCGCCTCAACTATGCTAAGCGCCTATTCGCCGTGCCCATCGCGGTTCTCGGGCAGGCCACCGGACAGGCTTCCCTGCCGTTCTTCGCCCGTTTATTCAACGAGAAGCGACTGAAGGAATTTGCCACCACGGTGAATGATTCTGTCTATCGCGTTGCCGCCGCATCGTTTCTGGCTACCGGGTGGATGATGGCCGCCGCGTTTCCCTTGATCGATCTGGTCTACCGCCGCGGACGATTCATGGTTTCTGATACGCAGACCACAGCGGTTTATTTCTTCTGGTTCTCGTTGTCGCTGGCGCTGTGGTCGGCCCAGGGCCTTTACGCCCGCGCGTTTTACGCCGCCGGAGATACGCTCACTCCCATGGTGGCAGTGACGCTGATTACCAGCGCATCGTTGCCGATTTATTCCTTCTTGTTTCACCACTATGGCGTAGTCGGATTGGCTTTCGCTTCTGACATTGGCATCGGCGCAAACCTGCTGGCGCTGGCCTGCTTGCTGCACTACCGGAAAATGGTCTCGTTAAGAACTCTGCGCTGGGATGAGTTAGGAAAATCTGCACTCACCGCTGTCGTCGCCGGAGTCATCAGCCTTGAAGTCGCAAAAATCGTGCCGCTGCCGGCTTATGGTCACGGCAGCCGCGTCACTGACGTGCTGCAACTGGGGTTGATCTCCGTCACCTGGGCAGCGGCGACTGCAGTAGGTCTGTGGCTTTTGAAGTCGCAATTGCCCAATGATCTACGACGTCGCAAGAAGATCGCCTATCCTGCCGTCGCACAGAACGAAGGGAAAGAGATCATGGACGCGGGAAGGCAACCGTAAAGGAATTCAGGGCGCTACTCTGGCGTATTCACCACCGGCACATTCACCATAACCACCGTAGCCGGATCGTCGCGAAGCTTGAGGTAAAGAGTCTTGCCTTCAGGCTGTGGAATTTTTAGCGCGGATTCGACAAAGCCATCGGGCACGGTCACAGAGTCGGTAAAGTCAGGATTGGAACTTACTGCATCGATCAGAAATAATTTGTCTCCATCGAGAGTGCATTGCTTCTCCGCCACCTTAGCGCAACGAACTCCTTCCAGCACGGGAATTCGGACCAGAGTAACCAGAGGCTGCCAGTCTCCATCGATTCCTTCCGCATCGATTGGACGAAACTTCAGTGGGCCGAAGGCCGATGGGCCCAGCAACTTCATGGGATCGAGCACGACAAATATCGTTTTCGAATCCTGCGGCGTCAGATTCCCATCTTTCTCGCTCAGCATGACGCTGAAGGATTCATCCGCTGTAGCTACCTCGATTTTTTCCGCGGGAGCGAAATTCTCCGGAACCAGAGTCTTCAAAAAGAAATTCAAACGTGCATCCTGCGGAAGTTCGCCGTCGTTCTCCAGACGAACTGTCGAAGGCGCTGCTGTTGGATCTAATTGCACGCTCTTGCTCAGCATGGTTACGCGCGGACGCGGATCCTCGACTTTGGTTTTGAGATCTAACGCGCGCCCATCTTTCAAAGTCACGTGAACCGCAATTGCATCTCCGGCCTGCAGGCGCTTGCTCACCGTTGCATCCTGGCAGACCAGTTTCAGTTCATCCTGCTGATTGGCGCGAGATAAACCTGCGGGCGCAAAGTGCAGGCCAGCTATGTCGAGCGCGGTGACCTGATCGAGTCTGGTGCCTTTGAGAACTCCATCGGCATCTGCGGCGTGGATGCTGAAAGCGTCAAGACGTCCAGCCTCAAAATAAGTGTGCAGCGGAATTTCATCCGGCTGGCGAGTGCCCTGCTTGTGAATCATGAGCGTGAGGGCTCCGGCGACTGCATTCTGTAACGGAACTTTCACTTCCAATTCTTCGGGCTTGGCGATCTTCCAGACAGCCGTAGTGCTCTTGCCTTTTTCATCACGCAACGTGACGGCGCTTACGCAGCAAGCGTCGGGAGACTGAAGATGCAGCGTATCCTCGCGTCCTACGATGAGTGCGCTGGCATCCTTGGATGCGACTACCCATTGGCCCGGGCTGGAGGCTCGCAGCCGGAAGCGCGGACCATCAAACGGGTGAAAGCCCCAGGTACCGCGCAGAATTCCACTCACCTCGCCTTCCAGTTCAACCGATTGCACAGCCTTGGTGTCGATTACAAAACCACCCTGTGCGGGATCCGGCACAGCGGGAAGATCGATTCCGTTGGGAGACTTGGTCTCCACGTGCAAAACAAAGTTGTGCGCCAACTCGGTGGCAAATACTAATGGCGCGCCGTCAGCCGGTAGCACGAGGCCGGGCTTATCGACGCAGAAAACCTGCGTGGCATCGATGGCGCGCAGAGGAGGATTCGCCGCGGGTAGCACGAGCGGAAGCGCAATCACGATGACAGATTTTGGATTCCGGAAAGAGGGCGGATAGTTTAGACGAAGATTGAGATTGTCTTTTTTCGGCAACGACAGAGCCGGAATGTATTGATACTGCGCGGTGTGCGCTGAGCCAAGGATGCGCACCACGTCGACGACCGCGCCAACGTAAGCGCTGTAGTATCCGGCGCCCGCAGTCGGTGTGGCGCTAACCTGCACCAGCAGATCGCTGGAGGGTCCCGAACTCAGGGTTGCGACCATGGTCTGGCTGTGCGCATCGTCCAGAACCAGCTGGTCGGTGTTCTGCGTAAGGCAAGGGGCTTGCTGCGCGCTCGGCTTATCGAAGCATTGCTGATCGAGACGCATGTTGAGGCTGCGCGCCAAAAGCGTAGTCCGCGCCTTCATTTTTGCGGGATCAGTTTCCGACGCCTCACGAACCGACTCCAGATATTTTTCCAGCCGCTGACGATCGAGGCTGGCTTGTTCCAGATCCTGTGCGGCCCGAACGAAAGCTCCCGGCTTGCCTCGCACCGCGCTGCGGATCGTGCTGAACGCTCCTCCGGTTTCCGGCGCGAGGAACACGATCGCTTCCTCGGCTCCGGCTGGAACGGTAACGTATACGCCCTCATCGCGAACCGGTTTAGTCCAAGCTTCGACGCGCGTGAACCAGTCATCCGGAGGAGGATTCGTTGATCCTCGCAGAAAAGAAATAACCATCAAGTAGCGAACCGATTGAGTTTCCGGCAGATCGGGATGGACCCAAAGCCGGTCTCCGACCTGAAGATTGGGAACTTCGGAGATAGGCAGGGTATGGCCTTCGCGTTGTACGCGGACATCAACTTTCGGTCCAGTGAGATCAAAGGCGGCCGCATCGGCGGCGACGTACCTTGGACAAAAAACAAATAGCGGAAAAATACCAACAAAAAGCAGCAATTTCCGTAAACCGTGGCCCAAATCAATCAAACCGGATTTCTTCCTTTCGGAACTTAAATCACTAAGTTCGCGCAGCCGCACCGAAAATGTTCCGACTGTGAACCCTCGCGAACTGCGGGTAGACGTTTATGGTACTGCCGCCATAAGCGGGAAACAACAGCTCTGCACTTCCGATAGTGCAACCCATCCCTGGCACTCTTGCCCAGTCAGAGGATTAGATGCGCCGGAAAAACAAAACGGCGGATATTCGCATTCGCTGCGAACCCCACCGCTAATATCTCTTAAAAGCCTACCGTCAGCTACGCCCTGGCACCCACTGCGGCCGGTTCGGGCACAGCAACAGTCTTGTCTTCGCCGTTGGGCTTCTGCTGGGAAGGCTGTCCGCCCTTGCGGATATCGATGCCGCCCTTGAAGAAGGCTCCGTCTTCGATAGAGATGCGCGCCGCCACCACATCCCCGGTGAGCGATCCGTCGCTGCGAATATCAACCCGGTCGCTGGCCGTCAGATTGCCGCGCACTTTACCGAGCACCACGATTTCGCGCGCATTGATGTTCGCTGCCACCACGCCGTTG
Organism: uncultured Acidobacteriaceae bacterium; assembly: GCA_963724815.1. Taxonomy (GTDB): domain Bacteria; phylum Acidobacteriota; class Terriglobia; order Terriglobales; family Acidobacteriaceae; genus Sulfotelmatobacter. The sequence goes on from CAVRWS010000039.1 coordinate 78,755, forward strand.
CGGCCAATGGTGACACGGTTGCCCGCCAGGCTGATCGAACCTTCCACCCGGCCATCAATGTAGAGCGACTCCGATCCAGTCACCTCGCCCTTGATCACCAGCGATTTGCCGATCGTCGCCTGGTCCGCAGTCGTGGTGGTGGTTGCAGCCGGACGCGGTGCAACGGCAGGTTCATTCGACATCATTGCAGGCGCGCTCGGTGTACTCATAGTTGGACGCTCCGGTTCGTTTGGGCGCCCGGGGGTCTGAGGCTGATTCGTCGGCTTCCACATGGGTTACATAGTTCCTTTCCTTGTTGGGATTGGGATCACGTGCCGCACTTGCGTGACCAAATGGAATTGTACTCCGACGTCTCACTCTGAGCGCTGTGGAAAAGCTTTATTTTCAACGAAGTTTCCTTCCGTGGTACGCACTTTCGGGCGATGCGGGCGCGGTCAAGCTTGGTGCCGGACTCCCTTTTTGGCTCGCATACCATGTAAGGATTCCCGAAATCACCTTGAGAATTCTGGGGAGTCTCTTTATCCAGAACTCGTCTCGTGCCTGCACTACACGTCGGTGTAGTGCGCTGCCCAAAGGTTATTGCAGATCAACCACTTTCACCATGTCATCTTCCAGGGTAGCCAAGCGGTGTCCGTCAGGACTTAGATCGAACTCAAGCCGATATTTATATTTCGGATTTACCGGAATCGATGCAATCTCCTTTCCGGCTTCGATGTCGTATACAGCAATGCGTCGAGCACTTACGTGGCTTGATATGTCGAAGGTTCGGTTGCCGCCTCGACGCGTTACCACATCCACCGCAATTCTGTCTCCTCGTCGGCTGCTCCGAATGGGTGACCAACCACCTGCTGATTCATGATTGAGCATCGTCGGACGAAACTTCTCGTGGCCGTCCGCTGAAATCACCTCCACTCCCTTATCCCCATCACGGTTTAAGTGCGTATCTACCACGAAAAGATTATCGCTCAAGACGACCCAACGACCTCCTGTTCGTAACGGCATCTCAATCCGATGGTCGTAGTCGCAAAGCGGCCAACGGTAAGCGAACGGTCCAGTGCCTGCATTCCCGCCGTGAAAGTACGCGAATTCGTCGGTGATTGAGTGGGGATAGTTCTGGATATCATCTTCGCTGGATGCGAGCTGATGCGCTTTACCGCACCGTATTAAGACCGGCTCATGCGAGAGGTGGATGACCGTTACGGGAGGGTCAGCATCTGCAGAGTAGAGTTGCAGTGTACGACGGCTGGGAGACTGGACGATAATACACCGCGTTGCGCATGGTGCGAGGGTTTTCCAGACCGCGTTGTTTGGATTCGCGTTGTCCTCCTGAAGCAATTCAAGATGCTCGTTGGCCCGAGCGATAATCTGGTCGGTGTCGGAGAGATAGATACCAGACCTTCCTCCTTCATTCGTTGGCAGGGATAAGGAGAGGTCTGACCTACCATCAGCTAAGAGGCGCACGATACGAAGATTGAGGCTGGGGCGGTTTCGCGTGACAAGACCGTTGCGTTCTCGAACTATAAAACTCAGTAGAACTCGGCCCGTATGATCAATGGCGACCGATGGTGCATTGACCTCGCGTCGCTCGGGTGGTTCCCAACCGTAATTTTGCAACGTAGACGTAGTGGCGGCTGCAGTACGAGACTGGCCCAAAAAAGTCTGGTTAATACAGGCTAGAATCGCCACGTAAAGGAAGAGACAGCGCTTTTTCGGATCAAGATACATAAACTGTTAGGGAATCATAGGTACGCTGGGATTGATATTTCCGAATCCGAAATCGATGACACCATGAATATGCCGGAGTGCTCCCAACCTATAACCCCTTTTACGCCTACGTATCCATGCTGTCGAAAGGCAGCGGGTTGCGCATCCCCAAACACTGCACCGTGTCGGTCTGCTTCAAGGCAGTGGCCTGCTAATTCCTAAACCAAGTCGCCAGTTGTACGCTTTCGTAATCCTTGCCAAACAGCTTAAGACGGCGACATGACGGGCATGTGGGAATTGACCCCACATTCTTGCGAATATTATCATACGGTTGCGACATTTAATGGCCACGAAACGGCTGCCACTTTACATTTAAAAACTCCGAGTTCCTACACTCTCACTTATGGGCTCGATGGTGAGGGGCGTTGGAACTCCCTGTCTGGCTCTACTACGACGGTCCCGCGCTCACCACTAAACCGTTCCACAGTAAATCGGAGTATGCTCTTGGCTCAACAATTCTCGAGCCAGGAATTCTCGAGCCGAATTCGCGAACAATTCCCGACCACGAATCGATGGGAGTTCATTTCATGTTAGAACCAGCCGTGATCACTTCGCCAGCTTTCACCATCGCTCGTCCTCAACCAGATGAATGCGCTCCTTATTATGCCCGCTATATTTCGTTGGTTCAGGGAAACGACATTTTGAGCAGCCTCGACCAGCAGCGTCGCCAGACCATGATGCTGCTCTGCGCACGCAATGAGGAAGATGGCGATTTCCGCTACGCGCCCGGGAAGTGGAGCGCGAAAGAGGTTCTCGGACACGTCTGCGATACGGAACGAATCTTCGCCTATCGCGCTCTGCGTATCGCGCGCGGCGACGCCACTCCGCTCGAAAGCTTCGAGCAAGACGACTACGTGCGCAATGGACCGTTTGCCAATCGTCTGCTCTCTGATCTGGTCGAGGAGTTCATTGCCGTTCGCCGCGCCACTCTTTCTTTGCTGCGCAATCTCGACGAACCAGCCTGGATGCGCCGCGGCATTGCCAGCAAAAACGAGGTCAGCGTTAGAGCACTGGCTTACATGATCGCGGGTCATGAGCTGCACCATCGCAAAATACTCGAAGAAAAATATTTCGCCGCAGCTCGTGGATGATCGGCCATGTCATCGCGCGCATTGACTGAGTTGCTCCACGGCAAGGGCGCTCATGCCGACCCTTTGGCCTGCGTGGAAGGCCTTTCCGCAGAACTTGCCGGACGGCAGGTTAATGGCTTTCCCCACTCGATCGCCCAGCTCCTTTTTCACATGAATTATTGGATGGACTATGATCTCCGGCGTGCACGCGGCGAGAAACCGCCATATCCGGAACATAATTCCGAAACCTTCCCGGCGGCCGCAGGGCTGGCAAGTGATGCTGAATGGCATGAACGGCAAGAACGATTTGCCGCACTCATTAACGAAACCGCTGCACTAGCTGGCTCGAGCCCAGGTGCTCTCAATCGTAAGGTAGAAGCCACGCACCCGAGTCATCAGCAGCGCGCGGACACTCTTGAAGCACTTCTGTGGCAACTCGCCGCGCACAACAGCTATCACACCGGGCAGATCGCCATGATTCGGCGGGCGCTCGGCTCTTGGCCCCCGCGCGGTGGCGGCGATACCTGGTAAGTTCATTGACTCCTTGCGGGCCGAAGATCCCTGCAAAGAGTTTAAAAATTGCGTAGCTTTCTCTTCTGCGCTTCGAAATTACGGATCGACCTTCCGCGCTCGTGCGTTATGCTGAAAGCTGACAGCAAATAGCGTATTTCCATGATTTCTGACGCCACCATTCTGAAACACATCGCACTCCAGCCCAAACGTTCGGCAGGATTTAAGCAGCTTGTGCGCGAGCTAGGGTTGCACGGCGCTGCCCGCGGAGAACTGGACACGCAGCTTGAAAAGCTGGTCACAGCAGGACAATTGGTTCAGTTGAATTCCGATCGCTACGCCCTCCCGCAAGGCGCGGCCGACAAGAATCTTGTGGCGGGACGGCTGACCATGCATCGCGACGGCTTCGGGTTCGTCATTCCCGACGCGAATTCTCTGAGTCCGGCGCTCAAATCCCTCCTGGCGGGAGACATCTTCATTCCGCCACACGCGATCGGAAATGCCATGCATGGCGATCGCGTGCTGGTGGATGTTGTGGCTACTCGTTCCGACGGCCGCGCCGAAGGGCGCATTGTGCGCTCGGTGGTGCGCGTTCATCCTACCGTGGTAGGAATTTTTCACTACGGCAGCCGCCACAATTACGTGAAGCCCATCGACAGCAAGATCACGCAAGAAATCGTAATTCCCCCTGGCATGGAAATTCCTGAGGCGAGAGACGCGACCGAAACTTCAGTGCCGGGTAGGAAAAAGAAATCCGTCGACCGCGTACTCGGCGACGAAGCTGCACTCCACTCCGAATGGAACGACCTCGAAGGCGTAGTAGTCGATGTCGAGATCACGGATTGGCCTACCCCGACGCAAAATCCGCGCGGAAGCGTCTTCGAAATCCTCGGCCGGCAGGACGATTTTGGGATCGACGTGGAAATCATCATCCGCAAGTTTCATCTGCCGCATCACTTTCCCACGGCCACGCTGGAGGAGGCGCAGAATATTCCGGCCGTCATCCCGGCGCAGGAACTTCACCACCGCCGAGACTTCCGCGCCGTGCCCATCGTGACTATTGACGGAGAAAGCGCGCGCGACTTTGATGACGCCGTAACCGTCCGCCGCCTCGACTCTGGCAATTTTGAATTGCAGGTCCACATTGCCGACGTAGCGCAATATGTCACGCCCGGTTCCGCGCTCGATCAGGAAGCGCAGCTCCGCGGAACCAGCGTTTATTTTCCTGATCGCGCCGTGCCCATGTTGCCGCTCGAATTGTCCACCGACATCTGCAGCCTGCGGCCACATCTCGACCGGCTGGTGCTTTCCTGCGTGATGCGGATCGATCCTCAGGGCGAAATCCTGGGCTACGAATTATGCGAAGGCGTAATTCGCTCCGCCGAGCGTATGACGTATACAGCGGTAAACGACGTGCTGGAAGGCGATGCCGCCGCGCGCCAACGTTACGCCTCCCTGGTCCCTACGTTCGAGCTGATGCGCGATTTGGCGACGATTCTCAATCGCAAACGCCAGCGCCGCGGATCAATCGACTTCGATCTGCCCGAACCTGTCATCGAATTCGACGAACTCGGACTGATGAAGAGCATCACCCGCTCGGAACGCAATATCGCCCACCGCCTGATCGAAGAGTTCATGCTCTCAGCCAACGAGTGCGTGGCGCAGTATCTGGAGTCCAAGCGCATCGCCTCTCTATATCGAGTTCATGAAAAGCCCGATGCCAAGCGGGTTTACGACTTCGAAGTGATCGCTGCGACATTTGGGTATTCGCTCGGCGTTGGGCCACTGCCGATTCAGCGTGTGCAGTTCAAGAGCGATCGCCGTGCCGCACGCGGCACCGGCAAACAAGCCCGCACGATTGAAATTCCCAAAGATGTCCACATCACTCCCCGCATGTATCAGAAACTTGCCGCGAAAATTGCCGGCAAGCCGGAAGAACGCATCCTCAGCTACCTGATGCTGCGCTCGCTCAAGCAGGCTCGTTACTCGGAGGAAAATCTCGGCCACTTTGCTCTGGCCGCACCAAGCTACACGCACTTCACCTCGCCCATTCGCCGTTATCCCGACCTGATCGTGCACAGAATCCTAAAACAAGTGCTGCGCGACTCTCCGGAGAAATACGATGGCGGGATCCCGATCGGAATCTTCCCGGCGTTCGAGCATAGCGCCGGCGTCTCGGCCGCCCCAGCGGAACGCACGTCGGATCCAGAAGCCGCGCCTTCTCCCTGGTCCAAACGCCGCGACCACGCCGCGCATCGAAACTCGCTCGAACCTCTAGGCGGACCGATCCCCATCGACGAACTGCACAACATCGCAGAAGAATCGAGTCTTTCCGAGCGCCGCGCCGATGAAGCCGAGCGCGAACTCATGGAATGGAAAAAGGTCAAGTTCATGCAGGACCGCGTGGGCGAAGACTTCGACGGCCTGATCACCAGCGTCACCAAGTTCGGCTTCTTCGTTGAACTCACGGACTTGTTCATCGAAGGCCTGGTCCCGCTGAACACCCTCACCGACGACTATTACACTTACCACGAGAACACACGCCAGATCATCGGCCAGCGCACACGCAAGACTTACAGCCTGGGACAAAGAATTCGCGTTCTGGTCGATCGCATCGATCCCGTGGAAAAGAAGATTCAGTTTGCCGTGCTGGAAGAGAAGGCTGTACCAAAGCGCAAGCGAAAGAAGAGTTAAGCAGGATCATGCCGATCCGCACTGATCGCAAAATATTGCTCGCTGGGCTTTTGTCGCTGTGTCTCCTTGCGGCGGCCGGTGCTCAGGCACAGCATTCTCTTTCGTGCCAGTCGGTCTCCTTCAAGGTCACTCTGAATGCCAATGACAACTTCGAGCGTGAGTTGGGCGGGGGCTTGCTCTTTCGCGTGAGGAGCGAGAAAAATCCGGGCTGGTTTGTGGATATCGTCCCCGCAGAAGAGAACACAAAGGATTACATCTACCCGGTAAATCTGCCCTTGCGATTCAATGGGAACCAGACTCTTGGACCGGGATACGGCGAGACCGCTAAATCTTCTTTATCGCATCCGCATGAAATGAACTTTCTGCTTGATAGATCCGACTATGACCGGATTTTTGGACTGGTTGGCAATGTCCTGTGGTCTTATCAAACCCCTGATCCCGACAAGGCGTTGGCCGACTACACCAATGCAGTTGAGCATGCGCGAAAGGGGTCGCTCAAACTTATCATTTCTTCGTATAAAACTGACCCGAAGACCGGCGCATTAGCTCGCATCAAGCTGCGCGTTGGGATTACGACTCCGCAGGACTTCCAATTTGCTCCGGGATTGAATCCCTGGCCTGCGCCCTGCCATCGCTAGAGCAGAAACTCGAAGCAAAACGAACTGCCTGCGCGGAACTGCGCCTCAAGTGGTAAAATCCTTGAGTCAACCCCACCTGTTGCCGGCACGACGCAGCAGGTTCCTTCCTAGTCGGGACGTGGCTCAGCCTGGTAGAGCACTCGCTTGGGGTGCGAGGGGTCGGCAGTTCAAATCTGCCCGTCCCGACCAATTTCATCCCGGATTCATTCTTGATTGCCGCAAGCTTGCTCCGGATGCACTTCCGATACCCCCGAACCAAGAAAAGCACTTCTGACGTTCGCCACACTCCGCGACAATCGTGGAAAGTTCCACTGGCTCCACGCTCGTCGCGCGCTGCTCGTCCAAGATTTTTTCAGGGCGAACGAAAGTAGTTCACATTCGGGGGAATCATTATGTCCGGGCAAGTCATTCTGTATTTCGACGACCAAGCGGACGCATTGCGTTTTGCATTAGCCGCGGGTTCGGTGATGGCGGGGGACGAATCTCGCGCCACCGACGATCTGCTTCACGAAACCGCCCGCGCCAGCCGCATCCGACTGGACGCGGCCAACGCGGGCAAAGTTAAAAAGCCAGCGCCGGAACGCGTTGCCTGAATTCACGGTAGAGGCAGGTACTTGATGATATTTGCCGAAGTAACAGGCCGAATTATCCCGTGCGCCGCGCAGAGAGCAGACTGAGAATCTCGCGCAAGCCCTGGCGGATGTGCTGGATCTCGGGGGATGAGGGAGTGGGGAATGGAATCGCTGCTTGACCTTTATCCGTTTTTGTCTCGGAACGCAACTGCTGCCGCGCTCCCACGATTGTGAATCCCTGTTCGTAGAGCAATTGCTTGATTCTTAAAACGCTTTCCACGTCGCGCCTGCGGTACATGCGCTGCCCGGTGCTGCTTTTCACCGGCTTCAATTGCGGGAACTCACTCTCCCAAAAGCGGAGCACGTAGGCCGGCAAGCGGCATAGAGTGGCCACTTCGCCGATGCGGAAATAGAGTTTGTCAGGGATGAATACTTCATCGGGCTTAGCCTTATTGTGATTGTTCTTGCCCGCGCTTTTTTTTCTCGGACTCATGCTCGCATCCACAGTTCAAGGCCCGTACGGTCTACGTATTGTGACACAGGCAGGCCGGACGCACGAACAATTTCGCAGCCCGCTGTACCAACGTGCGAAATTGACGTTCCCGCTGCAAAAGGAAACGCCTCTCAAGAGGTGCTTCTCCTGAGAGGCTGGTTAAAATCTCGGCCCTTGCGAAGTATCGTCTCGCAGACGGTTAGTGTTTCTTCTTTTTTGCTTTCTTCTTCGTTGCCATGAAGGTTCCTCCGTGAACGATTTTCCCTTGTCGACTTCGGGGACCCGAATACCAAAAGCCACCCAACTTGTTGTACAGGTAGCTTCCTTAACACAAGATATTGCGGGAGTGTGAACGCAGTGTCAACACAATTTTTCATTTCCAGCAATAATTTTCCTGGCCCGACGCTTCTTTTTCCTCCACCAGGCTCAAAGACTCGAAAATGATCCCGAGCACTGGCTCCCGATTCTTCCTTCCTTTAAACTGCGCGTGATGAAGCGTGACCCGATCGAACTCGAAATCTTCAAGAATCTTTACCACTCGATCGCCGAGGAGATGGGCGCGGCCCTTCGTCGCACCGCGTTTTCGCCCAACATAAAAGAGCGCCGCGACTATTCCTGCGCCGTATTCGACAGTGACGGGGAAGTGATTGCCATGGGCGACCATATGCCGGTGCATCTCGGGTCGATGCCCATGTCAGTGCGCGCCGCCATTGCCGCTGGCGAAATGTCTTTCGGCGATGTGGTGATGCTGAACGACCCATTCCGCGGCGGAACTCATCTGCCCGATATAACGCTGGTTGCGCCCGTGTACATCAGGCAACGCAAGCAAGACGCACCAGATTTCTACGTGGCTTCGCGCGCCCATCATGCCGATGTCGGCGGAGCCTACGCCGGCTCCATGGGACTCTGTCGCGAAATCTATCAGGAAGGATTTCGCATCCCGCCGGTGAAAATCATGCGGGCAGGGGTTATGCAATCCGACGTGCTCGCTCTGCTGCTGAACAACGTTCGCACTCCGGAAGAACGCGAAGGCGATCTGGGCGCTCAGCTGGCGGCGTGTCATACCGGAACCGAGCGGCTGCGGGAAATGTGTGCGCGTTACGGACTTGACCGGGCAAAGCGCGCCGCCAAGGAACTACTGGAGTATTCCGAAGAATTGATGCGCTCATTTCTGCTTCATATACCGCCGGGCAAGTATCACGCCGAGGATTTTCTGGATGACGACGGCATCACCGACAGGCCGGTGAAGATCGCGGTAACTGTGACAGTAGGCCACGCGCAGGGTTCACTCGGAGCGGACCGCATGATCACGGTTGATTTCACGGGAAGCGATCCGCAAGTGGCAGGCAGCATCAATGCAGTCGAGGCAATCACGTACTCCGCGTGCTTTTATGTTTTTCGTTGTCTGTTGGCCGACGATGTTCCGGCCACCGCAGGATTGATGCGTCCCATCTCCGTAATCGCCCCCGAAGGAACGATTGTGAACGCCCGTCCGCCGGCTGCGGTTGCCGGCGGCAACGTCGAAACTTCGCAGCGCCTTGTCGACGTTTTACTCCGCGCACTGTCGCAAGCGATTCCAGATCGCATTCCTGCAGCCGCCTCCGGCACCATGAACAATCTGACGATCGGAGGCATCGATCCTCGTACCGGCCGTCCGTTTGCGTATTACGAGACCATTGCTGGCGGCATGGGCGCGCGCCCCACCAAGAACGGCGTTTCGGGCGTGCATACACACATGACGAATTCGTTGAACACGCCGGCGGAAGCGTTAGAGTATGCGTATCCGCTGCGTGTGCGGCGCTATTCACTGCGCCCGGGCAGCGGAGGTCTGGGAAAATATCACGGCGGGAACGGAATTGTACGCGAGATCGAAGTGCTCACCGATTGCGAAGTGACGCTACTCTCCGAGCGCCGGGTGCTCGCGCCTTGGGGATTGAACGGCGGCAGTGACGCTGCATCGGGCAGGACGAGTGTGATCCGCAGAGATGGACCGATGGAGACTATGCCAGGAAAGTTCAGCACGCGCCTGAGTGCAGGCGACCGGATCAGAATTGAGTCGCCGGGTGGCGGGGGCTGGGGTAGTCGCAGGAGCGTGCTCGATAATCGACATCGCGCCCAGATTTCTATCATCCGATTAGAGTCCAGGAGCTTTTTGTGACCGATCTCGCAACTCACTACATCGATGAAGCGCGCCGCCAGATACGTGGTCAAAAACGCCTGGCCGAAGGCGCGATTGCCCAACTGAAAGATGAAGAATTATTTTTTACCCTTGATCCGGAAGCGAATTCTGTCGCCATTCTGATAAAGCATCTGGCCGGCAACATGCGATCGCGCTTTACCGATTTCCTTACCAGCGATGGCGAAAAGCCCGACCGTTTTCGCGACCGGGAATTTGAGTTGAATGCATCAACCACGCGCGCCGATGTGATGCGCTGGTGGGAAGAAGGTTGGGCTCGAGTTTTCGCCGCGCTGGATTCCCTCAAACCCGAAGACGTGATGCACACCGTAACGATTCGAGGCGAACCCCATACCGTGATGCAGGCCGTGAACCGCCAGATCGCGCACTATGCAGGCCACATCGGGCAGATTATTTTTCTGGCTAAGCATCTCCGCTCGAACCAGTGGAACACGCTGAGCATCCCGCGCGGCAAATCGGAGGATTACAAGATCGCACGCCCGAAACCTTACAAGCCTCTAAGCTAGAGCGCCAATCGCTCCGCCCAATCAAAGCTCCCGCAGAAAGCGTCCCCCGCTTGGTGCTACAATCGTCCGTTTGCTTTGACGGCTTTTCAAGCTGAAACTGCCACGCAAGTCCGGCCGTATAGCTGTGAGGTCATAATCTGATGTCATCCACGATGCAAGCGGTTGTTAAGCCGGAGGCGGCGCCCGGAGCGGAAATTCGCGAAGTAAAGATTCCGACGTTCGGACGGAATGACGTGTTGGTAAAAGTGAAGATGGCTTCCATCTGCGGAACCGACTTACATATCTACAACTGGGATCGCTGGGCCCAGGGCCGCATTCACCCACCGCTCATTCCCGGGCACGAATTTTGCGGCGAAGTAGCGGCATTCGGTGACGAAGTAACTAGCGTGAAGGAGGGCGATTTCGTCTCCGCTGAAATGCATGTGGCCTGTGGCAAGTGCCTGCAATGCCGTACCGGCGAGGCCCACATCTGCCAGAACGTGAAGATTATCGGGGTTGATGCCAACGGGGCATTCGCTGAATACGTCGTCATTCCGGAATCGAATATCTGGAAGCTCGATCCCGCCATTCCGCCGGAATACGCCTCCATCCTCGATCCGCTGGGCAACGCTGTTCATACAGTTCTCGCCGGTGAGATCGCCGCAAAAACCGTAGCCATCACGGGCTGCGGCCCCATCGGACTTTTTGCCATCGCTGTCTCCCGCGCCGTCGGCGCCACCAGCGTGTTCGCCATCGAAGTGAACGAACACCGGCGTAAGATCGCGCGCGAGATGAAGGCTGACTACGTGCTCGATCCTTCCAAAGAAAATGTGAAAGCGATCGTGATGGAGAAGACCGGTGGGCTCGGCGTCGACGTGGTGCTCGAGATGGCGGGCCATCCAGATTCGATTCGCACAGCGTTCGATATCGTGCGGCGCGGCGGAAGAATTTCCCTCCTCGGCCTGACCTCGAAGCCCATCTCGCTGAACTTTTCCGAAGACATTATTTTCAAAGGCATCACGGTACAGGGCATCAACGGACGCCGCATGTATCAGACCTGGTATCAGATGACCGCGCTGCTCAAGGCAGGGAAACTGGATCTGCATCCCGTAATCACCGATCGCATACCGTTGAAGGATTTTTCCCAAGCCATGGAACGGTTGAAGACTGGCGAAGCGAGTAAAATTTTGGTGTATCCCAACGGCGTGCGCTGACCCCATGTAGCGCGGGCGCCCTCGCCCGCGATCCTCGTAATCGTGCGGAGGTAAACCATGAGCCTTGATGGATTCGTGCGCTGCACCTGTATCCGTGACGGCAAAGCAAAACCGCACCCGTTTCCGGACCGTCTCACATTCGATGAATCCGGCCAGCCCACGCTAACCGGTGATCCCTCGGAAGAAGAGTGGGAAGCTCACGATCAGTGGCTCGGCGAGTCTTGCGAGCACGAGGGATATCTTCTCTCGCTGTTTCTGGGCAACATCACGCGGGTGCAAAATCTGCGCAGCTTTCTGCGCCACTTGCAAGGCAGCCCCGGACCGCGCTTTCCCATTCTGCTGGAAAAAGTTCTCTATGACGGCACCCACACCGGCGATTGGCTGTCCAGCAAACTCGCGGCCAAACTCCTGAAAGAGGTCGAGATGGTGTTGCACTCCAGCGACATTCTCTCCGACTCCGAAAAAGAATTCTTCAACAATATGAAGCAACTATGCGAGGCCAGCGTCGCAACGGGCAACCCGATTATGTTCTAGAGTCGCGTTGGTTCTGCGTCGATCCGTTGAATCCGTGACAAGTAGATTTGAGGGAATCATGACCACTGCAACCCGCACCAACCCGCTCTCTTACCTCACCGACCAGCTCAACGAACTCAAAGCCAAGGGCACGCACTTCAAGCTGCGCGTGCTCGACGACGAGCAGGCGCCGGTCTGTACCTTCGACGGGAAGAAGGTCATCAACCTGGCGTCGAACAATTATCTGGGATTGACCACGCATCCCAAGCTGCGCGAAGCGGCGCTCGCGGCTACGCGCAAATACGGCGTGGGATCGGGCGCGGTGCGCACCATCGCCGGAACCATGAAGATTCACATGGAGCTGGAAGAAAAAATCGCGCGCTTCAAGAATGTGGAAGCGTGCGTGGTCTTCCAGTCCGGCTTCGCGGCGAATGCCGGCACAGTATCTGCCGTGCTGGGCAAAGAAGATTTCATCATTTCCGACGCGCTCAACCATGCCTCAATCATCGACGGCGCTCGCCTGTCGAAGGCCAAGATTCTGGTCTTCCGCCACAAGGACGTCGCCCATGCTGAAGAACAACTGGCCAGCATCAAAGACGAGCCCGGCAAGAAGCTGCTGATCAGCGATGGTGTCTTCTCGATGGACGGCGACATCGGCCCGCTGCCCGGCTTGTGCGATGTTGCGGAAAAATACGGCGCCATCATGATGGTCGACGACGCGCACGCGTCCGGCGTCCTCGGCCGCAATGGCCGCGGCACCATCGATCATTTCAACGTACACGGCCGCGTGGATATCCAGGTCGGAACTTTATCGAAAGCCATCGGCGCCCTCGGCGGATACGTCTGCGGCACGCGCGATCTGATTGATTTTCTTTACCACCGCGCTCGTCCATTCCTGTTTTCCACCTCGCATCCGCGGTCGGTCGCGGCCACCTGCATCGCAGCATTCGATGTTCTCGAGAACGAACCCGAGCGCATGGAGAAACTCTGGAGAACACGCGCTTCTGGAAAAAAGAACTGGGCCTGCTCGGCTTCGACATTGGCGGCCGCGCCACTCCAGCCAGCGAAACCCCCATCACGCCCATCATCATCGGCGACGGCAAACTCACCATGGACTTCTCCCGCGAACTCTTCAAAGAAGGCGTCCTCGGCACCGGCATCGCCTTCCCCACCGTTCCCGAAGGCAAAGCCCGCATCCGCACCATCATGACGGCAAGGCACACGAAAGAAGAGTTGGAGCAGGCGTTGGATGTGCTGGGGAGAGTAGGGAAGAAGATGGGGATTGTGCGCTGACTGGTCCGGTCATCCCGTTTGTGGAATTCGGCAAGGTATTTGTTATGGGCGATGCCAGAAACATCCGTTTAAGGTCGTAGTATTGGAGGCGACTGATGGGACAGTCCCCAAGGGGACGGAATTCATTAGCCCCGCACGCGAGTGCGGGGTCAAAGCCATTGGCGCCCCGAGTCCCTTCAGGGACGGCACCTCCCATGTCGCACACACATGCTGCCAATTTCGTGCATTGCGTATTTAGCACAAAGGAGCGACGTGCCCTCATTCCTGCCGAATTGCAACATAGCCTTTACGCTTACTTGACGGGTATAGCGGACAACCTGGGTTTCAAGTTCTAGCTGTTGGCGGCACCTCCAACCATGTTCATCTCCTGATTGGTTTGCCCCCTGTATTGGCACTGGCTGAAATTGTGCAGAAGTTGAAGGCCAACTCCTCGCGCTGGCTCGGTGAGAGCGGGGCGCAATTTGAGTGGCAAAAAGGTTACGGAGCTTTCAGCGTAAGTCCGTCCTTGTTGCCAACGGTCCAGGCCTATATTCGTAATCAGGCGGAACATCACAAGAAGAGGAGCTTTGAGGAAGAATTCCTGGTGCTTCTCACCAAGTCCGGCGTGGCATACGATGCGGAACGACTGTTTGCAGCCCAGTTGCGTCGCTAATGCG
>CAVRWS010000040.1:0-70384 GCA_963724815.1 uncultured Acidobacteriaceae bacterium
TGATGGTGCGCAGATCATCGACGAGTCAGCCACAGCCACAACGGAAGGCGGCAATCCGCTGAGGTCCGCGCCGGTACCGAAGGCGAGAAGAATCGTTACTCGTTCATCTTTCCTTTTGCGTCCGGGATTGACGCGCTTCGAAGTGACTTACCAGATGCCTTACAGCGGCAGCGCGAATCTCGATCCCAAATCTCCGTATCCCCTGGAACACTTTGTTGTGATGGTACCCAAGGCGATGCGTTTCACTGCCGCCGCCAGCGCAACCGGCTTCAATTGATTGACTATCCCAACGAACCCGATGCCAGCGTGCAGGTGGCTTCGAATGCTATGCCCGGGCAGAACCTCGCCTTCAAGGTTTCCGGGGAAGGCACGCTCGACGCCGGCCAGGAAGCCGGCGCTCAAGGCTCAAGCGGAGGTGAGCAAAGTTCCGCTCCCGGACCCGGTGCATCCCAATCCAGCGCTCGTCCCGGCGGAGGACTGGGACCGCCGATCGATGCTCCCGATCCGTTGCAAAGATATCGCTGGTGGATTTTAGGCGGGTTCGCCGGAGTCCTTTTGATCGGCGGTTTCTACGTAGCGTCCCGACAGCAATCCGCTGCGCGCGCCTTGAAGCGCCAAAAGATGGGTCTTTCCTCGCAAGCTGCAATGCAGGAGGAAGACGACTACGAGCCCGCCAACCTCGCCGCCCAGTGGGATCCACTCGCACGCAACCTTCAGCGCGCCCCACCTCGATGCTGATGGAAGGAATTAAGGAGGAACTTTTCCAGCTTGAGGTGGAACGCAAACAAGGCGAAATCTCCCAGGCAGAATACGACAAAGCCAAAGCCGCTCTCGACCAAACCCTGGAACGAGCTTTGAAGCGCGAAGCGCAGAAAGCCTGAAACAATCTCCGCCATGTTTTAATACCGCATGGCTTACTCCTGGTTCATACTCCTGCTGATCATCGCGGGAACGGCTTTTTTCTTATTGCTGCTGCAAGGCACATCGTTTGGCAAGGTGATTCACGAACGAATTCCCGACCGGCCGCGGCGACGCCTGTTTGTGGCTTCCGTCAGTTTTTTTCTCACCTTCGCCGGGGTGCGCGCTGTCGTCTACGCTGTTTTGCATAACATCCCGCCGTTTCATTTCATCGAGCGCGGAGGACGGCATATTCATCATCTGGTCTTCGGAATTATCATTCTTCTTCTTGTCGGTTACGGATGGCTGGCGGATATCGGTACTGGAGAAGACAAGTCATCGATTCTTCTTAGCCGGCTGATGGCGATTCTTTACGGCGTAGGCGCCGCACTCACACTCGATGAATTCGCTCTGTGGCTGAATCTCCGTGATGTCTATTGGTCGTCGCAGGGACGATCCAGCATCGACGCCGTCATTCTCTTCGGAGCATTTTTGGCGGCGAGTGCCTGGGGTGCCCCGCTATTTCAATCGCGCAGTAAGACCAACCCCAACTGAAAGTCTGTTTTTTTTGCTGGAGGTGAATCCATTCTTGCCGAGTGAAAGCGGCAAATATTGCCGATTGCATTGATCTGAAATCAATGCTCTGCGAAGGTCCAGCTTGGCCCCGATGGCTAAGTGCCGTCGAATCTGTTTAATCTTTGCCGGTACACTCCGCGTTTTCTTTGGCAGAAGACCTGCCCTAACGCTTGTGTGCGTCGGCAATTCAAGCAGAGCCAAGAATCTGCCGATAGTATGCGGTAAGAATTCCAGTCAGGAGAGATCGTATGTCAGTTTCCGGCATCTCCAGCAGCAGCCTCTTCAACACTTCGGGAGTTCAAAGCCTTTTTCAACAGTTTCAACAAACCTTTCAGCAACTCGGCCAGGACCTGCAGTCTGGAAATCTCTCCGGGGCGCAGTCGGATTTTGCCGCGCTGCAAAACCTCGGTTCGCAGAACGCGACGGCCACGTCGCAGAGCAATAGTCCCATCGCACAAGCGTTCAGCCAACTGGCGAAGGATCTACAGTCCGGCAACCTCTCTGCCGCCCAGCAAGACTTCGCCACGATTCAACAGGACTTTCAAGGTCAGTCCGCGCAGGGACAGACGCAATCCACTGAAGGACACCATCATCATCACGGCAGCGGAGGCGGATCGAGCGAAGTCAGTCAGCTCCTCAACCAGCTTGGCACGTCGCTGCAATCGGGCGATCTCTCTACTGCGCAACAAGCCTACAGTTCGCTGGTGCAGCAATTCCAGCAATCTTCGCAGAGCACCGGGGCCGCCAGCCAGCCTGCAACTCAGGCCAATTCGAGTGGCGTCTCAATCAGCGCTTAACTCGTTGACGGCTTTTTTCGCTCGCTGGCATCTGCCAGCACCGAACACATGCCTCGCGCGACTGGCTCCGACACTTTTGCAGCCGGACTTCATCTAATTGGCCAAGCTGATGTAAGCTTATGCCGTTGTTTTAAGGAGGAGGCTCCCATGGTAAACAACAGTCCGGTTGCGGTCGCGCACCGCAGTTCGATGCTGTCGATTTTGTGGGGCGTTTTGCTGATTATCTTTGGCATGATGGCGATTGGTTCGCCGATGCTCGCCGCCGTGGCAGTCAATGTGGTCATCGCATGGCTGATCGTTCTGGCGGGAGTAGTTCATATTATTCTTGCTTTTCACCGGCATGGGGCGGGGACGGTGATTTGGAAGCTGCTCGTCGGAGTCGCATATCTCTGCTTCGGTGGATATTTGCTGCTCCATCCAGTGCTTGGGGTTGCGTCACTTACGCTCGCGCTGGCGGCGTTGTTTGTGATTGAAGGCATCTTGAATCTGGTGCTTTTTTTCAAGATGCGTCCGCTGCACGGTTCAACCTGGGTTCTGGTTGACGGAATCGTTACGATCCTGCTGGGCCTGTTGATCTATATGCAATGGCCATCGAGTTCAGTCTGGGCCATAGGAACTCTGGTGGGCATCAGCATGATCTTCAGCGGCGTTGCCCGAATAGCGATGTCGATGGCATTGCGCAGGGCAATAACAGAGACGCCGACCCGGCTGGCGGCTTAGAGCCTTTCAATTTTCTCAGGACTACTTCGCGGCGATTGACGCGCTTGCGCCTGTGAAATCGGCGGTACCAACCTTGATCACGGTGCCGTGAGGCTTGGTTTGTGTTGCATCCGACTTGCTTGCGGTTTTGTCCGCCGATTCAAGCGGAGGCTTCTCAGTCCAAACACCGTAGACGCGGCCGCCCAATGCGGCGATGCCGGAGTAGTCACCAAAGAAGACTCCTCCGGCTTCGAATGGTTCGTTAGTCCAGGCATAATTCTGAAAACTGGCTCCGCCATCAGTTGATCGAGCCAATGTCACGGTCTGCTTTCGATTCTTGGGGTCTCCGCGCCGGTCATAAAAGATCACATTAGCCGCACCGTCGATCGGATCCACTGCCAGCCATTGAAAAAATTGGTCTGCTCCGTCGTGGACAGGATCGTTGTTCACCCGCACCGGCGCGCTCCATTTCTTTCCACCGTCGCGAGAGATCGAACAGAAGACATCAAGGTCGCCGTTGCGATAATCCGTCCAAGTCACATAAAGACGCCGGCTTTTTGGATCGACGGCAATCTGCGGAAAACCGTTTGCCCGTTCCAGCGTATCGATGGCAAACATAATAGGAGCGGTATGAATGACCGCGCGGGCGCGAGAAAATGTTTTGCCGCCGTCGCGCGACGAAGCAAGCATAATATTGTCGCCCTGGCTCCAAACCGCGTACAGGCGGCCATCTGGCCCCACGGCACCGGCGAATCCTTCGGCAGCCCCGTTGTCATCGCGCGGCAGGCCGGGATGGCGGTCGATTTCGATAGGCTGAGACCAGGTTTGTCCGTCATCGGTGGAACGAGAAATTAACATTTCCGAATCGGTCAGCGTCCACCGAGTCCAGCCGACGTAGAGGTTTCCCGCATACCGGCCCTTGGTCGTGTCAGCGACGATGTAGGGCTTGTCCTCAAACGGAATTCCCGGATTTGTTGCGTACTCGCTGACGGCCACATGTTTCGCTTCCCAGGTTTTGCCGCCATCGAGCGAACGCCGCACGAATATGCCGTTGCGCGAGTCATCGTGCGCCCAGTAATTAAACGTCCCCAGCTTGTCGAAGGCGATGTAGCAAATGAATGCATGGCCTTGGTTGTCGAACGTGGTCGAGACATCGCCGGACACCCGGTAATTCGGCGGCGCCACACTCTCTGCCCCGTGCCAGGTGTGGCCTGCGTCCTGCGAATAAGAAGCGTGCGCGTTGTCCTGAAAAACCGCGACGACCTGCTGGGAATTATTCGGATTGATCGCGATCCCCGGTTCGGTAAAAGGGCCTCGCGTTGGAGTCAACGAGAACACTTCAGAGCCGGGAGCCTTCTCCAGTGTTTGGCCGAGCAGACTTGTGGAGAGACCGATGATTAGAGCCAGGGCAGGAACGGCGACCCGAAGGCCATTCTGTCGGAAGAATGTTGCTCGGAATGTATAGGGCATGTGTGGATCGGCGTCTCCAAATTGATTCTGACACAACTGTTATTGTCCCATGTTTCCTGGATACTTGGCCTCAACCCCGGACCCACTCGCGGTTTCGGCGAATGCATCCCCTGGGACGGCGTAACATCTAATGGTTCGAGAGTGAAAGCTATGGGAAATACCTTCAAGACAGCGTTTTTACTGACGGCGTTAACGCTACTGCTGATGTTTATTGGCCGCTATTTTGGCGGGCAGAATGGAATGCTGCTGGCGTTGGCGTTTGCCGCGGTAATGAACTTCGTTTCCTATTTCTATTCGGACAAAATCGCGCTGGCCATGTACCGGGCGCAGCCGGTAACCCGCGAGCAACTGCCTCGGGCCTACGAGGCTGTCGAGCGTCTCACACAGAAAATCGGCATTCCGATGCCCAAGATTTATGTAATACCCACCGAGTCACCGAATGCTTTTGCTACCGGACGCAACCCGAAGCACGCTTCGGTGGCGGTGACCCATGGAATTCTGGGACTGCTGAATGACGAGGAATTGGAAGGCGTGCTGGCTCACGAATTGGGCCACGTGAATAACCGCGACATCCTTATCAGTTCGGTCGCGGCTACGATTGCAGGCGCAATTACCATGCTTGCCACCATGGGGCGCTTTGCCATGATATTTGGCGGAATGGGAGGCGGCGACCGCGAAGAGCGTGGCGGAGGTGGACTTGCGGGGCTGCTCATGCTGATCGTGGCTCCGATTGCCGCAGCCCTGATCCAGATGGCGGTGTCGCGCTCACGCGAGTATCAGGCGGACGCCACCGGCGCCCATTTCACAGGCAATCCTTATGCGTTGGCGAGCGCCCTGCAAAAACTCGATGAATATTCGCGCCGCGTCCCGATGGCGGCAAGTCCGTCAACCGCGCATTTGTTTATTATCCAGCCGCTGCTAGGGATAAGTTTTTCGAATCTCTTTTCGACGCATCCTCCGATCGCCAAGAGGATCGAACGGCTGACTGGGCGGCCTGCGGAATTCTTGCAGTAAGAAAAGCTCCTGGCTCCTAGCTCTTAGGCTTTGACTCTTAATTAAAACCTTCTTGCAAGCCGGGGGCTGGCAGGCGTTCTCACGGTTAGTCAGGCGGTGGCCATTCTGGTTGAGCTCTGGCTAAAAACTAAAAAGCCATAAGCCCTATGACATCGGTAACTCCGCCGCTGGCATGCCTGATAGTAAAATCTATCCAATGTCGCCTGAGACTGCCATTGCCGTATCCCACAAGGCCGCTGAATTAGAAAAATCGCTTCGCCGCGTGATTCGCGGCAAGGACGATGTAGTGCGGCTCGCGCTGGTCAGCGTTTTTGCCCGCGGACATTTACTGATTGAGGGCGTCCCCGGAGTCGGCAAAACCACGCTGGGGCAGGCGCTGGCCCGGGCGATCGACTGTACCTTCCAACGCGTGCAGTTCACTAGCGACATGCTTCCTTCCGACGTCTTGGGAATCTCGGTGTATTCGGCGCTGGAACAGGAATTCGAGTTCAAACGCGGCCCCGTGTTCACCAACGTTCTGCTGGCGGATGAAATCAATCGCACCACTCCCAAGACACAATCGGCGCTCCTCGAAGCCATGAACGAAGGCCAGGTCACGGTGGACGCTCATTCTTACGAATTGCCGCGGCCCTTTCTCGTGATCGCGACGCAAAATCCGGTCGAGCATCATGGAACTTATCCGCTGCCCGAGTCGCAACTGGATCGATTTTTGATGCGAGTGAGAATGGGATATCCCGATGCGGCCGCAGAGCGTGTGATTCTGCGCTCCGAAGCGGGAGCGGCTCACTTGCAAGATCTGCGGCCGGTTCTGACCGGGGCCGATGTTCTCGAAATGCAGGACGCCGTAAAGCAGATTCGCGTGGACGAATCGCTGCTCACCTATGCGCTGGAGATCGTAAAGCGCACGCGCGAGTCAGAATATCTTTCTTTGGGAGTTTCGCCGCGCGGTGCCCAGGCACTTTATCGGGCCGCGCAGGCCATGGCCTTTCTCGACGGCCGCACCTTCTGTACGCCGGAAGATTTCAAGCCGCTGGCTGTGCCGGTCTTCGCTCATCGCGTCGTAGTCAACGGACAGTACGCCTCAACGCTGAGAAAATCAGAGCAGGCAGATCAGGTGCTGCGCGAGATCGTCGAGAATGTGGCCGTCCCGGTGTAGGGATTTTAGAAACTCCAGGCTGACCTGGTGTGGCGGGTCCAGTCGCTGGATTCGGGAAGGGCACGCCTTCAGTCGTGCCGTAAAACTTTACCAAAATCGACCACGCTTTAGCGCCTGACGTTCTCTTTCATTTTCCAACCAGCTCTGGGTCGAAGCGTTCCCAGTTTTACAAGCTCACAATTCAGCGCGAGCATATAATGCTCCGTCATGTCCTTCCTTCGCTTTCTCATGCTGCTGTCGCTGATTCTCTGGATCGGCGGTCTTATCTTTTTTGCCTTCGTGCTGGCCCCAACGGCATTCACAATTCCGGACGTCCTGCCAAACACGCATCTTGCCGGCAACGTCGTCGGGCGCGCACTCGGAAAATTGCACTGGATCGGCCTGATCTCTGGAGTCGTTTTCCTAATCACTTCCTTGCTCTACAGCCGCTTCACCGACGGAACGGCTCATCTGTTTGCCACGCGGCACCTGCTGCTGTGCCTGATGCTCGCGCTCACGCTGATCTCGCAATTCGGAATCATCCCGCGCATGGATGTGTTACGCGCATCGCTCGGAGACGTGCGCTCCGCGCCGATTGACAATCCCGAGCGCATTCAATTCGACGCGTTGCATGTTTGGTCGACGCGCGTGGAAGGTGCGGTGCTGTTGCTGGGGTTGGTAGTCGTGTATGTAACCGCGCGCAGTCTTTAGCTTCTGGCTTCGAGCCAAGTCTCTTCGAATTTGGGCAATGTCCTCCTAATCATTTATCCTGAAGTGTAGTCTCACCGTCGTTGTAGCAAGCGGTGCGTATCCAACCAACCTCTTTTCGGCGCCGCAGCCAGAAACTAGGAGCTAGAAGCTAGAAGCTTTCCCATGAAAACTGGAATTATTGGCCTGCCGCAGGTAGGCAAGACATCGTTGTTTCGAATTCTGACCAAGGCACATCTTTCTGATTCGGCACGGGCCAACCCGCGCGAGGCGCATATCGGCGTGGCCAAGGTTCCCGACGACCGGCTTGACCGGCTGGCCGCGCTTTACAACCCGAAGAAGCTCACGCACACGTCGGTTGAATACGTGGACGTTGGCGCTATTGGTCAAGAGGCGTTGAAAGACAGCGCTTACGCCGCCCATCTGCGCAACGTCGAC
Organism: uncultured Acidobacteriaceae bacterium; assembly: GCA_963724815.1. Classification (GTDB taxonomy): domain Bacteria; phylum Acidobacteriota; class Terriglobia; order Terriglobales; family Acidobacteriaceae; genus Sulfotelmatobacter. Next base: position 7,735 of record CAVRWS010000040.1, read on the forward strand.
GCGCTGGCGCATGTGGTGCGGGTGTTTGACGATCCCTCAGTGCCGCACGCCGGGGAGATCGATCCGCTGAAAGACATCAAGAACGTGGAGTTTGACCTATTGGTCAGCGACTTGGGGCAGATCGAAAAGCGGCTGGAGCGTTTGGAAAAAGATCTCAAGAAGATGAGGACACCGGAACTCGAAAAAGAATTCGAGTTGCTGAAGCGCGCCAAAGCTCAGGTGGAATCAGACAAGCCGCTGCGCGAAATGGAGATGACCGCTGAAGACAAGAAGCGCATCAAGGGCTTCATGTTCCTCAGCGAGAAGCCGATCTTCTATGTCCTCAACATTGGCGAATCCACCGAGCTCGGCAAAGAACTGGAAGAAGCAGTCAGCAAATACGGGCTCACGGAAATCGCTGCGCGTCCAAACGCCGCCGCCACAGCCATCTGCGGCAAGGTGGAAGCTGAACTCGCCGAGATGAGCGACGCCGACGCCGCTGAATTCCTCTCCAGTTATGGATTAACCGAAAGCGGCTTGGTACGCCTGATTCGCACCACTTACAAGCTGCTGGGCCTGATTTCATTTTTCACCGCGGGCGAAGACGAATGCCGTGCCTGGCAAGTCCCCGCCCACTCTCGCGCGCAGGAAGCCGCGGGAGCGATCCATTCCGATCTGGAAAAACATTTCATCCGCGCCGAAACCATCCGCTGGGACCAATTGCTGGAAGCCGGGTCGGAAGCCAACGCCCGCGCCAAAGGCACACTGCGTCTTGAAGGCAAAGATTACATCGTGCAGGATGGTGACGTGATGCATATCCGGCATAGCGGGTAAGTACTGGCCTCGAGTGCATTTGAGCGGCAGCCTTCAAAGGAAGCTCCTGCATCGTGAGGGATTTGACTCAATACCAGGTACTCGGTAGTTTCATACTTCATGCATCCAATCGCCACCAGCATCCTGCTCGGCCTTACAGCCGCCGCTGCCAATGTGTTCGGCGGTGCGATTATCGTGCAGCGACACTGGGAGCGCCGTTATCTGCGCTACTTTGTCGCACTGGGCGCGGGATTCATGTTGGCGACTGCTCTGGTTGAGATGGTCCCGGAAAGCCTGGAACTGCGGGGCCGCAGCGCGGCTTTTCTAATTCTGCTCGGCTACCTGATTATTCATTTCTTTGAGCACACGGTTACTCCTCATTTCCACTTTGGCGAAGAGACACACAAAGATGAGTTCATGCACTCGCACAAGGGGTACTCGGTGTTGCTCGGACTCATCATTCACACTTTCTTCGACGGCATCGCCATCGCGTCTGGATTTCTGGTTTCAAATGCCTTGGGATGGATCATCTTCTTCGCGGTGTTCCTGCACAAAATTCCGGAAGGCTTCACCGTGAGTTCGGTGATGCTGGCCAGCGGTCGCAGTCGCGGAACAGCGTGGGGAGCATCGGTCATCCTCGGCGGAGCGACATTGGCGGGCGTCCTCACGATGGCACTGTTTCGCCACCATGTAGCAGCGGGATTGCCGCTATCGGCCGGGGTAACGATTTACGTCGCAGCCTCGGATTTGATTCCCGAGGTAAACAAAGAGCCGGCGATGAAGATGGCGCTGCTCGTATTCGTAGGCACAGGAGTATTTTTTCTGCTCGAGACTCTGTTTCACCTGCACTGAGGTTGGCTCTCGGAGAACCCGTTACCCCAAGGTTGGGGCCATCTCAATTTTTCGCCTTGTGTTCCGGTAGCCTGAGGATGCGCAGTCCCGGGACCTTCTTGAAATCCTTCGCATCGGACGTCACCAGAACGTCATCCCCGGCAGTCGTTGCCGCGGCAAAGCAGTCAGCATAGGGAAGACCATAACCGGCTTTGAACTTTGCGGCTTTCGTCGTCACTGCTTCGTCTGCGTCAAGGATCGCAAGCGGCAATAATCTGACTTGATTCATGATTCTGGCAGTTTCCGCGAACCCCTCGGCTTTCGCGATCGTGTAGTAGACCTCACCCCAGTTAATCACCGACATGCGGAGAGGCTGCTCCGCGTCGCGGGCGTCTTTGAATAGTCGATTCACAATATCCGCGCCGGGTCCGCCTGTAAGAAAGCGGTAAAGGGCATTGGCATCGAGAACGTGCGCCTTCATTTCAGCTCGCGATCTCTGTTTCGCTCCACGCGATCAGGAAGGCCCCGTCCGGCAAGAAATCCCTTCATGCCATCGATAAACTCGTCTGTCACCGGCTGGACGAACAGCCGACCGCCCTCTTCCAGAAAGGCGACGCGGGTGCCTTCGCTAATCTGGAATCTGCGCCGAATGTCGACCGGAATCACCACCTGCCCTTTTGCTTTCACGGTTGCATACTCAATCGCCATAGTAATACATTGTAGGACTAAGTTATACTTTTGTCAAGAAATCATACTCCTGCAGAGGAAGATGGATTTAGCTTCGGTTGTATTCCACGGTGATTAAAGCCGAATCAAAGATCGTTCCGGGCGTTCTAAACAACAAAGAGCGCGGGCGACTAGCCCGCGCTCCCATGAACCTCTACGATCTATGCGTTGGCCAGGACCGGCTCAACTCCGTAGATGGAGTGCCACGAAGTTGCGGCCTTAAGTTTGCTATTGACGTTGTTGATGTTCTTCACGCCCTCGGTCTCCAACCACTTGCGGAATGCCCCCGCGCCTTGTTTGGCATAGATTGGAATGCCATCTTTCCAGGTCGCGCGGCCGCAGAGAACGCCATTGAACTTCACTCCCGACTCTCCCGCAAGTTCGAGCGTCTCGCTGAACTCCGCATTGCTCACACCCGCAGAAAGATAGATGAAAGGTTTGGTCGCGACGTTCGCGGCTTTGTGAAATAGCTCGATGGCCTCCTGCTTGGTATACGCTTTCTGTCCGCCGAACGACTTCGTTCCTTCGACGAACTTCATGTTCACCGGGACTTCGACTTTTAATACATCTACGCCGTAACGGTCTTTGGTGAACTCGCGCATACTCTCGGTGACGATTTGCGGCTTCTTCTTTGCGTAGTCCAATCCTTTTTCGTCCGCGCCTTCATCGTAGCCAACAAACTCCAGAAAATATGGGATGTCATTCGCGCGGCATTCATCCCCGATGCGCTCTACCCAGGCGTGTTTCTTGTCGTTTACGTCCTTCGAATCGAAGGGAGTGTAATAGAGAAGAATCTTCACGCAGTCGGCTCCCGCTTCTTTCAGCCGCCGCGCCGACCAGTGATCGAGCAGATCGCCCAACCGCCCGGGACCGGTTTTGTCGTAGCCCGTTTTTTCGTAAGCCAGCAGCAGGCCGGCATTCTTGGCACGGCGCTTCGAGGCGGGCAGTCCCCACTCTGGATCGAGAAGGATGGCGCTGGCATGCGGCGTCAGCACTTCGGTGACCAGGATTTTGAACTCTTCCATCATGGCGTCGCTGACTTCTCCGCCTTTTTCTTTGGCCAGCGATTTTTGCAGCGAGCCACGTTGATCCATAGCTGCGGCGGCGATGACTCCGCGATCATTCGAAACCTTTTTGAGACCGGCAAGTTTTCCAGGGGTGAGCTTCATAGATTCCTCCAGGACAGCAAGACGAGATGAGTGCGTGAAACAGGTAATTGTAAACCAAGCTGCGCGGGAAAGAAGCCGCGTATGTGCGGACTCTGTTGTTTTGAGTTCCCGAAAAAAACTGGACGCGGAAAGTGAAATTTCCGGGGCTCTATTAGAATTCCCTACTGAGCGGGATGAAGCAGCGACCTTACCTGGCCCAATTCTGAACTTTTAGCCCGCGCACGCGGCGGAATTCCTTCTCGTTGTTCGTGACCAGAGTCAATCCTGCGGCGAGAGCATGAGCAGCAATCCACAGGTCGTTGTTGCCGATCATCTCCCCCTTCGATTCCAATTCAGCACGCATCGCACCGTAAGTCTCAGCGGCACTCTCCGGCAAAGCCATGGCTGGCAGCAAACGCACTAACCCTCGCAACCGCTCCAAAGCCGCGGTCCGCTGCGCGCTCTTGGCCGCGCCATAGAGCAGTTCCCCATATGTAATAACCGAGAGCACCGCTTCCCCTGGGCGGAGCTTGAGAAACCGTCGCAAGACATGCTCCGGCCTTTCCTGGCGAATGTAAATGCAGATGTTCGTGTCCAGCAGATAGCGAGGCTCCATCACAGCCCTTTGCGCTTCTGCGGCCGATCCTTTTCGCGGCCCGCGAGTTCGAAATCATCGGGCAGGCCAGCCAGCAAATCGAACGCGCGAGCCATGGTTCCCTCTTTTTCGCGCAGGACGATCTCATCCCCTCGCCGAAAGATCTCCACTTCCTTGCTGTTCACCCGAAATTGTTTTGGCAGTCTCACCGCTTGGCTGTTTCCCGACCGGAATACGCGCGCTGTGCCCATCTGATTCTCCGTATATACGCCTAGTATATACAAAGCTAAAGTGAGCTGCAAGGCAGAAAAGGCACAGAATGCGACTGCACCACCCGGGAACGCCTGCGACGCCTAGGAACGGGCGCTCGGCACGAGCAGACCCATGACTCATCAATCTACCGAGTGCCGAGCCGTATATCCGTCGCGCGCGACCACTTCGATTTTCTGTTCTTTTCCCTTCTGATCTTTCACTTTCAGCGGGGCGCCATCGGGCGCCACCACTTGCACCTTCAGTTTGCGGTAAGTTCCGTCCAGCTTGTCGTTGGTCGGGCGATAGGTGATCGAATACTGATTGCGGATGTCATTGGAAATATCATGGAACAGCTCCGGCATCTCGCCTTCAAAGCGCGGGAAATACGCCCGGCCGCCGGTCATCGCGGCGAAGGTCCGCATTTCGTTATCGGCTTGCAGGTAATCCATGTTGCTTACGGGAATGCCCATACCATGGGGTGCCGCACCGCCCCGAGCCTCGTACAATTCTCGGATGATCCATCCCACGCTGACCGGGAAGATCGTGACATCTTTCGTGTCTTTTATTTTCTTGGTGATTTTATCGAGGGTTAGCTTGCTGAAGGTATCGACGCCAGTAGTCACCAAAATGATGTACTTCTTCCCTTCCACGCGATCCAGCCGATCCAGCGTGTCATACAGGGCATCGAATAGATTGGTTTCGGCGAAGCCGGGAATTCGCAACTGGTTCAATGCTCCGTAAACCGCCCGTTTGTCCTGAGTAAAATCCACCAGCAGGTGCGGCTGCATGTCATAGTATTCGACCGCGATCCAGTCGTCTTTTTGCAGCGTGTTCGCGAAGGAATACGAAGCCTCGAGTGCCTGAATCATGAACGCATAGTTTGTGGACGCGAACTCCACCAGCAATACCGCGGTGATGGGGGCCTTCGAGACGTTAAAGCTGCTGATCGTCTGCGGCGTTCCGTCTTCAAACAGGCGGAAATTGCCCTGCTTCAGGCCGGGAACAAATTGCCCGCCCTTGGTTGTGACCAGCACGTCGACGTTCACCAGCGGCGCGTTTACCCGGATGGAATAGTCCGGCATACCCTCAACTTTTTTCGGAGTCGGCGGCGGAGGCGGTGGAGGCGCTTCCTCTGGAGTTCTTTTCGGAATGGAGTAAGGACCCATGTCACCGCTGGGACCGCCGGCATCGGCCGGAGCATCCTGCTTGGGCTTGCCGTTATCCGTTTGCGAGGAAGACGGCGCTTGCGATTGATCCTGCGCAGCCGCCAGAGTCCCCGCGCAGGTCATCAAAACTGAGAGCGCTACGGCGGGGAAAATACCTTTGAAAGAGGCTGCGCGCGAAGGTCGGTTAATGAGTAGAAAATGGGAAAACATAAGAACCCCGGAAAGCGAATAAGAGTCTTGGGAGCGAAAATTCCCTGTGCTAGTATAGACGCAGGGATTCGCGATTGGGATGTTTTGACCGGCTTCCCGTACTCCCCCGCTGGCAACGACTTACAATCTGGCGAAATCTAATCCATTAGCGGGACTTCTTTTTTGTCCCGATGGGCGTCGTACATGAAAAAATTGGTTCCCGCGTTCTCCGTTTTTTGCCTGTTTTTCTCCCTGATCGCAACCGCGCAAAAGTCCGATTCCGTGAAGCCTCTGCAAACCATTCCAGTGAGCCAGATTCACGCCGGCATGCGCGGAGTGGCTTACACCGTGTTCGAGGGGGTAAAACCTGAGGCCATGGAAGTGGAAGTCCTGGGCGTGCTTCACAACGTGAATGGGCCAAAGGGAGACGTTATCCTGGTGCGGTTGCACGGGCAAAAAGTGGAGTACACAGGCGTAGTCGCAGGAATGAGCGGGAGTCCCGTCTATCTTGACGGCAAGCTGGCTGGAGCATTGGCCTTCCGAATTGGAGAATTCTCCAAGGAGCCAATTGCCGGGGTTACCCCCATTGCCGATATGCTGGAAATTAATGCCCTCGATCATTCCCCGGCCGAAGAAACCGCTGCGGTGAAACCTTCGATCGACGTGGTTGCCGGGAAGACCGGCGCCCCCGGCGGGTTTTCAGCGCTGCCAGGTTCGGGTCAGGATTCCGCGGCGACCGGGTTTGCAAATTATCTGAAGCCCATCGAAACGCCACTGGTGTTCAATGGTTTCTCCGAGCAGGCGATTAAGCTTTTCGCGGGGCAACTCGGCTCAGCCGGAATTGTGCCGGTAATGGGAGCTGGATCAGTCAGCAACGATAAGCAGCCCGAGCCGGTTGTGCCGGGATCTGCCATCAGCGCGATTCTGGTGCGCGGTGATATGGACATTGAAGCCACCTGCACGGTGACATATGTCGACACTCAGCAATTGCTGGCCTGCGGACATCCACTGCTGCAATTCGGTTCCGTCGATTTGCCCATGAATAAGGCGGAGGTGTTGGCGACTCTGCCCTCGCCGCTGAATGCCTTCAAGATCGTCAACACTACCGAGCCGGTGGGAACTTTTGTACAGGATCGCCACACTGGCATTATGGGCGTGTTCAACCGTCAGCCTCAAATGATTCCAGTGACGTTGAACATCCACAGCAGCACCGGCGAGAAGCAGTTTCACTACGAAGTGCTCAACAATCCCAAGCTGACGCCTGTCGCGCTGATGGTGACAGTTTTCAACGCACTGCATGGGGTCAACGAATTCGGCGAAGAAATCACCTACCGTTTGCAGGGCAGCATCGGCGTGAAAGGATTTCCCGAGGTCACGATGCGCAACATGTTCGCTCCGGCGGACGGAACGCAGCCGGCCGCCATGCAAGCTGCAATTTCGCTGGGCGAGCGCTTCGAGCGCATCTATGACAATCCTTACACTGCCGCAGCCGTCGCGGGCGTGAAACTGGATTTTGATCTGGTTCGCGAACGCCGCTGGGCGCGGCTGGAGAGTGCGCGCACCGATGTGACGGAGGCTCGTCCGGGTGAAGAGATTATGCTGGAAACCGTGCTCGCGCCTTACCGCGGCGAGCGCATTGTGCAGCAGATTCCGGTAAAGATCCCAACCTCCGCCAGCAAAGGCACGTTGCGCATTCTGGTGAGCGACGGCGATACTCTCGACCATATTGGCCGTTCGAATGCCGCATTCGGGCGCAAACTCGATCTTGCGTCCACGATATCCCTGCTCAACAAAGAGCACTCCAACAACCGCGTCTACGTTTCGCTGCTTGAGGCCGATCCGGAAGCCCGTGTTGCCGACAAAGTGATGCCGACGCTACCCATCTCAATCATGAATGTGATGGATGGCATGCGGGGTAATCAGGAAATGATCGTCAGCGGCGAGTCGAACGTGGATGAAACCGCAACCGCTCCGCTGGACTATGTCGTCTCGGGGGCAGAGTTGCTGACGGTGACTGTGAAGTAGGCACCGGCTACCGTATACCGAATTCGAGACACTTAGGCAATTCCCTTCCAGCCGAACGCGCCTGTCCAAGTGCGCACTGCTCCAACCGTGGCGTGCGTTATAATTCCTGCTCTTTCCCTTGCGTTCTCTTTTCGCAAGCCAGCTTCTTTGTGGAATGATTCAGGAGGAAGCGATGCCACACGGTCACGACCACCAGGCAGAGAACAGCCAGCCTCAACCCCACCGTCACGCTTGCGGCAACCTCTTCGGATGCGGCGAGGAACAAGGCACCGGCGTATTCCGCGAAGATATCAAAGACGCCGCCTTCACCAAGCAGGAGGCCGACCGACTCTTGCACATCGACCAGATGAATCAGGAACAGATCGATGGCTTTCTGACCGCTCGTGGTCACTTTCGCCGTCGATTGCTGCGCGCCAGCGGCTTCATGGGAGCGCTTGCCGGTATCGGCCCGTGGTTCGGCAAACTCGCGCAGGCTGCCGATGCGATCGAGAGTTCCGCTCCCAAAGTGGCGGCACAAAAGCAGACCAAAGATAAAGATGATAAAGAAGACGAAGGCCGCGTCCATGTAGTCGAGAGCACCGATAAGACGGTGCGCCTCGGCGTTTACGACACCACACTCGATCCCATCCTCAAAATCGACTCCGGCGACACCATCAGCTATCCGAACACCTGGTCGCACTTTCTGAATCAAATGCAGCCCGGCGTGCCCATCGAAACCCTGGCGAAGCTTCGCGTCAGCAATCCGGGTCACGGACCGCATTCCATCATTGGTCCGGTTTATGTCAACGGCGCCGAACCCGGCGACGTGCTGGAAGTGCGTTACAAACGCATTCGTCCATTTGATTGGGGGGCGGTATTCAATAACCCGGGATCGCTCGGAACCGGCCTACTGGCGCAGGATTTTCCCGAGGGACAAGTCAAATATCTGAAGATCGACTTCCCGCACATGACCGCGGAATTCAACCGCAACATTCACATCCCGATCAAACCATTTCAGGGAACTCTCGGCGTGGCGCCTCCCGACGGCTTCTATCCTCCGCTAACTCCGGGAGTGACAAGCTCTGTTCCGCCGGGACCGCACGCGGGCAATACTGATTTAAGCGAAATGGTCGAAGGCTCGACTATGTTCATTCCAGTATGGAAGCCGGGCGCGCTCATCTTCACCGGCGATTCCCACGCGGTACAGGGCGATGGTGAAATCAATCTTTCCGCGCTGGAGACGCGCATGAAGGAGTTGCGTATTCAAGTCGTACTTCACAAGCAGAAGAATTTCGCCTGGCCGGTAGCGGAGACTCCGACTCACTGGATTACTCTGGGATTGGACAAGGATCTCAACGTAGCCATGACATTAGCGGCACGTAATGCCATTAACTTCCTGGCCGCGCGCGCGGATCTCACCAAGCTCGACGCCTACGCCCTGTGCAGCATCGCAGTGAGTTTTCGCGTAACTCAGGTCGTGGACATCGTGCGCGGGGTTCACGCCATGATTCCGAAAAACCTTTTCGCCGCTGAGTTGCGCAATCAGATTGCGGTTGTTTAGCGCGATTATTGAGTGGGATTATTCTTCGTTCTCGCCCATCTGTTGCGATAGATAGCGCTCGTACCCCAGTTCCCGGATCAAGTGCATCTGGGCTTCGAGGAAGTCGACGTGTTCTTCTTCATCCTTGAGCAGCGTCACCAGCAGGTCGCGGGAGCCGTTGTCCCCTTCGCGGGTGGCAATCGCGACCGCGTCGTTATACTGTTTGACCGCACCAACCTCGAGCGCTAGATCGCTCTCGAGCATTGCCTTCACTGTCCCGCCGACCTTCAATTCCAGCGGCATCATGGACGGGCTGCCATCCAGAAACAATATTCTTTCGATCAGCACTTCGGCGTGCTTCATTTCGCCGATGGATTGTTTCTTAATGAAATCGGAGAGCTTGTGATATCCCCAGTTTTCGCACATCTCAGCGTGCAGAAAATACTGGTTGATCGCAGTCAGTTCTTCACGGAGCGCCTTGTTCAGTTCAGCAAGTACTTTAGAGTTACCTTTCATGGCGAAGCGAGTATGCCAGAAGAAGGATTCAGCGGCAAGGACTGCAATCACACCATTCAGTCCGAAGATTTGTCGGGCCAGTCACAATCACTGCTTTCCATCAAAACAGTTTGCGGTCGGATAGTAGCACCCCGGCTTTTTCCATGTGCCGGAAACCATCCGTAGCCACAGCAGTCAGCACCATAAGCGTCGCGTTGTAGCCAACGTGCGCCAGGAAGCTTGACGCGACTGACTTGGTTACAGCCCTCACCGTAGTGAGCACCACGCCAACCAGGATAATAATCAGCACCGCCGACCATGAGCGATACTGCGCATAATGCATCAGGCCAAAAGGCAGCGCAGTCAGAATGATTCCCCAAACTATTCCCAGGCGTCGCGCGATTACGGGATAAAGGAATCCGCGAAAGAAAATTTCCTCCATCAGCGGTCCCAGGGTGATGGCGAAGGCCACGGTGAGATACGCATCCATCGGCCGCTCGAAGAATTGATCAAAGGGCGTGGTCTTGGGCATCGGCAGAAAGCGTCCCAACGCATCGAAGCCAAGCATTAGAACGCCAACACCAACCAGACTCAACCCCGCGAGTCCAGGCCAATTCCATCGAATAGCGGACCAGAACCTCGCGTGATATTTGCCCTCGAGCAGCAGGATCATATACAGCCCGACCACGATGTAAGCCACGAATTCGGCGAGCAGAGCGAGTACGGGCTTCTGCGCAACTTCGATCCAACTGCGATGCGGATAAGCAAAGTGGCGTGCAATTACCACGGTGACAAGTTGAACCGCAAAAAGAATTCCCAGTGTCAGGACAGCGATAATCAGCACATCCCAGCCGCTCCAGACGGGATTTTCGCCAGCTCTAGGCGCCGGTAATTTCGACGCGTCGACGGGCGGCAACGAGTAGGTAATGGGCGGCGCGGAAAGCTGTGTCTCGCCGTTGGGCACGTATGGATCAAACTTCGGATTTTCGGGAGATGACAGATGGATCCTTTTCGATTATAACCAGTTTACCGAATAGACAGAAAATATGCGGTACCGGCTCACCTTGTGGCTGAACAGGCACTAAGCGCTCCGCTTCCCATTCCCCGAAAAATATCCCGCCAGCGCCTGCCCCGTATACGATTTCTTCACTCGCGCTACTTGCTCCGGCGTGCCTTGCGCCACAATGCGGCCTCCTTCTTCGCCGCCTTCCGGGCCGAGGTCAATAATCCAGTCGGCGTTGCGGATCACATCCAGATTGTGTTCGATGATGATGATTGAATTGCCCAGGTCGGTCAACCGGTGCAGCACGTCGAGCAATTTTTTTACATCATCGAAGTGCAGGCCAGTGGTGGGCTCATCCAGCAGATACAGAGTTTTTCCCGTCTGCCGCTTGCTCAACTCGCGGGCCAGTTTGATGCGCTGCGCTTCGCCGCCAGAGAGCGTAACCGCGGATTGACCAAGATGAATGTAACCCAGCCCAACATCGACCAGCGTTTGCAGCTTCTGCTTTATCTGGGGAATATTTTCGAGTATCGGCAGCGCGTCGGAAACCGGCATCTCCAGCAAATCTGCGATCGAGTAGCCGTTGTATTTCACGGCCAGCGTCTCGCGATTGTAGCGCCGTCCGCCACAAACCTCGCAGAGCACGTAAACATCGGGCAAAAAGTTCATCTCGATGCGGCGCTGGCCTTCGCCCTGACAGGCCTCGCAACGGCCGCCCGAGACGTTAAACGAAAACCGTCCAGGCTTGTAGCCGCGCTCGCGCGCCTCCGGCAGCATGGCGTAAATGTCACGGATCGCGGTGAATACTCCGGTGTAGGTAGCTGGATTCGAACGCGGCGTGCGCCCGATCGGCGACTGATCGATGCGAATCACTTTATCGATGGTCTCCGCGCCCATAATCGATTTGTGCTCGCCAGCCTTTTCGCGCGACCGGTAGAGTTGCCGCGCCAACGCGCGATAAAGAATGTCATTGACCAGAGTGGACTTGCCCGAACCGGAAACTCCTGTCACCACGGTCATCACGCCGAGCGGAAAAGTGACATCGAGATTCTTAAGATTGTTTTCCTTCGCTCCCAGAATCGTAAGAGCCGCGCCGTTTTTCTGCCGCCGCTCTGGCCGCATCTCAATCTGTATTCTTCCCGAGATATAGGCGCCAGTCAGCGAATCGGGATCGCGCATAATTTCTTCCGGCGTGCCGTGGGCGACCAGGCCGCCACCATGGCGTCCCGCGCCCGGACCGAGATCGATTACATAATCCGCGCGGCGAATCGTTTCTTCGTCATGCTCGACGACGAGAACTGTGTTACCCAAGTCGCGCAGATTTTCGAGAGCAGTGAGTAGGCGTCCGTTGTCGCGATGATGCAATCCAATCGATGGCTCGTCCAGAACATAGAGCACGCCGCGCAGTTTGGAGCCAATCTGCGTGGCCAGGCGAATGCGCTGCCCTTCGCCGCCTGATAAAGTCGCCGCCGAGCGGTCCAGCGAAATATAGTTCAATCCCACCGCATTCAGAAATTGCAGCCGCTCCACAACTTCGTGCATCACACGGCCGGCTATTTTCTCTTCGCGTCCTGCAAGCTTGATGCTGCGCGCAACCTCAAGCGCGTTGGAAATTGGCAGCGCCGTAAAATCGGCAATCGAGATACCGCTCACTTTCACGGCGAGGCTTTCCGGCCGCAGGCGCTTGCCATGACAAACGGGACACTCGCTCGCCGACATGTGATCCATCAGCCAGTCGCGGTAGCCCTCGGAAGTCGACTCCTCGAGATTCTGTTTTAAATATCCAAAAATTCCGCGGAAGCCGGTTTTGCCGCGTCCTGACTCTCCATTCAGCAGCAGATCCTGAATCTTTTCGGGAAACTTTTCAAAGGGCGTGTTGAGATCGATGCCATGCGCCGCCGCAGTCACCTGCAAACTGTGGATCAGCCCCTGCGAAGCCGAACCCGGCCCCAGCCCACCATCGAGCAGCGGCTTCGACCAATCCGTAATCACCTTCGCAGGATCGAAATCGTAACGGCTACCTAGGCCGTGACATTCGGGACACGCGCCATACATACTGTTAAACGAGAATGAACGCGGTTCAAGTTGCGGTACGCTAATGCCGCAATCCGGGCAAGCCAGTTTTTCCGAATAGAGTTGCTCCTCGCCTCCGACCACGGCCACCTGCACCAGCCCACCGGCCAATTTCATGGCCAGACCTACCGACATTTCCAGCCGGTGCTCGATGCCCGGTTTCACCAGCAGACGGTCAATCAGCACTTCGATCGTGTGATTCTTTCGCTTATCAAGATTGAGGTCATCCTCCATGTTCACCAGTTCGCCGTCGACCCGGGCGCGGGTGTAGCCATGCTTGAGCAGCGTCTCCATCTCTTTCTTGAATTCGCCCTTACGACCGCGGACGATCGGCGCGAGCACCATCACGCGATCCTCGGGAGTCAGGGCCATCACCCGCTGCACAATCTGCTCAGCGGACTGGCGGCTGATTGGCCGTCCACACTTAGGGCAATGCGGAACCCCAATAGAAGCGAACAGCAAGCGAAGATAATCGTAGATTTCGGTAATCGTGCCGACGGTTGAACGAGGACTACGGCTGGTGGTCTTCTGCTCAATCGAAATCGAGGGGCTAAGTCCATCAATTGCATCTACATCCGGGCGCTCCATCTGGTCGAGGAACTGGCGGGCATAGGTGGAAAGCGTCTCCACATAACGGCGCTGGCCCTCGGCATAAATCGTGTCAAACGCGAGCGATGATTTGCCCGAACCGCTCAGCCCGGTCACCACAGTCAGCGTGTTGCGCGGAATCTCAACGTCGATGTTCTTGAGATTATGCTGTCGCGCCCCGCGCACTGAAATCTTAGTAATAGCCATTTGGTTCTGGTCTGAAAATCCAGGCTGGATAGCCCTTCCGTAACGTCGACAGCCCTACAGAATTGTTCGACATTAGGAGTGCGCAGCTCTACTCCGTATTTTACTACGGAGCCCGAGGGTCGCGGAGCATCTGGGTCGTCACTAGCGGCGGGCATTAAGGCAGGTAGATTGAATAAGCCGCATAGACGAAATTTGAGCCGGCGGCATCTGAGTATTGCCATTTCTGACTGTGGTTTTTTGAATTTCGATCTTTTGATTTAGACAGGGTGGACCGTGATTTCGCTTTTCATGCCTCTGATTCTCTGCGTTACGGTGGTGGCCTCGGTTGGAATTGGCGTCGTCGCGGCTTACGCCGTAGTTATCGGCATCCTGCAGGCTTGCGGGCGCGCATCGCAGCAATTGCCCGTGGAAGCAAAGCCGCGGCTCGTCCTCGTGCCTACACAGAACCACGCCAGCGGGGACTAGTCCGTAGCAAATTCACCTAAAATATAGAGTGATTGCCAGCGGTTCGCCGATCCAAATGGCGAAGTTTGCGATACGTGCATTCTGAAATGCCCGGCGCCGACACGATCCTCGAAGGCCGCATCTACGCTGCGACTGGACTTTGCATCACCTTCATGTAGCTCTCCATCGACTGCGTCAGTTGCGCATCCACTTCATCCGCAATGGTCATAACGTCAGGTAACAGGAGGCTAAAGTCCAGAAAGCTCATATTGTGTTGCAGTGTCCCGAAGAGGGTCACTTGCAGTATTCGCGAATCCTGCACCAGCATCGCTGGAGTGTACCCCTGCAAATAACGCAGCTTGCCGTGAGAAATCGCGGCGACGGAAGGGACAGCATCGGCGGCCTTGATGGCGCCTGTCTTTCTGAGGCGAGCAGTCAGATCTTCGATCAGCTTAGGCAAATGCCCGGTCCGCTCTTCGTCAGTAAGGGAAAGATAATTCAGCTCTGTGTTTTCTTTTACCCGCTCCAGCCAGTCTTCGACCACACCGGTCGCGCAGCGTTCGAGAATCGTGGCTACCCTCTCCTTATCCTTCCGGGTAGCGGGTTTGCGAGAGAGCAGCTTGTCGCGAAGAAGCTCCGCCAGTTTACCGGTGTCGAAGGGCTTCACGATGATTTCGTCGGCTTGCAGAAGGATAGCGGACATCGCACTCTGCACGTCGGGATAGCCGCTGACCAGCAAGATAAGTGCTCCCGGCTGGGAATGGCGCATGGCCGTAACAACCGTGAAACCATCGGCGGGATTTGGCATGTGAAGGTCGGTGATGAGCACGTCAAAGCTCTCTGTTGTGATGAATCTCAAAGCTTCAGTCACGCTGGCAGCTGCTACTACTTCAAAGCCCTTGGATTGCAGCGTCAAAAGCATCATCTCGCGAACCGCATCGTCGTCATCGACGAGTAAGACTCGATGCACAATTTGGGATTCGGTCGCGACCACACTACACCGCCTCTTTTACTGATAGTGCCAGTGTGGCTTAGTTCCCCCTTGGGAAGCTGTTCAAAATGGAACAGTAATCGAGATAGTTGGGAGTTATGGTTACTTCAGTTAAATCATGCAAGCGGCCATGGGTTAGTTCGGCCTTTTTTATAAAGAAAACATACGCATGACGATGACCTTCGAACAAGAAAGTTGAGATATGTAATGTCGGCCAACAGTTTCGTGCTTTCGTCTCATCGCATCGCTATCCTAATGTCAGGCGCGGGCCGTTTTCTGCAGTGCAGAGACTGCCAACTGAATTTTTTATTCCCTGTTGGCACTCACTACCCGACGATTGCGAAGCAGTTCGAATCTCATCTGTGTCGCTCGGAGCCTCTGTCAAAGGAAAATACACCGGCTGAGACAATCAGGCGTTAGCGCGCAATCGACCGCATGCATCCGCTCTAATGACCGCCACGATAGCGGCTAGTAGCGGCTAGTTTCCCGGGTGAGGCATTCTCTTTACCGGAGGAATTCTGCCTCGATAATCCCAAATCACCCAGCGCACGGAAGAGTGAAATACCGGCGGACCGCCCCAGCTCACCGCCGGCATATGAAATTGAACGTTGATGAATGCCTCTTGTTGAAATCCTGACGGCTCAAACGATGTGCTCTTGACCAGGTCCACAGCGGCGCGGCTCAAGTCCTGATCGTAACTCTGCAGCGCTTCCGCATCCAGCACGCTGCCGTCTTGCGCATCCAGAATGGCGTGAACGATCACTGGCTGAAAAAGAGTTGAGGTCGGCCCATCCGTCGGATCCACGCGCATCGGGAAGCGCTTGGGCGAAGCCAAGGTGAACGAACCGCCCGCGTCCACCATTTCCGGCGTCGGCTTGAATAGATTTGGATCGATATTGGGCGCGTCTTCCGGGCCCTCGACGCGCACCTGAACCGCTAGCCGCCCATCTTCGAAGATGGCAATCTGCTTAGGCACAGTATGGCCGTGAAAGTTTGAGGCACCCGTGTAGTCGTAGACTGCGTAAATTCCCGGCGCCTCCGACCACATCTGCAACAGACCTGTGCTGGCGTCGATGCAGTATTCCCGCTCGAACCATGACCGCGGCGCCGGATTCGGCGGTACGGCGGCGCTCAGCAGCAAACACGACGTCGCCATGCCGTCGCGTTTCACCTCCGCCGCGCGAATCGCGGAAGCGCCGGCCATTCGCATGATTGGCCAGTGCAGGGCGGAGCGTACGAGTTGAACGCGCAAGGGCACAGCTTCGGAAGCATTCGTGCCATAGACTCGGCCGTCCGTGCCAATTCGCAGCACGCGTGAGTCCTGCATTTGCGCGGTCCAACGCCACTGGGTGGCTCCGTCGGATAATTCTTCCATCGTCCCTTCGCCCTCGTTTTGCGCCGATCCGTTGGTTTCAAACGAGACTTTCAACGAGTAGGGAGCACCGATTTCGCGCAGATCATAGTTTTGCCGGGCACGGTCCAGAAGATCGAGCGCGGCATTACGATCAGCCGGTTTGGTGAGAGTGCGCGGCTGGCTCGTGACCATCTCGTGCGGATCGGATGGTGGAGGATTGGTTTGAGCAACGGTCACGGGAATACAAACCAGGGAAGAAGCGAACAATCCAAGGACGCGCTTGATACCTCGCATTAGGCCTCCTCTACGCATCGAAACCCGGCAGGGATCAATCGCGATTCGGTCGGCACTATTTAACTTCTTTTCGCTTCGCGCCGTCAATCGCATACGTTTATGTGGAGACAGCCGCCCTCGGCTGTCCGGTCGAGCGAAGTTCGACGGCCTAGTCGAAGAACGGCGCACCTGTAAACCCCGGCTATCGCAACTTCGTTGACTGTCCAATACGCGGCTCGTAAGATAAAGCGGCCTCGGTACGTCAACCACAAACAGTGATCGACCAAACCATATCTCATTACCGCATCGTGGAAAAACTAGGCGGCGGCGGCATGGGAGTGGTTTATAAAGCCGAAGACACCGAACTGGGTCGATTTGTTGCCCTCAAGTTCCTGCCCGATGAACTTTCCCGCGATCCCCAGGCCTTGGAGCGCTTTCGCCGCGAGGCGCGCGCTGCATCGGCATTGAATCACCCGAACATCTGCACCATCTACGAAATTGGCCGCCATGGCGAACAGTCGTTCATCGCCATGGAGTTTCTCGATGGCCTAACGCTGAAGCACATGATTTCGGGCAAGCCACTCGATAACGAAACCACTCTCTCCCTTGCCATTGAAATTGCCGACGGCCTCGACGCCGCTCACTCCGAAGGAATCGTTCATCGCGACATCAAGCCCGCCAACATCTTCGTGACTAAACGAGGACATGCCAAGATCCTCGACTTCGGCCTGGCGAAGATTGCCAGCACTACAACCACATCGCAAAATCAGGTTGCATCCGCGAACACGATGACGGCAGCGATCGACCCAAACCTTACGAGTCCGGGCTCGACGCTGGGAACCATCGCCTACATGTCGCCGGAGCAGGCCCGCGCCAAGGAACTGGATGCCCGCAGCGATTTATTTTCTTTCGGTGCCGTCCTTTATGAGATGACGACCGGCACGCTTCCTTTTCGCGGCGGCAGCTCGGCGGAAATCTTCAAATCCATCCTGGATGCAGCGCCGCCTTCGGCCGTGCGGCTGAATCCGGATACGCCCACGGAACTGGAACGCATCCTTAACAAGGCTCTGGAGAAGGACCGCAATCTGCGCTACCAGTCCGCCGCTGATTTGCGAACCGATTTGGCGCGCCTGAAGCGTGACTTCGAGTCAGGACGTTCGTCAGGCGTTTCGGCGAGCGTTGCACCTGCATCTTCATCTTCGGTCAGTATGCCCGCCGGCAGGCAAGCTCATATCTCAATAAAGTGGGTTGCCGTGGCTGCGGCCATTGTCCTGGTCGGCGCCGTGACCACTGCCTACTTTTTGCGTGACAAGTCCGCAACGCACAACGTCAGTTCGATCGCGGTACTTCCCTTCGTGAATGGCACGTCTGACGCCAATAACGAATACCTAAGCGATGGACTGACGGATAGCTTGATCGGTACTCTCTCCAGGCTCCGCGATCTGAAAGTGATGGCGCGCAGCACGGTCTTCCGCTTTAAGGGAAGCCAGGAAGATCCGCGGGAGATTGGCCAAAAGCTGCAAGTCGACGCGGTTCTCATGGGGCGCATCACGCAACACGGTGACGACATGGCGGTGCAAGCCGATTTGGTCGATACCGCCGACGGCAGCGAGCTATGGGGTTCGCGCTATGAGCGCAAAGCCGCGGATGTCACCCAAGTGCAGGGAGAGATTACTCGCGATATTTCCACCAGCTTGCACCGCACCGATCCCGCCAAGGCAACGCAAAAGCTGGGGAATGCTGGAACCACGAACCCGGAAGCCTATCGCCTTTATCTGGAAGGCCGCCAGCTCTGGTACGGGCGCACGCCGGAGGGTCTGAAAAAAAGCATCGATCTATTTCAGCAGGCGATCGCGGCCGATCCTAACTACGCTCTCGCTTACACAGGCCTTGCCGATACCTACAACGTGGCCTCCAGCTACGGCATCGGCATCACCCCGCGGCAAGCGCGCCTGCTGGCAGACGAGGCTAGCCGCAAGGCGCTCGAACTGGACGATTCCCTGCCCGAGGCCCATACCGCCCGAGCCGGCGCTCTCGCCATGGGTTGGCGGTGGAGCGAAGCGGAGCCGGAGTTCCGCCGCGCAATTGAGTTAAATCCAAATAGCGCCACGGCGCATTATTTTTACGCGTTCAGCTACTTGATTCCCGAAAAGCGCATCGATCAGGCCCTGGAAGAATTCCGCACCGCCCTATCGCTCGATCCGCTATCTTCCATCGTCAATACGAATTACGCGGTGACGTTGATGGTGGCCGGCCACTACCCCGAATCGCTCGCCCAATTCCAGAAGGTGCTGGAACGCGATCCAGCTTTTGCGCCTGCGCACTATAAGCTCTCGCAGTTATATGCAACTACAGGCCACTTCGCGGATGCAGAGAGCGAATTCCGCAAATTCGCACCAGTGTCCGGATCGTGGAGCGCAGATGCCCAAGGCTACAGCCATATGGTGCTCGCTGCTCCCAATCCGCGGGACAACATGGCAGCCATCGCGGTAGGATTTGCACTGGCTGGCGATCGTAACCAGGCTTTCGAGTCCCTGGAAAAAGCCTTCGCGGAGCAGGACGATGAGCTGATCTTCGCGGTCCGCTACCCCGCCTTCGACTCCATCCGTTCTGACCCCCGCTACGCGGACCTGACGCGCCGCCTGGGCTTGCCGGAATAGCCCATCCCCGCGTTCCAGTTGCCGCCGCCGCGTTGCCGGGGCCGTGTTAGCATCTCTTTATTGCCCGCGTCCCAAGGCGGAATGTGCATGGCTCGCATTCGTCCTATCCCCGGTTTATTGCTCGTAGTGACATTTTTAGGAATTCTTTCATTTTCCTCGGCTCGCGAAACTGAGCCTTCTCCCTGGCTTGAAATTCACTCCACGCATTTCACGGTCATCACAGATGCGGGCGAGAAAAAGGGAAAAGAAGTTGCGTTGCGCTTTGAGCAGATGCGTTCTGTATTCGCTATCTTGCTGATGAAAGAGCGTCTCAATGAGCCGCTGCCGCTGACCATTCTCGCTTTAAAGAATGACAAAGATTATTACCAGACTGCCCCATTGAGGCAGGGGCAGCCGATCAGCGTTCCAGGATTCTTCGTCCCCGGAACGGACCAGAATTTCATCGTGCTGAATATGTTCGAAGTAGAGCCGTGGCGCGCCGTCGCCCACGACTTCGCCCATCTTCTGCTGAACTATAACTATCCTCCAGTCGAAGGATGGTTCGACGAAGGGCTGGCGGAATATTTCAGCTCGATCCGCGTCGATAACCGGCAAGTCGAGATCGGCGGCGATCCTGAATTGAACAACCTGTTCGGCGAGGATCTACTGGAGAACCAGCACCAGGTTCGCAATCCGCCAAAGTCGCTTACTGAGCTCCTAAGTGGCCAGGTCTGGCTCGCGCTGCCTGATCTGCTCACCATGAAGCACGACACTTCTTCTTATAACGAAGCTACGCACCACACGCTCTTCTACGCCCAGTCGTGGATGACGATTCATTACCTGCTGCACGAAAAGAAATTGCCTGAAACCGGTACTTACTTTGATCTGGTTGAGAACCAACACGTGCCAGTGGAAGAGGCCATTCAGAAAGCCTATGGCGTGACGCCGGCGCAATTCGACCAGGCAGTGAAAACTTACTTCCACTCGCTGACGCCTCTGTTCACGGCACTCGATCAGTCGAAGCAGCCGAATCCACCGCAGAATCCGCCGCAGGTTTACCAGTTTCCCGTACCGGTAAGCCCGGAAGATAGCGCGATCATCGCCACGCCGATGCGCGAAGCCGATGCTCGCGCGTACGCGGCTGAAATCAAAACCAGAATTCCCGAACGCCGCGCCGCCGGCTTGCGGGAATTACAGTCGCTGGCCACAGCCGTCGACCCCGCAACTCAACGCAAAGCCAGCAGTAAGAAATCCGATAAAGATAAGAATGATGCAACACAGCAAGCTCCTCTTGTAGCCGCCACCGGCAACGAGATCGCGCACCGCGCCCTGGCCTGGGATCACATCCAGCACGGCGAATTCGATGCGGCTGCCGAAGAACTGAGCGATGCCGCGGCCCTCAACCCGCGTGACATGTGGATTCGTTATTACGTTTCGGTAATGAAATACCGCGTCGCCAATGCTCGACACGCCGATATCCAGGGCCTGCCTAACATGATGCAGGATCTGCGCGCGGTGCTGGAGTGGTATCCGGAATTCGCCGACGCTTACGATCTGCTGGCGATGGCGCGCATGGTGGGCGGCGGCCCTATCGCCGCCTTGCAGGCGGAACGCGCCGCCATCCAGCTCAGCCCGCGCAACCAGGAATATGTCTATCATCTCGCGCAAATTCATATTGAAGACAAGAAATGGGACGCCGCGCGAACCTTACTGGAACATTTGAAAAGCAGCGGCAATCCGCAGGTAGCGGCGGAAGCGCGCGAGCAGTTGAGCCAGTTGGCCAACCAGCAGAAGTATGGACTCTCCGCGGCTTCGAATGCTCCGAAATTTTCTCCGCAGAGTTCTCCATTTGATGTGCTGGATCAGGACGCCGCCAAACGCGCCGCGGCAGAGCAGACTTCGCCCAGCACCGGGGACATGCGTCCGGCAAAGTTTTTTCAGGGCCGCCTGGTGGGTGTGGACTGCTCGAAATCCCCTGCAGCCATTCTCACTGTTTCTTCCGGCGGAAAAGTCATGAAGCTGCGCACCCCCGATTACAAATCGCTGTTACTGATCGGCGCCGATTCGTTCTCGTGTGCCTGGAATGATCGATCGGTATCAGTGAACTACAAGCCCGGCGGCGTCTCCGATGGCGACCTGGTGTCGGTGGAGCTGCGGTGAGTATATGTTTCGACCGCTTCTAAATTGCACGCGCCTTTCTGTGGTATACCCTCCCCCTCCCCACCCCTTATTGGAATCACCGAGTTAGCAGAAAAATCGCTGCAAAATCCGTTTTACAAACGACTTATGTATCAAAATACGCGAGGCAAAGGGGTTAGCTTGCGCGGGCCTCGTGGTGAAGACATTTGTCCGCACTACGCCAGTAAGAATGATCGACGGTTGGGGCTGTGGATGGCAAGGTTGGATATCACAGGTGCACTATGCAAAGTCAGCGGCCCGTCGTGCAGATTTCACGAATGCCCACTCGTCGAACACCGCGAGGAGTAGGGGCAGCCTGTTGCGCTGGTAATGTCGGCGAGGGCCCAAGCTGGGCCAGCCCCCAATCGTTGCGAACTCCGATGTGTATGAAAATGCAGTACGGCTGCGGCTGTGTTACGAAGTCCGAACAAGAACAGAATAGTTTCGCGATGTCTACACCTTTTCATATATGTTCGATCGCGTTCGTGTGGAGGCTCCCTATGCGGCAATTCCTGTCCTGCTGGCCTTGTCTGTACTGTTAAAGGTGTACCAGAACGACCGCTCGTCAGCGAACCCGGCCTCACACCCGGTCCGCTACGCCACTAAGAATCGCGACACACTATAGTCCTGGGTAGCAAAGAGCTTGTCTAAGAGAGGTAACAATGCTTATTTATAGACTCGTTGCACCCCTCATCGCCTTGGCAAGCTTGGCCGCAGATGCGCAAGACTTCAGCAGTCTCACGTATCTCGACCAAGTCTCTGTTGTGGGTTATAAGGCGGAGAGCGGTTTCGCGGTCCAACAACCAATGAAGTGCGGCTTGGACGGGGTGCTGTACGTCAAGTTTGCCTCTGGCAACTCAGAGCGTGCCGTCACTCTTATAGGCGCCGACGGGAAGATTCTTTCTAACATTCGTCTCAGCAAGATTCCTGAATTCTCTCAAAACGACTTCTACGATTTTGCCCCAGCAAACGGTGAGGTGTTTGTCCTCAGCGGAAAAGGAAAACCCCATAGTCCGACTATCTACTACATTAGCCGTTTTAAGATCGATGGGACATACGTATCCTCGGCGGTGGTCGACATTGGGTTTAGACCGGACTTCGAGCCTCGGGGACTTGCAGCATTCCCTTCCGGCAACCTTCTCATCGCAGGTATGGCGAAAGGGCACGATGTTCCCTTTGTGCCGTTCACGGCCATTTTCACAGAGACCGGGCAATTTCTGCGCCAGGTGATCCTGAAGGATGATGTGACTGACAAAGACGCAAAGCTAAAACCAATCGACAGCAGCTTTAACCCGGCGCAGCAGGAGCGCAATTTGATCGAGGTAACTTTTTTACGAACTGCGGACGACGGCAATGTTTACCTTACGAGAAATACCCCAAGGGGGCCCGTCTTCATCGTCGCGCCAGGCGGATCGGCGCGAAGAGTGCCCCTTGCGCCGCCTGTAAAAGGGGCGGATCTGGAAGGGGTCATGGCGGGTGGCGGACTGCTGGTCGCTCAGTATCGCTCCCCAGATGGCCCGGAGCGACACACGCACTATTTGGTTGTAATGGAGACATCGACCAATAAAATTCGAGAGACAGTCCGCTATGTACATGACTACGACAAGAACGCAGTCGGCGTGTCTTGCTACCGAAATGGCACCTACACGTTCATCGCTGGCGCGACTAATGGCGGTTTGCAAATAGTCCGGGCGGCTGTCCAATAGACCATTACCTATGAGATGTATAAGCATCAACCACGCTTGGCTCTTGGTATTGGCCATCGCATTCTATCTGCCCATGCGAGGCGGTGCGGTCGGCCAAGAGGAACTCGGCGAATCGCCCATCGGGATCTCCGGAGTGTGGTCGGACGCCTGTTCATGCGCGATCCCTTGTCCTTGCTGGGAAACCGGGCGAGCGAACGTCCGACATTGTCTGAACGTACAAGTGTTCCAACCTAAAACTCACGATCTTTCCTACGGAGAGGCCACTTTTGTACTTATTGGGAATTCCGAGGGGTACTGGGCACCTTCAAGATACACCTTATACGTTAGCAACTCAGCGGACGCCTTGCTGGTCAGTAAATTAAATGACTTCTTCGGCAACTACTACGGCGTTGGTCCCGAAGACCTCATTAGGGTTGCCATAAGAATGGAAACCTCATCTCACACCCAGCGACTGGAGATCCCCGGAGTTCTCCACTACAGCGTTGAATCTTTGCCTAAAACCGCGCTCTCGGAATCCGTCAGTGATCATTTGTACGAATTCCTACTTAAGCCCAAACAGTGGAAAACACATGCATTGACCTATCAATCCGAAACGGGCGCAGTAATACGGTACAAGGGAACAAGTTCGTTAACTGCCCAATTCCAGATCAAGCCCAACGCCTTCAAGTAGACCCCCGAAGGAAGAAAGGAAGAAATGAATTTCTGTGGTAGAGGCTGCCGACGCCGACAGGGCTGCATCGCTACTACGGCGCTGGATATCTTCACTTCATTACCATAAAATCTTATATGCGCAACAAACAGCAGGTTCCTCCACTGCGCCGTCCCCTTCGACTTCGCTCAGGGTCCGGCTCCGGTCGGAATGACAATGACTATCGGAATGACAATAAAGAATTGGGCCGCAAGAAAAGGGTTTAATCTCCGGTGGTGCCGGCGAGTTGCAGAGGTCCCTTCGTCAAGCTCAGGGAAAGATCTTCGTTGGGAGTCCCCGGCGAAGCCGGGGACTCGACTTCCTCAGTGACAACGTTTGGGCAGGAGGCTAGAGTGCGAAATGGGCGAGGCCGGCAGCGGCCCGTCGTGCTTGGGCTCGCTTCTTGGGCGCGGTCGTTCTGATCTCAGTGTGCAGCCCTAGTTTTTCCGCGTAGATTACCAACATTTCCAAACTGAATTTCGACATCTTGCCGCGCAACAGGTCGCTTATTCGCGGTTGCGTGGCGTTTAGGAGCGTTTGCAGTTCCTGTTGGGAATGGCGGGCCGCACGCTTCACAATTTTGGTGTGTAAATCAGTCTTGAGTTTCAGTGCAGCCGCTTCCTCTGGTGAGAATCCGAGGTCTTCGAACACGTTGCGAGGCATTCTGTGTATATCTCC
The DNA here is from genome assembly GCA_963724815.1 of uncultured Acidobacteriaceae bacterium. Lineage (GTDB taxonomy): Bacteria > Acidobacteriota > Terriglobia > Terriglobales > Acidobacteriaceae > Sulfotelmatobacter. Next base: position 32,295 of record CAVRWS010000040.1, read on the forward strand.
TGTTGGCGGGTCCCTTCCGGGTCCCTGAATTTCAATGCTTCTTTGCCTTTATCAATCGTTGTTTCAAATCGTTCAAACGTTTGCGCCCAATTTCGATGTCGCCCTGAGATGTCTTGTTAGTCTTCTTGGTGAAGCAATGTAGAACGTAAATCACGCCATCGCGCACGTGGTAGAACACCCGGTACCAAAGATCTTTGTCATCGGCACGCAACTCGAACACCCCTGGCAATGCCGGCGCCATGGGACCTTAGTCCAGAGGATGCTCACGGCCCTGCAGTCGCCGCAGATCACCGCCGAAATCCTCACGGACAGCAGCAGGAAAACCCCTGATGATGTCCTTCGAGTCACCCAAGAAGACCACTTCCATTGGGCGGGTTTCAATCACCAGCTCAATCTAGCAGACCGCGGGTCGTTTGTATATAAAAACTTATATATGCGAAAGAACAACAGGTTCCTCCGCCGACCGGCTTCGACTTCGCTCAGGGTCCGGCTCCGGTCGGAATGACAAGATCGGGAAAGGTGTCGAGGACGTGCCCTGACACACAATGAGTAACTCCACAAAAAAGAAACCCTCCCGGAGCGGGAGGGTAGGAAATCGCAGTCAGCAGATTAGGCGCGGACGACGTTGCCCGCCTGAAAGCCCTTGGGGCCTTTCAGCAGATCGAACTCCACGGTCTCACCCTCATTGAGCGAGCGGTAACCGTTCTCCTGGATTGCCGAAAAATGTACGAAGACATCCTCCCCCGTGGAGCGCTGGATAAATCCATATCCTTTCGCCCCGTTGAACCACTTTACTGTTCCCTTCTCTCTCACGGAAAACTCCTTTCACTGTCGTGAAGAATTGGTTCCCCGAATCTCCTTTATTGTTGCTCCGGCGAACCGGAACGCCCCCTTCGGAAAAACGGTGGAACCCGGTCGCGTCCATCAGTGCCGCGGAAATTGCCCCAAAGCAAAAGACTCCTCGAGTTCAACGCCACGCGAAGACATTGCGGCGAGAACTTTCGGAGCCCTGGACCATCGACGCTATTTCTACGGCCCTACTCAAGACGTCAACCTGCCTTACGAACCCATCGCCCGGCATACAGCGGGAATGAGCAAACGATAATAAGCACTACTAAATCGTTTGACAAGAAGAATTAGAAGGGAAACGTAAAAAAAGGCAACCTGCCGTTTTTCGATTCTTTTAACGAAGTATAAGAAAAGCCGTTCCTCCACCGGAACTTTGGTTTGCTACGAAAAGCCGCCACCGAGCCAAACCCTTGATAGGATTAGCCTGTACGGCCATGCCTGAACCGACCACAGCTCCGGTTGTAACGCCTCCGCTGACGGAGCGACCTACTACGCCGCCGCCACCGGAACGGCGCAAACGATCCTCAGGGATAACGGTCTCCACCATAAAGTATCTGTTGCGGACCGATGTGCACACTTTTGCATTCTCGGTCGCTGCCAACGCGATATTGGCCTTTTTCCCTTTCGTCGTTCTGCTGATGACGCTGATCCGGCGCGTTTTTCATTCTCGCGTGATGTACGACGTAATTCTGGAGCTCTTGCGAGACTATCTGCCAGCAGGGCAGGAATTCGTGATTCGCAACCTCAACGCCATGGTAAACAGCCGCCAACGCGTGCAGGTCGTTTCGCTCATTATTTTATTGGTCACATCTTCGGGCGTATTCATGCCGCTGGAAGTTGCTCTGAACCGAATATGGCGATTCCCCAATAATCGGTCGTACCTAGGGAATCAGTTGATCTCTTTGGGATTGGCGTTCGGCTGTGGCGTGCTGACTTTGCTTTCCATTGCTATGACCGCCGGAAACATGGCCCTGTTGCAATTCGTATTGCGCGGCCACGGCACCGGCTCTATTCGACTGGCCGCCTTCGTCATGATGAAGGTATTTGCCATCGCCACCAGCGTGGCCATCTTCTTTCTCATCTATTGGGTTTTACCCAATGGCAAAGTTCCGGCACGAGCCGTGCTTCCGGCGGCCCTCATCATGGGATTGCTCTCGGAGGCTTTGAAGTACGGCTATATTCTGGCCCTGCCCTGGCTTAATTTCGGCGAGGTCTATGGCCCATTCTCTCTATCGGTGAGCATGATGTTTTGGGCGTTCCTTTCGGGATTATTGTTGCTGGCCGGGGCAAATTTGAGCGCCGAAGAACACCTGCGGCGCAGGCCATAAGCGGAATCTTTTGCCGACCGCTTTCCCAAGTAACCGCGCGTATGGGAGACTCGCAGGTTCTCGTATAGACAATTCTATTTTTTGTTCAGAGGGATGCTGCTGAAAGCAATTCCCCGTTTGCGGTTAATCCGGCAGATCAAATTTTCCAGTACGGTGGGCAGTAAATTTACGCCAGGTTGGGGCGCGAGGGAGTTCTTTTCCACGTAATCTTCAGCCCCGGCTTCGATCAGCTTTTGCCGGTTCTTCTCCGTGAGGCTGCTTAGCACTACAACTGGAATGCCTGCCGTTGCAGTGTCATTTTTCAAGCGGGCGAGCACCTCTGGGCCACTCACCTTTGGAAGGATCATATCCAGCAGGATCAAGTCCGGCTTATGCTCCCGCGCCAGTTTCAACGCGCACTCGCCGTCCTCGGCGCAAATCACTTCATACCCCGCCTTGTGGAGAACGCGTTCGTTTTCACGCAGAATCGTTTTGCTGTCATCCACCAACAGGATTTTCACGCAAGTCGCCCTGACTGCAATATCGGCATCGCGAGCGAAAGGATTAGCCCGTGTCACCCTTTGCGGCTATTGGTTTAGAAAGAAGGCCCTTCCCGCCAATTTTTTAGCTCCGGCGCGTTATTCCTGGGCTCCTGCGATCCACAGGCTCATTGTGATATCTGTCACTGCGCGATTTCATCGACTCCGCTTACGATCCGATTGGTTTCCCAAAACCTCCGAGCAGATATTGGTTCCAGGGTGATTGCTATGACCGGGAGCTACTGGCGTCTGCTCGCCTGTTCCTTGCTGATTTTCTTAGGCTCGATTTTCTTAGTTTCCCCACTGCGGGCACAGACCGACGCTGAGGATCACGTCCGTATTCTCACGCCCATAACAGCGGGTCCGCCGGATACTCCTCGCTTTTCCCCGGTTCACCTTCCTGTGCCTGTCGCTGAACCGTGGCGTATGCCGGTCGCCCCATCCCCGATCGGCCTGCCGCAAATCACCAGCACTGCCGGAATCATATTTTCCGGCCGCGTTACTGCTGTGGGACGTGCCGGCGGCCGTCTCAGATCAGCACCCGGCCAGACCACGGCTTCCACCATGGTCATCTTTCAGGTGGAACATGCAATTCGCGGAACGACCACCGGGCAGAACTTAACCATCCACGAGTGGGCCGGCCTTTGGACCAGTAAAGAGCACTATCGTGTAGGGGAGCGCGTCATGTTGTTTTTGTATCCTCGCAGCAGGCTGGGGCTCACCAGTCCCGTCGCTGGACCCATGGGGAGATTCGCAATCGATCCTCAGGGCAGGATCAAGACGAATGTCCAAAATATTTCCGCGCTGGCGGCCGATCCGGTGATTGGCGGGAAAAGAATTGTTCCCTATAACGACTTCTTCCATGCGGTACGGCGTGCCAGCGGTGAAGAATGATCGCCCTGATCACGCAGAGATCCGTAGCACACACCGGCCGCCTTTTGCTTCATCTGGCTGCAATTCTCGCTGTGGTCCTATCATTCGTCGTGATCGCCATCGCCGGAGGCCCCGAATATGTTGCCGGTTCCACCTTCTTCGACTCAGCTGCGATGGGCCAACCCCTCACTTGGTCGCAAGGCCAGGTGAATTACTACACGGACCAGGGGGACCTGAGCCCCATCCTGCCGAACACAGCCGCCAACGCTTTCGTGGCAAGAGCTTTTCTGCAATGGAGTTCAGTTCCCGTGGCAGCCATCACGGTCACCAATCCGGGCCACCTCGCCGAAGACGTAAACGGCAGCAACATCGCCGTCAACTCGATTGGAACCATAACCGCTCCAGCCGACATCACTCCCGCTGCCACTGAAACTCCGGTGGGGATTGTCTACGACTATGACGGCTCAGTGACTGACGCACTGCTAGGCGCGGGTGCGGGCGCTCCATCGCAATGCTTCTGGAACGCGGTTTATGGAGGTGCGGACAACTTCAATACCAGCGCAAATTTGCTGCACGCCTTGGTCGTAATCAACGGGCAGTGCGCCCTTCAGACTGCGCAACTTACGGACGTGGAATACCGCCTCGTACGTGTGCTGGGAAACGTCCTTGGCCTCGGCTGGTCGCAACTGAATGTAAATGTAAGCACTGGCGATCCGCACCCAACCGCCGACGATTACGCTGGCTTTCCGGTAATGCATTACATGGACTCGGTAAACTGCGTTCCCATCACCGTTTGCTATCCGAACCCCTACCAGCTCGCGCCGGATGATGTAGCCGCGCTTTCCCGTCTTTATCCCCCTGCCACATCCCCAGCGAACACTGCTCGAATCCACGGGTCCGTCTATTTCGTGGATCATTTCGGCGCCGAAGGCCAGCCCATGCAGGGCGTGAATGTGTTCGCACGTTGGATCGATCCTTCCACGGGATTGCCCTCGCATCAGTACTCGGTCTCCTCTGTTTCTGGATTTCTCTTCACCGGCAACGCCGGTAATCCTATTACAGGATTAATCGATTCCCTGGGAAATGCCTACAGTGAATTCGGTTCGACAAGTCAAACTTCGGAGGGATTTTTCGATCTCGGTGGATTGCCCATTCCAAACGGAAAGAGCACGGCACAATACCAACTCTCGATCGAGGCTTTGGATCCGGTGTGGTCCAGCGGCGTTTGCCCCTACGACTTCTCGCAAGTGGCTCCATCCGGAAGTTTTGCACCGATTATCATCACCGTCAGCACGGGTGGCGACTTTGAACAGGACATTCCCATGTCTGATAGCGCGCTGGCGGTTCCGCCATGGTCCGCTAGCGAGACGTGGGCCGCCCCGGCGATCGTGCCTTCTCCCGGCGACTGGGTTGGCTCTCTCAGCGGCTATGGCGAAGTGTCGTATTTCCTGATCACCGCGCAGGCCAACCGCACGTTGTCGGTTGCGGTTACCGCTCTGGATGAAACCGGCTCGCCCACGGAGTCGAAAGCAAACCCCGTAGTCGGTATGTGGAACTCAACCGATCCGCAGGGCACGGCGCCGCCAGTTCTCACCACTGTCCCGTTCAATTCCTCTAGCTTCGGCATGAGCCGGCTGGATACACAAGTGTTGAATTCAGGCAGCTTCATTGTCGGAATCTCCGATCTTCGCGGCGACGGGCGGCCCGATTATGCGTATCACGCCCATGTCCTGTACGGTGACTCAGTCAACCCGGCGCGCATCCCGATCAGTGGCGGAGCTATCGCTTTGCAAGGTATTGGATTCACTCCTGGCCTCACCGTCAGTGTAGGAAGTCACGCAGTGCCGCTTCTGGCCACGAACGCGAGTCAGATCCTGATGGCCGCCCCGCCTCAAAGCGATGGACCCCAGACCATCACCATTACCGACCCGGCCAGCGGCTCTAGCTCCACCATGACCAACGCGCTCACTATGGGGGCAGCATCGACCGATCAGATCGTCCTCTTACAGGGAACCAATCCTCAAACGCCGGTAGGTACCCAGGCCGCGAACGCCCTACGCGTTCGTGTTGTCGCCTCCGATGGCGTGACTGCCGTCAACGGTGCGACGGTCGTATGGAGCACCACCAACGGCGCCACACTCTCCGTCTGCGGTGGCGCTTCCAGTTGTTCGGTGGTCACGGATGAAAGCGGCATAGCTTCCACCGCGATCACTCCCGCCGCCCTTGGGGTGGCAACATTTACGGCTACACTCGCTCCCGCGGTGTATAACCCCGCGCAATCGGTTTCTGGTACTCTCTCGGCAACATCCACAGCATCGGATATCGGAATTACCACTCCTTATCTCTGGATCGCGCAGGGAGCCAGCCTAAGCGTGCCGATCACGGCACGGGTCGTGAGTACCGGAGCGCCACAGGCCGGCATAACCGTAGATTTCAGGATCGCTCAAGGAAGCGGATCTCTCAGTGCCGCCAGCGCCGTTACGAATAGCACAGGCTACGCGACGGTCACGCTCACACTGACCACCTTCGCGGCCAATGTGCAAGTCGTTGCCTGCGTTGCCTCTGGCAGTCCCTGCCAGACCGCCTATGGCAACGCAGTCGCAGCCTCAGCTTTGAACCTGCAGGCAGTGGCCGGAGCTGCACAGGTCATCACCGCGCCGCCATTTCAGCCTTTAACCGTCCGAGTGACGGATTCATCCACTCCGCCGAATCCCGTTCTCGGAGCCAGCGTCCTGTTTCAATCCACAGTGCTGCGTCCACCGGCAAACGATTTAACGCTGACCTCCGGGGACACAACGGTCACACAAACAGGGATGCCCGTGATCTTAGGTGCAAGCCAGAGCAGCACCACCAGCGATGCCAACGGCCTGGCTAATTTACTGCCGAGCGTCGGATCGTTCTCCGGAATACTGGAAGTTGAGATTCAAGTCTCGGCAGGGACGTCTGCCGCACTCACGGACGTGATGGAAAGCTTCCCCTAATTGGAGAAGTCCCGCAGGTGCCGTAGGTGCCCCGGTGGCGCAGGTCCCGGAGGGACCATCGATAATAGCCCGCCAGTTTACTGGCGGGATTGCGGCGCCACAAAATCAACCTTGTGCCGGAGGCACACCTGAAACGCCGGTAGAATTTCAGCCGTCCCTAACGGGACGGGTTCCGCAGATGGCTAATCTACCCGGCGTTGAAACGCCGGGCTATTTTCAGGCGTCCCTACGGGACGCTCGATCGATCATCCTCTGCGTAATCACGCGCCGTTTTGCGCCGCAAGCCGAGGTCTGAACTACTTCTTCGTCCACCGATCGACCCAATCATTCACCGTTTTGTACCAGAGCTGGGAATTCTGCGGCTTCTGCACCCAGTGGCCTTCGTCCGGAAAGTAAAGCATCTCAGACGGCACGCCTTCCATCTGCAGCGTGGTGAAAAGCTGCAAGCCTTCGCTTACGTCGAGGCGGTAATCTTTTTGGCCATGGATGACCAGAGTCGGCGTCTTGAAATTCTTGGCGTACTGGTGCGGCGACCACTTCTCATACATCGCACGGTTATCGTAGGGAGTGCCTTTGAACTCCCAGTCGTTGAACCAGAGTTCCTCGGTCGTTCCCCACGCGGATTCCGCATTGAACATGCCATCGTGGGTCACAATGCACTTGAAGCGGTCGGTGTGGCCGAGCACCCAGTTGGCCATGTATCCGCCGTAGCTCGCGCCCAGCGCGCATTCCCGGTCTTTATCAATAAAAGCGAAATGCTCCTCCGCGTAGTCGAGGCCCTTCATCAGGTCTTCAAACGGAGCGCCGCCCCAATCGCCGTTGATGGCGTCGATAAACTTCTGCCCGTAACCGGTCGAGCCGTGGAAGTTGATCATGATAACCACGTATCCGCTTGCGCGTCGATGAAGTCGGCACCGCAAACAGCTCTGCATTCCAGCGGTAGCTCCAGTCGTCTCCCCACGCGCCCTGCGGCCCGCCGTGGATGAGGAACTTCACGGGATATTTCTTGCTGGCATCGAAGTTCGGCGGCTTGACCAGGAAGCCTTCGACTTTGTCGTTGTGTGCGCCGGTGAACCAGAAGGGTTCGAGCGGGGACATGGCAAACTGCGAGAGGACGGCATCGTTAAGGTGACTAACAGCCTCAGACCGCCAACAGTCTGACTTCGAGTTCATCTCAAAACATGCATCCTGCGTACGATAGATTTCGTTGGGTGCTTCGAGAGACATCCGCGTAAACACGAGAGCCGATCCATCTGGGGTTACGGCGATGTCGTCGTCGAAGCCCTGGCTAACTTTTTGAAGAACCGGGCCGCCGCCGGTCACGGCCGTTCCTCGCACGTCCGGCGCCGCTTCGACCTTCGCTTGGTGCCACGCCGCCAACCGATAAATGCCTGCCGTACCCTTCTCCTCGACAGATATAAAAATGTCTCGAGCACGCCGATCCCAAGCGAAGCTCCCCACCCACAAATCCAGTTGCTCCGTCAGATTGCTCTTCTCCCCCGTCCTGCGGTCGTACAGCATCAGCCGGAAGCGGTCGCTTTCATATCCCGGTCTCTGCTGGGCGCGGTAGGCGATGTAGCGGCCGTCGGGCGAATAGAGCGGCGTCGAATCGCTGGCGGGATTGTCGGCGGTGATGTTCTTGGCCGGAGGCGGCGCGAGCCGTACAGAGCCTCGCTCTCCCGAACCGCTCCCGATGCCCGTTCCTGACCCGATGCCGCCTCCAGAGTTGAGGGGCACTGTCCACAGATCGTTGTTGGTGGAAGCGGCCGGATTCTTATCGTGATTCGAGGCGTAGCAAATCTCCTGCCCGTCTGGCGAGAAGGCATAGTTATCCTGCCCGCCGAGCGAGAATACTGGCGCATCGTAGTCACCGGGCGTGAGATCGCGGGTGCTCTCGACCGGATCAGGTGCGGCGGAACGCCGGCGATAAGGCCAACCAGAAAGATATGGCTGCGCTTTCCCTCCTTGTAGGCGTTCCAATGGCGATAGAGGAGATGGTCAAAGACGAGTGCCTTGACCCTTGATTTCTCATGTTCTTCGAGTTTCCTCGCATTGCAAGGCAAATTCGTCGGCTTTCGCCGTCACATTCTGGATAGACATCGGAAGTGAATAAAATAGTGTTCCCATCTGGCGACCAGAGTTCGCCGCTTGCTTCAGTGGGCACCGATGTCAGTTTGTAAACTCCGGTCACTCTGCCCGCCGCGCCGTTGAAATCAGAAATCCAAACCTGCGAGCCGCCTTCTTTCGTCGACAAGAATGCGAACCGCTTCCCATCCGGCGCCCAGCGCGGACGGTCGGCATCCTGGTCTGGAATGAGGATGCGTTCTGTGGCTCCCACGTCTCGCGAAGGAGGCGAGACATGGGGCACCCCACTTTTATCTTGGGCGGACGAGGCGTCCGCCGCTCCACTTGTGGGCACGATCCAGATATGCGGCGTCTTCGTATTCGCGGTCAGATCGACATCGACCACGCTGAAGATCACCCACTTGCCATCCGGCGAGACTTCCGGCTCGCCCACGCGCTTCAGCTTCATCATGTCTTCGAAAGTGAAGGGATGCTTGGCCTGGGCAAACGCAGGAAATGTAAACGCAATGATGGTAAGGACAACAAATGTAAAACGGCGCATGAACATGCTCCTTGGCAAACGAAAGAGTTTAGCAGGTTTGCTAGCGCCGCCGTCCCTTCGGTTGCGCTCGGCCGGCTCTAGCGGATACGGACGCCGTAGGCGCCTCTGACAATAGCCCGCCAGTTCACTGGCGGGAATGCCTCCGTCAAAGCACAATCGCGTCCCGGCGGGACGCCTGAAATACGAGCTCATCGCGTGCGTATCAGACGGATCAAGCGTCCCTGCCGGACGCAGTTCCATCGTACTGAATCTAGCCGGCGTTGAAACGCCGGGCTATTCTCAGGCGTCCTCCGGACGCGGTTGGGTTGCACTGCCCCCGGCCCGCCACTACCCCTCCCAGGGATTCGCCAGGCGCACGCCACATCCCTCAAAGTCGCCAGTGTTGCGGGTGGCCAGGATGGCGCGGCGCGAGCGGGCGACGGCGGCTATCTGCGCATCTAGTTCCGCAATCGGCCGACCTTCCGCGCGGCGCTGGGCGGCTATTTCCGGAAAGAAACGCGCCGCTTCTTCATCGAACGGCAGGATGCGCCCGGCAAAGTCTTGCGTGAATACGGCCTCAGCTTCAGCGAGCAAACTGTCGCGCCGCTTTCCTTTGGGAAGAATTTCGATTCCGTAAAGAATCTCCGCCATGGTCACCGTGGTGGTGAAAAGCTCGCCAGACTGCTGTTGCGACCACCATTCCAGGACTCGGGGCGAGGGCGATGCCTTCATGAGCTCCGAAATCACATTCGTGTCGAGGACAAGCATTCGCTGGCACTCAAGCTTTCAGCGGATTCCGGGATCGCGGATCGGGCCTCGGGGAGGAATCTTCAAATCAACACCGCCCAACGCAGCAAAACGCCGGCGGATGATTTCACCCAGATCTTCAGACTTCGGCTCCGTCTTTGCCAAGGCCGCCTCTAGCAGCTCGCGAGCTTCCTGTTCCATGGAACGTCCGTTACGGGCAGCGCGGATGCGCAGGCGGCGCTTCGTATTTTCAGGCAGTCGTCGAATCGTAATGCTAGCCATGATACCAATGATAGCATTGACTGCATTGATTGCACAATCGCATCCTGGCCACCGCTCCGAGCGAGACTTCGTTGTCGTTCAACCGGATTGATGTTCTCAGAATAAATCCCAAGAGCGGTGTCGAAACTCGTAACTGCGACTCAGATTCGCGAACGGCAACCCCTTTCCCGATATGGCATCCAAGTTAGCGGCAGAACTGCAGCGCCCTACCCTCGGCCTCACTGAGCGGAGAGGGGTCGGGGGAGGGTCGCCGCGGTATGCCACTTCAGCAACGAACTCCTGAATTCGGTAAACTAGAGGGTATGAAGCCCGTTTTCCTCCGCGCGCTGTTTTGTCTCTTTTCCCTCCTCACAATGGCGATGTCCGCTCTGCCGGTCGTTGCACAGGAAGGCCCTCTCGACAGCGGCGCTCCCAAGGGCATTACCCCCGAGGAAATCATTACCCGCTTTGCCGCCCGGGAAAAGTTATTCAAGGAAGCGCGCGAGCATTACACCTACCGGCAAGACATCAAGGTCCAGACCCGAGACGGCAACACGGTTACCGGGGAGTATCACGAAGTTTTCGACGTACTCTACGATGACAAGGGACATCGCATTGAAAATGTCGTCTTCGCGCCGCAATCATCGCTGGAGCAAGGCGGCCTGTCGCTCGACGAAGGCGACGTGCAGGATTTCCGCAATCGCCTGCCGTTCGTGCTCACGAGCGATGAAATCCCGGAATACAACATTCTCTATGTAGGCCAGCAGCAGGAAGATCAGCTGCACTGCTACGTTTTCGATATCGCTCCCAAGCAGATCGTTGGAAAGAAGCGCTATTTCCAGGGACGAATCTGGGTCGACGATCACGACTTGCAGATCGTAAAGACCTACGGCCAGGCCGTTCCGGAAATCAAAGATACGAAGAAGAAGGGCAAAGAAGAACATCTCTACCCCAAGTTCACCACCTGGCGGGAGCAGATCGATAATCAGTACTGGTTTCCCACCTACACGCGCGCCGACGACACCCTGCACTTCAACACCGGCGACATTCACATCCGCGAGATCGTGAAGTACGAGGACTACAAGCGCTTCGGATCGAATGTGAGGATTCTGTATAACGGCCAGGAAGTTCCCAAGGCGGATCAGAAAGACCAGAACGCGCCCCCGGATCAGACTCCAGATCAGAAGAAGCCTGAGGCAACGCCGAATCCGCAACCGCCGCAGAAGTGAGAGGACAAGGTTTCAGAGTTTCAAGGTTTCAGAGTTTCAAGGTTTCGGAGTTTCAAGGTTTCAGAGTTTCAAGGTTTCAGAGTTTCAAGGTTTCAGAGAAAGAGTTTCAAGGTTTCAGAGTTTCAAGGTTTCAGAGTTTCAAGGTTTCAGAGTTTCAAGGTTTCAGAGTTTCAAGGTTTCAGAGTTAATTTAAAAATTCCAAAGTTTCAACGTTTCAAAGTTTCGACGCTTTCGACTTTCGCAGGGACTCAATTAGGCGGTTGATTAGGCCGAGCACCTGATAGATCTCGCGTTCCAAGATTTCATGCCGATCCGGTTTGAGGTACGTGAGATCTAGCGCAATTGCTACTTGAGTGTCGAGTTCTAGCAAGGAGCCTCGAGCTTGACCTAGAAAATGCAGGAACTCGCCCAACGTCAATCTGCCTTGCCCTTCCGCGATGTTTGAAGCGACGGAAACGGCGGCGCGTCTGATCTGAGAGGTTAGACCATAGGTCTCGTTCCTCGGGAACTGTTCCGTAGCTTGGTAAATGTGAACAGCGAGAGCCTTGGCCTTTTGCCAGACGAGCAAGTCTCTATAAGAACGCGCCACAGGTTTCTCCCGAAAGCTTCGGAGACAGTAGGCAACGAAACCTTGAAACTCTGAAACCTTGAAACCCTCAGTAGAAAAGATACTTTCTCCACTTATCATCCGACCGGCCCATCAATCGCATGATGTGGCGGCTGGTGTGGAGATTGAAGGCGCGAGGTTCGCGCATCAGCTTCATGCCCGCTTCGAGCGGAAATTGATTGCCCTTGCGGCGGTTGCACGTGTGGCAGCAGGCGACAAGGTTCTCCCAGGTGGACGATCCTCCGCGCGAGCGCGGAATCACGTGGTCGAGAGTCAACTCGCTTGAGGAGAGCACGGTGGCGCAGTACTGGCAGGTATTGCGGTCGCGCAGCAGAATGTTCTTTCGCGATAACGCGCGGCTCTGGTGCGGGATGCGGCGATACTCCAGCAGCCGGATCACCGAAGGCACGCGCATGGCAATGCGAGCCGCGTGCAGGAAGTGTCCGTTCTCCTCTTCCGTCATGGCCACGCCTTTCAGCACCAGAACCAGAGCACGGCGCGCGGCGCAGACATTGATCGGCTCATATGAGGCGTTCAGCACCAACACGGGCGCATGCAGCGCATGCCCGTTGCCGTCGTGGTGCACGGCCGTGGCCGCGAGCAGATTAGCGGCGTGTCTTCCGCTGTGCCCCGCGCCGTGTCCCGCGTCGGATTCCATTCTCGCTGACATGATGCTCGATTCGTTCCTTTGAGCCCTATTCCTAACGGCTCCCATCGCGTTCCGAATTAGATGCTACAAATCAAGCCGCCATCCTCTGCGGACTAAAGGCCGGCCGCGCGAGCCAGCGGAATTTCCTGGGGCACACCTTCCTCACTACCCGTCATGTCGTCCGAGAACCGAACTTCCACATGTTGTTCGGAATTCTTCAGTGTCCGCGCCACCGTTGCTACCCAAACTTTAGTTGCGCCAGCACGCCGCAGCACCCGTGCGCACTCCGACACGGTTGCCCCCGTAGTGTATACATCGTCCACCACCAGCACTGCATGACCTCTCACTACTTCGGAATCGGCCACTGCGAATGCTCCGCGCACATTCTCCCGCCGCTGGTGGCTGGTAAGGCCGGTTTGCGACAACGTTTCGCGCCTCCTCTCCAGCGCACCCGCGCACAGAGTGAAACGCTCCGGCTCGGCCATAAGCTTTATCGCGAAGCGCGCGATCGTCTCCGCTTGGTTGAATTCCCGCTGACGAATCCTGCTACGGTGCAGAGGGACCGGAACTACCGTAATGTTTTCAGACTGAAAATCGGGTTCGAGTTCCTCAATCGCCTCAGCCAGCATTCGTCCTAGAACGCTGGCGGCTGGCCGCACCGATGCATACTTCAAAAGATGAATCAGCTCCCGCAAGCCGCCCTCGTAGCTGCCGTAAGCAACCGCGCGCACAAAAGGGGGTTCGATGCGGCGGCACAACCCGCAACGGGGTACGCCCTCATCCGTCAACTGCGCATGAGAAGAAAAAAGGCGCTCGCCGCAAATCGCACAGGTTCCGCTCGCGATGCGGTGCATGCCGTCCAGACACTCCTGGCACACGGGCAAACGAGACACTTTAACCAGCGGTTCGCCGCATATCCGGCAATCGGAGGGAAAGAGAACTGCGAAAAGATTTTCTGCAAGTTGAAGCGGAAGTCGTCGGGCCCACGTTGTCTGGGCTGCCGGAGCAATAGAAGGCCATGCCGCTGTGGCTTTGGCCTGGATAGCCCGAATTCGGTCTCCACTACTGCTGAAGACGGCCTCCGTGATCCCCGCAAGGTATGCACGCTTGCGCGTTGCCTGCTTACCGCCAGTATAACGGCGTTCAGCCCTGCTAGGCAACGTTGCGGGTACTGCCGGATTCTTTAATGCCGGAGACAGGAACTGGCGAAGCCGGCAACTTCACTACCGCCTCGGAGAGCCGCTCGCGCACCGGCATGAAAATCAATCGGTAATCTCGCCGGAAGCATTCTGCGCAGCGCACTGGCTGCAACAGAAAAATCGGAAGAAGGTAGAGCTCGGTAAATGTGCGGCGGCGCGAACGAAAGCCGGTATCGCTGCCGCAGTCGTCACAATGAAATTCCAAATACCGCTGGAACCACAGCTGGTCGGGGGAATTCTTAGTCACGTTTGCACCTCGGAATGTTGAAACCGCGCAGGAGCGAACAGACGAGTGCAACCATTCTACCTCAAGGCGGCAAACGAACAAGAGGCAGTGTCTTCTCGCCATTGGCAACGCTGGAACCCGCATCGCACTTGTAAATCAGGCTGTCCGCGTGCTAACGTGCGCCGTTCCCGTGTTTAGAACAGGTTGCCAAATACTGTTGCCTTCATCCCACCAATCGCGAGGATTCCGCCGATGAGCAGTCCTGTTCCCACATCCCCCGAAACGGGCGCCAGGAAACACGTCCCCTTCGTTCCCGAGCACATGCAGATGAAGGAATTTACTCTGCGAGCCGTGCTTCTTGGACTCTTGATGACGGTGGTTCTGGGAGCGGCCAACGCGTATCTGGGGCTGCGTGCCGGAATCACGATTGCCGCGACTTATCCCGCCGCAGTAATTGCGATGGCGGCTATGCGGGCGTGGAAGGGATCACTGCTCGAAGAAAACATTGCACGTACCGCGGGATCGATCGGCGAGTCGGTAGCCGCCGGTGCCATCTTCACTCTGCCGGCATTTCTTCTGGCTAAAGCGTGGCCATCGTTTCGCTTCGCCGATGCGTATTGGAAATCCACTGCGCTGATTATGGTGGGCAGCATTCTCGGCGTACTTTTCATTTCTCTGGTGCGCCGAGCCATGGTGGAAGATCCAGAGCTGCCCTTCCCGGAATCTTTAGCGGCATCGGAAATTCACAAGGCTGGACAGCGCGGCGCGCAGGCCGCGAAATATCTCTTCTGGAACATCGGCATCGGCGGCGTAGTTTACATGCTAGGCAGATTCGGCCTATTTGCCGCCGATACCGATCTTCACGTTGGCGTTGGGAGTTTGGGCCACAGTCAGGTCCGTCTTGGCGGCACGGGAAGCACCCACGTCCTGCCTACCGGCGGAACCACCGTGTTCGCAGCGCCCAGCGTGAGCCCTGCTTATCTGGGAGTAGGCTACATTATTGGCGTCAAGCTGGCATCGATCCAGTTTGCCGGGAGCGTGCTGGCCTGGGGCCTGCTGGTTCCCTTGATGGTCTTCTTTCTTGGGCCGCAGCTCAAAGCCTACCTTCCAGCCGACAATCCAGATAATTGGGCGAACATGGCGGATGCAGTATGGAGATACATTGTCCGTCCCATCGCCGTGGGGGGAATGCTGGTTGGCGCGGCCTACACCCTGTACAAAATGCGCGCCGGGCTGACTGCTGGAATCGGCAAAGCCATCGCGGACCTGCGCCAAACCGCCGAGCAGCAGGCGAAGCTGGCGCGGACGGAACGTTACATGAGTTCAAAAACAGTTTTCGGTTTGATTGCGGTCACGTTTGTGCTGATGTGCCTGCTCTACATGAAAATCTCGCATCTGGTTTGGCCGGCCATCCTGGCTGCGGTGGTGATGCTTCTGGTGGGATTTTTCTTTGCCACAGTGTCGGGCAATCTGGTGGGGATCATTGGCTCCTCGAACAATCCGATTTCCGGCTTGACTCTATCGACACTTCTGATTGCTGCACTCCTCATGGTCGCCCTCGGAGTCTCAGGAACATCCGGTGTTGCCGCTGTTCTGGGAGTAGCAGCGGTGGTCTGCGTTTCTTCAGCCGTGGCCGGTGAACTTTTGCAGGATTTTAAAGTCGGTTACATTTTAGGAGGCACACCGCAGAAGATTCAGGCCGCCGAACTGATCGCAGTCGTGGTCGCAAGCCTGGTCATGTATTTCCCTCTGATGCTGTTGCACGAAGGCAACATCAGAGCCGGGGGCGTGGGATTCGGCGGCGCGGAACTGCCGGCGCCGCAGGCCGGCTTGATGGCCACGCTGGCAATGGGAATTGTCGGCCATGACATGGCATGGCCGCTGGTGGTGGTGGGAATTCTGTTCGGCATAGCCATGATCATGATGCAGGTAAAAAGTCCGATGCTGGTTGCAGTCGGAATGTATCTTCCGTTCGGAACCACATTCGCAATCTTTGTGGGCGGAGTAATTCGTTCGCTAGGTGATTGGGTCGCAGAGCGTCGTGGATTCAACAGCGCGCAAAAGGCCCGCGTGGAAAATGCCGGGGTGCTCGTAGCCTCAGGCCTGATCGCCGGAGAAGCCTTGCTGGGCTTGGTTTGGGCCGGATTGCAATTCGTCCCCCAGTGGGGAGCGCCGAATCATCCGCCACAGATCTTCAGCAATCCGTCTTATCTGGTGGGCGGAATGATCGTGCTCGCAGGCCTGGCAGCACTCATGATCTTCGCGCCCGTCTCGGCCGCCGGCGACCCGAACGAGCCAGCGCCCCCAACCGCGATGATGTAACCAGCACGCATCTTCCTTCGTGCAACTTCGTGTCCTTCGTGGTTTAGTGTTCTTAGCATGTCGATCTCCGAAAATGTTGCCGAAGTGCGAGAGCGTATCGATAAAGCTGCCCGGTTCGCCGGACGTCCGGCGGAGGAGATTGCTCTCATGGCCGTCACCAAAACTCATCTTCCGGAGAAAATTCATGAGGCTTACGACGCGGGTTTGCGGCTCTTCGGCGAAAATCGCATTCAGGAATTTTCAGCCAAAGCCGCTGCGCTCACCGATCTGCACGAGGCTGACTGGCACATGATCGGCCATCTGCAAACCAACAAGGCCGCGAGGACTGCAGAACTCTTTCAGTCCGTCGATTCGGTCGACTCGCTGAAGCTCGCGGAAAAACTGGATGCATCCGCCCGCAGGCTCGGCAAACAATTGAATGTGCTCATCGAAATTAATGTTGGCGGAGAAGTCGCGAAGAGCGGCGTAGCCTCTAATTCGCCGGACCTCGAAGCCCTGCTTGTGGCCGCGCCTCGATTCGAAGCGCTCACGTTCCGCGGGCTGATGACTGTGCCTCCATTTACCGCCGATCCGCAAAGCGCGCGTCCGTATTTTCGCAACCTGCGCGAGCTACGCGACAAGATTTCGGCACGCCGACTGCCGGCGATCGATATGACCCAGCTCTCCATGGGCATGTCGCACGATTTCACAGTCGCGATCGAAGAAGGATCGACCTGCGTGCGTGTAGGCACCGCAATCTTTGGGGAACGAGCAAAACCTTAAACACAGAGGTCACAGAGGAACGCAGAGACCATGAAGCTGCTTGACCGGCTTTGCGCGGGGACGCTTTTCATTCTCGCTATCGCGGATTGCCTGCTCGTGCCCAGAACTTATACCGGCAGGATTTGGATCCTGGGGACAGCCTTGTCCTTGCTCTTTACCGCGATGTTGAACTTGCTCCGCATCCGTAACGGATACGCGGTTCGAGGTTTAAAAATGTACTGCATTGCCGCCAACATTCTGATGCTCACATTCGTTCTTGCGCTGATGCTGAGCATCGGGGAGGCGCGCACTCTGCACAACCCACAAATATTGGTCGTGGCGATACTGACAAGCATGGAAACTATGTTTTCGCTGGGGAAGAACGCTTGATTCCAATTCAAGAGTCGAACGGCAGCGTCACCTTCGCCGTTAAAGTTCATCCTCGCGCCAGGAAGAACACCATCACCGGCGAACTGGGAAATGCCTTAAAAGTTTCCCTGACCTCGCCTCCAGTCAATGGCCGTGCCAATGACGCGTGCATTGATTTCTTCGCGAAACTTTTGAAGGTGCCGCGAACTTCCGTTACCATTGCCTCCGGCCAGACCAGCCGTGCAAAAGTAATTCGTGTCGCAGGACTTTCAGTCGAAGAAGTACGGGACCGCGTTGGCAAATAAGGCACACGCCTGTGCGATTGGCAGTTGTCACCGGCGCATCACGCACCGCTATCACACAAGGGAGCTACTCTTGAGCTTTTCCGAACGCTTGCAGGAGATACGCACCGGCTTTGAACGCCCCTTCTGGATCGCAAATCTCAGCGAGATCTTCGAGCGCCTTTCCTACTACGGGGCATTTGCTTCGCTCGCCCTTTACCTGCAGGAGAAGCTGAACTTTTCCACCGAGCAGACCGGAACTCTCACGGGAATCTTCGGCGGCATGGTGTGGTTTCTGGCGATCTTCGGCGGGGCCGCAGCCGACCGGCTGGGATTCCGCCGCGCCCTCTCGATTGCATATCTCATTCTTGCCGCCGCTTATTTCCTGATCGGATCCATCGGAGCGTCGTGGCTGGCACCGGTTCGAAATGCCGTGCCGCTCGAATTATTTGTCGGCATCATCCTCATCCTTCCGGCCCTGGGCGTCGCGTTAGTAAAACCTTGCGTGGTTGGCACTACGGCGCGCGCTTCCAAACCAAACGTCCGCTCGATCGGCTATTCGATCTACTACACGCTCGTGAACATCGGCGGCGCGGCCGGACCTTTGTTCGCTTCGTGGGCGCATCCCCATCTGGGCGTTGAAAATGTTTACCGGCTATCGGCACTCTTCGTCTTTGCCATGTTCTTTGTGGTCTTGTTCTTCTTCCGCGAACCGCGAAAAGAAGAAGACGCGCCTCCTCCTTCCATCGCTACCGTCGCCCGAAATTTTTGTGTGGTCGTCGGTAACTACTGGCTGGTTTTGCCGACGCTGATGATCGCTCTGTTTCTCCGCATCGGCCTCTGGATACGGCCCGCACTCACCATCCCCTGGTGGATTTGGGCCGGGCTTCTGGTCCTGGTGCTCGCCGGCATCAGCCGGTTCATGTGGTTTCTCGTGCTCTTCACCGGGTACTGGGTCGTTTTCTGGCAGCAGTACATCAGCTTGCCGGGCTACCTTCACGGCTACATCGATCCACATGCGAATGTCGAAAAAATTCTGGTTACTGACGGATTGACGGTGATCTGTCTGACTCTTGCAGTCAATTTTCTGACTCGCAAGATTCCGGCTTTTCAGGCCGTAATTCTGGGAACGCTGATCACATCGGTTTCGTGGTTGATCCTTGTCTTTCAGCCGACTGTCTGGGGAGCGATCCTCTCGCTGTTCGTGCTCGCGCTCGGCGAGATTATCCAGCAGCCGCGCTACTACGAATACATTGCCTTGCTCGCGCCTCCCGGACAGCAAGGAACGTATATGGGTTTCGCATTCTTGCCGATCGGGATCGGATCCCTCATCGGTGGCTGGTTCGGCGGAACACTCATGCATCACTTCGGTGAAGTCACACATCAACCGGACCGCATCTGGTGGACGGTTGCAGCTGTCGGTACGGCCACGGCTGCTCTCTTGTGGCTGTACGACCGATACTTCAGAGTCGCTGCTGCTCCACCACCACAATTCTGACGTGACACACAGTCCCTCGATAATCATTAGCTGACAGGCGGGTTTCGCCAGGCATTGCAAATTAAGAGACGCATTCCGGCTTCGCGCAAACCTGAAGCCGTCGCGTCAGGAGTAGCTAAGCGAGCATCGCTGCGGGGCTCTTCAATAATGCCGCAAACCAACGTTACACCGGTCGCGTTTCTCGATCGCGATTCGCTCAAATCCTTCCCATTGTTTACAATAAAAGTTTGCCCATGGAGCTGGCTGCCATCCAATCTGCGCTGCGCGAACGCAATATTGACGCGTGGTTGTTTTACGATCACCACCATCGCGATCCCATTGCCTACCGCGTACTGGGTCTACCTGCGGGATTGATGGTCACGCGTCGCTGGTTCTACCTGATCCCGGCGCAGGGCGAGCCCGTGAAACTCGTACACAAGATCGAAGCCGGACACCTTGATTCCCTGCCCGGAAGCAAACTCCAGTATTCCGGCTGGCAGGAATTGTTCGACAGTCTGAAATCGATGCTGGCTCCGTACCGCGACATCGCTATGCAGTATTCGCCGAACAATATCGTATTCACCATTTCTCTGGTGGATGGGGGAACGATTGAATTGTTGCGCGGCCTGGGAAAAAATGTTGTGAGTTCGGCCGACCTGGTCGCGCAGTTCGAGGCCACTTGGACAGAAGAGCAGATCAAAACGCACTTCGCAGCGCGCGATAGTGTGGATTCAATCGTAGCAGCGGCTTTCAAGGAAATCGGCAAGCGCGTGCGCAATGGCGGAACCACGGAACATGAAATCCAGAACTGGTTCATGGAGGCGTTTCGAGGCGAGAATCTGCTCACTGACGATCCTCCAATCGTGGCCGTAAACGCCAACGCCGGCAATCCTCACTATGGTCCGAGCGCTGATCGTCCCATCCCCATTCGCAGAGGCGATCTGGTGTTGCTCGACGTCTGGGGCAAGAAGAACATTCCGAATGCCGTCTACTATGACGTTACCTGGATGGGATTTGTCGGTACGCCCCCATCCGGCCGCATGCTGGAGGTGTTCGAGATTGTGCGCGATGCCCGCGACGCCGGCGTGAAGGTTGTAACAGACGCAATCAGTGCGGGGCGCCGCATTGCCGGCTGGGAAGTGGATCGCGCCGCCCGCAACCACATCAAGCAAAAAGGCTACGGCGAATATTTTATCCATCGCACCGGACATTCCATCGGCACCGACGTCCATTCCAATGGAGCCAACATGGACGATCTGGAAATCCACGACGAACGTCAGCTTCTCCCAAACTCCTGTTTTTCCATCGAGCCCGGTATTTATCTGCCAGAGTTCGGAGTGCGCAGCGAAGTCAATATGCTGGTGCGTCCGAAGTCGGCGGAAGTTACCGGCAACATCCAACGTGAGATCGTAACTATCTGATGGCAAATTCAACGACAACAACGGCAAGACCTAGAGCAGTCGAACCGCCGCAGCCCGCCAGCATGATGGCTGTGATCGCTCCCGCCCTTGGCTGGTTCATTCCCGGCGCGGGCCATCTTATTCAGCGACGTTGGATTCGCGGGCTGCTGCTTCTCATTTCAATCAGTGCTCTGTTCGTGCTCGGGTTGCTGATGCAAGGCCATATTTACAAGGCGAACGGCGGCGACATTCTCGACATCCTCGGCTTCATCGGCGATCTGGGGGCTGGCGGATTATATATTGCGACTCTCGCTCTGAACGCAGGCCGAGGGGCAATCGCGTTCGCGATCGCGGATTACGGAACTAAGTTCATGATCGTCGCTGGCCTGCTGAATTTTATCGCGGTCGCTGACGCATACCACATCGCCATCGGGAAAAAACAATGACCGTCCAGCTCACTCACTTCAGCGCAGCTTTTGTATTCGCGCTCTTTGCTTCGATCGTCTTCGGCATTACGCACCGCGAAACCACTCGTGACATGATCCGCTACGGACTTTATTGTTTTGTAATGTTCCTTGGTGGCGTTATCGTAGCCGGCTGGGCCATGTGGCTGGTGCGGAGATAAGTATCGGGCCGTGAACTACAAGCCTTTGCTTTTTTAGCGCGCCTTGCCGTAGTTTTCCGTTTTTTGGTTTTAGCCAAGGGCTAAAAGCTAATGGCTAATCGTCCCTCTCAGCCCTGCCACACAAACGCATCAAACACACGCTTCGAATCAAAATTCAAGCGCCGGTAGAGCGCGACCGCTCCCGCGTTCGCTTCAGTCACAGTCAGAGAGAGCATGGAAAATCCGCGTTTACGCAGGTTTGCCGAGGTAGCCGCGAGCAGCGCTTCGCCGATTCCACGGGAACGGTATTCCGGAAGCACACACACCTGAGTTACGTGACCCACGTCCCCGCGCACGCGCGAACACAGAATCAATCCAATCAGATTCTTGGCCTTGCGATCCACCGCGGTAAACGAAGATTCGATGTCGAACAATCCGCACCCTGGAAAGCGCACAATATTATTCAGAAAACGCAGCGATCCACCCAGCGTATGGTACTGGTCATTAATCTGGGCATCAACGTGGCCGCGGTACGCCGCTGTAATCACCGCCGCTGCTGGCTGATAGTCGGCTTCCGCCCATCGCCGGATTTCAACTTCCGGATGCGTCGCCGGTATCCTGGGCGCGGGATCGCCCAGCCCAAGAACCATGAACAGCCGCGCATGGCGCGAGAATCCCTGATCGAGAAATGGCTGCGCAACACTGCCTGTGTCGTGCGCCAGCAACTGGGCTTCTACACGATGGATTCCAGGCGACTGCTGCAAGGTCTCAATCACGTGCGTGAGCAGCTTAATTTCCACTTCTCTTCGGTTTGGAAGACGGTTGCCGTTGGTCACAAACAAATCGCCGACCACACCTTTGCTGCCTTCATACACAAAGAACGTGTAGCCGAAAATACGGCCGCGCTCTATCGCTGCGTAACCAGGAAGAATTTTTGCGTCAACGTAGCGCAGAATCATCTCTGCCGATCCGCTGTAATCCCACGAAAGCAGATTCGCCCACTCCCGAGCCTCGTCATCGAGCAGCGGGCGCACATCCACGGACGAAAAATGCCTGAGGTCCAGAATCTCCACGGGGCTCCTGCAAACTCGCCCAACAAACATTGGTTCGGTTCGCGGCGGCAGAACTCCGAGTTTAGTGCCTTTCTGAGAGCTTAGGCAAACTGGCCGAATACAAGGCGGTAACAGTGCGGCTAGGGCAAGGAACGCGACGCGGCAGCGACCCAAAAATAATCCACGTGCTGCGGAGCATAATGACCAAGATAAGAGACGCGGCGGCCCGCTGCCAGTTTCGCAATCTCCACTTGCGAATTCTCCGGCGCGACGACCAGATGCTCCTCTTTCGGTACACTGCCCCAATCGTAATTAAAAGTTAACCGGTTACGATAAAACGTGAGGCCATATTCCAGTTCGCGACGAACGTGGTAGACGGCCAGCGGCAACTGATGCGTTTCCACTGCGGCGATTTCTTGCGCCAGCGGACGCGCCGAGAGCGAAGCATCGATAGCTCCCGATCCCAGCTTGAGCACTGCGCCAACCACCAGCACGACCGGAATCAGAGTGACGAAGCGCAGCATGCGCAGACCATTCTTGCGCACCAGTGTGAAAGCAATTCCACCCGAAAGCGCGAATGCAACGGAGAGCGCGACGAGCATCGGTTGCCCGCCCGGGAGACGATGCTGCGTGATGAGATATGCAATCAGCAACGCGGGAACAATGGGAACCACCGCGAACAACGCGTGCAGAATCGCTAGCCAGAGCGGAGCCGGTTGGGCATCGTTTCGCGCCAGGCCACGCCTCAGATCGTCGGCCAGCAAAAGCGCTCCGGCGGGAATCGCCGGGAGAATATAGCCAGGGAGCTTCGATTGCGAAATTGAGAAAAAAGTCACAGGCACGATCAGCCAGCAACACAGGAAAATGCCAAATCGATATTCCGCGATGTCTTTCGACCGATCTGTCGAACTCAGTTCACTCCACCACTCCCGCAGCGATCGAACAAAAGCAGCAGTCACAAAAATTATCCAGGGAACGAGCGCTAAAGCCGTCACGGGCAGGTAATACCAGAACGGTTCCGTGTGGTGATAAATATTTTTTGAGAATCGTCCGAGATTGTGCTCGACAATGAACTCACGGAAGAACCCGGGATTGCGCGCCTGCACCGCGAAATACCAGGGCAGCGCAATTACACAGAAAAGAAGAATCCCCGGCAGCCAGATTGTCTTGAGGACCACGCGCAAGTCGCGAACAGCGGATGCGTATACAGCAATCACAACGCAAGCCAGAAACGGCCCCACCGGACCTTTGGCCAGTGTTCCTAACGCCATAAACCCAAAAAATGTCGCGAGATAAACTCTCTTCCTAGTTTCGTGCCACGCCCACCAGCAAAGCATACCCACGCTGAAAGCCGCGGCCAGAGCCATGTCCATGGATGCGGCGCGGGCGTAGCCCGTGATGCCGGCACAAGAGGCCACCATCAGCGCGCCATCCACCTCAGATCCGCGCCGGAATCGTCGCAAGAAGAAGTAGACGGCGAGCACCAGCAGCGTCGCATCGAACGCCGAAGGCAGCCGCGCAGCCCAGTCGCTCACGCCAACAATTCTGTACGCTGCCATGGCCTGCCAGTAATAAAGTGGCGGCTTCTCCAGCCAGGGCTGCCCCCCCAGCACAGGCGTGACAAAGTCACGACGCTCCAACATCTCGCGCGCCACGTGCGCATAACGCGGCTCGTCGGCCCCGATGAGGCCAAACTGCCCCAGGCCATAGAAAAAAAGAAACGCGCAAAATCCTGCGAGCAACAACGCGTCAGTGCGAGTGCGATTCGTCATGCGGATCAAGATTCGGGGCGTGCGGGCAGCGGTGGTAATTGATGATTGATGATTGATGATTACTGATTGATGATTCCGGATTAGAAGTCGCGCCTTCAGCGGTCTTCAATCAACAATCAAAAATCATCAATCAACAATTCGAGACAAAGACGAATTCGCAAAACTCACTGCACCGAAGAACCGCGACGCAAACTCTCCAGAACCTGCTGCACCGCTTGCGAGAGCGGGCCCGCCACTGAGCAACCGCTGGCGCACTGGTGGCCGCCGCCGCCGAAACTCTCGGCTACTTGCGCGACATCGAGCTGGCCTTTGCTGCGCAGGCTCACCCGAAAACGGCCTTCGGGGAGTTCACGAAAGAATGCAGCAATCTCGACCTGTCCGATGGAAAGAACATAATTCACCAGGCCTTCGCAGTCTTCTTCTTTCGCTCCGCAGCGTTCCATTTGTTCCTGCGTCACCCAGGTCCAGCCAATATGCCCCTCAGTATTGAGGTTACGCAATGCCTCGCCCAGCAACCTCATCTTCGCCACGGAGTGCGCAAAATAAATACTGCGCGCGCAGTGGGAGGGATCAGCCCCAGCCAGCACCAGTTCGCGGGCCAGTGCAAACGTATGCGCGTTCGTGCCCTGGAACATGAACGATCCGGTGTCGGTCATGAGCGCAGTGTACAGGCAGGTTGCAATTTCGGGCGAGAACGGCGTCGCCGCTTCCCGCGCCAGGCGAAAGACCATTTCTCCCGTGGCCACCGCATGCGGGTCGATCCAATTCACGTCTGCGAACGGCCGGCCGCTTACATGATGATCAATGCTGATCAGAAAGCGATTTTCCAGACCTTCCAGTCGAGTGCGATGGATGCTGTCGCACTCCAGAATAATCGCGGCTTGGTAGTTTCCGGCGACTCGATCGGCCTGCAGTACTTGATCTGCGAATGGAAGGGAGCGGTAAACCCGCGGCACTCCGTCGTGCAGCACCACATCGGCCTGCTTTCCCATGGCGCGCAATACCTGGCAACAAGCCAACGCCGATCCGATGGCATCACCATCAGGCCGCGCGTGCGACGTGAGAACGAAACGATCACGCTGCTCGATCTGATGGAGAACGTCCTGCACCATGGCTATGCCTTTTTCGCGCCCGGATTCGTATGCGACTTCATCCTTTTTTTGGCCCGCGCCAACAATTCTTCCACTCGCGCTTTCTCTCGCTCGGAGCGGTCCAGGCGAAAATACAATTCTGGCGCGCGCCTCAACCGCAAACGTTCTACCAATTCATGCCGGATATATTCTTTGGCGGCGAGCAGGCCCTCGAGGCTTCGCTCCGCCTCCTCATCATCGCCATTCACATCTACCAGAACCTGCGCCGACCTTCCATCGTCGGCCACATGCACTGCAGTCACCCTCACAAGTCCTATCCGCGGGTCCGCCAGTTCCCCTTCCACCAGCGTCTCGATTTCCTCGCGCAGGGCCTCGCCTAACCGACCGCGATGATATTTGAGCCCGCGCTTCTCCATTCCTCGCACTTACCTCGAAGTAAAACGGATGAGAATATCAGAAAATCGACCGCGCGTGTTGGCTCCCAAGTGCCATTGTCGCGCACAAACGTGGCGGCCAGTTAAGTACAGAGGTAACAATGGGATGGCGGCGTGAATCACGGTTAAATCGCTTACAGGTATTCTACAAACGAATCGGCCACTTCCGCGCCGTGATTGTTGGCGATGCGCGTCGCCAACCGTTCTACGTTCTTCATCAATCCATCGAGATAGTCGCGCGAATCAGAAATGCTGACCACGCCAATCGTGGCGCGGTTCCACACGGGACTTGCTTCGAGTTCGGCGACAGAAACGTTAAAGCTAGCGCGGAGACGGTCCTTCAAGCTACGAACAACCTGGCGTTTATCCTTCAGCGATTGCGCCGCTTCGATGTGAAGTTCGATGGTGAGGAAGGCGATCAAAGGCAGTTTCTAGTGTCCGGCTTCTAGTCTCCGGGTTTCGCGCACATGAACGCTCTGGAAACTGGAAACTAGAGACGGGGGAACATGGTCTACGCAATTACTTCCGCGGCAATTCGCTCCGTGGCGAATGCCTCGATCACGTCGCCGACTTTGATATCGCCGTAGTTTGAGATCGAGATGCCGCACTCCATGCCGTTCGTAACCTGGCTGGCATCATCCTTGAATCGGCGCAGGGATCCCACTTTGCCCTTGAACACCTGAACGTTGTCGCGCAGCAAGCGAACTTCGGAGTCGCGTTTGATCAAGCCATCGCTCACCCGGCAACCCGCCACAGTGCCAACTTTCGGGATGCGGAAAACATTCAGCACCTCGGCGCGGCCCTGGTAGTGTTCCTTGAAAGTCGGTTCAAGCAAGCCGCTCATGGCGCGCTTGATCTCATCCTGCAGTTCGTAAATGATCGAGTGCAGACGGATGTCGACTTTTTCCTGCTCGGCAATTTCCTGCGCCTTGCGCTCCGGCCGAACGTTAAATCCGATGATGATTGCATTCGATGCTGAGGCCAGAAGAACGTCGGTCTCGGTAATCGCGCCCACACCGGACCGCAACAGTTTCAAACGAACCTTCTCGTTCGAGAGTTTCGTCAGCAGATCGGTGATCACTTCCACCGAGCCTTGCACGTCTCCCTTGAGGATGACGTTCAATTCTTTCGTGCCAGCAGCCTTGATCTGCTCCGCCAAACCTTCGAGCGACACGCGCGAACTCTTGGCCAGCGCGGCCTCGCGCGATTTCTGTTCGCGGTATTCGGAAATGCCGCGCGCCTTGTCCCGATCGGCCACCACCACAAACTGGTCGCCAGCCTGGGGCAACGCTTCCATACCGATAATTTCGACCGGCGTAGAAGGAGGAGCGGTCTTCAACTGTGCGCCGCGATCGTCAAACATGGCACGCACTTTGCCGTAGACATTGCCGACTACAAAATTGTCGCCTGCGTTCAGCGTTCCGTTCTGCACCAGCACCGTGGCCACCGGACCGCGACCGCGATCGAGCTTAGCCTCAAGCACCACGCCAGTCGCAGCGCGCTCAGGAGTAGCTTTCAACTCGCCTAGATCGGCGACCAGGCAAATCATTTCCATCAGCAGATTCAGATTCGTTTTCTTCTTCGCCGACACGTCGACAAAAACGGTCTTGCCGCCCCACTCTTCCGGCATCAGACCGCGATCGGCAAGCTGCTTCTTTACGCGATCCGGCAAGGCATCCGGCTTGTCGATCTTGTTCACCGCCACGATGATCGGAACTTCGGCCGCGTGCGCATGATCGATGGCTTCGAGCGTCTGCGGCATCACGCCATCGTCAGCAGCCACAACTAACACAACGATGTCCGTAGCTTTTGCCCCGCGCGATCGCATGCGGGTGAATGCTTCGTGACCAGGTGTATCGAGGAAAACAATCTCGCGTCCGTATGCCGGCGATTCCTTGTCGGTAATCCGCACTTTATAGGCACCGATGTGCTGCGTGATTCCTCCCGCTTCACCCTCGGCAACATTCGTCAGGCGAATCGAATCGAGCAGCGTCGTCTTGCCGTGATCGACGTGACCCATGATCGTCACCACAGGCGGGCGAATGCCCGTCTCCGGAGCGGACTCTTCGCTGGCAGCGGCATCAATCTCTTTTGCCGTCTGTTCTTCGAACGTAATTACATTTGTATCCGCGCCGAAGAACCGCGCCATCTCGCTGGCCAGTTCCGCATCCAGAGTCTGATTGATCGTGGCAAATACGCCTTTCGACAACAGACGCGAGATCAGATCTTTGGCGCGGATGTCTAACTTCTCCGCCAGATCCTTAACGCTGATGCCTTCCGTGATTGTGATGCTGCGCGTGATCGGCTGCGGCTCATTCGACACCACCATGCGGGGTGGTGGCGTGTAGCCCTTCATCGGGCCTTCCTTCACACCGCGCGGAACATAGCGCTGACCAGGACGCCGCGCAGGCCCACCCGGACGGCTGCCGGGCCGGGTTGTCCCCGGAGGTGGAAGAGCCGGACCTACGCCCAGCGGCCGTGCTCCAGCTGGAGCTTGCCGCGTAGGATGCATCGGCCGGCGCTCGCCGGGACGAAGCGGCGGACGCGGCGCGCCTGCAGGGCCCGCGCCCTGCATGGGCGGACGGCGTTGAAAAATCGGCTGACCGGGAACGGGACGTCCCGGAGCGGCACGCATTGCGCCGCCAATCGGAACACCGGGCTGTACCGGCGGCGGCGTTGAAGCTGGCCGCACAGGCGCTTTGTAAACCGGTCGGGGCCCAGTTTGTGGAACGATCATGCGCGGCGCCGGCGGTGGCGGAGCAACCGGCTTTGCCGCAACTGGAGGCGCTGGCGGAGCACCCGCGGAAACCGGCGCTGCCGGCGAAGACATCGCCGCAACTGGTGGAGCAGTGGGCCGTGCTGGAGGAACAGCAACAGTTGAGGACGCGGCGGGTGGCGATACCACCGGCGGCATGACAACCGGCCGTGGAGTAACCGGCGGGGCAACTGGAGCAGATGCGTAGTTCGGTGGAGGCGGAGTCACCATCGGCGCTTTTACCACCGGAGGTGCAACCGTTGTGGGACGACTCACGGCAGCCGGAGGTGCAGCCGCCGTTTTTTCCGCCGGAGCCGGCGGCATCGGCGCATGCGTTACGGGTGGAGGCACCGCACGCGGCGCGACCGGCGGCGCAACTGCTTCCTTGCGCTGCGTGATCGCTTTCAGCACATCTCCGGGACGCGAGATGTGCGACAAATCAATCTTGGTTTTTATTTCTTCTTCGCCGCGCGCGGAACGCGCGCCCGACTTACCAGCGGAAGACGAACCCTCAGCGGAATGGATGTAGACACGTACCTTCTCCGCTTCATGCTCCTCCAGAGAACTGGAATGCGTCTTCTTCTCGGTTACCCCGACTAACGGTAGCGTATCCAGAATAGCTCTGCTCTTTACTTCCAGCTCTCGGGCTAGATCGTTAATTCGAACCTTACTCATCCGGCCTTTCGTTTCTCCGTGTTGTAAGTTAGGTCATCATCACGACCTCACGGAGTCAATTTCTTCGGTTCCACGCCGTCGAACCTGCGCCAGCGTGCCGTCATTATTCTCTAGTCTCGGAAGTGGATCCCGCTTCCGGAGCAGGCTGTTCTCCCTGCTCGTCACTCTCGTTCGCAGCCGCAGTCTGCGGCTCACTGGCAGCTTCCTGCGCTGGAGTTTCGCCGGCGGCTGCTTCCTCAGCCGGCGCAGCCTCAGCAACACTTTCCTCGCGTGCCTCTGAAGTCGCTGCTGCCTCCCCCTCCATCGCTTCTTCGGTCGCTTCGCCTTCCGCCGCGGTTCCCGATTCCAGGCTGGCAAAGTAATTATTCACCGCCAGACTGATTTTTTCCACCGTCTTCGGGCCGATGCCTTCAATCGCCTCAAGCTGCTCCGGCGTCATATCAGCCAATGATTCCACCGTTGTCACTCCAGCGGCGTTCAGTTTTTCCACCAGCCCATCGCCCAGTCCTGGCACGCTCTCTAGCGGAGTTGCCGTCTGCGTAACCATCGCCGACATTTGCTGCTCCACTTCCTGCCGCTTCTCTTCCTCGCTCTTGATGTCGATCTTCCAGCCCAGCAGCTTGGCCGCGAGACGGACATTCTGACCCTTCTTGCCAATCGCAAGTGAAAGCTGGCTGTCATCCACCACAACTTCCAGATGCTTGCCGCCGGAATCGACTACCGTGACCTTGCTCACCTTCGCCGGCTGCAATGCCTTCTCGGCGAACGTGACCGCGTCTTCGTGATACTCGATGATGTCAATCTTCTCGCCGTGCAGTTCGCGAATGATCGATTGCACCCGCATGCCCTTCATGCCGACGCACGCGCCGACCGCATCCACGTCCTTGTCTTTGGACATGACCGCGATTTTCGTGCGCTCTCCGGCTTCGCGCGCAATGGCGCGGATCACCACCGTCCCGTCGTAAATTTCCGGCACTTCAGTCTGAAACAAATGCTGCACCAGATCCGGCACCGCGCGAGACACCACCACGCCCGGACCTTTCGAAGCTCTTTCCACACGGGCAATCACAACTCGCACCCGTTCGCCGATGGCAAACGATTCCAGCCGGGACTGTTCCTTCCGCGGCATGCGCGCTTCCGCCTTGCCGATGTCGAAGATCACATCCGGACCTTCCACTCGCTTCACCGTAGCGTTCACCACTTCGTTCACGCGTCCGATGTACTCGTTGTAAACCGTATCGCGTTCCGCCTCGCGCACTTTCTGGAAGATCACCTGCTTGGCCAGTTGCGCGGCAATGCGTCCCAGAATTCCTTCCGTCACTTTCGGAATCCGCAACTCGCCGCCGACCTCCAGACTGGGATTAGTCTTGCGCGCATCTTCCAGCGTGATCTGCAACTGTGGATCTTCCACCTGCTCCGGCGTCTCCACCACAGTCTTCACCGCGTAAGCATTGATCTTGCCGGTTTCTTTATCCAACTCGGCGCGCAGATTTTCCTGCGACTTGTAATACTTCCGCGTGGCCATGACGATGGCATCTTCCACCGCACTCACCACAATCTGCGGATCTATCCCTTTTTCGCGGCTTAACGCATCGATCGTGTTGTAAAGCTCACTCGCCATAAAGTATTCCGTTACGAAACCCGCACGTCTCAAGGTTTCAACGTTTCAGGGTTTCAACGTTTCAAAACCCTGTCGTCAACCTTCTTGAACTTTGAAACCTTGAAACTCTGAAACCTTGAAACTCTTCCCTAGAGCTCCGGGACCAGATTCGCCTTCTCAACATTGGCGAATTCAATCTCAATTTTCTGACCTTGCTCCGCCGAGACGCCCATCTTCTTGCGCGACTTTTTGCTCGCCACACTCAAGTCGAGCGTCAGCCGTCCGTCTTTAAAACTTTCCAGCCGTCCTTCAAAGTGCCGGTTATTGTTCACCGGATTCCGCGTCGTAAGCTTCATCCGGCTGCCGACGAAACGCTCAAACTCAGCCGCCTTCGTCAGCTTCCGATCCAGCCCCGGCGAAGAAACTTCCAGCGTATAACTTCCCGGGACGGCATCTTCAACATCCAGAATCGTGCCAAACTCGCGGCTGAAGTTGGCGCAGTCTCCATGCGTGACTCCAGCCAGCGGATCGCCACTCGCCGCGCCCGGCTTATCCAAAAACACGCGCAGCATACGGGCATTGCCGCTCCCGCGAAACTCCACTTCGACGACCTCCAGCCCGGCGGAGGCCGCTACCCGCTCCGCTATCTCTCGTACTCGATCCAGCTCAAGTGCCATGCATCCAATAACTTGCAGCTTGGCGTCGGGAGCAGATTCCTCTGCAACGAAAAAGTGGGCTTGCGCCCACTGGTGTGCCTCGCCAATTGCTGGTACTACACAACAGTTCTCAGTTTTCTAATATACGCCCCAAAGGGGGGAAAAGACAAACCGCCCGAACCCTGCGCAATGTCTCAGTTTGAACTTTTCTTGCGCGCCAAATAGCGAACTGCGCCGAAATCGCAGTCTGATCAGATGCGGACAAATTCCTTCTACAACCTTAAGCTGGTTCAAAGTCCGTCGCCCAATTTGTTTCCCAACTGATGCCGTCATCTTTGGACATGGCCTGTTCCCACCTCGGGGTCTTCGTATTTGTTCGCAACCAAAGGAACCGGACCTGAATAGGCGTTCCATGTAGCACATCATTTGCGTAAAAGGATCCTACGCCGTTCTCAAACCGCCCGATCACAGGTACGTCCAGCGCATGCGGGTCGCTTGAGGACAACCACCAGATCGCCCATGACTTGCGAGCGGGGTCATAAGACCGCAGCGCAATTGCTCGATAGGTTCCGCTGGGAAACTCCAAGACATTGTCCTCAACATTGCCATTGCCGCCCAGCAGGGTTCGCATGTTCGCCGTTCCATCAAACTCCTCCCACTCTTCGCAATTCGATAGGCGCTCCTTTAGGCGCCGATGCTTGACTCGCCATGAACCGATTTCAAAATCAAAGTCCCTTGATACAACGGTTGCATCATTCATGTCTCTTCCCGGCTCTCTTACATTTCATGTTAATGTAGCTGTCCATCCAGGAACCGCTAGCGCCCTCGGATCAACAACAGATATTCAAGAGACACTGCCGAACCCTGGCCCGAGGCAGAATATATGTGAAACTGAAACCTCGGCGTCGGTCACGATTCCTATCGGCCTATAACAGGCCCAACCAGCGCCCGCCCTGGAAATACGATAGGAACAATCTTGCCTTCGTCCACAACCACCGTTCCTCCCACCACCAGATACCGCACGCCCACACTCGGCTCCATCGGCTTCTCGAAAGTGGCCCGGTCCGTGATCGTCTTCGCGTCGAACACCACAATGTCCGCGTCCGCGCCTTCCTGCAGTCTTCCTTTATGCCGAGCCGCAGGCGTCGACCGCTCCAGCATCTCCGCCGGCATGAAACTCATCTTCCGAATCGCATCCATCAGCGTAACCGTTCCCTTCTCGCGAACGTATTCCCGTAGTACCCGCGAGTAGGTTCCCGCGTTGCGCGGATGCCCTTCCAGGCCATCGCTGGCGATCATCACCAGCGGATTCGGAATCACCTTATCCACCACCTCTTGCGTATTGGCGTAAACCAGCACCCACTGGTTCGCGCTGGAATTATGCAGTTCGTCAAAACGCTGCTTGGTTAAGTGTTCGCCGGTACCCGGAAGCACGAGATCGCTATAGTCGATGCCGAGTTTCTCCCGCCAGCCCGGATTAAATAGCGCCGAGTTGATCGCCGTCATGCCCGCAATGTAGGGATACGCCTCGGTGGTCACGTCCAGCCCGCGAGCGCGCGCTCCCTCGACCATGGAGAGACATTCCAGCGAGTCGCGCAGGCAGGTGCTGTTGATGTGGACGATATGCAACGCCGCCCCCGTAATCGCCGCCGCCCCGATCACTTCACTCACCGACTCAATCGCTGAGCCGGGTTCCACGCGTCCCGCACTGCGCATGTGAGTGTAGACCGGTACTCTTCTTTCAGCGGCGAGACGGAACATGTCAATCACTTCCAGCCGCGTTGCTCCCGGTGTGTACTGAATGCCCATACCGATCGCCAACCCGCCAGCGTCAAGCTCCGCGCGTAGCCTTTTTTTTATAGCCTCGATTTGTTCGGGTGTAGCTGGCAGATCAGTGGCAGGCCCGCTCTTTGGCAGAATTGTCCCAGCCGGTAACGGCGCGCCGAACACCAGCGCCCGCGCCGCCACATGGCTGGCCGAAGTTCCATAGTGAATCAGCGAACGACCTTCTTTCGCTTTCAAAAATTCGGCAACATCGGGCGCGCCGATTTCGAGTTCCAGCGCCGTGGTCACTCCATCAAGGGCCTTCACTCGCTCACTTGCCAGGTCTTGACCATGCTGGTGCAAATCGATAAATCCCGGAGCAACAACCAGGCCGCCAGCGTGAATCAAGTACCGCCCGCTCATCGCCTCGGAAGTTATTCGCACAATCTTGCCGTCGCGGATGCCGACATTCCGCACCGCATCCAATCCGGTCTCCGGATCCATCGCTCGTCCGCCCTCGATCACCAGATCGTATTGCTGTGCGCCCGCGGTGGCCGTGCACAACACGAAAACACAGAAAGCGAAAATTAGTATGCGCATAGTTGCTCCGAGAAGATGAGAGATCATATCAAGCCTTTGATAGGTCAAACGCCTTGTCATTCCGACAGCGCGTGCCTTTCTTCACGCGCGGAGGAATCTCAATTGCCACGGCTTGAGGGGCATAGAGGATTCTTCACTGAGGATAAGATTTGCCTGAATCCCCGCGCCCTCTCTAGAATAAAGATTCAGCCCCACAAAGCTGGCATATTTCCGAGAAACTTATGATTCATTTTCCCGTACCCGAAGCTCTCACCTTCGACGACGTTCTTCTTTTACCCGCACGCTCCGATGTGATTCCTGCCACCGCCAACACTCAGACCCAACTCACTCGTAACATTCGTCTGAACATTCCCATCGTCAGCTCCGCCATGGACACTGTCACCGAATCGCACATGGCGATTGCGCTGGCGCAGCAGGGCGGGCTCGGGATCATTCATCGCAATCTGACCATCGAGCAGCAGGCCAACGAAGTCGACAAAGTGAAGCGCTCGGAAAGCGGCATGATCGTCGACCCCGTCACCATGTCGCCCACCGACAAAGTCAGCGACGCGCTCGAAGTCATGCGCAAATACAAAATTTCCGGCGTGCCCATCACTGAGAACGGCCGCCTGGTCGGCATTCTCACCAACCGGGATTTGCGCTTTGAGACCCGCTTCGATATACCCATCGACCGTGTGATGACGAAAAAGAATCTCATCACAGTCCCGGTGGGGACCACGTTGGAGGATGCAGAAGAGATTCTTCACGAGCATCGCGTCGAAAAACTCCTCGTCGTCGACGATAAATACAATCTCAAAGGACTCATCACCGTAAAAGATATTCAGAAAAAGCTGAAATATCCCAATGCCGCCAAAGATCCTCAAGGACGCTTGCGTGTTGGCGCGGCCATCGGTGCGACCGGAGATTTTCTCGAGCGCGCTCAGGAGCTGGCGGAGGCGAAGGTCGATGTCCTCGCGATTGACAGCGCGCACGGCCATTCGACCAAAGTTCTCGAGGCAGTGAAACTGGTGAAATCAAAGCTGCCAGACATGGAATTATTGGCCGGCAACGTCGCTACTTTCGACGGTGCTTGCGAATTGGCTCGCGCCGGTGCCGACGGCATCAAAGTTGGTATCGGGCCCGGTTCCATCTGCACCACTCGCGTGGTCACTGGCGCTGGCGTTCCGCAGATCACCGCCATTGCCGAAGCTTCCCGCGCCACCAAAGACGCAGGCATTCCCATCATCGCCGATGGTGGCATCAAGTATTCCGGCGACATCACCAAGGCGTTGGCCGCCGGTGCGAGCGCCGTGATGATCGGGTCGCTTTTCGCCGGCACGGATGAAAGTCCCGGCGAATTAATTCTTTACCAGGGCCGCTCCTTCAAATCGTATCGAGGCATGGGATCGATTGGCGCCATGGCGCAGGGTTCGGCCGAACGATATTTCCAAAGCAACGAAGGCGAATCCTCCGCCGCCGTCACCGATAACAATGGCGAATCGAATCGCATGGGCAAACTCGTTCCCGAAGGAATTGAAGGACGCGTGCCCTACCGCGGTTCCGTCGCCATGATCGTCCATCAGATGGTGGGCGGATTAAAATCAGGCATGGGCTACTGCGGCTGCGCGACCATCGCCGAACTCCTCCAGAAAACTCGATTCGTTCGCATCAGCGGCGCCGGACTGCGCGAGAGTCACGTCCATGATGTCATGATCACCCGCGAGGCCCCCAACTATGCCATCGAGTAGCGCTGGCCCGATCTCTTGAACTCCGACCAGAAAAATCTTCTCAAGGCGTGGATCGCCGCAATTCTATGGCTCATTGTGATTGCCATCGAATCCACGGCCATGCTCTCTTCCGACAATACCAGCCGAATTTTGTATCCGCTGCTGCATTACCTTTTCGGATTAGATTTGGTGCGATTCGAGCGCGTGCACTTTTTCATCCGCAAGGGCGGGCACGTGGTCGGCTACGCTATCCTGAGCATTCTTCTTTTTCGCGCCTGGCGCGCAACTTTGCCCGCGATGAGTAATGTCAGCTGGACGCTGCGCTGGTCAGCCATTGCGATTCTGGGAACCGCATTCGTAGCCAGTCTCGATGAATGGCACCAGACTTTTATTCCATCTCGCACCGGACGATGGCAAGATGTGGTTCTCGATACCGGCGCGGGTATCGCGGCGCAGTTATTGATCTTTCTGTGGCTGAAGAGTCGCCGCCGCGACGGGGCCTTAGTTCCCTAAGTCGAATACTCTTGTTGGCGCAACGCTTTTGGTCGCGCAACGCTTGGGCGCAGCGGTTTGGGTGGCGCAGCGCTTCAGCGCTGCGATAGAGTCCTTCCTTTCCTAAGGGCTTTAGCCCCTGAGGTGAATTGCGATTTTAGGAGAGATTCGGAGAAGCAGTTCGCCTGGAAAACTGCAGCATTCCCGCTGCAATCACCGCCGCCGCAGCCGAAAAATAAAACGGAACTCCAGCCCCATAATGTTTCCACAGTTGTCCAGTGATCAGGCTTGCGGCCAGTGTTGCCACGCTGGTCACAAAGAAATAAATTCCCAAAGCGCGGCCGCGAACGTGCTCGTCGACCGTATCCACCACCAAAGCTTTCAGCACCGGCTGTGTAAGGGCATAGTACAAGCCATACACTGCCATCGCGATCCAGATCGCCATGGTTGACGGCGCGCGTCCGAAAACAAAATACACAGCGGCAAAAATGACGTAGCCAATCGACGCAATCAGTCTTCGCGATACACGATCGCTCAACCATCCCGCAGGCCACGACCCGAGCGTGTAAGTAATATTGAAAACCAATCCCAGCAATGGCGCGAGCGCTACGCGAATTCCCACATTCTGCGCCCGCAAAACCAGAAAC
This sequence comes from uncultured Acidobacteriaceae bacterium, assembly GCA_963724815.1. GTDB lineage: Bacteria > Acidobacteriota > Terriglobia > Terriglobales > Acidobacteriaceae > Sulfotelmatobacter. The sequence continues at coordinate 68,805 of CAVRWS010000040.1, forward strand.
ATATCGCTCGAATTGCCCAAAGAAAAAAGCGTGACGGCGATCAGCACGAAATAAAAACTCGCTGGAAGCGTCACCCCGGCAGTCTTCGACAAGGTCGGAATAACCTTGCTGCTTTTTGCGGCGCTTGATTTTACATCGTTGCTTTGCGCCGAATCGGTTCCGCCTTTTCTCGTTTCACGCACTCCGACCCACGCCGCGAACACGCACAAAGCTCCGGGAACGGCCGCCGCCAAAAATACACTTCGAATCCCGAAATGCGAGAGCATCAGCAGCGCGGTCAACGGCCCGGCAACGGCGCCTGCGGAGTCCATCGACTGAATCAGTCCGTAAGCCGCACCCAGCCGGCTCTTCGGCACAGATTCCGCCACCATGACATCGCGCGGCGCAGAGCGAAATCCTTTGGAGAGGCGGTCACAGAAGCGAATCAGCAAAATCTGCGGCCACGCCGTGACGATGGCCAGCAGCGGCTTAACTGCGTTGGCGATGAAATATCCGGCGACGACGACCGGCTTGCGGCGTTGGATGTGATCCGCCAGGTATCCAGAAAACAGCTGCGAGAACGACGCGACACTTTCCGCGATTCCTTCGATGACTCCCAACTGCGCCGGCCCCGCCCCCAACGTCGCCAGAAACGCCGGCAGCACCCAGTACGCCATTTCCGTGGCTGTGTCGTTCAGAAGGGAAATGATTCCGAAGGCGTAGATGTTGCGGGCAGCGGAAAACTCACGCTCGGCGGTGCGTTCAGGCATTCATAGTTTTTATCACGGAGCAAGATATCTGGAGGAAACGATAATGTCGGAGGGGATAATGGATTCCGCGCTCCGCGATGCGAACTGAGAACCGTCTTTCAGTACATCGCGTCGTACTTCGTCACCACCCACCGCCCATCTTCGTTTTCAGTGGTGACGGTGAAAACGTCCTGATAGGTTCCGGGCTGGCTGCCACCATAAAGCCGCTTGCCGCGGTAGTGAAGGATGGTCAATGGCGGCGCGCTCTCCCACTCCGCGATTTCCCACGAAACTAGCGGATGCTGCTTCTCGGAGTCGCAGATGAAATGCGCATACTTCTTGCGATAATCGTGCTCCCACTGCGAGAGCAGCTGATCGCAATGGCCATCGCGAAGTTCGTGCAGAAATTGGTTGGCGCTGTGCTCGATGGTGCGATCGCGCAGCGGATTCATGCGAATACTGATGGGCAGGTTCGTCAGTGGATCGCGGTCTTCGGAGCGCGACAGCACCGGTCCCTGATTACTCAGCCACCAGATGTAGCCAAGAAATCCAAACACCATCAGCGCCGCAACGCCGACGGCAATGCCGATCTGTGTGCGAGTGAACCCCATCCTGATAGAAAGTTTATCTGGATGGCAACGTACAGCAAGATTACCACCGGGAGACGCGAGCGGACATGTACTGCCGGGCCTGTCCTTTGTCCCATGTTTGTTTGTCATTCCGGCCTGGGGCGACAGCCCAAGGAGGAACCTGCTTTTCGAGCATAGAAAAGGGCACAGCTGTCGCTGTGCCCTCACTCCCAAAGAAGAGTTATTCCTTCTTATCTTCGGCTTCTTCCTTCACCGGCTCCAC
>CAVRWS010000041.1:0-20020 GCA_963724815.1 uncultured Acidobacteriaceae bacterium
GTGAGCGCGGTAGGAATCGAACCTACAACCTACTGATTAAGAGTCAGTTGCTCTGCCAATTGAGCTACGCGCCCACAGTGGGACTCTTGTGGTGGGACGATTTGTGATTGTAGCATTTTTGGCGGACACGATGAGCGTTGCGCCGGACTACCTTTACGCAAACCACGGCAGAAACTTGTACCGTGGTCTACATGAACGGCAGGAGACGAAGACGCATCCGTCTCGCAACCGTTGTGAAGATCGGGGAAAACGAAATCAGTCTTTAAGCAAATGAGTCCTCACGCAGAGCGCCGATGTGGAATGTGACTGCGCGGTTTAGGACCGCTGGCGAACTTCCGCGGCCAGACCTCGAGACGCTTCGCTGGCCGCCGCGCGACGCGGTGGCAGCGGCTCCGACCCCATCGCGGAGCGCCTTTCTACGGTGCCAATCACGGGAGCATCATCCAATCCGTCGGCATAGGCCATCGAAACAAATCTCTGCTCGGAGCATAAGCGGTCTACCAGACGCTGCTGCCAGGAACTCAGAACGGCATGCGGAAGAATAGGAAAGTGTCGAAACATCCAAATGAAATAAGCGCGTTGGAGAAAAGAAGGCATTACGTACCGCGGCCCGATGGGAGTCTGCACTTGCACCACACCGTCCGCCAGTTTATCAATCCACATAACTGGGCCACCTGAGTCCTGAGTTTGGCCAGAGCAATTCTTGGGCCGCCATTATGGCACCAAGGGCGGGGCCAAGCAAAGGATTTTATCAATAAAATCTTCCAATGTGCGACCATTGGAATTCCGGGTAGAAGAGGTTAGCTCGAGATGGGAATCTCCGGCAGGATGTCCATGCGCTGGATTTCTGCCGCTACGCCAAAATCTTTGCCCGGACCTTGCTCCACCCGCAACACGCGGGCATGGCAGCAAACCCAGCACTTCTCCCCAGACGTGAGTTCCGGGGGAAGGATGAGGACCAATTCTACGTCCGAGCCCTCCACCATGCGTGACGCGCTATAGAGAAAAACGCCATTGGTGCTGACGTCGCGAGTTTGGGCCGCCAGTTCCGCGCTTCCTGCCGCACTCTTGACGCGCACCGGCAGGCGCGCAGCGATTCTCTTTCGCGAGCGGCGATCAATCTTCGAGGTCATCTTTAGATCATACTGAGAAGCAGCTTTAGAAAACACTAATTTGCAATTGCTAATTTTTCCCAGCAAGCAAAACTTAACGCCAGCGGAAGGTTTTTGCTTTCCGCTGGCGTTCGTCAGTATAGAACAAATTTGCCGAGCTGATTAATTTATGCCTAGATTTCCGGCCGGCGCAGACGCGCCGCAGGAACTACGATCGCTTGCTCCATGGTAGGAACATTGGTTGCTCGAAGTTTCGACTCGGCCTCCGCCAGTTTGTCAGATTGATTGGTCTGGTAGTAGGCCTGGACCAGCAGTTCCATGGTGAAAGGATTGTCCTGATCTTCTTCCAGATGGGCGATGGCTTCATCGAATTTCTTCTGATCCATCAACAGAGTTCCAGCCGCGCCGTTGTAGGAACTTTGAATCACGCGATTGCGGCTGCCCGAGGCCATCGCCTCCAGTTGCTGTAGAGATTTATCGGCCAGCGCCGAATTGCCCGCGTGAGCGGCGCGTACGGTGCGGTTGCGCAGGATGCGAGACATTTCTTCATCCTTATCCGATTTAGCAACTGCACTGCGATGTCCCAGGGCATCTTCCGCGCTCTGCAGATATTTCAATGAGGCGTTGTCGTCGGTCTGATACTCGGCCAAGGTGCGGTAGGCTTGCGCCTCCTGTAAGTCCTGCTCCTTGGCGTGAGCGGTTTCGGCAACTTCCAGAAAAAGTTTGTCGGCGTCGGCAAACTTTCCGTCGCGCACCCAAGTCATTGCCTTCTGCATGGTGTAGTTGAGCCGGTCCGCTTCGTTGTGGGCAAAACGGATGGCTTTGTCATATTCGATCCTCGCCTGCTCCTGATTCCCCATGAGAGCATACGTGTCCCCCAATCCAACCTGGGAGGTGACAAAATCAGGGTCGATCTTCAATGCGGCGCGATAGTGCTGTAATGATCCCTCAAAATTTCCTGACATGCGCAGCAATTCGCCGTAGGAATCCTGCGGATTCGGTTCCCTGGGAAGCAGCGCGACGTAGCGATCCATAGCCGCAAATGCCTTGGCGAATTCACGGTTGCGCGCATCCACATAGGCGAGATCATTCAGCGCGGCGGGAAAATTCTTATCGAGCGCCAACGCCTTCTCGAGGAAGCGCTGCGATTGGTCGTCGCCATTTTCTCCCATCAGCCAGTTAGCCGCGAGATAAAACAGATGCATATCTTTGGGATACATCTCCAGCATGTCGTTCATTGCGGAGATTCCGCCGATGTAGTCGCCTTCCTGCACTTTGACGATCCATGCAATCATTAACTGCTCGCCTGGGGTGAGCTTGGGCGCGAGCGCCTTGGCTTTTTCGCGAGCAGCGCTGACTTCCTTAGGATCGCTACTGTTGAAGGCGATCCACGCCCAGGCCACGGCCAGATTGGGATCTTCTTTTACTGCCGCACGCCAGTCATCATTGCAGCGCTCGAGGTAGAGATTTTCATAATCCTCCATGCCTTTTTGGTAGAGCGCGCGAGCTTGTGCCGACGAGGTGGTGACGGGCAGCGATCTCGCAGCCGACTGCTTCAGGTGATGGGCATAAACCGGCGCGACAAAGCACACGCCAAGGATGAGAACAGCGCAGATGGAGCGACGCATTCAATTCTCCGGGACAGACGCTTTGGGGGAGAAAATATGAGAGCAGCGTAACATCGTGGTAACCATGTCCCTAGTGACGGAAGTCGTACGACGGGCGGGGCGAGGCGATGCGAGCGGAGACCTATATGAAGGAGCAGGTCCCCGCCGCAAGCGGCAGGGACCGCGATCATCAACGTGAACCGCTAGAAGCGGACGATCGCCGCGAATTGCACGCCTCGCGGGCCACCGCCGCCGAGGAACGGATTGCCGATACCGACATCGCCGGTCGCTCCGACCGCATAGGAGCCCGCGCCGACCTCTTGATTATTGCCATTAGCCGCAAAGCCTGACTGGCCGGCATCGGCAATGAAAGCGGGAAGGAAGGGATTCGCGAAATTCGGATGATTCAGGACGTTAAAAAATTCAGCTCGGATCTGCATGTTCACGCGTTCGGTGAGCGGCGTGTCTTTGTGAATGGAAAGATCCCATTGCTTAAAGGTCGGCCCACGAAGCTCGTTACGCCGCTCGTTGCCGAAGTGACGTGTTCCCGGGACGCAATCCTGTTCGGTGTTGGATAGGCCCGGGCCAGTGGGACTTTGGGCAAGCGCAGTCAGCGTGCAAGGGATGGCGAAAGAGGACAGGTTCAAGAAGTCGAGCGGATTATGCTGGTTGTAGGTGATGGGTCCGACCACGTCGGGACGGTCGATGCCTTCTCCGGCGCCACTAAAGTCGCCTTCGAAATTGTAATTCAGCTGGAATGGCTGGCCGCTTTGAAGAGTTGCGGTGCTGTCAATTCCCCAGCCATTTTTCAGACGCTCCATGCCGCCGCTCATTTTTGGAAACTCGTACCCTAAAATCCAGGTGAATCTCTGCGGCACGTCGAAGTTTGACGGCGCATATTCGCGCTGCGGGTTGGTGCTGTCATAAGGTTGCGAAGCGTTCGGCTGGAAGTCTTCTCCGTCGCTGGCCGTATCCATGGAGCGGGACCAGACGTAATTCGTAATCGAAGTTAGACCGTGCCAACCGGTCAAGCGCAGACTGGCTTGGAGAGAGTTGTAGTTCGACTTAGCCGAAGACTGTTGCTGAAAAAGGTAGAACGTACCGTAAGGGTTGTTACCGTAAACTCGGGGCACGCCATACCCGGAGATGCAACCAGGACCGCCAGCCGGGTAACAGGGAGCACCGTTGAACGTGTTGACATTGGCCTGCGCATAGCTGATGTCATAGGCGTCGATCGTGCTTCCGTTCGGCTGGTTGAGATCGACGAAGCGCAACAAACGATCCCCTTGAGATCCCACATAACCTACCTGGAATACCAGTTTGCTACCAAACTGCTGCTGTAGATTAAGGTTGTAATTCTCCATGTAAGGAGTTTTTATGTTGCGGTCGAAAACAAACGAGTCGCACTCGCCGCAGCCAGGCGTACCGAAAGTCGGGACTCCCGCACCAATTACACCACCGTTGGCAGAGGAGGGAAGCACCTGGGCGGGTCCGATCGGGTTATAGGCCGGACCTGGATCGAATGCCGGCGGATAAGGCAGATGGCCGAGAACCATGTCTTGAGACATGGCATCGTAGAAAAGGCCGAAGCCGCTGCGGACTACGGTGCGGCCGTGACCAAATACGTCCCACGCCGCGCTCACACGCGGGGAGAAGTTCCTGTGATCGGGATTGTACATTTGGCTCAAGCCGGACTGTCCGACTTGCGTCAGTGTGAAGGTCGCGGCGGCCAAATCGTAGTTCGTGACGTTGCTTAGCAGATTGTTCTTTTCGCCCACGACACCGAAGTAATCCCAGCGCAGACCATAATTGAGGGTGATGCTGGGAGCCAGGTGGAAACTGTCTTGAATATAGAGGGCATAACTGTTTTCAAACGTATGTCTGCGCGCATCGCCCGCATATTCCGAGCCGCCGTCGACGTAACCGGCCAGAAAATCCTGAAGCGGAGTGGAATTGGCGTTTAGTCCGCCGCCTTCAAATTCCAACTTGCCCCGGAAACTTCGGGAGAATACTTGCTGGATCGCAGTCCGGTGGAATTCAAATCCGAATTTCACGTCGTGCTTGTTCGCCTTCCAGGAAAATCCGTCGATCAATTGGCTATTTGAGTCGACGCGAGTGCGCGGAACGCCGCTGCTGGCGCCCAGTTGCGAGAAACCACCAACAACGATTGCAGGGAGTCCGGAGTCGGCAGGACCAGAGGCTTGACAATCCGCCACGGAGCTGGCGGAACACAGCCCGATGGAACTGGGATGGAATCCCAGATCTTGAGGAAAGAAGCCTTCGGCGAAGCGGTTCCAACCGTAGCGCAACTCGTTAACCTTGCTCGCGCCGATGGTTTTCACATAGGACAGAGAAACAAGCTGAACCCGCGTCGGTGTGTAAGTATCGAAGCCGGGTAGCTGTCCCCCGCTCGCGGTCAAGGCCAAAGGAAAGGCTTGGCCGCTGTTGCCGTAATAGTAGCGGCCGCTGATCTGATTGTTTGAATTGAAGCTGTGGTCAATTTTGGCAATTAAGCTATCCACGTTGTTGTACGAGGGCGCGGTCGTAGAAACATTCGGCGTGATGCAACCGCTGTCGGAGGACACAACTCCGGGAATGTTTGGCGCGGGCCAGGGATTGCGCGCGAGCAATGCTGCAATCACCGGATTCGTGGGTCCGCCATCGGCGGCAATGTTTGCCGGATCAGGCACACAACCGAGGCTGACTACTCCCACCCGCTCGCGTTGCCCTTCATAATCCACATAAAAAAAAGTCTTGTCTTTGATGATCGGCCCGCCGAGAGAACCGCCAAACTGGTTATTGTGAAAAGCCGCCTTCGGTTGGCTCGAGGGGTTGAAATAATTGCGCGCATCCGTGGCGTCGTTACGGAAATACTCGATTGCCGTACCGTGCAATTGGTTGGTGCCGCTTTTCGTAACCATGTTGATGACGGCGCCTCCACTGCGTCCGTACTCCGGCTCAAAATTGGAGAGCACGCGAAGCTCGGCGACCGCGTCGATGGGCAGAATTGTGGCCGGCGTACCGAAGACGCCCGCTTCGTTGATGGCCGGATCGTTGCGATAACCGTCATTCATGTCCGTTCCATCAAGCAGGAAGTTATTGGAACGACCTCGGGCTCCGTTCATGGAGAAGACGCCATAGGAACCGGGCGAGTCCGATATCTGATCGGGAGATCCAGCGATGCCTGGGGTCAAGTAGATTAGCTTTTGATAATCACGACCATTGACGGGAATATCCTTCATCTCCGATGCTGTGATCGTGCCACCGAGGGTATCGCTGGTCGTCTCAACCAGCGGCAATTCATCCGCAGACACTTCTACTCTGCTCGATACCTGGCCCGGCCGCATCTTGGCGTCCACGCGACGCTCTGAGGCAACATCTACAGTCACGTTGCTGGCGGCGAAGGTCTGAAAACCAGCCTGCGTCACGGTTACGGTATAAGTCCCGATGGGCAATTCGGGCAGAGAGTAGCTGCCATCCGCGCTGGTCTCCGTGGTGCGCGCCAGCCCCGTGGCGACATTCTTTACCGTCACCGTTGCACCGGCGACAACTGCGCCCGAAGGGTCGGTTGCGGTGCCGAGAATTGTGCCGCGGAAGGTCTGCGCCGCCAGGGAAACTGCCGCCAGCAGCACAAACATCACGATGATGCGCGCTCTCATAAAATCTCCTTGAAACGGATGATTCCGGGAGTGATTTCCGATGCGGCAGGCCGCGTTGATCGGCCCTCACCGGGAGGCGAAGCAATTTCTTGCAGGCGAATGAGATGCAGCGCCCCGACCGCACACTGCACATTATCGAAAGGCGATCGTAACAGTCAACCATCGAGTTGCGATGCAAAGGATAGATTTTACGAATGACTCCGCAGCGCGGAAATATCTCGCGCGACAAAGTGAGGAGATATTATTGGCGAACTTAGAAGCTGATGGTGACGCCGCCGCGCACAGAGCGCGCAGACTGCACAAAATATACCGTCTGGCCATCTTGCGCCATTACCGGCACATAGCCCTGAGCGAGCAGATTGCGCAGATCAATCAGCGCCTCCATGTGTCCTGGGAGGAAGCCCATGGTAGGAATGGGTTGCCGAATGAACAGATTCAGGAACGCGTCACTCTGTCCGGGCGAGGCGTTGAACATATCCACTGGAGTCAACGCTTGCCCATTGATCCAACCGTAGGATGCGATCCAGCGCGTGTGAGTGCAATTCACCCTGCCGCTGAGTTTAGCGGCCACGGCTTCGCGGCGCTGGGTCGTAATCCACTGGCTGGCATTCTGAATTGCGACATCAGGTTTGGAAAGGTCGAGAACGCCGCCGTAGGCAAAATCCAAAGTCGCCGTGAGATCTGAGTCAAGCTTGCGCTCCAGGACCAGACGGAGGCCGCGCGAATCCAGCGTGTCACCGGTATAGGTAAAAGTGCCGGAATACACATCCGGCAACAGGTCTCCGCCGGCAGCCGTCACCTCACCGGTACCGAGCAATGCGGTGTTATCGACGTGGTCCTGGAATACGGCGACTTGCATCTTGTTCTTGCCCCAGCGCCGCGAGACATTCAATTCCTGATGGTGGGCGCTTTCGAGCTTGGTCGTGAAGTTGGTCAGGCTGATACGCGGGTTGGCTTCGGTGAAGCTTGCATCTGACGATTCAGGATCGGCTGACTGGTCCTGTGGCGTGGGTAACGAAGTCGCGTAGTTGTATCCCACGATCGTGTCCGGGGTCACGTGGAGATCGACTGAGCCGTAAGGCCGGAAGGCAGTTAATCGCCCCAGGAATTGGATGCTCTGCAATTCGCTGCCGACCTGCAGTTCGAGTACATCGCTCACTGCGAAATCCTCTCGTCCGGCGAGTGCCATCGACTGCAGCGAAGCGTTGTGCAGATTCGGATCCGAAGGGGCGAAACGGCGGGTCGCAATCGCCATGGTCGGGCCCGAGCCATCCGGTAACCGGTGTGAATACATGGCACGCAAGGCCGCAACCGGAAGGCCGTCACCGTAACCGACGTTCCCCTTGAGGCCGACCCGGTCGACGGAAAAGACGTTTCGCTCCACGGAAAACCCGGTCGTCATATCGGAACCACTGCCATACCCACCGGCTGCTGAGCCGGCCAGAAACGACAAGCTGCCTTGCAGGTTGTCATCTTCCTGTTTTTCTTCCACGCCGAGCGAGGGATCGTCGAACACTCGCAGCACAGGACGATTCGCCACCGAACGCAGGGTCCACTTCCAATCGTCATCGTCGGAGCCACCGCGCAGCGGTCCCACGCGCATGGCGTTCAACAGGGTATTTAAAGTGATATTCAGGTGAGTGCTGGCACCGGGGTGCAAACCTACTTTGTCACGCCACGCAGGTAAAAACGAAGCCGCCGAAACTTTAACGGTGTATAGGCCAGGCAGGAGGTCGGTAGCCGAGTAGAATCCGGCGCCGTCAGTAAATACAGTCAGCGTACGCGCCGCAGTTCCTACAATTTCGACGACGGCGCCCATCTGCGGTATGCCGGATGCATCGCGCACGTATCCGGAGATTGCCCCTGGCCGGTCCGCAGACCATGCAGGAAGCGATAGCGCAACGATCACCGCCCACTTTCCGAGCTGGCGAAGCTTCATCCCACCCCCGGGGAAATCAAGCATGCCGCTATTCAACGGCAAACGTCGCCGAAGGATCCACGGTTTGCTTGGAGATGTTGTCGTTCACTTTGATTTCGATACGATACACGCCCGGCTGCAAATTCGCCGATGCAATCGATTTTTGCAGCGTTACCTGATCGCCGACATTACCCATCTGTTCGGTCGATTCCGTTTTTTGCACCACGGGTTTGTTAGTGGCTACGTTGACAATGTCAAACTCGAACGTGGCCGAAGGCTTGTGCGTCTTCTCGTCTACGCCCAAATTATAGACTTGCATCCAGAAGTTTACTTTCTGGTCATGATCGCGTTTGAAGAGCGCAGGTTTGCCGTCGGCCGGCGCCACGCGCGGACGAACCTTGGTCACGCCGATCACGAAGTTTCCCGTGCTCACATCCTTGGTGGGCACAGCCTCCATCTGGTCGGCAACAATCAGCGAGGAGGTCGACAGTTTGTCGTCGGAATACTCCGGAACCATGATACCCCGGCTCCACAGACCCTTGCGGTCTCCATTCACATCCTTGACTGCAACCTCAATCTTATAACGCCCGGGACGCAACGGAAGTGCCTTCCAATAGACCGAGGAATTTTCCGCCGTGCGCGGCAACAACTCTGCAGGAACATCCACTTGGGCCGTATCTTCGAAGGTCTGCACTACGCGTCCGGTCAGAGTAGTGACTCGGCCAAAAATATTCACCGTGCCGCGCTGCACCCCATCTTTGTTGGCGAATGTAATGTCGCGATACTTTACCTGGATGGTAATCGGTACCAGCACAGTATCGCCCGTGACTTTCACAAAATCAGCACGTACGTCGAACGGCATCAGGTTTGTGATCAGCTTGGTGTTGACGATTTCTTCCAGATCTTTGAATTTGATGGGCGGAGGAGCTTGCAACTTAGAGTACTGCTCCAACCGGTCGAACTCTTTTGTCTGCAGATCCGAACTCATCGGCCCGGCACCCAACTGCTCCAGGCCTCCGCTATTAAAGCGGTCCGCTTTGCTCGACATGCCCATCTGCTCATAAAGCGTCAGACCCGCGTTCGGAGTGTATTTCAAAGCATCTTTTTCCGAACGGTCAATCGTCATGTGATAGTCGCCGCACATGCACGTATCGACGAATTCAATGATTACTTCCTGACCGATGCCTTCCAGATAACGGTAGCGCCAGTCCTCAAATGGGAAAGTGGAAGTCTCGCCACCGCCTTCTTCCATGGGACGTTCGTACGATCCTCCAGAAGGATGGGAATCTACTTCGTCGGCGGGACCATACATGATATAGATGCGCCCACGATCCGTCTTCCAACCCGGAATGCCTGCGGCAAAATGCTCGTTGGAGTAGGCTATGCGCCGGTAGTGCTCTTCTTTGTATTCGTTCTCTTCGGTATCCGGAGTGGGGTCGCGGCGCTGCCAGAAGGCTTCAATAAAGTTGTCGCGCTCTTCGTCGTTCGAAAGCTGTTTGAAAGCGGCACGTTCCTGATCGGTGATAATCCACACGACGTCTTCGTTCAGCCACTTCTTGTAAGTCTTGCTGAGCTCGACGTTGAGTGCTCTTTTCTGCGCTCTTTTCTGCTTATCATTCGGCTTGCGCTTGAGTGGGTCGGTCTGGTCGGTGGGCTGAGTTTGCGGATCAGAAGCAGTAGCGCTGGAAGCTGGAGAACTGGAGGCCGCTGGGCTCGATGCTACCGGCGCGTCACTTTGCGCGCGAGCCGGCACGGCTAAGCCTGAAGCTATGGCGAATACAATAAGAGACGAAAGATAACGTGAACCAACCCGAACCATGAGAGGGACTCCTACTACGGCACGACTTTGTCGTTCCATTTTAGGCTCCCGGCTGAACGAAAGCAAGGTTAAGTCACATTAAAAGAAGGGACTGACGACCCTAGCCAGCCCCTATCATTGGAGCCTGGGGGCTGCGGCCGAGTTGCCTTGGGGACGACGAAATTTGCCCCGGAGGCCATCATCGTATACCGCTGCAACACACGGAGAATGGCCTGCCAGCTCCAAGAATGCTAGGCTTATCGTGTGAAGCGTCGGCTGCCTGATTTTTTTCTTTCCTCGCTCCTGATCCTACGGGGTGGATTTTCCCTGTCTCGGTACAAACTGCGGCGGCGGCGAATTGGAACGTTCACGCTCAGCCTGCCCGTCTGGTCAACGGTGGTCCCGTACTGTTTCAGATCAAGCCGCCGCAAAGGTTGCAATCGTTAAGCGCGAGTTGGCTCGGGCATGAAATTGTTTTTAGCTTTGATGCGAACAGCAAGACGTGGTTCGCGCTGGCTGGAGTCGGCCTGGAAACGGCTCCCGGTACTTACGCGCTTGAGCTCACTGGAGAAACGAAGGCGGGAAAGACTTCGAGCACGAAAGTCTCTTTCAGCCACAGGTTCGCGGTTACCCGCGCCAAGTATCCGAAGATCGCAGTCAAGCTTAGCGTCGAAGGCAAGTTCACGGAGCCTACTCCGGAACAAGTGAAGCAGATCCAGGAAGGTCAGGAAATTAAGAAGGATTACCTGAACCGGGTTACCGCGGAGCGCGAATGGTCAGGGCAATTTACTGCGCCGGTAGAAGCCCGATCTCTGACGTTTTCGGTTCGGTGCGAATTTTTAATGGCAAGACATCAAGCCCGCATCAGGGCCTGGATTTCCGCGTACCGAGCGGAACGCCGGTGGTGGCGATGAATGACGGCACTGTTCTTCTGGCGCGTCCTCTTTATTTCGAAGGCGGCTTTGTAGTATTGGATCACGGCCAGGGACTGCTGACGCTTTACTTGCATCTTTCCGAGTTCAAAGTTACAGGAAGGAGAACAGGTAAAACGCGGGCAGGAAATTGCGCTGAGCGGCGGCACGGGCCGGGCCACAGGTCCGCATCTGCATGTCGCGGTGCGCTGGCAAGGGACGTATCTTGATCCGGAGCGGCTGCTGCAGCTGCGACTGCCGTCGGTGGCGACAGCAACTAGCAATTAGTATTCAAACTGCGCAGGTGATCGCTAATCGCTAACCGCCAATTGCTAACGGCTTCGCTGTCTCACGCGTTTCCGCCGGAGAGGCCTCTCAGTCCTCTGGCAGGGATATCACTTAAGGCATCTTTTAAAGATTCTTTCAACTCCAGATTGCGAATCAGGCGGTGGAGGTAATTGGGATGCACGCCCAGGATTCGGGCGGCATCGGCATAGCTGCCCTGGGTTTGCTCGACCGCGTCGCGAATGAGTTGCTTCTTTAGCTCTTTGACCGCAGCATGATATTTCGCTTCGATCATTTCCGGCGGCGGAGTGCGCTCCAGCAGCGATTCCGGAAGATCTTCGGGCAGAATCATCTCGGAGGATCCCAGCACCAGGGCGCGTTCGATGGCATTTTCCAATTCCCGCACATTGCCAGGCCAATCGTAATTCACCAGGCAGGAGAGCGCTTCGCGGGAAATCGGACGCGGCTTTACTTTGCAACGCTTGGCGTGCTTTTGCACAAAGTGTCGCGCCAGCAGGGGAATATCGTCCCGCCGCTCGCGCAGCGTGGGCATGGTCACTTTCAACACAGCCAGGCGGTAATAAAGATCTTTGCGGAACGTGCCGTCGCGGACCGCCTGCTCGAGATTGCAGTTGGTGGCGGCGATGAGTCGAATATCTACCTTGATGGGATGAGTGCCACCGACCCGCTCGAACTCGCGTTCCTGCAACACTCGCAAGAGCTTCACCTGAAGCGCCGGAGCGAGTTCGCCAATTTCGTCGAGGAATACTACGCCGGAATCAGCAATCTCCAGCCTGCCCTTCTTCAATCCTGAGGCTCCTGTAAAAGCGCCTCTTTCGTGTCCAAAAAGATCGCTTTCGAGCAGCGTTTCCGGAATCGCAGCGCAGTTAATGGCGACAAATGGCTTGTCGGCTCGCGGGCTGTTGCGGTGCAAGGCTCGCGCAGCGAGTTCCTTGCCAGTTCCGCTCTCGCCCTCAATCAATACGGTTGAGTCCGTGGGGGCTACGCGTTTCAGAAACTGGTAAATCTGTTTCATCTGCGCGCCTTCGCCGACCAGGCTTCGCTCCTGGCTCACCTCGATCGTCAGCCGCTCGTTCTCCTGTTCCAGCCACTGCAGGCGGCGCGCATTCTCCAACGCCATTGCAGATATGCCCGCGATGGCCGTCACCAGTTGAAGATGTTCTTCGTGGAGCCGGCTACCCAGGGTGTTGCTGTCGAGATAGATGCATCCGATGACCCGCTGAAACACGGTCAGGGGCACACATAGGAGAGAACGAACTTGCTCGGCCACCAGGCTTTCCACCGCGCGCAGATCGCCGCTGCTGGGAACGTCGGTGCCCAAAATCGCAATTCCCTGCTCCAGCACTTGCCGGGCTACGGTGCGGCTCACATTCACCAGCTGCGGCTGTGCGTTCTGGCGCGTTCGCGCAAACAGAGAATTGAATTGCTGGCCCTCCCGGTCCGCCAGCAGAATCGCGCCCCGTCCGGCGGGCACGACTTCAAAAATCAGGTCCAATAATTGTCCTTGCAGATCGTCGAGGTCGCGAATGGCATGCACGATGCGGCTGATCTTCAGCAACGCATTCAGGTTTCGAGCCACATGCGAGGTGGCGGGCAACTCGCGCAGCAACCGATCTGGCTGAAGATAAACGACGTCTTTGGGATCAATTACTGTGGTTTCGGCTGTGCGCTGGCTGTCCTCAAACTCCACGCGGCCGGGGCCGGGTACATCCTCTTCTTCCAGCAAGAATAGAAAAGAAGAATCTCCCGCGGCAATCTCATCCCCGTGTTGCAGCCATTTTTCCTGGACGATCAGCCCATTGACAAGGGTTCCGTTGCGGCTGTCCAAATCCCGCACCTGGAACTTTCCGTCTCGGCCTACGAGCGCGCAGTGCTTGCGTGAAACCGAAGGGTCGACGACCGCGATTCCGTTCGAAGCCTCGCGTCCGATGGTGACTTCGCCCTCGGCAAGCGGGACTGTGGAATCCTTCAAAGGGCCGGAAAGCACCAGAAGTCTTGGACGCAAGCTTCCTCACCTCGTGCCCTTCTTATCACACTTTGGACCTGAATTGATATTTGAACTCAGTCTGTTCCAATATCCGAACAGATAGGATCGCTATCTGATCGGATAGAGAGGCTGGATTGTCGAGAGGGCCGGAAACCTTTGTGATCTAAGCAATCCATTTACTTCCATCAACTTGCAGAGGCGATCGCTAACACAGCGGACTGGCACGTGGCTTGCAACTGCGTAAGTGCGCCACGGCTTGGCAAAAAGCGATGGGGGAAGCGCTTTTTGAAAACAGTGATTGCTGAGCTGCGCAATCAGGGATCCGAGGGGCCCCCTCATCGGATCCCTGATTTTTTGCCTTGGGAGCGCTTATCCGGCAAGGGCTGCAGAAGCCGAAGAGGAGAGCACAGGCAAGGAGATCGCGGCCCCATCGCGATAAGTAACGCTGTTGCCCGAGATCGCGGGCACGCGATCGCCCGGAACCAGAATTCCAACCAGGTTCAGTGGATCGGCAGCGGATAGCGTAATCGTTCCCTGCGCAGCGTCCAGCTTACGCAATGCCCGCACCGACTCCACGGCGACTGGCAAGGCAAACTGCTCGCCGAGAAATCCATCAACAAAACGGCCGCCGCGAATCTCGCCGCGATCTTCGAGCCTGCGAAAGGTCATCAGCAATTCGCGCCAGGGGGGAAGATTCGCCTCGCGGGCCAGCACGTCGCGGATCACGATTCCGTAGCGGCGCAAGAGCATCCAGCAAGCTGCCTCTACCGCACGGGGGCGTTCGACTACCTCGTCGGTGTGCAACAGGGCCCAGCGGCCTGCATTGTGGCGAGGACGCATGGTGCGGCCGCTGCCCTGGCCTGCGCGCCGTTTGGGATCGATCAGAGACCGCAAATTGTCGAAGCCGTCGGCGGTCACCAGACCTGCGGCCACCAGTTCCCAAAGGGCAGTCTCGATTTCCGCTTTCAGTTTTCCCGTGCCGCGGACGATATCGGCAAAGAAAGACGCGCCTCGCTGCCGCAGAAAGTCGAGCACCAATTGCGCTCCGTGGCCCAGACCGCTGTTTGTGCCTGGCTGCGCGCCAGGGTGCCGCGGCGTCATCCAATCGGCATCTTCTCGAACGAAGAATGTGATGGGCGCCACGCTGGTCGGAATTACACGGCGCTGTCTTGGAGCCGGGGCGCCCGGTTCAAGCGCAGTACTGCCCGCGGGGTTCGCGGAATCGAGTGTTGCCGGATGGGGCGATAGTCTTCCCCAACCCACGGCTCCTGTGAGACAAAGTTGATCCAACCATTTGGGATCGTAATCGACAATGCGGCGCGCGAGCACTTGCCGCTCCCATGCATTTGCAGGAATTTCAAACCCTTGCAGTTGGCGGAGTACTTCGAGCGCGCCGCGCTCTCCGGAGACTTGCGTTCCTGGGGCAACGTGTTGCCACTGCAGCAACCATTGCATAAACTGGGCCGCTGTGACCGGCTCAATCTGTTTGCGCAATGTGGCAACCGTAAGGCGATGAATGCGCGCCAGCAGGCGCCGCTCGCACCATTCGATCTCGCGTTCTTGTGCAGGGACACCCGCTCCCGACCGAGCAGCGCCACTGAAATTTCCCCGCAGAACCGTCCCACTGGCTTCCATGCGCAGGAGAGCGCCCAAAATTTCGGACGCGGGAATTCCTAAAATCTCGCCGAGTTGCGTCGCCGTGACCGGCCCCAGATGCGACATCCATCCCGTAACCAGAGTTAACAAAGCATCGTCGCGAGAAGGAGCTGTTTCCCCCACCTCGGCTAACGCTGGCTCCAATCGTGTCCCAGGAAATAAAGTTGAAAAACTCCTGGCGCGCTCTGCTGCCACCCAATAACGCCGTTCCTCGAATGAAGCTGTTGCTGCCCTGCCTTCATTTACCAGTCGTTCGAAGTGGTTGCGCCAGTCACTCCCCGTGGCGGTTATGGGGGCAAGAGCAGGTTGAGCTTCGCTCGACCGGACACCTGGGGGCGGCTGCCCCCACATGAATTCTTCTGGAAGCGCCACCAGCGTGTGTAACACGTCATGCAATTCATCGGCATCGCGCACGTCAGGCCATGCTTCTTCGCGGACCTGCGCAATCGCGGCCTGATCGAGGCCCCCGACCTCTTCGAGGACGGATTCCGGCAACATTCGCCGCATCTGTACGGCGCGAGCGCGCCGCTCTTCAAGAGGCGCATCGTCGAGATATGCGTAGGGATTCGCATTCAGAATCTCGTGCGAAAACTGCGACGGAACCGGAGTGTCGACGGCAATGCAACGAATTCGTCCGTCTGCGAGTCCACTGAGCAGAGCTTTCAGACCGTCAATATCCATTGCCTCGGTGAGCACATCTTTCATCACTTCACTCACCAGTGGGTGATCAGGAATTTGGCGATCGCCCTGAATGTTTTCGAAACATGCAGCGGCGTCGGGAAAGACCGAAGCCAGCAGATCATCAGAGCGCATGCGCTGGATCTGCGGTGGAACTTTCTTTCCGTTTTGAAAACGAAGCAGCGCCAGTGCACGATTTGCATCCCAGCGCCAGCGCGTGGCGAAGATCGGAGAATCGAGAGCAGCCTGTTCTAGGATCGGCTGCACGGTCGCGGCTTGCAGAAAATTAAAAACGTCTGCCAGGGGAAAGCTGTGTTGCTCGGCGAGGGCAATATTCAGACCATTGTCGGTGGCAGCGGCCTGCAACTCGAAGTTGAATCCGACACAGAAGCGTTTGCGCAGAGCCAGCCCCCAAGCCTTGTTGATCCGTCCGCCAAACGGCGCGTGGATCACGAGCTGCATGCCTCCACCTTCATCGAAGAAGCGCTCGGCAATCACGGTTCTCTGAGTTGGCACGGCACCCAGGACGGCGCGGCCTTGCAACACATATTCAATCGCCTGCTCTGCGCCGGAATCATCCAGGCCGCACTCGTCTTTGAGCCACCTCACCGTTGCCGCCACATCCGGTTGCGTCGCGGAGAATCCTACGGGTGAAGTATGCGGCAGCATGGCGCTGATTTTTTCCCGTAAAGTTCCGATGTGCTCGGAGAGTTCCTGCGTCCGCGCGGGAGCTTCACCGCGCCAGAAGGGCACGCTGGGAGGCGCGCCGTGCGCGTCCTGCACCAGCACCCGGCCCGCATTGGTTTCGATGCGGCGAATCATCCACGAGGTATTTCCCAGCAGCATGATGTCGCCGCGATTGCTCTCCACGGCGAAATCTTCGTCCACCGTGCCCACGACAAGCCCATCGGGCTCGGCGACCACGGCGTAAAGCGAGTTATCGGGAATCGCTCCACCGCTGGTGATGGCCGCCAACCGCGCTCCGCGACGAGCGCGCAACTTGCCGTTCACGCGATCGCGATGAATGTATGCGCCGTAGCGCCCGCGCCGCGCCGCAATTCCCTCACTCAGCATTTCCAGAATCGACTCGAAGGTGGCACGCGTTAAATTGCGATAGGGATACGCGTGGCGCACCAGCGCGAACATGGCATCTTCGTCCCACTCTTCGGCGGAGCAGGCGGCTACGATCTGTTGCGCCAGCACATCCAGCGGAGATTCTGGAATCATTAATCGATCCAGATCGCCCTGGCGGATGGCGCGCACGAGAGCCGCGCATTCGAGCAGATCGTCGCGCGTGGTCGCGAACAATCGCCCTTTGGGAACGGCGCCGCGCCAATGGCCGGATCGGCCCACTCTTTGCAGCGTTACGGCAATCGCGCGCGGCGAATTAATTTGCACGACCAAATCCACTGTGCCGACGTCAATTCCCAACTCAAGCGAAGCCGTTGCCACCAGCACTCGCACCTGGCCTTCTTTCAGCTTCTTTTCGGCGGCGAGACGCAGCTTGCGGGACAAGCTGCCGTGGTGCGCCGCGACATTGTCTTCTCCGATGCGCTCTCCCAGATGATGGGCCACGCGCTCCGCCATACGCCGGGTGTTCACGAATACGAGAGTCGATCGGTGCTGCTCGACCAAAGTCACGAGACGGTTGTAAACCTCGTCCCACATTTCGTTTGAAGCCACCGGTCCCAGTGGCATGGACGGAACTTCGACCGCCATATCGAGCTTGCGCTTGTGTCCAATGTTGACGATTAGGGGATCGGGCCGATCACTTCCGGTGAGAAAATGTGCAACCTCTTCAATCGGCTTCTGCGTCGCTGAGAGACCAATGCGCACTGGCCGCTTGTAGGTCAAGGCTTCCAGTCGCTCAAGCGAGAGCGTCAGATGCGCGCCACGCTTGTCGTCGGCGACCGCGTGGATTTCGTCAACGATCACGGTTTCAACGTCGCGGAGAATCGCACGGCTCTTATCCGCGGTGAGCAAAATGTAGAGCGATTCGGGCGTGGTCACCAGAATATGCGGCGGGCGCTTCAGCATGGCGCGACGCTCGTGCATGAGCGTGTCGCCGGTACGAACCGCGGTGCGAATCTCAGGCATGAGCAGTCCGCGTTCGCCAGCCATTGCGAGGATTTCGCCCAAGGGCACTTCAAGGTTTTTCTGGATATCGTTGCCCAGCGCTTTCAGCGGTGAGACGTACAGAACTTCGGTGCGGTCCGATAGATCTCCGGCAAGCGCTTTTCGCACCAGTCGATCGATGCAGGCGAGAAATGCAGCCAGCGTTTTGCCGGAACCGGTGGGGGCGGAAATGAGCGTCGTCCGCCCCGCGAGAATGTGCGGCCAACCCTGTTCCTGCGGCTCCGTCGGCGTGGCAAAGCGCTGGACGAACCACTCCGCAACCAGAGGATGGGCCCAAACTAGTGAGGAAGGAAGGGACGGCATTTTTACATTGTAGCGGGATGATGAGGTTTCGTAAAATGTTCGCTTTTGCGTCAGATTAAACAGAAGGCGGGTGGGCTCATGCTGAATGCTAGAATTCCCGCGATGCCCAAACTTTCTGCTTCCTCTCGTGCCCGAAAAATCAAGCTTCTGCTCTTCGATGTAGACGGCGTGCTGACCGACGGCAAACTTTTTTTCTTGCCGGCTCCGGCTGGCCTGCAACAGAAAGTACCTAAAACAGGCCATACCAGCCCAGGCAGAATCGAGTTCAAGGGCTTCCATGCCCATGATGGTGTTGCGATATCTCTGGCGCGGCTTGGCGGCATCCAAACCGGGCTTATTACGAAGCGAGTGTCAGAGACGGTTGCGCAACGCGCTCGCGATCTGAAGCTCGAATATATTTATCAGGGCGTGGACGACAAGCGCGCGTGCTTTGAGGAGATAGTCGAAAAAGCGGGATTGAAGGCGGAAGAGGCCGCTTTTGTCGGCGATGATGTTATCGATCTTCCGGCGATGCGCGCCGGGGGATTAGCGATTGCGGTAAAAATGCGCGCGCTGACGTAAAGAAGGAAGCCCACTACGTCACGCCTCACGTCGGCGGGGATGGCGCTTTGCGAGACGCCGTTGAATTTATTCTTAAAGCGCAGGGAAGGTGGCAGCGAGTGCTTGAAAATTACATCGGCGAGTGAGAAGCCTGTGAGAGGTGCTAAAGAGAATGTTCAGAAAATAATGACAAGAAAGAAAAAAGCCCGTCAGATGCTTGCTTGGGGCGTGCTCGGGTCAGCGTCTGACGGGCTATTGTTCTCCTTACTCACCCTGTTGTTTTCAGGAGCATTTGCAATGATTAAACCCTATAACCTCGCGGAGTTCCGTCGAAATTTGTAAAGCTTTGTAATTTTACACATTCGCATTTTTCCGAGAATGGATCAGGAGAACGTCGTTTGTCGCCGGAAAACTCCGGGTAGACACAGGATGCTGGACGCGGCTCAGTTCGAAATTACGGGTGTGCTCGAGGCCATGAGTTCGGTGAAGCGCGGATTTTTTCGCAGCTGCGCGAATTCAACGTCCCGGTAGACGTTCTTCAGATCTTTGTATCCATCTTCCCTTGCCTTGCGCAAATATTCGAGCGACTGGTCAGACAATCCCATCTTGGCAAAAAGTTTCGCGACGGTGTAGTCATAGCGGGCGCGGTCTTCAGGGCTGGGCAATTGCGCCTGCACTCCGCCTCGCGAGCTACGATCAAACACATCCGGATCAAGTTCGAGGGCGTGTTGGTATGCAGACACTGCGGATTCAAAAGCACGTTTGGAGAAATAAGCTGCTCCTAAATTGCTGTAGAACGACGCCGAATCGTCATCGATATGAATCGCTTTTTCATATTGCTTGACGGCCGCGCCATATTTTTTGCTCTCGTAGTAAATTACGCCCAGATTGTTGTACGCATCGGCGTACCGGCGATCGCAGCGGATGGCTTGCTCGAAGGATTTTCGCGCTTCCTTATAGCGCTGGATCATGAGCTCCGTTATGCCGATCTTGTTCAGCAACCGCGAATCGTTCTTTTTCTTATTCAGGGCGGCGCGATAATAATCGAGGGCATCCAGATACAACTTGTCAGCGCGAAGCCGGTCGGCTTGTTGTTCGAGAGCGGCCGCGGTCGCATCGGGCGCCGGAGGATCGATCGCTCGCACCAAGGGAGGTGCGATCTGCACTTGCTCTGAATGTGAAACTTGTGCCAGTGCGGCGGTGGAAGAAATCAGGAGAACAACCAGGCAGGCCTTCCGGTAGGACATACAAACCCCCAAAGCGACCACTTCCCACCAGCCTATTCTGCCACAGTTTTCGATCGACGGCGAAGAATTTATTGCATCGGGTTTTTATCTTATTGCGGCGGAGTTTGCCCGTTTTCGGCGGGTTTAGACGGCGGGGACGAGGATTTGTCATCCTTAAAAATA
>CAVRWS010000042.1:0-94222 GCA_963724815.1 uncultured Acidobacteriaceae bacterium
TGGTGACAAGCCAATCATTCTCTACAACGTGCCCGGCCGCACCGGATCGAATCTCGAACCTGCAACCCTGGCGCGCCTCGCGGAGATTCCTAACATCATTGGAGTGAAAGAAGCCTGCGGCAACATGACACAGATTGCCGAGGCAATCAATTCGGTTCCGGAAACATTTTTGGTTCTCTCGGGAGATGACGCTGTCACTCTTCCGGTGATCGCGCTGGGCGGAGTGGGAGTAATCTCAGTGGCGTCAAATGAGATCCCGCATGAGATGGCAACCATGACGCGGGCCGCGCTCAACAACGACTGGACAACGGCACGCACCATCCATCGAAAATACTTGCCCCTGATGCAGGCGAACTTTATCGAATCTAGTCCGCTTCCCGTCAAGGCGGTGCTGGCCATGATGGGCAAGATCGAGGAGAACTACCGTTTGCCTTTATTGCCCATGCGCCGCGATATGCGCTCAAAGCTGCAGCGAGTTGTGACGGAGATTGGACTTGTCGCCAAGCCAGCAGTACCCGGCCCGGAGGCGGCTGAATTTTATATTTACGAAAATTGGGTGGCTGGTCCGCATAAGATCGTGCTGCATCGCGGATCCTGCGGACAATGCAACCAGGGAAAAGGCCGTCCCGCCGGCCACGATGCCAACCATGCGCGCTGGCACGGACCATACCCGACCCTGGTTCAAGGACGCGAAGTGGCGCATGGAATGACTGGAGTACTGATTCGTAGCGAGTGCAAGTGCGTATGAACAATTGCTGATTGCTGATTGCTGCTTCAAAAGATTCTGTCGAGGTTTCAATCAAAAATCAGCAATCAAAAATCAACAATTCTTATACTTCATGCAATCCCTGAAAACTTCCATCGAGCGCCTCGCCGCGCTGGGCGAGGTCGAATATAATCCCGAGGCACGTCCGGCGTTTTTCGAATTCCGCGACGCCTTAACCCAAGGAAAGATTCGCGCCGCCGAGAAACTCGACGGCCGCTGGATCGTGAACACCTGGGTGAAACACGGCATCCTGCTGGGCTTTCGGCTTGGCGAACTCGCGGCGACGGGTGCGGGCTCGCTGACCTTCGTCGACAAAGACACCTTCCCTGCCCGGCACTTTTCCATCGCAGACCGCGTGCGCATCGTTCCCGGAGGCTCCTCAGTGCGGCTGGGCGCGTATGTAGCGCCGTCCGTCATCTGCATGCCGCCTATGTTCATCAACGTGGGGGCTTATGTGGATGAGGGAACGATGATCGATTCCCACGCGCTTGTGGGCTCCTGCGCGCAAGTCGGCAAGCGCGTGCACGTCAGCGCTGCGGCGCAAATCGGAGGAGTGCTCGAACCGGTCAATGCCGCGCCAGTCATCATTGAAGACGACGTGCTGATCGGCGGTAACTGCGGCATCTATGAAGGCACGCTGGTTCGCGCACGTGCGGTGCTCGGCGCAGGAACCATTTTGACGCGATCTACTCCCTTGTATGATCTGGTGCGAGGCGAAGTGCACCGAGCCACACCGGAAGCTCCTCTGGAAGTTCCTGAGGGCGCTGTAGTCGTTCCCGGATCGCGCGCAGTGAAGAAAGGCGCGGCGGCTGAGTTAGGAATCTCGTTATACACACCGGTGATTGTGAAGTACCGCGACGAGAAGACGGATCGAGGAATTGAACTGGAAGACTGGCTGCGCTGATTTCGAAATGCTGTTTTCGAAATATCGAATCGGGCGGCAGCGTTCTATGCCACGGTAACTGCAAGTTCCCCAGCTCCGTCGACACTAACCTGAATTTGCGCGAGCTTCCCTACCACCCAGTCAGCCTCAGTCAGTGCAGCCGCAGGATAGGTGCTAGTCAAGCCGATCGCTTTCATCCCGCCCGCATGCGCCGCACGGATTCCCGCAGGCGCGTCTTCAATCACTAAACACTCCGCGGGATTCACTCCCAACAACTCGGCACCCTTCAGATACGGCTCCGGATGAGGCTTTCCATGAACCACGTCGTCCGCGGTAACCATCACTTTCGGAA
The DNA here is from genome assembly GCA_963724815.1 of uncultured Acidobacteriaceae bacterium. Lineage (GTDB taxonomy): Bacteria > Acidobacteriota > Terriglobia > Terriglobales > Acidobacteriaceae > Sulfotelmatobacter. The sequence continues at coordinate 2,002 of CAVRWS010000042.1, forward strand.
GCGGCACTCCGGCAAGCTTCAGACGCGCGCTGGCCAAGTGGCGAGCTCCCGAGGTCACCACGCCCCATTTGTTCTCCGGGATCGAGCGGATGAGATCGATCGCCCCGGGCATCACAACGATGCCGCGGTCCGAGGCTTCGCGGTTCTCCAGCCTTCGAGCTTCCGCTTGCGCGTCAAGGTGGGGAGCGACCGCTCGAATCACTTCAACAGAGCGGACGCCGTGAGCTATGACGATTACGCTATCTTCGTCAATTCCCTGCTCGCGCGCCCATGCTCTCCATTGCCGATCGACTGAACCTGTGGAATCAACGAGAACTCCGTCAAGATCAAACAGGATGGCGGCGCAGCGAAATTTGCTCATTCTTGTTTTTGTACCACACCACGGCCCTCAACTAGTTGGCGCGGGTAGAATCCGGGGTCCTGACTCAGACAGCATTTCCTGCTGATTTTGCTGACGGACCTGCAAATATCTCTGGCGGAAGTGAGCCTTAGCGCGCTCGCCCCAGGCGCGCACAAACCAGTAATTCAAACCCGCACCCAACGCTGAACTGACCAGCGGAATCATCCGCCCTGCCCATTTCTCCACAACTTCAGCGCTGGCTCGGGCGGCGATCCGCTGAATCACCCGCGGAACAAACTTGTTGACGAATTCTTTCTCCACCAACTCGCGGCTAATATCAACCCCAGCCGCGCTGGCGGCGGCAATCCACAACTCAGCAATTTCATTGTCCGTATTGAACTGGAAGCCGTAAACCAGGCTGAGCTTCTGAATCGTACGCATGGTAATAGCGGAAAGGATGCCAAGGTCAGGAATGATCGTGATCAGCCCGCCGAGACCAAAACCAGCGCCCTCTGCAGCAGCAAGCTTCATGCCGCCACGAATAATGTCCTCCGCCACCATGTCGAGTTCCCCGACCTCAAGCGAATACACTCCGTGATAGCCGCTGACCGGAAGCCGGTAAGCCGTGCGCAGCTGCAGCAGAAATTTCTGCGGATCAACCTGAACCGTCGAATACGCCCGCGTCAGCCCTTTTACAACGGCCTTCTCGGCACGCAGGCGCAACCACGATTTAGGTGCATCGCCCATCACATCAACCTTAACTCAGCAATGCAGAGAATGCTATCCATTGGAGCGATGCGGGGCTACGTCCGGCCGTTTCTCAGGTTCCTCCCGTATACTCCCAGTCCAACCGATCCAGGAGGAGACGGACGATGGATCAAACTTTCTTGTTGAAGATACCTTGGCAAAGCAATAGAGTGTCACGGGATGGATGAGACCCCCAAAGCCTTTCTTGAGGAATTCCGGTCCTCGATCCTTAAGAAGAGAGTCGGACAGATAGCTCTTGCAGTTGTACTAGCCGAGGCAGTTTGGCGCCTCGTCAATTCTCTGACTTGGTACCTCATAATTCCCATCATTGGCAAGTCATTTCAGGGCCACACCGAATCTGTGCTTTTTGAAAGCGCCACCACGCATCCCATCCCTTGGGAGAATCTGTTCGGTTCCTTAATGGAATTCGTGCTGACCTTGATCGTGGTCTTCTATTTGAATCGCTGGGTTCAGCGAAAGCCCGCGCCCGCAGCTGAGGTCAGGACGGAATTCAACTGCGTTGGCGACGTGGTCACCGTAGAAAATGCCGGTACAGCCGCAGGTCGAGAAGCGAAGCAGGTTCACTCGGATTGAGCCCACAGGAAAGCGAACCTCGAACTCTCCCCCAGCCCATGTGCTAGCATTGCTATTAATTCTAAACGACTAATGCCAACTGGAAAACTGCAGGTCGTCCCCTTAGGGGGCCTGGGCGAGTTCGGTATGAACTGCATGGCCGTCCGTTGGGGCGACGATATTATTGTGATCGATGCCGGGCTGATGTTCCCCGAAGCCGAATTACTCGGCGTGGACATCGTCGTTCCCGACATTTCTTACCTCATCGAGAATCGGCAGCGGGTGCGCGGCATCATTCTCACCCACGGCCATGAAGATCACATTGGCGCTCTACCCTGGATTCTGTCCGAACTTAACGTACCGGTGTGGGGCACAGAGTTCACATCTGGCTTACGTGGAGGACAAACTCGACGAGCATGGGCTGCTCGAAGATGCTGACCTCCGCGAAATGCGAGCCGGGGAGCGCTTCAAGGCCGGCGCGTTCACCATTCATCCCATCCGCGTAACCCACAGCCTGGTGGATTGTGTCGCGCTCGCGATTCATACGCCCCTCGGCGTCATCATCCACACCGGCGATTTCAAGGTCGATCCCACGCCCACGGATAATCATCTCTTCGATCTGCACTCCTTCGCTGAGTACGGAAAACAAGGCGTGCTGGCGCTGTTTCAGGATTCGACCAACGTCGAGCGCAAGGGCTACACCCCCAGTGAGCGCGCGGTACGGCGCAAGTTTGACGAAGTCTTCGCGCACACCCAGAGGCGATTGTTCATCTCATGTTTTTCTTCGTCCATTCATCGCATCCGGTTGGCGGTCGAGTTGGCTCACCAGCATGGACGCAAGGTCGCATTCATCGGCCGCTCGATGAACAATTCCGCCGAAATCGCGGAAGATCTCGGCTATCTGGAAATTCCCGACGGGCTCGTCATTAATCCTGGCGAGATGAAGAATTTCCCTCCGGAAAAAGTTTGCGTGATGATCAGCGGAACCCAGGGCGAACCCATGTCCGCCCTGTCGCGCGCCGCTGTCGACAATCATAAACACGCCAAAATTGAAAAAGGCGACACTGTGGTGCTCTCCTCGCGCATCATTCCCGGTAACGAGAAGACGATCTATCGCATGATCGATCACTTGTTCCGGCGCGAAGCCCACGTCATCTACGAAGACGGCAGTTCGCCCCCGATTCACGTCAGTGGCCACGCCAGCCAGGAAGAACTGAAGCTGATCATCAATCTGGTGAAACCGAAATATTTTATTCCCGTCCACGGCGAGTACCGCCAACTGAAGCTGCACGCCGAAATGGCTGGCGCAATGCACAGCTCAGTGGGCAAGGTCATGCTGATCGAGAGCGGTGACGTTCTCGAATTCGACGAACACAGCGCCCGCAAAGCCGGCAAGGTGAACGTGGGCCGCGTCTGCATCGATTCCGGTTCTCGCACCGACGTGGTTGAGGATTTAATTATCAAAGACCGGCGTCACCTGAGCGAAGACGGTATCGTGCTGCCCATCATCGCCATCAACAAGCTGACGGGGAGAGTAGAAACCGCGCCTGAGATCGTAACGCGCGGCTTCAACCCCGGTGATAACGGATTGATGGATGGAGCCAGACGCATCGTGGAAGACACACTGGCCCACTCCAGCGAAGAAGAAAAAGCCGACTACGGCGTGATCAAGGAAAAAATTCGCGCCGACCTGAAACGCTACATCTCCAAGCAAACGCAGAAGCGTCCGCTGATCATGCCGGTGATATTGGAAATCTAGGCAAGCGGATTGGTCCAGCGTAGCCCCGGAAAGCGCGCGAAGTCGCGATCCGCAGTATAGAGCACACCACCATATTCAACCGTCAACGCAGCCAATTCCGCGTCGCTGACCAGTGGTCCTGAGGCCTGCCCCTCGACCATCATTTGCTTCAACACGGACCAGTGTTCATCGCCTGCGACAATGATTCGTACATTCGGCTGCTCCAACCACGCTTCTACAATTTCTGTGCCCTGCTCAACTGTCAAACGCGATCCCGGCAGCCTCCGATTGGTGATGACGCGTAAAAAAGCAGACACGGTCTGCCATGGCAAGCCCACCAATTCTATGTCGGAAAAGATCTTCTCCACCCAGGCGCGGCTTTTCTTATGGTGGGTCGAAGCAGTATCGTAGGAATAAATAAGCAGGTTGGCGTCGACTACTATCACCGATGATCCGGGCCTTCGAGAGACTCGATCAACTCCTCAACCTTTTCGAAGTGAGGCAATCCCAACTTTATCGGCTTCACAACAAATGGCTTTCGGATCGGTTGTTTCGTGGCTGTCAAACCTAACCGCAAAAGGCGATTGACGACGCGTTTCAAAGGTTGCCCCGATTTGCCAACCTCCTTGTTCAGCAGCGCGGCTACGTCGTCATCGAGGGTAAGAGTGGTTCGCACATCTTGATGTTAACAATATAGACATCATGATGTCAACTGGCTCGCGTTCCCTTCGTCTTCGTGGTGAGCGATAATGAAACCCCAATGGTTATCCTTTCCGACATCCGCAAAGCTCAATCTCGCCTGCTGGGCATCGCTACCCGCACACGCCTGATCGAATTCGATCATCCGGAATCCAACGTTCGCCGGCTTTTTCTCAAGCCGGAAAACCAGCAGCCCATCGGTGCTTTCAAACTGCGCGGAGCCTACAACAAGATCGCCTCGCTCTCACCCGAAGACCGAAAGCGCGGGGTGATTTCCTACTCCAGCGGCAACCACGCCCAAGGCGTGGCCTATGCGGCCCGCGCGCTTGGAGTGAAAGCTGTAATCGTGATGCCGGATAACGCGCCACCAATCAAGCGTAATGCCACGGCGGCGCTGGGTGCGGAAATCGTCATCGTCGGCCCAGGCAGCGCCGAGCGCCAAACCAAAGCCGAAGAACTGGCGGCGCAATACGGCTATGTGATCGTGCCTCCCTACAACGACGAGCAGATCATCGCTGGCCAGGGCACGATGGGATTGGAGATTCTCGAAGACTTGCCCGAGGTGGAAACGGTTTTTGCGCCGGTTGGCGGCGGAGGAATGATCAGCGGGATCGCCGCCGCGATCAAGCTGAGCAGACCCTCGATAAAAGTAATCGGCGTGGAGCCGGAACTTGCCGGCGATGCCCGAGCCAGTTTGCGCGCGGGGAAGATTGTCCACTTCCCTGCCGACGAAGTCTCCCGCACCATCGCCGATGGGCTCCGCACGCAAAGCATCGGACCCATCAACTTCGAGCACATCCGCCGCTACGTAGATGACATCGTTACCGTAAGCGAAGAGGAAATACGCCGCACAGTCCGCTTGCTGGCGTCAAACCCCACGACCCTCGCCGAGCCCAGCGGAGCGGTAGCCGTGGCCGGTTTTTTGTTCCGCGGCGATCGACTCCCAAGAACAACATTGAACGTTGCTATCATCAGCGGTGGCAATATCGATCCCAAGATGCTGGAAGAAATTCGCAGGGAATGAGTCCCATAAAGGGCATGCAGCCGTTTCAATTTGGGCGCGCCGCAACCGCCCAGCGCCGTATCGCGACCAACGACCATACTGCCTCCACCAGCCCGAAGGGCCATGCCCCTTGCAGGAACCCGTAGATCGACCCGAGCACGCACGCTCCGGCAAAGGCAAGAATGAACCAGCGGCTACGCCCCTCTAAAGCATAGAAGACGAGCATTGCCGTCACCGCAAACAGCCCGAAGATTGTTAAAGGAGTCACGTCTGAGTGGGACGATTTTACTCTTATGCTGCGTCGGCCGCGATGCACGGCCCTTTCGGCAAACCGGAAGGGATCGGACAACCTATCGCATAAGTATGTTATCCAATAATAGGGCTAGGAGTCGGTAACGACCGGTAGTTACTTGCGACGGTTGAATTTCCTGTGTTACAAACAAACAGTCGCAAAAGTCACGCAAGATGCCATCGCTAAACCATTTTATAAGTCAACAGCGCAAAATTTGGGGTACGGTGGTTGTCTTAATTGCTGTGGCCGCGCTAACGATGAGTGTGGCGACGCGTTATTATTCGCTTCAAGATACTTCCTGTCGTCCAGTCAGCTCCGTTCAGAAACAAACCGTTCCGGATGCGAGACCGCAGCGCCTTACCAAAAACGCCGCGGTCTGGAGTCCTCCAGTATTTTCTTTTGCAGTTGCACAAGTCCCCAGTTTTCATCCTCGCATTGGTTCCGCCCGGCCCCTGCTGCGAAGTTTGGTCCGTGATACAAGCCTCTACAATCGGCCTCCTCCCGCTTCTAATTCCTTCTCATAAGTTCCTAATCATCCGATCGCTCTGATTTGTTGCTCGCAGTTTAGCCCTGAGGCTTGGTAACCTAATTCCACGGGGGACTGCATCCATGCGGCTTCTCGCGCGTGAATTGGCAGCCGAGGTCCGGCGAGGATTGGCCGGGCCGAGAAAACCGATTGGGTAGACGTTCCAGTTCGAGAAAGGAAATGCTATGCAGGCTGCGCCTTCGTTGACGGGAGATGAGCTCGACGCTCTACGCCAATTCGATACCTGCACGGTGGCGAATGCGATCGAGTCGTTTAATGTCAGGCTCCGTAATACGGGCTTTACCGACGCCCGCATCCGTTGCATGTTCGAGGACGCACCATCCACCGTCGGCTACGCGGCAACCGCCCATCTGCGCAGCGGAGAGCCGCCCATCGGCGGTGGCACATTCCATGACCGCGCCGATTTTTGGAACAGTATTCTCGAAGTCCCCGCCCCACGCATCCTGGTCCTGGAGGACATGGATACTCATCCCGGACGAGGGGCTTTTGTGGGAGACATGCATGCTGCCATCTTGAAGGCTCTGGGTTGCGTCGCGTACGTGACGAATGGCGCCGTGCGCGAATTGCCTTCCGTGCGCAAAATGGGATTTCAGCTGTTCGCCGGGAGCGTTGCGGTTTCTCACGCCTACGCGCATATCTTTGAGATTGGAACGCGAGTCACCGTGGCGGGAATGGACGTGCGGCCGGGGGATTTATTGCACGGCGACCGGCACGGCATTCTTACCGTGCCGCCCGAAATTGCGCCGTGGATTCCCGGCGCAGCAGATCGCCTGCAACAGGCGGAGCGAGAAATAATTCATTTTTGCCAATCCAAGGATTTTTCCGTCGCGAAATTAGGCGAGATTATGAAGACGCTTGAGGAAGCGAAACGGAATGAGGCGAGGAAAATTCGATGATGGAAGCCTGCATTCGATTCGTTAAGCTGCCGCTCCGCTCTTCGATGCCGTTGCTTTCCTGCCTCCTTGCCGGCATGGTGGCCGCAACGGCGGTATTGTCATCCTGCTCAGGCAGCCGCGATGAGCGAGTGCAGGCTAGCACCGAGGTGCCTACAGTTGGAGTGACAAAAGTAGTGAAGAAGTCTCTCAGCCAGCGCCTTACCTTATCTTCCGAACTGGTGCCCTTCCAGGAAATTGATGTCTACGCTAAGGAATCAGGCTTTGTACAAAAACTGAATGTGGATTACGGGACTCACGTAAAGGCTGGCCAGGTGATGGCGGTTCTTGAGATTCCCGAGCTGCAGGCGCAACTCGAGGAAGACGAGGCGGAGATCAAAAATGCGGCAAACCAAGTGACCCGGGCGCGGAACGAACTGTCCCGTTATGAAGCACAGTATAAGGCGCTACACCTGCAATACACGCGTTTGAACGGGGTCTTTCAAAGCCAGCCCGGAATTGTGGCCCAGCAAGAAGTGGACGATGCTCAGGGCAAGGATCTCGCGGCATCCTCTCAGGTGGATGCCGGCCAGGCAGCCCTGGAAGCGGCTCAGAGCCAGATGGGCGCGACTAAGGCGAAGCTGGTTCACGACCAGAGTCTGTTCGATTATTCGAAAATAACAGCGCCGTTTGCTGGCGTGGTAACCGAGCGTTATGCGAATCTCGGCACGCTGGTCCAGGCCGGAACCGGTTCGAGCACTCAGGCCATGCCCATCGTCCGCCTGTCAGAAGACGATCTATTCCGGCTGGTGATTCCAGTGCCGGAATCCTATGTTCGATATATCAAAGTAGGCGATCCCGTGGACGTTCATGTGCCTTCACTGGATCGCACTTTTCCCGGCAAGGTAGCGCGTTTTTCCGTAGATGTTCGGGAAGACACGCGCACCATGCACACCGAGGTGGACGTTTCCAATCCACAACGCGTTCTACTGCCCGGACTCTATGCGGAGGCAAAGTTAAATCTTGAGGAAGAACACGATGTTCCCACCGTGCCCATCCAGGCTTTAAACCACCAAGGCGAGAGAATCATCGTGCTCGCGGTTAACGGGAACGGCGCACTGGAAGAACGAACTGTGCAGGTAGGCCTTCAGACCGCGACCGATGCCGAGATTCTCTCGGGATTGAACCCGGGAGAACGGGTCGTTGTCAGTGATCGCAGTGGGTTAAAGCCGGGAGAAAAAGTTCAGGCGCGGGAAGTATCCATGATGCAGTACCACGAGGAGAATACACAGTAATCCGCAGATCGCTCTAGCCAGCTCTGCGGCGCAACTGGACAAATATTATGCCAGGGTTTTCGATTCGCAATCCGTACTTCATCATCGTGATCTGCCTGACACTTCTGGTCATCGGCGTGACCAGCCTGGCGCGGATGCCGGTGGATCTGTTCCCTCCGATCAATCTGCCCGAAGTCGTAGTAGCCACCTTCTACACGGGAATGCCGCCCGAGGATATTGAAACCGACATCACCGATCCTCTGGAACGCTTCTTTACTCTTGCATCGGGCGTTGACCACATGGAATCGCGTTCCATGTTAGGCGTCAGCATCATCCGCGTTTACTTCCAACCGGGAACCAGCGCCGATGCTGACGTAAGTCAATTGTCTAACCTGGCTCTCGCCGACTTGAAGCGCTTGCCCCCGGGGACTCTGCCTCCCGTGGTTCTCAAGTTCGACGCCTCGAGTCTCCCCGTGGCGCTGGTTACCGTCAAAGGCGAAGGACTCAGCGAAACTCAACTTCACGACTACGCTCAGTTTCAGATTCGCAACCAGATCGCAGTTGTTCCCGGTGCAGAAATTCCTGGTGTATTCGGCGGAATCTACCGCCAGATCATGGTCTACGTCGACCCCTACAAACTGGAGTCCCGTCAACTCAGCGTCATGGACGTGGTCAGTGCGGTCAACGATGCCAACCTGATTCTGCCCGCGGGCGACGTAAAAATGGGGCCTTACGATTACTTCGTTTACTCCAACAGCCTGGTCGACAATATGAAGCAACTGGGAGAGGTTCCGATCAAGGTAAAGGGCCACTCCTGGGTTACGGTGAACGATGTAGGCAAAGCCGAAGACGCACACCAGATCCAATACAACATCGTGCGAGTCGATGGCCAGAGATCTGCCTATATTCCGATCATGAAGCAGGGTGGCGATACCAATACCATCGCCGTCGTGGATGGCGTCCGCCAACTGATCAAGCACCTCTATGACATCCCGCAGCAGATGAAGACCAGCATCGTCTTTGATCAATCGGTGTACGTCAAGGAGGCGATCGACACGGTACTGCACGAAGGCGCGTTGGGATTAATCCTTACCAGCCTGATGATTTTGATTTTTCTCGGGAGCTTTCGCGCTACTACGGCCGTCTTGCTTTCCATTCCTTTGTCCGCCTTGGCCGCATTCGTGGTGCTGGCCCTAATGGGCGGGACCATCAACACCATGATCCTGGGCGGAATGGCGCTCGCGTTTTCCCGCGTGATCGATAATTCCGTCATTTCGCTCGAGAACATTTACCGCCATCTGGAAATGGGCGCGGCGCCCATGGTCGCCGCTGAGGTCGGAGGCGCGGAGGTAAACCTGGCCGTGCTGGCTGCGACTCTGGTGGATGTAGTCGATTTCTTCCCGGTCGTGTTTCTTTACGGCGTGGCTAAGTTTCTCTTCTCTGCTCTGGCGCTCGCGTTTTGCCTATCCCTGCTGGCTTCGTTTGTCGTAGCGATGACCGTCATTCCCTTGTTCTGCTCTCGCTTCCTGAAGGCCGTACACCACGTCCCGGAGCATGGAAAAAAAGACAATGAGTATGAAGTCGAGCCGACCGCGGCAGAGAGCCACTCCTGGATGGACCGCTTCAATGCCCGCTTCAACCGGATGTTCAACAAAGTTCTCGATTATTACGAATATTGGGTAAGACGGGCATTGGTCCGTCCCGGACTTACTGTCCTGATTTTAAGCGGCGTGTTTTTGGTAAGCCTAGCAATTTATCCATTGTTAGGCCTGGCATTTTTCCCCAAGACGGACGCGGGACAGTTCACCATCAATATGAAAGTCCCCACCGGCACCCGCATTGAGCTGGCCAACGAATACGTGGCCAAGGTCGAAGGTCTGATTCGCCACGAAGTTGAACCAAAGGATTTCAAACGAATTGTTTCCAACATCGGTGTCGTTCCTGATTTTTCCTCGCTCTACACCACCAACTCCGGCCCCTACACCGCAACGATCCAGGTAGCCTTGAACGAACCGCACCGGCTCAGCAGTTTTGAATATATGGATCGGGTGCAGAAGGCGATGGCCAGCCAATTCCCCGACGTTCGCACATTCTTTTCCAGCGGCTCGATGGTCGATGCCATTTTGAATTCCGGCGCGCCGGCTCCCATCGATGTGCAGGTCAGCAGCCCTGACCTGGATCAGATCTACGGCATCGCGCAGCACCTTGCCGCTCGCATTCGAGAGGTGCACGGCGTCGGCCAGGTCTTCATCCCGCAGGATATGAATTATCCAGCTCTGCGGCTCGACGTAGACCGCGTGCACGCAGGTGAGCTAGGGCTGACGCAAAAAGATGTGGTCGATAACGTTATCACCGCGCTCAATTCCAACTACATGATCGCCCCCAATTACTGGGTCGATCGCAAGAGCGGAAACGACTATTACCTCACTGTCCAATATTTCGAACACGGTGATGCGGCCATTCATAATATGGCCGACCTGGGACAGATTCCGCTGCGCGATCCGGGGAGCGGAGCGGGAATGACCTGCGGTCCCTCGGGCCCGCCCCAGCCGGGCACCGGCCACTCTTCATGGGCATGTCTTGGGCCAGGCAGGCCAACTACGGTGCTCAAGAATGTCGTCGACGTAAAACAGGTTTTAACTCCCACCGAGGTGGACCACTACCAGATCCAGCGCGCGGTCGATATCTTTGTTACCCCCAACGGAGAAGACCTGGGACGCGTGACCAGTGCCATTCGCGATATTCTCGCCAAGGAAAAATCGATTCCCTCCAACGTGCGCGTGAATCTGCGCGGGATGGTGCAGGGCATGGAGGCCTCATTCAAGAGCTTTGCCTTCGGCTTCCTGATTTCTTTTCTTCTTCTCTTCCTCATCCTTACCGCGCAGTTCAAGTCATTCATCGATCCCTTTTTGATCATGCTGGCCATCCCCATGGGGTTTGTCGGTGTGCTGATCATACTGCCGCTCACGCACGCCACATTGAATGTCATGTCGCTGATGGGTGTGCTGATGCTGGTTGGTATCGCTGACTCGAACAGCATTCTGATCGTTGATTTCGCTCACAACCTTGAGCGCCAGGGACTAACCCCGGCAGACGCAGTAATCACCGCTTGCCGGGTGCGTCTGCGGCCGATTCTAATGACGTCTCTGGCAACCATTATCGGAATGATTCCGATGGCGCTGAAACTGGGTACTGGCGCGGAACAGTATGCCCCCATGGCGAAGGCCATCATCGGAGGGTTGACCTCTTCCGTGGTGCTGACCATCTTCATCGTGCCAGCGGCTTATCTGCTGGTATATGGCAAAAAGAATCCGCAAACCGCGGCAACTCCGCAAACGGAGCCAGCGGAATAATGAAGAAGCGAAAGGGTTCCGCTGGGAACCGCACCGAGATATCCATGCTACTTGATGAACGAGATCGAGGCCACGCGATGACCAGGCCTACTAGTTTTATCCTCTGTGCGTTATTTTTAACTTCATTCGCGAGTCTGCCTCAAAGTAGTGTGGCCCAAGCACTGGACGAGCCACGCCCGGCCCAAAGTTTGCCTTCTGCCCCGCAACCGCAGTTCACCCAAAGTCCAGCTAGTATTGTTTCCCCTCAGTCTCAAGCATCGCTGGTAGCCAGCTTCCCGCGCGGGGCGGGATTGCAGACAACATCTTCCGTTGATCCGCAAACGGCGCAGGCGGCCCAAGCACCCGGCGCGCCCATCCGTTTAACCCGTACCCAAGCGGAGCAATTGGCCCTCAAGAACAATCCGCGAATCAGTGTAGGGCGCTTGCTTGCCCTGGCACAACATCAGATGTATCGCGAGACCAGAGCGGCGGAACTTCCCAATTTCAATGGTGCGGTTACCGCGGTCGACGGCGATGAAGGCAGCCGCATCGGCGCCGGATCCCTCACTGCTTCTCGCCTGCTGGAGCATGCAGGCGCCGGAGTCGTACTCAGCCAGCTCATCACGGACTTTGGGAGAACCGTGAATCTCGTGTCCTCGGCCAAGCTGCAGGAAAAAGCTCAAAACGCCAATGCGCTCGCCACCACCGAAGATATTGTGCTGGCCACCGATCAGGCATTTTACAACGCACTGCAAGCCCAGGCACTCCTCAAGGTCGCACAACAAACCGTGACTACTCGAGGGTCGGTCCAACACCAAATCGATGAACTTACGAAGAGTAAGCTGAAATCCACTCTGGACCTGTCGTTTGCCGACGTAAACCTGTCGCAAGCCAAGCTGCTTCAACTCGATGCCGAGAATAATGTAAATTCTACCGTTGCCGCGCTCACGGCGATTCTCGGTTTTGATAAGCAGATCAACTATGAATTAACCGAAGAAGAAACACAGCTTCCGTCGCCGCCCCCTGATGTCGACGTGCTTATCAATACTGCCCTACAGCAACGCCCCGATCTGCAGGCCTTTACCTACAATCAACAGGCAGCAGAAAAGTTCCGTCGCGCCCAGCGCGATCAGCTCTTGCCAACCATCAGCGCTCTCGGCATTGCGGGAGTCACTCCCGTCCGTCCTGACTGCTTCGGTGGCCCGGTCTGCTCCTCCAACTATTTCATTTCCAGCTGGTACGGCGCCATCGGGGTAAACATGAACGTCCCCATCTTTAATGGCTTTCTTTTTACCGCGGAAGCCTCGGAAGCAAGCTACAGAGCGAAAGCCGCGAAGGAAAGTACCCGAGATTTGCATGACAATGTGGTGCGCGATGTTCGCACCGCCTGGCTAGCCGCGAACACGTCGTTTCAGCGCGTCGGCGTGGCCGCCGAACTCGCCAAAGAAGCCAACCTTAGCTTGACTCTCGCCCAGGGCCGGTATCAGCTTGGATTGGGCTCAATTGTTGAACTCAGTCAGGCCCAGTTGCAGCAGACGGATGCCGCTATCGGCTACGTGAACGCTGAGTACCAATATCGGTTGTCCCTATCAACATTAAACTTTGAGATCGGAGTCGCGCCCTAGACTGAACTCGGGACTGACAGCAGGATGCACCGCTGTCGACTTTTCAACATGCTTCCCTTTTGCCTTTACTTCGTTACGGCCGTAGTTACCGGCTTTCATGTCTACACTCTGCTTGCTCTGACCCTGTATGGAGTACCACTCAATTCCCTCGAATTGGTTTCTCTGCTGGGATCGCTCCTTCTTCTGATCTCGGCGTGCATCAGCCTTTTTCGTCCGAATGCCGCCGCCAGAGTGGCCCTGATCGCGTGCTTGTTCATTTGGTCCTTCTATGCGCCCGCAACCGCAAACCTGGTGCGGCACGGGTTTCACCTACACAAGGCTGTCTCCCGCAACCACGAATATAGGTGGGACACAACCCCATCAATCGCTCGCTGATGCTACTGCCATTTGCAGCTCTGGCTCTTCTCGCGCTCGTTACCGTATATTCCGCCATCGTGAGCTTTCGGGAAGCAAAGGACGCCCCGCCGAGCTGGTTTTTCCCAAGCGCCGCCAAACGGTCGGCACAAATCGTGGTCGGAATTTTCGTTCTCGCTCCGCTGATTGCGCTTTCAGCTTGGCTCGGCTTCGGCGCTCGGCATGAAAGCCTGCGCTCCTCGCGGTTTTTAATTCCTGATGCTTATACAGGTTGGGTTCGCGTCGAATTCGAGGTGCAGGGCGCTCCGCCACTGCCCATCGATCACGGCGAATACACCATCAAACTCCCCGCGCAAGGAGTATTGCGAACTTCTTCCGCGGAACAATATGGGTGGGCGCACGATCGATACTATTACTATTCCGGCCAGAACATGCGCTCGCTTCCAGATTCCGGAACCTCCGCAATGATTTGGGGAAAGCTTAACGGAGAAAGCGCTGGCGCGCCGGGCAAAGAAAAGTATGAGGAGTTTTTTGTTGGCACCGCTGACCAGTTTAAGAGCCAGTCCAAAGAAAAAAGATCCCCACTTTAACTTTGCGGATGCGCAGGTCGCTTTTCCATTCAGAAGAGCAATCGGGTAGTCAGCACGAGCCCGTGATTGTAAGTGTGGAACTGCGACGTCGCAATCTGCATTCCACCGCCAAATATTAGTCCGAGCCGGTTACGAGGGTCGCGCTCCAGTTTGAACTTGCTCAACATCAATCCCGGGGTTACAAAATTCTGCACGTGGCCGTCATTCGCTCCACCGTGGTAAAAGGTTGCATTGCTCTCGATCTCCGGCCAGAGGAATTTGATTAGGTGATACTGCGCCACCGTATTCCACGCCACCACACGACCTAGTTTTGCGGTGTAACCCGCGGGCAGGACCACGCCAATGCTCGATTGCACATCAAACATGCGAAACCCTTTGCCCCCACAAACAATAGGAGTAACGGTCGAGGCCAGGCTTCCATTCTTGTAGCTGCCGGTGGGCAACGTGCCGGTCAGAGAAACGCTCAACGAGTAATTACCGCCCTCTTCATTGGCCGCAACCACTCGGTATTTCAACAGCATGGAAAAGTCACCAAAGCCATCCTCCGCTTTCGAATTATGTTGGACATATGGCGGAGCCAGCGCATCGAATTCCAGGTTGTACCAGGGCACCAGACTAACGCCCTTCCCGTTGTCGTAGTTCCAGGTGTCGGTACCCGCGGGCGCAATCTGCCGTACCACATCCGTGCGCGCCACCTGCAACAATCCCGACGACGCCGTCACCAGAGGGATCGGCCAGGAAGGCTGCTGCGCCAGCGTGCTGCGCACGCGATCTTCCCAGTTTGTGAAGAAACTCGGCGACGGGCTCTGCCCTGCACACAGCGAACTGCTCCCTACCGTCGCCAGCGCACACACCAACAGCAACAGTCTTTTGAAGATCACAGCGCCTCCCGACCGATACTCAAGCGATAAAGCTTGACCTTTATTTTTGTTGGAACCCCGTACAAGCCCACATGAAAGAGTTCCAACTTTTTAACGGTTGTGTCGGGAAGTGTCGATAATCGGAATCAACTAGAGCCGGGAATATCAATCGAGCTCATTTGTGGCGACTTTCTTCGTTCTGGCTTAGAACCTCGTAAACCTGCTTACGCAATTTGCCACGCTGATCCTTGAACCAGATCTCGACGCCATTTTTGACTATCCGCGCTTTAAATGTTTGATTGACAGGCAGGCTCGCGCAATGCGACCACTGGTTATAAACCGTGCATGCGATTTCCAAAGTCTTCCCGTCCGGCTCCTGCACTGCCATCTTGTTTTCGACGTACGATTCCGGCTTTGAACTGGTGCAGTAGGCAGAAATGTCGCGCCAGTTACAGTCCGGCGGGGCGATCGGAGGCCCTTCGAATATACGGCTTTCCGCACTCAGCACTTTAATCTGAAGCGGCGATTCCTTCGACCAGGCACTCGCGGCTGCCATTAACAAAAGAGTAAGAACACACAAGATTTGGCGCGGCACATAATCCTCCTCGGCCCCGATCATGGAGATGTCGCGAACGCGGCTGTGGTTGGCTACGTGCTTCGAAACGTCACATCCCATTTGCCGCTCATGGATTAAAGAAAAGCGCAAAACACCTTCCGCGCGCATCTAATTACAAAAGCCTTGCAAGAAGCGTGGGCCTTACGCCAGCGCGCAGGCTTTGTTCGGAGAACAGCCATGTACAAACTCTCTTTTCTATCGTTTATCACAGTCGCATTGACCGTTTTCTTGTCCACCCTCCTGGCAGCCCAAGAAGGGAGTGCGCCGGCGGCATCAGCCCGTTTGCTGGTGACGGTCGAAGCAGCTCACGGCAAAGATGTGCCGGAAGTCACGCGTCCAGATGTCATCGTGTTCGAAGGCCGGGATCGTGACGAAGTTAGCAATTGGGTGCCCGCGCGAGGAGACAACGCAGCGCTCGAACTTTTCTTTCTTCTTGATGATGGATCCAACGCGAGCCTCGGATCTCAACTGAACGAGCTTCGCCAATTTATCAACTCTCAGCCGGAATCGACCAAGGTCGGAGTTGCATATATGCAGAACGGGATCGCGAAAGTGCAACAGGGTTTAACTGCCGATCATAGTGCGGCGGCGCAATCTCTCAGGCTGCCCTTGGGTGAGCGCGGAATTAACGGCAGCCCTTATTTTTCTCTCACCGATCTCATCAAGCATTGGCCACAAACCTCGGCCCGACGAGAGGTTCTCATGATTACGGACGGAATCGATCCCTACTATGGCGGTTGGGATCCAGACGATCCTTATCTCAGTGCCACGATCGAGGATGCCCAGCGCGCCGGCGTAGTAGTCTTTGCCATTTACACTCCTGGTGTCGGTCACTACGGTCACAGCTTCGGGCGCACCTATTGGGGCCAGATCTATCTTTCGCGGCTCACCGATGAGACCGGCGGCGAATCCTATTACATCGGATTCAACGGTCCACCCGTAAGCTTCGACCCTTACCTCGGCGATATGGCTGCTCATCTCGCTCATCAGTATTTCTTGACGTTCATTCCCAAGCCGCAAAAAAAGAGCGGCTGGCGTTCCATAAGATTGAGGACTGAAGTTCCCAACGCGGATTTGGTCTCGGCAGATAAAGTTTACGTCGTCGGCATAAATCCCTAGTGCGCCACCGAAAAGAGAACCGTCGATTCCGGATCGATTAAAGTAAGTAACCAAAATTGTTGAGTGATCATCCTATAGACAAAGGATAAAGACGATGTCGCAGGAGCGGCATTTTCGGAGACACAGCTACGCACTCATGTTTCGAGCCGGGCTTGCGTCCATCGTGCTCTTCGCCCTGCTGAATGCGCGCGATTTTCCTTCGCATTTCCGACGCACATCGAAAACTTACTCCACCCTTACTTCCGATTCTCAGCACGATCAGAGGCCTCGGTTTGATCATGGCACTTTGGACTGGAACGTTGCAGCACCCACTGTCCTGCCGTTTCCTACGTTCGACAAATCGGCGCATCTGACCCCAGCGCCGCAATTATTCTCTACCCTTCAAACCAAGGGGTTCCACTTCAACCGCCCGCCTCCGTTCAGCTGATCGCTAGGTATTCGAGCCTCAGTCAATCCTAACGTCGCACTTGGCTGACCCTGTCACTTCAGCAGATAACAACGTCAAGTAGAAGCAAATCGAAGACCCTGGAGAGAGACACAATGAGCGGAATGACAATTCTGTGCGTAGAGGATCAGTTCGAAAATATGGCAACTCTCACCTGCATGCTCGAAGGAATTGGTTACGAAGTCATCGCGGCAAGCAATGCGAAACAAGCAATTGATCTTTTCGCAGACCAGCCCATCGACGGAGTGCTGCTGAAATATAACCTGCCCGACGCAGTTGGCACCAGCCTGCGTGCCGAGCTCAAAGCCATACGGCCCAATGTTCCCGTGTTGTTGTTCGATGGAATCGGCAGCCAAACTCCGGTCATGCTGCGCTTTTTCGATGCATATCTCAGGAACATGGACCGCGTTGGAAGCGATTTAGGAGACTTGGAAGCATGAAAACAGGACAAACGACAATAAGAATGAAACACTCAGAAGTTCAGCGCTTCGAGCACATCCTCAAAATTCGCCTGGAGCAGACGATAAGGTCACTCGATCGATTGCACGACGAAACGCGAAGCATCGATTCTGACTCTCCTTCTGACTCCGCCGATCAGTGCGTGCTCAGCCTCTCTCGGGAAGCTCTCTTCCATCAGAGTGGGGAACGACGCGTCATGGTTCGACGAATTGAAGCCGCTCTCAGCCGAATCAAGAAAAATACCTTCGGAATTTGTATCAGCTGCGGCGAAAATATCAATTCCCGTCGGCTTGAGGCTCTTCCCTGGACGCAGTATTGTCTTGACTGCCAGGAGGATCTGGAGCGCAACCAGACGTTAAGCGAAAGCAGCCGGCCTCATCGCGAAGTCGCGTTAAGAAAAACGGGCTGAGTCCGCCTCAGTCCATCGAAAGATGAAGATCAGGAAGGAGAAATACTATGAACTCGATTCGTACCTCGCGAGTTCTTTCTGGCTCACTGGTCGCGACAATCTTCGCGATAGTGTTCGCCACAATGTTCGCAACTCAGTTGCTGGCTCAGAGCACTATCGACGCAGGAACAATCCTGCCGGTGCGTTTAAACTCAGGGTTGAATTCGCACAAAGCCAAACCTGGACAGGTCATTAGTGCACGGCTTATGCAGGAGATTCGTCTCCCGTCCGGAGCAACACTTCACCCCGGCGCTAAAGTGATTGGCCACGTAATAAATGTTGAACGCGGCAAAGCGGCAAATGCCGCGCAATTGTCCATTCGCTTCGATGCGCTGATTGTGTCCGGCCGGAGAACGCCCATCACCACGAATGTAAGAGCAATCGCATCGATGATGGATGTGGAGGATGCGCAAGTTCCCGAATTTGGTCCTGACCGCGGCACACCAGAAAACGCCTGGACCACTGACCAGATCGGCGGCGAGGTGGTTTACCGGGGAGGCGGACCGGTCGCCAACGGCTTGCGGCCTGTCGGTCAGCCAACACCCAATGGCATCCTGGCACAGGTCTCTACAAGGCCCGGGACGAACTGCCGCGCTAAGGTCAAGGGCAATGATCGGCCGCAGGCACTTTGGTTATTTTCCTCCGATGCCTGCGGAGCCTACGGCTTCTCCGATTTCGCAATCGTACACGCAGGTCGAACCAATCCAGTTGGTCAGATTACATTCGCATCGGAGCACGGCGAAGTAAATATTAGGGCGGGGAGCGGAATTCTGCTGCGAGTAATCAGCACGACGCCTGACCAGAGATGAGGTCTGCCTAGGATATCGGGGGTGGGCGCGGTAAGAACGGGCGAGCATTGCCAGATCGCCCGTTCTCGCCCGCGCAAACAGGCAAAGCCACGGCGGCAGATCGCGAATAATTTCGTCAGATCGCTATAATGAGCGCAGCACATGCACCGGCTTGCTTCCGCAACCCGCTGGCTGTTTGACGCGGAGCAGGGCCCTCGCGATCGCATGGCTCCGCGATGGCTTTTCCTGCGCGCCTTGGGCGGCATTTATTTTTCCGCGTTTTTCTCGCTGGCGTTTCAAATCCGCGGGCTCATCGGCCCGGATGGAATTCTTCCCGCAAACGAATATCTTCGAGCCGTAGCTGATTCACTTGGTTACGGTCGCGGCTTATGGTTTGCTCCAACGCTTCTTTGGCTTTCGAGCGGCCCGCATATGCTCACCGCACTTTGCTGGGTGGGCATGATCGCGTCGTTGCTGCTGGTCGTGAACGTGTGGCCCCGCGGAATGTTGGTGATCTGTTTCGTCTGCTTCCTTTCTTTCGTGAGCGCCGCCCAGGATTTCTCCAATTATCAGTCGGACGGAATGCTTCTCGAAGCGGGATTCATCGCTCTCTTCTACGCTCCGCGCGGATTCCGCCCAGGCTTGGGGCTGACGTCACCGCCAGTCCGCGCCAGTCCATTCCTGATGCAATGGGAATGGTTCCGCATTTATTTCGAATCCGGTGTGGCAAAGATTATCGGAGGAGATCCCGAATGGCGCCACTTCACCGCCATGGATGAGTACTATCAAAATGGTCCGCTGCCTACATGGATCGGTTGGTATGTGCAACACCTGCCGCACTGGTTTCATGCCGCATCTGTCTTCGCCACTCTCGCACTGGAGTTAGTCTTGGTTTGGATGTTATTTCTTCCGCGGCGCTGGCGCATCGTCTGTTTCTTGATTGTCACTCCCTGGGAACTGGGAATTATTCTCACTGCCAACTATACGTTTCTAAATTACCTAGTTCTGGCGTTAGGATTTCTTCTGCTCGACGATCGCTTTCTGCAGCGATTCCTGCCGCAAAGATGGCAGAAATCTCTTAGCCTGGATTCGATCGCCGAGCAAAACCAACGGCAAAGTTCAGCGCGTTTTATTCACGTCGTCAAGCCAGTAAAAGTGGCTCTGAGCGGCGTTGTCCTCACTTGGATTTTCTACGCCACAACCGCGCAGTTGATCTGGATGTTCTCCCCAGTGCCCCTGCCAACGGCGCCAGTAGCCGCGCTGGATCCCCTGCGCATCGCCAATCGTTACGGGCTCTTTGGAATCATGACCCGAGGCCGCTACGAAATAGAGTTCCAGGGTTCCGAGGATGGACAAAACTGGATCGCATATCCCTTCCGCTATAAGCCACAAGACCCGGCGAAACCGCCTGGTATTTATGCCCCCTATCAGCCGCGCTTCGATTGGAATCTCTGGTTTGCTTCGTTGGGCTCGTGGCAGGATTATCCCATCGTGCCCAGAACCGAAGTGCGCCTGCTCTCGAACGACAAAGACGTGCTCTCTCTGTTCGCAAGCAATCCCTTTTCGAAAATACCGCCACGTGAAGTGCGCGCAGTCCTCTGGCAATATTGGTTTACGTCGATGTCGGAAAAACGCGCCACAGGACTTTGGTGGCGCCGTCAATATCTAGGCCTTTACGCCCCCGCGCTCGCGCGCCAACCAGGAGGGGAAATTCGTGCCGTCGAATGGCCCGCGGTTGCTCCACGCGAGTGAAATGCTTGCTGGATGATTTTCGGCTCCGTGTAAGCATTGAGTAAAGCAAAGTCATACCTCATACCGACCAGTTCACGCTCTCCTAATGGGAAATCGGGACCGCCGTGACTGTGAAGGGATCTTGACCATCCTCAACATCACTTGTGACTGACAATGCTCCGGTCAGCGTGTCTATGCTCATCGCGACAAGTTTGCCAGGACTTGTGCACGGTGGAGAACCAACGCAATAGGAGTGTATGGCGAGCAAGAATTGGCCCGTCGGGTCCAGCGTAGCCCCCACAAGGTAATACTCTCCGGTCAGGAAGGGCGACCCCTTTACTTCGGTGAGATCGCCGGAGGAAGGATCGATCCGGAAGACACGGATGCGGGGTGATTCGGCTGCATCGGACACCGGGGCCAAGAGAAAAGACCCATCGTTACTGATGATAAGCTGCACAAAACCGTCCGCCAGCGCCTTACCGTTGGAGAGAACATTCGTAACATACGATCCGTTTCCGCCCATGGCATATCTGAACACACGGTTGCTGGCGAGATCCAATGTATAGACGAAGCTACCGTCGGGCGTGGGTACGAAGATGCCGGTACTAACCGTGTCGCCCGCGAAGTACTGCTCGCTGGTCAATTGCCCCTCTGATCGAACGAAGCTGCTTAATTCATACAATGGGCCCGACTGCCCCGTGGAGGTCTGTAACAGGAACGCGCTTGTGTTGGCTAGCTGCAACACTTCACTGTTGCGGCATTCATCCGCGCTCTCTTGAGCTGCACTACACGCAGACGGAGGAGGTATAGTCTGCTGGATTGGCGGCAACGGGCTCAACCCGCTGCTTTCGTCCACGAAACCGAACAAACCCAAATCTGTCGCGGCATAGACGAAAGTCTGATCACTGACCAGATTCACGGACTGATTCATACTGACGCTCACGGGAAGCCCTCTCTGTCGTAACGATCCATTCTCCCTTACGGCATACGACTGCAGAGTCGATGTGGGCTCCCCACCGGCCCCAGGCAGGTCCACAACCAGACCGTGAGCGGTTCCGGTCATTAGGAGCGGCGGGAAGGTGCGACCTGTCGCTTGTAACTGTCCGTCGGCAAGCAGGGCGAACTCCAAGGATTTCAACGCCAACCCATCGGCTGTGAAAACGTAAGCGACCACATTCGTTCCATTGCCGGCCGGTGTGAAGATTGCGGTAACGTTCTCTTTCGAAACCACGTTAAGCTTGCAGGTGCTCATGCCTGAACAACCTCCCCTCCAGCCGCCAAAGAAATAACTGTCCCCGGGGGTTGCGCTCAACTCGACTTGTGTGTTTTGCGCGAAGTTAGCGCTGCACGTTGGTGGACAGTGGATGCCTGCCGGGTTGCTGGTAACAATTCCCGCCCCCGCGGCTGGCCCGGCTACGGTTACCCCAATAGACGCAGCGGTCGTTTGCGACTGCGACATCGACGCTGCTCCGCCTCCGCAACTAGTCAGAAGGACGGCGGAGAGCGTAGACAGCGCGGCGAAAAATAAGCGCGACCTCAGGGGATACACATAGCACCTTATGACAACCTACCGAAATCGATCGTTAGATGCCGTTTGCGTTGTAGAGGTAGCTCATGGGGGCCAAGCGAGCGGTTGAGCGCATCCGCCAGCCGTTCATCCGTAAAACTAACGCTACTTGCCTTGCACTGCAACTACTTTCAGCGGCGCACTTGAACAATCTAAGGTAGCCTGAGGCGACAACCCCTTTTCAAAACTTCTACGTTGCGATGGTGGCTTAAGCAGACTTTCTTGTCGCGAGTTCTAACCGCCTACCCAGCTTCGACAATGCCATCTTCGCTGCGTGATATCCGCACATTCCGTGCACTCCGCCGCCTGGCGGAGTCGATGCCGAGCAAATGTAAATATTCCGATCTGAGGTAGCATAATGCCGCCATGTCGGTCGAAAAAGAAATTGACGAATATCCATAGACGCCACCGCCAACATCGCCTCCCACCAGGTTGGCATCCATGCTCTCAAGATCGGCCGGAGAAAATACCCGGCGCGCCAAAACGCATTCCAGAAAGCCGGGAGCGAAACGTTCAATCTGATTCTCCAGCCTCTCCAGCATGTTCACTTTCGATCCATTCGGCACATGACAATAAGCCCAAGCCGTATGTTTGCCGACCGGAGCGCGGGAGCCATCGAACAAGCTCGGCTGGGCCAGCAGGACAAACGGGCGCTCTGCATGCTGTCCGTTTCGAACCGCATTCTCCGAGGCCGCAATCTCCTCGAAGCTTCCGCCCAGATGCACGCTGGCTGCTCGCAGGCAATCAGCAGCCTTCCAGGGGATGGGTGCGCTCAGCGCGTAATCCACTTTAAACGCACCAGGGCCATAACGAAATCGCTCCAACCGCCGCCGGTAATCATCGGATAATTTCTCGCCGCCAACCGCGATGAGTTGACGTGGGGTCAAGTCACAAAGAACCAGGTCGTAGTCTTCTAACGCTGAAAGACTCTGCACCCGCGATGAATTCTTCACCTTCCCACCCAGACTCGAGAGAACCCCGCACAGGGCATCAGTAATTGCCTGCGCTCCACCTCGAGGAATCGGCCAACCCACGGCATGTGCCGGCACCGCCATCAGAATTGCGAATGCCGCGCTCAAGGGCTCGTCCAGACTAAGAAAAGAATGCGCCGCCAACCCCGCGAATAAAGCCCGCGTTCGTTCACTGCGAAACCGCCGGGCAACGGCTCGCGCCGACCGCAATCCAACCATGCCAAAGCGCGCCATCAGCCACGGATGCCGCGGCATGAATGAAACCGGACGCAAAATTTCCGGAGCAAATTCACTCCAGCGCTCCACAAACGGACGCATGAGCTTGTCCCACGCCGCTCCGTCCACCCCAAACGAATTTATTGCTTCATCTAGATCACGTTCCAACATAACCGCCGTCCCGTCATCAAGCGGATGTGCCAAGGTGGCCGGGGAATGAATCCACTCCAACCCGTAGTCGCTCAAAGCCAGCGACGAGAAGAACGGCGAGCCTGCGCCAAGCGGATAAATTGCCGAACCGAAGTCATGCCGAAATCCAGGCAAGGTCAGTTCGAGGGTGCGCACACCTCCGCCCGGCGTGGGCTCCGCTTCCAGCACCTCCACTCGCACACCGGCCTGCGCCAGAACAATGGCTGCAGCCAGCCCGTTAGGCCCGGCACCGATTATGCACGCACTCCGGCTCATCGAAATTCGCCTGGAAACCACGATCGCAAAGTATTCACCCCTTCCTACATATTAGTCTTCAGGCACGGAGTCAGTTCCAGCGGCCAGAATCGCTCAACGGACGACTTCACTCAGAAGGAAGCTCTACCAAATCCGGACCATGGTGGGAGAAAAGAGATACGAGATGGAAAGCATACGTCGACTGGCGCCGGCGAACTTATGCCTTTGCTAAAAAGATGGAGCGGGAGACCGGGATCGAACCGGCGACATCCAGCTTGGGAAGCTGGCGTTCTACCGCTGAACTACTCCCGCTCAAATGAGGACAGGCTCGTAATTTCTTCTTTTAACAACCCGAGTCTAGCATTCGCACGCCTGAGAAACAACGGCCGCCGGAACGAGATACTCATTTCGTTAGACTACTGGAGTAGCATAAACGCAGAGTATAAATTATGACGACTTCGTCCACTCGAAATCACGGCGGCACTGCCACAGCAAGCAATCAGCCATCGCCCCCAGAACCTTCGTTCTCGGAGCGGGCGCGCACCCTGGTTTATATAGCGCGCATCGGAAGCCTTTCCACGCTCTCGCGCAAGCAGCCCGGGTTTCCCTTTGGATCCGTGATGCCTTACGGATTAGACGCGCTGGGGCGCCCAATATTTCTCATCAGCACGATGGCGATGCACACTCAGAATCTGCAAGCCGATCCTCGCGCCAGCCTGCTGGTTACGCAGGATGATGGAGAAGGCGATCCGCTGGGCGCATCACGAGTCACCTTGATCGGAAATGTTCAGACCATCCCTCAACCTGAAATCGCCGACGCCCGCAAGCTCTATCTGGAGCGTTACGCCAACAGCAAATACTGGGTAGACTTCGAGGATTTCTCCTTTTACCGGATGGATGTGGTCGACGTCTATTACGTCGGAGGCTTCGGCGTGATGGGCTGGGTTAAAGCGTCAGATTATGATCGGGCGCAACCCGATCCGCTGGCCGACGTTGCCGCCGGGATTATCGCGCACATGAACGCCGACCACAAAGACGCACTTGTTCTGCTAGCCAGCAAGAGCGCCGGGATTGAGTCCCAGGAGGCTGCAATGACTGCGGTGGACCGGCTCGGTTTTCAGGTGCGGCTTAAAACCGCGGATGGGGTGCGCGGAGCGCGCATTGCTTTCCTGCGCGAGGTACGGAACGCGGACGATACGCGGAAAGTTCTGATCGAAATGGTGCAGCAAGCGCGCCAGTAGCCTTGATGGCCCAATCCACCCGCAGGCAGTCACAACAAAAATGCCCGCAATCCTCTCGGATCGCGGGCACTCTGTTATCGCTTAGAAAGCGGTGTCACTTAGACAGCCTGAACGTTCTCCGCCTGCCAGCCCTTGGGGCCTTTAGTCACGTCGAACTGCACGGTTTGGCCTTCTTGCAGGCTGCGGAAGCCACCTGCTTGAATAGCGGAAAAATGCACGAAGACGTCCTCGCCATTTTGACGGCTGATGAAACCATAGCCCTTGGCGTCGTTAAACCACTTTACTGTTCCTTGTTCTGCCATTGATAGTCCTATTCTTTTCTTGTTTCTTGAATTGTGCTGAGAAGATTCGCTGCTAGTGACGGGGGTGACGCTGGTTGGCGGTACCGACCTTCAATTGCTTGTGAGTCAAACTTAGCTGACCTTCATTATATACACATCAAATAAAAAATGCACACAAAATATTGCACTGCGCCGGGCCCGATTTCGCGCCCCTTCCCTTTATCTCCCGTCGTGTTCGTTCTCTCCCGTACTGGCCCTTAACGGGAAAAAGCCCCGCGAAATCGAATGATCCCTGATAGACATATCAATATCGCTCAAGGTACAGTCTTCTTGTCCCTCCCTCGCTCCCCTCCAAACCTGATCTGAGCGATCGCGGTTCACCGGAGTCCACCATGGATCGCGAAACGCCACGAGCAGAAGTGCTGCGCCTGCTTAAAGAGCTGCGTAAAACTCGACAAGACGAAATCTTTGGCGGCTTGTCCTTATCGGAACGAGCCGACTACGACAAGAAGGCGAATCGCATCAGTCAGTTGGAACTTCTGCTAGAGTCGACCTCTCTATCGCTGTTCAGCGAGCCCGATCCCGATAACCGCGGCGCCTGGGACAAAATGTCCGAAACCGACACTCCTCAGTCTCTCGCTCGGCAGCCCTACCGCGACCGGGAAAAAGATTCGCGGGATTCGCAAGCGGAGAGCGAAAGTCCGGAGAACCCAGCCACTAAGAGAGCAAACACAGACGACGAGTGACGATAGTTCACCCGGCCTGTGATTCTTCCATGCCGGGCATTAGTGTCTTGGAGCGCCCCAAACCGAATCTTTCTGACGCGATGCGCGCCCGTGCCGATATCCCGGTCAATTATTATGTTCCCTGCGACTTCAAGAGCTTTACTTGATAAGGGGATTGATCGAGCTATGTCCGTAAAGAAAAGCAACTCCAGGTTCTCCGCCGGTCGCCGCGAATTCTTCAAAACTACGGTAGTCGGCAGCGCCACGTTGGCGCTGACTCCACTCCATCCCGCGCTGGCAGCAGCGCGTGAACTAACACCTGACCCTAAGACTTCCGGCATCAAGCCCTTCGAACTAGATGAACTAACCATCTCAGACCTTCAGGATGGAATGAAGTCTGGCAGGTTCACCGCGCGCTCCCTGGTGGAAAAATACTCCAGCCGGATCGAGGAGATCGATAAACGCGGTCCCGCGATCAACAGTGTTATCGAACTCAATCCTGACGCGCTCTCTATCGCCGAAGCTCTCGATAAGGAGCGCAAGATAAAACGCCCACGCGGACCGTTACACGGCATCCCGGTCCTTATCAAAGACAATATCGACACTGCCGACAGGATGATGACCACGGCCGGCTCGCTCGCGTTACTCGGCTCCAAGCCTGCGAAAGATTCCTACGTCGCCGAAAAATTGCGGGCCGCTGGAGCCGTCATTCTTGGTAAAACAAATCTCAGCGAGTGGGCCAATATTCGCTCCAGCCACTCCACGAGCGGATGGAGCGGTCGCGGCGGCCTCACCAAAAATCCCTACGCTCTTGACCGCAATCCCTGCGGCTCAAGCTCGGGTTCAGGCGCGGGGGTTTCGGCGAACCTATGTGCCGCCGCAATCGGCACCGAGACCGATGGCTCCATCGTCTGTCCATCGTCGTCGAACGGGATCGCCGGCATCAAGCCGACCGTAGGGCTGGTGAGCCGCTCCGGCATCATTCCTATCTCCCACAGTCAGGATGGCGCGGGGCCGATGTGCCGCACCGTGCGCGACGCCGCGATTATGCTGGGCGCGCTTACCGGCGTTGATCCGCGAGACTCGTTCACCGCAAACAGCCAAGGCAAATCTGCGACAGACTATGCCCAGTTCTGCGATCCCGCCGGTTTAAAAGGCGCCCGCATCGGAGTCGCCAGAAAGTACTTCGGCTTCAACGACGCAGTCGATGCTCTGATGGAGCAATCTCTCGATGTTTTGAAACAGCAGGGAGCCACGGTGATTGACCCGGCAGATATCGAAACTCTGGGTAAGTTCGATAAGAGCGAACTGCTGGTTTTCCTATATGAACTCAAAGCCGATCTGAATAGCTATCTTGCGGCCTTGGGGCCCAATGCCCCGGTGAAGACATTAAAAGACATCATTGACTTCAATGAGCGCAACCGGCAGAAAGAGATGCCTTACTTCGGCCAGGATCTATTCTTGAAAGCCGAGGCTAAGGGTCCACTCACGGAAAAGCCATATCTCGACGCACTCGAGAACAATCATCAACTAGCCCGCACCGAAGGCATCGACGCAACCATGGATAAGTACCATCTCGACGCTACTGTCGCGCCGACCGGCGGCCCGGCCTGGCTTACCGACCTGGTCAACGGCGACCACGTAGCGGGTGGAAGTTCGAATGCCGCCGCCGTCGCAGGCTACCCTAACATTAACGTCACCGCGGGCTTTATTTCTGGTCTGCCAATTGGGATCTCATTCTTCGGACGTGCCTGGAGTGAACCTACCTTGATCCGCCTGGCTTACGCCTTCGAACAAGCCACTAAGGCACGGCAGGCGCCGCGCTTCTTAGCTACGATCGGCACCGGCCAGTAACTAAACTCATATCTCGCGTGCGCTAATGAGGATGAGTACGGTCGACTAAGTCCAGCGGAACCATCTCAACGCCAGAGCGAAAGAAACTGCGCCCCAAACAATCATGCTGAGCAGACGCGGCCACTGATGGATCAGCGGAGTGCCCTCCAGTATGCTGGCCCGTAACGCATCGTTCAAAGCAGTAAGAGGCAGTGCCTTAATCAACGGCTGAATCACCGCGGGAAACCGTTCGTAGGAAAAGAAAACTCCGGAAAAAATCCACATCGGCATCATGACAAGATTCATGAGGCCGCTTACACTCTCGATCTTCTGCGCCCGGCTCGCTGTCAGCAACCCCACTCCGCCGAACGTCAAAGCTCCAACTGCGCCGACGAATGCGATTGCGAAAATGGACCCCAGCACTTTCATATGAAAAACCAGAACGCCAAGTGTTAACAGCAATCCGATTTCGATCACCATCAGCACCAGACGGCTCGACATCAGCGCCAGCAAAAAATCTCCGCGCCGCATCGGCGTGCCCACAAAGCGCTTCAGCAGTTTGCGCTGCCGCATATCGACCAACGCAAATCCGACGCCCCACATTCCGGAGTTCATCAAATTCATCCCGAGTAATCCGGGGATCAGAAAATCGATATAGCGCGACCCAGGCTCAGACGAAGTAATCACAGTTGTCGCGACCACATCCTTCCGGCCCGCGGCCGTTTGCAAGGCGTTATCCGCCTCCGTTTTGGCCAGTACACTTTCCGGACGCGCCGGATCGTAACGATATCGCAACCCGCCATTGCCGTCAGGCTCAATCACCAGATCGTATTTCCCCAGCCGAAATCCTTTTCTGGAGGCCTGTTCGTCCTGCACCTCGATCTTGAATGACGCGTGTTGCGGAGAGCCTTCTAACAATGTCCGCACTTGGCCCGCCCCTGCTCCCGACACAATCGCGACCGACGAGGCATCCGCTGGTTTGTTGCGGAAAGCAATTCCAAGGCCTAGCGCCAGCAACAATGGAAATACGAATACCCAGAACACGACCTCAGGCTCGCGCTTTAACTCCAACATGCGCGCGCCCAGAAGATGCAGGTATCCCGACCAGCGTCCGTTGCGCTTGGGAGATCTGCGGTGCCCCACTGGGTGTTTTGCTTTCAGGATTTGTTCTGTTGTAGCCATTGAACCGTCCGCTTGTACCTACTCTTCTCGCAGGTGCCGCCCCGTCAGCCGGACGAACACATCTTCCAGACTGGCTTGCCGGGTAGTAAGGTGCTGCAGTTCCCTGCTCTGTTTTCCAATTGCATCCAGCAGAGCCGGAATGGTCAGATGAGGTTCCTTCACGCTGAGAGCCACCATCCCATCATCCTCGCGGACGGATTCCACGCTGGGCAGAGCGCGCCAGATCTCGAGTGCGGCTCCGTCGGCATTTTCGGCCGTCTTGTGCCCGACGGCAAACTCCACCACATGATGGCCACCCAGCCGCTCGATCAAACTTGCGGGCGACCCCTCGGCGATAATCTCCCCGTGATCAACGATGGCCAGCCGGTCGCACAGTCGCTCCGCCTCATCCATATAATGTGTGGTCAACAAAACTGTTCCGCCGTTGCGTTGAAATTCGCGAATAATATCCCACAGTTGGCGCCGGCTCTGCGGATCCAGACCCGTAGTCGGCTCGTCTAAAGAAAGAATTTTCGGATTGCACACCAGCGCCGTCGCCACCGCCAG
The DNA here is from genome assembly GCA_963724815.1 of uncultured Acidobacteriaceae bacterium. Classification (GTDB taxonomy): domain Bacteria; phylum Acidobacteriota; class Terriglobia; order Terriglobales; family Acidobacteriaceae; genus Sulfotelmatobacter. Next base: position 31,460 of record CAVRWS010000042.1, read on the forward strand.
CCGCTGCCTCTGGCCGCCGGAAAGCTTTCCCACCCAGGCGTCCGCCTTCTCCGTAAGCTGCAATTGCTCCAGCACTTCATCGGACGAACGCGGTTCGCGATAAAAGCTGGCAAACAATTCCACCGTTTCACGCACGGAAAGTTTTTCCGATAAACGCGTCTCCTGCAGCGAGATGCCCAGCCACTCTCGCATTTCGCGCGCATCTTCGCGCCACGTATGGCCGAAAATCGATACTTCGCCGGAAGTTGGCTCGAGTAATCCCTCGAGGATTTCGATCGTAGTAGTCTTCCCCGCTCCATTTGGACCGAGCAGCCCAAAGCACTCCCCAGTTTCAATCTCCAGGTTGAGACCGCGCACGGCTTCGACTTTTCCGTCGTAGGTCTTGCGCAAATCGCGGCATTGGATGGCAACAGTCACGCTGGCATTCTAACTGAACCTATCAGTATCCCGCGTTCAGCAACCTGAAGTTTCTCCGCGCACTCAGCGGCCTTTCTTCGCGATCTCTGCGGTTCAAGCTTTGAACACTACCAAATCGTAAAGAGGCCTAATCGCAGGGTTCGCGGAGAACAACGGCGGAGCACGCGAAAAAATGGCCCGACGTGAATCGCGTGCAGTTCGGCATGGGCCGCGACCTGCGCCTTAGCTCTCCGCAGGAAGGCGAGCCGCTCAATTATTTTGTTGATCCCTACGTGGAAGTGGATGGGCGCGAGTGTCCGAACGTTTCTCTGGCTTTCTCATTTGCCGATGTAGATGCAGCGGTGGCTGTGAAATAGCCCCCAATTCGGCATGCTGTAAAAAGTGACCTATGCCGTTATCTTCCGGCAGCCATCTCCCCGGGTCCACTCGGAGGTGACGGTAAATCTGGAGGAAGAGGAACGATAGGCCGAGGAGTAGAACCATCATCCGCCCCCGCTCCCGGTTGTGAATCCTCCCCGGGGCGCTTCAGGCTGGGCGCATTCGCCGGACGCGCTTGCGGCTCTTGCTTCGCTTCTTTTTCTTCCGGATGGTCCAGGATGACTTCCCTCTGCGTGCGAACGATTTTTTCGCCATCCACTTTCATGGTCTCAACCCGTACTACTTCATCGCCCACAAAGCGAACGAAATCGACATCCGCCGGAGCCTCGCCATAGATCCACTCTTCATATTGAGTTTCTCCGTCCCGCTCGCGAACCTTTTTCGGCGGCTTCCCTTTGGCATGCAGCACCATCTCCTGATTCATCCCCACCAGCACATGATGCGCTTGAATGGCCGCCTTTACTTTAGGCGGTACGCTGTCGAGATAGGCTTGCTCCTTGCTTCGCGCCTTAAAATCAAGCACGGGATATAACAGATCGCGCACCTGCGCCGCCGTCATCTCAGGAACATACTTGTCGAAGTAAAGTTCCAGGCATGAACCATGTGCATTGGTTTGCGGCATCGCCTCCGTCTGCGCTACTGGTCCGTTGGCGCCATAAACCTGTACGTGCTGGTACCACTTCTTCCTCAGTATTGGTCCGCCGTTAATCTCGAAGCGAATGTGGTCGTTCTTGATTTGCACAAACGAAATGTGCGCCGGATCACCAGGCTTTACCGCTGGGCCCCAAAGGTTCAGCGCCTGCTCCAATTCGACACCATTCGGGGAGACTACTCCATCTTTCAGCGTCAAACCCTTCGTCCCCATGGGGAAGACCGTCCGCGCGTATACCAATTGAGTCTCAAAGTTGCGGATAATCTGGAGACGGGTTTCCTTGGAAATGTGAGGAGCGTTAGCAGGAATCGGAGCAGACGTGGGCTGCACCGAATGATCGGCCGTCTGCTGAACCGTCGGCCCAGCCGGCGTTGACCCAGCCGGCGTCTGCGATTGTCCTGCATCGTTCGATTGGCAGAAACACGCAGAAGCCACGAGAAGAATCAGGGAGGCGAGAAGAGGACTACGGCGTGAAGGTCGCATGCAACACCCCAGGACGTGACGCTCATTATATGCGATGGAACCCTGGGCTTGCGGGTTGCTGTCAACTCGAGATAAACGCGAAGCTATCCTACGCTTTCCGGACCGCGTTTCTTGTGCTGCTGGCACTTGGTCATAATCGCCGAACGCAGACGGGTGCGCAGGTCTTCGGGCAGTTCGTACAATTGCGAATCGCGATAGATTTCAATCGTCTTCTTGGTTGTGTCGCAAACCACGTAACAGTTATGGCACCAGGAAAGATGGTTCTCCAACTCGACCTTGGTGTTTTCGTCGATCACGCCGTCCAAATAATTGGTCAGCTCGTGCAAAAATTCAGAGCATTTCACTGGTTGCCATCTCCACTCTCGCGTTTCTGAAAGTAACGTCCCAACCGTTCGCGCAACTGCAGGCGGGCCCGCAGCAGCCTCGACTTCACCGCCGGAACGCTCAACTCCAGCGCCGCCGCCGTCTCCTCGGTCGAAAGTCCTTCCACATCCCTCAGCACAAACACGGTCCGAAACCCCGGGGGCAGTCCCTGGATCGTTTTACTCAAAATCTCCCGCAGTTCCGCCTGCGTGTACTGTTGCTCAGGATTGGGGCTCCAATCCGCAATTTCACGCGGAAGAGAATCATCTTCCGTCTTAATGTCTTCATCCAGCGAAACCGTGCGCTCCGGCTTCTTCCGGCGCAATTTCATCAACGCTTCGTTGACTGCGATGCGCACCAGCCAGGTATAAAACTTCGACTGCTCCTGGAACTTCTGCAGATTCCCGTACGCCTTAAGAAACGCCTCCTGCACCACATCTTCCGCATCCTCGCGGTTTTGCGTGATGTGTTGCGCGATTCGAAAAACGTTACGGTCGTACCTGCGTACCAACTCTTCGAAGGCCGAGTCGTCGCCTTGCTTGGCCGCCCGCACCAGGGTTAGCTCATCGGTGACAGGCCCTTCTAGTTTGTTTTGGATGGTTTCCATTCTCTCGGCGATGCAGTATTTTGCGGGCTACGAATCACGAAACGCGATTACTGAAAGAGCAAACTGTTATTCTACTTGGTAACCCGCGTCTTTGCCCAATCGCTTTCAGGTTTCTAGCGAACCGTGTTTTGAGGTAGAGTCGATGAGGAGACAATGACGCAGTCGAACACGTCCCGACGTACTCTGGGACAGTCCCACAAGTGCCGTATAATCAGCAGTTAGAACCGCGAGTTTTCGGGGTCGTCCCACGGGCATGAACCCCACCTAGGCAAACGGTTTTCCAGCATGGCGGATCGGAACCACAAACAAGACGAAGCGCAGGCCGGCCAGATCGAGGAGATCATCGCCGGTGCCGTTGCCCAGGCGCTTCACGCGCACCTCCCGGCACTGCAAGCGCAAATTGTGCAGCAAGTGCTGGATGTCTTGCCGCGTCGTGGTGCCGATGCGGCTCCGCCGAATAGCGCGTCGTCCAAGCCTTTGGTTCATTCCGTCGCCAGGATTCACGCAGGCACCACGCAAAAAGAAATTCTTCGTGGCTTATTGGACGCCGGCAGTGAGTACTGCTCTCGCCTCGCTTTGTTCGTCGTAAAAGCGGGGGCGGCCTCAGGATGGCAATCTCGCGGCTTCGGTGATGACGAAATCGTGAAGGATTTCGCGCTCGATCTCAGCACCGGGCCGGCCGCGCACACCTATCAGAATCGTGTAGCAACGCCGGGAAATGTCGCGGAGATGGGCCGCCAATTCGTCGATCACTTCGGCAGGCCCGCCAACGAACAGGTTTTGGTATTGCCACTCGCTCTCAAAGACAAAGTGGCGGCGCTGGTTTATGCCGACGGCGGCGACAGTGGTCAACTGGATTCCGACGCCTTGGAATTGCTGGTGCTCGCCACCAGCTCTTGGTTGGAAGTGGTTTCCCTGCGCAAGCAGCATGCCTCGCCCAAAGAAGAATACGAGGCGCCTGCCAAAATTGAGCACGCCGCTCCGCCAGTGCAGACCGTTTCGTCGTTTTCCGATCCTTTCGCCAGCCATACTCCGAAACATGTTCCCGCCAGCGTGCCCGTCGAACCGGAACCCGCGGCGGAAGTTGTCGAGGTAGCGTCAGCGCACGGGGCTACTGCTGCGGCGCCCGCCACGGCCACCGATCCCTTGGCTGGACTCTCGCCGGAAGACGCCGACACTCATCGCAAGGCGCAGCGATTCGCCCGCCTCCTGGTGGATGAAATCAAGCTTTACAACCAGGCTAAGGTTGCCGAGGGCCGCCGCAACAAAGATTTGTATGATCGTTTGAAAGAAGATATCGATAAGAGCCGCGGAACATTCCAGAAACGTTACGGCAGCACCGTAGCCGCGAGCGCGGATTATTTTCAGAACGAGTTGGTGCGTAGTCTGGCCGAGGACGATATCACCATCATGGGGCCGAATTTCCGGCGTTAGACTTTAAGTACTCATTGGCAGTTGGTATTTGCGCGAAAAGTAAAAAGTGGTTCGATCAGTCTCCAAGGTCTGGTGGATTTTCGCAGCTGCGCTTCTCTGCAGCTTATTTGGCGCTCTGCTGGCCTCAGCCGATGTGCTCCCGCTTTTCGCGCCCAACACGCTACAGGATCAGGGAGCGGAATCCTCCGCGAAGCCAGCTCAATCAACTCCACGCATTGAAAAACACAACACCGCAAAGGCCCCTGCAACCGCTAAGCCGCCGGTGGCGAAAAGGCCTGTGGCCAGCGGAGCCAAACGGCATTACGCCAACGCGCGCAGACGGCACACCGTTTCGCCGCGCGTCCGCCGCATGCGGCAGGCCTTCGTGGCGTCGGCCAGCTTGCGCCCCATGGCCGAGCAACTTCTGCAGGATCGTACCCTACCCGCCTACGCCGGAGTGCAATCCTACGCCCGCGCCCACGCCAAAGATGATGCCGGGGCGCTGGCCTGGCTGGTGCTGGGCTACGCGCACGTACTCGACAAAGACTACGCCAAAGCCATCGACCCGCTGAACCGCGCCAAAATTCACGCCGGAGATCTGGGCGATTATGTGGACTATTATCTCGGGATTTCCTACCTGCAAACCGGACACACGGCCGAGGCGCTGGCAACGCTGGCAGCCTTTGGCAAAACCCATCCCGATTCCCTGCTCGTCCGCGACGCAGACGTGAGCTATGCCGATGCGCTGCTGATTGAAGGTCAGGCAGCAGACGCCGTCACATTATTAGAAAATATTCGGAGACCCATACGCTCCGATCTCGAGTTCGCACTCGGCCGCACCTATGCAGATTCCGGCAACAACGCAAAAGCCGCCGAGATCTTCGCGAACATCTACTACACCATGCCCGCCGCTGCTGAATCTGATGCGGCCTATATCGAGCTAAAGAAACTGCCGTCCGCTCCGCCCCCGACTGTCACTCAGCTCAAAACGCGGGCCGAAGGATTGCTTAGCCGCAAGCGTTATGCCGAAGCGGCGGATGAATATCGCACGCTGGTAAACCAGGCCACGCCTGAAGAACGGCCGCGCATGCAGTTGGCCTTGGCAGACGCCCTTCATCGCAGTGGTAAGAATCGCGATGCCAAGCAAGTGCTGGCCTCCGTGGGCAATGTTTCCGGCGAACTAAATGCGCAGCGCCTTTATCTGCTCGGTCAGGTCGCATGGGCCGCCAATGACAACGACACTTTCTATCGCACCGTCGACGAGCTTCGCCAAGCCGATGCAACTAGCCCGTGGCTCGAACAAGCTCTCCTCTCCGCGGCGAATTTGCATCTGGTGCATCACGAGTACGACCAGGCGCTCGATGCCTTTCGCGAAGCCCAGCAGCGCTTCCCTGATGGTCCGCGCGCTTCCTACGTCCACTGGAAAGCGGCATGGCTCACCCTGCGCCAGGGACGCAACGAAGATGCCAAGAAGGCCTTCGAGGAACAGATCGCGATGTATCCTTCCGGCGCAGAAACCCCGGCAGCTCTCTACTGGCGCGCCCGCCTGGCTGAAGAAGACAATCAATTCGTAATGGCGCGCGCCTTCTACCAAAAACTCTCCGATCGCTATCGGAACTTTTATTACGCCGAGCTGGCCAGGGAACGGATGAAGCATCTCCCTGCCACTACCGATACTGCGGCGGTTACGCAGTACGCAATCCTCGACCATGTACCCCCCATTAACAATTCCGAAAAAATAACCGAAACCGATCCGCCGACCGACGAACTTCGCGTGCAAAAAGCGCAACTCCTCGGTAATGGAGGCCTGGTCGATTTTGCCGTCCGCGAGCTGCAAGCCGCCGCCGCAACTGACGGTGGTAGCTGGGCTCCCGCGGAGACTGCCCAACTCTACGTCGAAACCGGACACTACGATCGCGCCATCGAGTTCATGAAACACTCGGCGCCGAATTATTTTGCCCTCGACATTCCGGACTTGCCCCGAAAATATTGGGAAGCTCTTTTTCCAAAGCCTTACTGGAATGATCTAAAGCGAAGCTCGGACGCCAATGGACTCGATCCCTATCTGGTCGCATCCTTGATCCGGCAAGAATCTGAATTCAATCCCAACGCCGTTTCCCGCGCCAACGCCGTCGGCCTGATGCAGTTGCTGCCCAAGACTGGCAAACTCGTAGCCAAAGAAGTGAAGTTGAGGCGTTATAACGCCAGTCAGTTGTATACGCCCGCGGTCAACTTGCAGTTGGGCACGCGCTATTTCCGCGGTATGGTCGACAAGTTCGGCGGATCCTTCGAGTACGCGCTGGCCGCTTACAACGCAGGATCCGATCGCGTGGACGATTGGCTCGCCCAGGGAAAATACCGCGACCCGCAGGAGTTTGTCGAGTCCATCCCCTTCACCGAGACTCGGGAATACGTCCAGGCCATCCTTCGCAACGCCAGCGTTTACAAGCAACTTTACGGCACGCCTTAGCAGCATCGGCAACGTTCCGAATTGACTCCCACCTGTTAACCGCTTGATAATCAAATTGCAATCCGATTCGCGTATGGATATCTACGAACAAATCGTGCAACTCCGCCGCGAGGGACGCCGCGGCGCCGTGGCTACCATCGTGAATGTGCGCGGCTCAATCCCTTCTTTTCGTACGGCAAAAATGCTGGTACGGGACGATGGCTCCATCGTAGGCACGATTGGCGGAGGCTGCGTGGAAGCCGACGTCTGGCAGGCTGCACGCGAAGTAATGGAATCGGAGAAGCCGCGGACGCTCTCATTCGATCTGAATCAGGATCCGAAATACGACACCGGGCTGGTATGCGGCGGAACTCTCGAAGTTTTCGTCGAACCCGTCCTGCCTCCAGCATTGCTTTATCTGTTCGGTGCAGGTCACGTGGCGATAAACCTTTGTCAGGTTGCCGCTAACGCGGGTTTTGAGCTGATCGTCACCGATGATCGCACCTCCTACGCCAGCAAAGAGCGTTTTCCCAGCGCTCGCGAAGTGCACGCGCTGGAATTCGACGAAGCCATGCAGAAACTTGAGCCCAACGAGGCTTCCTACATTGTGATCGTGACTCGCGGGCATCGCGACGACATGCGTATCCTCCGCTGGGCAGTGCAGAGCCGTGCCCGTTACATCGGCATGATCGGCTCCAAACGCAAGGTGATCGCAATTTTCAAAACGCTGCAGGAGGAAGGCATACCTGCGCATCTGTTCGATCGCGTGCACGCGCCGATCGGGCTGGATATTGGAGCTGTTACTCCCGAGGAGATTGCGGTTGCGATCACCGCCGAATTAATTGCAAATCGCCGCCACGCTACCGCGTCGCTTCCTCATATGAAGTGGGTTCGCGCGCAAAACCCCAAGGAGGATGCTGAAGACAAAGCTGCCGCAGCATTCGGCGAGCGCAAGGGCGATTTTTGATTGCTGATTGTTAATTGCTGATTGATGATTGTTAATTTCAGGTAGAAAACTTCAGCCTGTCAAGTTTTGCATAATGTACTGCTTATAGTCGTTGAAACTTGTCGTAGGTTTTTCAATCAACAATCAGCGATCAAAAATCATCAATTGCCCCTCGTTCTTGCTATCTTCACCTCATGACCATCGCTGCCAGCTTCGCCGGTATCATTCTCGCCGCTGGAGACTCGTCCCGCATGGGTCGGGACAAAGCCCTACTGCCCTGGCCTCCGACTGGAGAGGCGCAGTCCGCTGAGACATTCCTTTCCGCGGCGATTCGTTCCCTCTCGCCGGCAACTGACTTCGTTTTGGTTGTGGTGGGAAAAAACGTGGGACTGCTGGCGCCGGTTATTTATGCAGAGGGCGCGTCCCTGGTAGTTAACGAAGACTCCGCTCGTGGCCAGTTCAGTTCGCTGCAGGTTGGCTTACAGGAAGCGCTCAACCGTGGCCGCGATGCGGCGATGGTAACTCTGGTCGATCGCCCTCCAGTGAATCCGGCGACGCTGCAAATTCTCCGCCATGCCTTCGCAACCGCGAAAGAGAACATATGGGCGGTTGTGCCCGAATATTCCGGTGCACACGGACATCCCTACCTCGTCGGCCGCGAAATGATCACAAAATTTCTCGAAGTTCCACCCACGTCGGTTGCACGCGATATCGAACATGCGCATCAGGCACACATTCAGTATGTCCCGGTGGATGACCCTTTGGTCGCGCTCAATATCAATACGCCGGAAGATTACGCAGCATTGGCGGCGCGTCCTCAGAATTGCTGATTGATGATTGTACTTCCTAACTCGATCCTGGATCTGTTCTTCAATCATCAATCGAAAATCAGCAATCAACAATGTTATCGCTCCGGTTGCGCATCCCTCACTCAGCCAGTTATGTTCAATAGATGAACGCCGCAGAGGTCCCGACATTTCATCCCCTTACCGAAGCATTTCTCGATTCCATTCTGGGGCTCGAGCCGCGGGTCGTGGCATTTGATTGTGACGGCACGCTCTGGTCAGGCGATCTGGGCGAGCGTTTCTTCGATTGGGAACTTAGGCAAGGGAATGTCGTTTCCGCTGACATCGATCGTCCCATGCGAGACCGGTACGCCGCGTATAAACGTGGCCAGGTCGACGAAACCGCAATGTGCGGAGAAATGGTTACGATGCATCGTGGCATTTCAGAGGAGCGCCTGCTCAGCGCCGCGGTCCGCTTCTTCGATCAATTTTTCGTCGAACAGATCTTTCCCGAGATGCGGGAACTGGTGCGCCGCCTGCGCGAATCCGGCTGCGAGGTGTGGGCGGTTTCTTCTTCGAACGAATGGGTAATTCGCGCCGGAATGAAATATTTCGGCCTACCCGATGGTCACATCCTTGCCGCTAAGGTGCATCTCGATCGCGGGATCGCTACCGATCGATTGATCCGGGTGCCCTCTGGCAGCGGCAAACCTGAGGCGCTTCGCGAAATAGCAAAAAAAGAGATCGACATAGCGTTTGGCAATTCGCGCTGGGATGCGGAGATGCTAGCCATGGCAAAACATGCCGTCGCGGTGAATCCGAACCCGGACCTGGAGACTACTGCGAAGGAACGCGGGTGGCAGATTTATTTTCCCGAAAGAACAGGACCGCGCGGTTAACATTGCCAAAGGCTTCTGCGCTTATGATTGGGCTGCCAATGTATTCCCCACAGTTACTCGATCATTTTCAAAATCCGCGGAACGCAGGAGAAATTGCCGAGGCCGACGCGACTGCAGACATTGAAAATCCCGCCTGCGGAGATATGTTGCGGCTAACGCTGAAAGTAAATGATGGCCGGGTCGTCCAGGCGAAGTTCAAGGCGAAAGGATGTGTGGCCGCGATCGCCTGCGCTTCGGCCTTGACGGAATTGCTGGTAGGCGCCTCGTTGGCCGATGCAAACAACCTTCGTCGCGACGACGTTAGCCAGGCGGTTGGCGGTTTGCCTCAAGCCTCGACTCACGCCGCGCAGTTGGCGATAGACGCACTTGCCGCCACTCTACGCCAGATTAACCCCTAGTCTAAAACGCATGACGAACGATTCGCCACACCGCATCGCCAGCCTGCAGCCGAGCGCAACTGTAATTCTCGCAGCCATCGGCGAACTCGCCCGCGTGGTCGCCTGCACCAAATACTGCGCTGATGTGGTTCCTGAAATCGTGTCTCAGCGATGTGTGATCCTTCCCGATTCCTGGACCGCAAGTTCCGAACAGATTATTTCCGCCAACCCTGACCTTGTCATCGCCTCCGTGCCGTACCAGGAGAAAGCGGTCATTGAAATCCTCAAGTCTGGAACCCGATTCCTGGGCTTTGCTCCAAAGACCATAGCTGACATTTACATGGACATCGCGATCATCGCGGGCGCCGTCGATGCCAGCGCTGCCGGCAACAATCTGATCGAAGCCATGCATAAACGAATCGAGCAATTCCGAACACGTACCGCGGGATCACCTCGTCCAACGGTCTTTTGCGAAGAATGGGGCAAACCGCTGATCGCGTCGCAAGCGTGGGTCGCTGAACTCGTCGACGCTGCCGGAGGCGAATTCTTGGGAGTTCCAGGAAAACAAATCTCGGCGGAGGAAGTTGCCCACATGGATCCGAACGTTCTGATTGCATCATGGTGCGGAGCCGGCGACCGCGTTCCGCTGGAGAAGATCGTTGCCGACCGTCAATGGGCACCAACTCGCGCTGCTCGCGCTTCCCGCATTTATTGCATTCGGGATGAGTACCTCAACACGCCCGCCCCCACGCTTCTTCATGGCCTCGAAGCGCTCGCATTTGCGATTCATCCCGAAGTATTTGCTCGACCGGAAGGAATCCGTCAGATAACCAGCGTTTCATCTTCTACGAACGCGAGCCTCATGCTCTGAGTTAAGATTTTCCCTATGCCCACACAAGCCAGAATGAAAGAGGTTCGCAAAGAAATCTCGGCGCTTGCGGAAGAGTCCGCCACCGCAAAGGCCCTCATGCAAGGCGTTTGCAAACTTTTGCACGAGCGTATGTTGAAATATAACTGGGTTGGTTTTTACATACTCGAGCCGGGTACCAGGCCCGGTGTGCTGGTGCTGGAAAGTTTTGTGGGAGCCATGACTCCGCATACGCGCATTCCGCTCAACCAGGGCATCTGCGGGGCGGCGGCTTCCAGTGGCAAGACGATCGTGGTGGACGACGTCAGCAAGGATTCACGCTATCTCGCCTGCTCACTCGAAACCAAATCGGAAATCGTTGTGCCGATTTTCGTGAAGAACCGAGTTGCCGGTGAACTCGACATCGATAGCCACTTCGCAGCCGCGTTCGGCGCCGAAGATCAGGGGCTCGTCCAATACTGCGCCGAACTCGTAGGCAAAAAACTGGAGGAATCCTTCGGCTGAATTCTTCGCCGTTAATATCTGTCATTTGCAAGGATGGGCTATTTGTTCTCAGTAATTGCAGAGTTATGAAACGAGTCGTAGCCGCGGTGATCGAAAAGGATGGCAAGCTCCTGGTGTGCCAGCGCACGCGTCATCAGACCATGCCGCTCAAATGGGAATTCCCTGGAGGAAAGATCGAAGAGGGCGAGCAGCCTCGCGACGCGCTGCGCCGGGAGTTGGAAGAAGAGCTGGGAATTCACGCCAAGGTGGGCGACGAAATCGCCCGCGTGCAGCATATCTATCCTAATGGCGCGGCGGTTGAACTCAGATTTTTTATCGTGCGCGAATACGATGGGGAAATCGAAAATCGCATCTTCCGCGATCTGCAGTGGGCCGCTCCCGACGCACTGCCATCCTATGATTTTCTCGAAGCGGATGCTTCACTGGTAAAAGATCTCGCAGCCGGAAAGCTTCCCTAGGATCCTTATTTCGTACACTAGCCGCCAGCTTTTCCAGTAACGGAAGCCAACGCCAGCGCCAGCGAGAGTCCCACAATCAGGATAGTTGTCGCCCACGCGACAGCATTGAACAAATGCGAGTTTACGTACTCGCCCATCAATTCTTTCTTGTTGATCAGCAACAGCATGAAGATCAACACAAACGGCAACACGATTCCGTTCAATACTTGTGACCACAAAACGATTCTCACCAACTGCGCCCCGGGAATCAGAAGCACCAGAACGCCGCCGGCAACAATCAGCAGAGTATAAAGCCAGTAGAAAAATGGAGCCTCGCCGAATTTCTTATCAACTCCGGATTCAAACCCCAGTCCCTCGCAGACCGTGTAGGCAGTGGAAAGTGGCAAAATCGACGCGGCAAACAGTGAGGCGTTGAATAATCCCACCGCGAACAAAATGTAAGCGTATTGGCCGGCCAACGGCTTCAGGGCCTGTGCCGCATCTGCCGCATAAGTGATGTCGCGGACCCCATGCACGTAGAGAGTGGCGGCACAGGCAACAATGATGAACCAGGCCACGATGTCAGTGAACATGCATCCGGTGATCACATCCCAGCGCGAAGCCTTGAGTCCGCGCCGGGTTACACCTTTTTCCACAATCGAGGCCTGAAGATAAAACTGCATCCAGGGTGCAATTGTCGTTCCCACGACGCCGATTACCATGAACAAGTAAGCCTGGTCGCGGAAGGCTTTAAGCGCTGGCGGCTTAATCGTGGCGATGGCCGCATCTTTCCACAACGGATGAGCTAGCGCTCCGGCAAAAATATAAGTGATATAGAAAAACGACGCCGCCAGGAAGACTTTTTCAACGCTCTTATACTGGCCTTTTACCACAATCAGCCAGACAATCACCGCGCAGATCGGCACTGTTATATAGCGCGAGAGGCCAAATAATTCCAGGCTGGTGGCGATGCCGATAAACTCTGTCACCACGTTGCCGAAGTTGATAATCAGAATTCCCAGCATCATCAGAAAAGTAATGCGCAGGCCGAATTCTTCGCGGATCAGATCGCTCAATCCCTTGCCCGTCACTGCGCCCATGCGAGCGCTCATCTCCTGCACCACGATCAGCGCCAGCGTGATCGGAATCATCGTCCAGAGCAGAAGAAATCCGTACTGCGCTCCGGCCTGCGAATAGGTCAGGATGCCGCCCGCGTCGTTGTCGACGTTTGCCGTGATGATCCCAGGCCCCACGACTGCCAGGAACAGGAGGGTCCGGCTTTTCCAGCGTTTGAGAGGTCTCATGCGCACTTTTCGCAGACATAAGGATGGAACACGACTAACACAGGCGACGGAACAGAATAAACGGAAGCGGCAAATCTGAACACATTAAAAGTATGGGGCAGCAAAAAGATTATGAGTGGTGGTTCCTTGGACAGATATACGCGTCCGCAGCTAGCCTTGGAGGGGTTCCTCGTCTCCGCGCGACTTCGCGAATAGAATCTCCACGATCAGCAGCCCCGCTCCCACCACAATTGCACTGTCCGCCAGGTTGAAAACCGGCCACTGATACTGCTTGACGTATACCAGCAGAAAATCCACCACGCGCCCGCGCGCCAGCCGATCCCACAAATTCCCTAACGCTCCCCCCATAATCAACGACAAGCCCACACCCGTCACAACGTGGGCATGATTGTTTTTCCACAGCAGAGCCGAAACCACAACGAGCGCGACTACGGAAAATGCGATGAGCAATCCCGTTTTCCAGGGAGCAGTCGGGTCGGCAAAAAGACTGAACGCGGCGCCGGTATTCTCGGTGTGCGTAATCCGAAAAAAGCCTGGAATCACCTGAATATGCGCGTAAAGCCGGATGCGCTGCGCCACCAAATGCTTAGTCCAGCGGTCCAGCGCCACAACCGCGACGACGATAACAAAATAGATGGCACGAGCGGAGTTTTTGTTCATCCAGATATTATGAGCCCAAAAATATCTTAACCTGCCAAGTGGTCTCGCCGCTCAAGCCATGCTACCGGTTGCAGCAAAATGGACAATTCTTCAGAAAAGAATCCGTAACTCAGCGCGCTCTGCGGTCGTTCTCTGCGTCCTCTGCGTTTCAAGGTTTGAGAATTTCCGCGCCAGACAAGTATTCTTACCTTATCGATGCCCGGGAGAACACACTCATGAAAGCAGTCCGCATTCGTCAATTCGGCGGTCCGGAAGTCTTGACCTACGAATCCATCCCTGATCCCCAACCACGCAAGGACCAGATATTAGTTCGCGTCCGCGCCTGCTCGCTCAATCACCTCGACATCTGGGTGCGCAAAGGATTGCCCGGAGTCAAACTGCCGCACATTCTCGGCAGCGATATTGCCGGCGAAGTAGTCGAGGCGGGAGAATACGTCAGCGGCTTCAAGCCTGGACAGCGCGTACTCATCGCCCCCATGCACTTCTGCGAACATTGTTCCAAGTGTGCCGCCGGTTTGCAGAATCAATGCCGCGAATTTACCGTGCTGGGCAACGGCGTGGACGGCGGCAATTGCGAACTGATCGCCGTTCCCGCAGCCAACGTGATTCCAATTCCTGACTGGCTCGATTTCACTCAAGCCGCCAGCGTGCCCCTCGTATTTGTAACAGCGTGGCACATGCTCGTAGGTCGCGCCGGCATTCGCCCCGGACAGACCGTGCTGGTTCTGGGAGCGAGTTCCGGCGTCGGCATTGCTGCCATCCAGATTGCAAAACTCTTCCACTGCCGCGTCATCACCACTGCCGGGGACGATGCAAAACTGGCCAAGGGCCGCGAACTGGGCGCCGATTACGGGATCAACCATTACCAGCAAAAGATTTCTGACGAAGTCCGCAAGATCGCCAACAAAGAAGGCGTTGACATCGTGGTCGAACACGTAGGCGCAGCTACATGGGATGAGAGCGTCAAGTCCCTCAAGTCAGGCGGCACCCTGGTCACCTGCGGAGCCACCACAGGCCCGAATGTAAACATCGACCTGCGACATCTGTTCGCCCGGCAGCTCACGCTGCTCGGCTCCTACATGGGAACGATGGGCGAACTGCACGAGGTTCTAAAACATATCTTTGCCGGACGCCTGAAGCCGGTAGTCGATCGCGTTTTCCCGCTCGCCGAAGTCCGCGCCGCGCACGAGCATCTGGAAAAGAGTCAGATGTTCGGCAAAGTAGTACTGAGCATTTAGGATTCGTCCGAGACGATCCTTTTCTTAATTTTGCAGGTCGTCTTCGGCTTTTTGCTGGTCTTGTCCTTCGTGGTGGTCGGGACTGCGCAGAAAGCCGTGCGAGACGCCCTTCGCGTCGGTGTAACTTCCCGTAATCGCCCCGTCGGCGTTGATGCTTGTGGGTGCGGTATCGGTAGAGCCAGGAGGGTCGAAGGTGGTTAACTTGCCCTCCCGATCCCTCACGAAACCGTGCTGCCCGCCGTTGCCAATGTAGTCTCCCGTAATCACTCCCGCGGCGTTGATGCTTTCGGGAAAAGTGCCAACCGCGTCCGGACCATTGAAAACGATGATCTTTCCCTCGCGGTTCCGCACGAAGCCATGCACCTTGAACAGGTCACTTTTATAGAACGACCCGACGATTTCTCCTGCGCGGTTGATCGAAGACGGCATGGTGGCGAACGCCGCCGGCGGATCAAAGGTGGTGTACGCGCCGTCCCGGGAGCGCAGGAATCCGTGTTGAAAAAACGGCCCTTCGTCGTAGTATCCGGTAATCTCTCCGGTCTGGCTGATAGCCGTCGCGAAAGTTCCATTCGAGCCCGGAGGATCGAAGCTTGTAATGGCGCCATCGCAATCGCGCAGAAAGCCGTGCGAGACGCCGCTCGCGTCAGTGTAGCTTCCCGTAATCTCTCCGGCGGCGTTGATGCCTGTGGGTTCGGTCTCAACTGAACCAACCGGATCGAAACTGGTCAAGGCGCCGTTGTGAGAGCGCACAAAGCCATGTCCCACCAAACTTCCTTCGAAGTAATATCCCGTGATCGTCCCTGCCCGGTTGAGGCTTGCCCCGACGGTAGCGGTCGCCCCCGGAAAATCGAAGGTTGTGAGGGTGCCGTGGCGAGAGCGCAGGAAGCCGTGAAAAATTTTACCGTCAAAGTAATATCCCGTGATCTCGCCCGATCGGTTCATGCTGTTAGGAATGGTTTCAATCGAGCCCGGAGGATCAAAGGTGGTTACGGCAGACTTTTCCGCACTCGCAGGCAGGCTCAGTCCCAGCGAGCAGAGGGCGAGAACAGAGAGCGCAATCATTCCTCTTTGTCGAGTCATTGGAACAATTTGAGCGGCGAAAAGTGGACGCGTCGTCATTGATTCAGCTCCTTTGCGGAACTCTCGGAGCAGATTAAGTATAACGAGAAGTTCCGCGATGGCCCTATTGGATGTCATCCGGCTGCGAAGGAAGCCGTCCTCTCGCCGGCTCGACAATAGTTTGCAGGGGGCGCCGGCGCAATGCGGCCTTCTTTGCCAGTGGTGGATCCCGACTGCCTGGTTGACCTTAAATTCCGGCTCTGACAGTCAAGTAGTTTTCGAGCATGTACCGGCGTTTATTCAGCGCTTCTTGGTTGGAGCTTTCGCGGGCTTCGATCCCTTCCCCGTCTTGCCGGCGCCGCTTGCCTGTATGCCGCCGCCCGCACCCAAAGTTGTCACCGTATTCTTCTTCGGATCAATCGAAAAACTATCAATCAAGCTGCCGCTGGGTGTTCCAGCACTCGGGTAAGGTGCGCAACGGTACGTTCCGACAATCTGGCTCTGGCTCACCTCAAGGCGAAGAAATCCAAAGTTTTTCTGGTCGTATTGCTCAAGACTCAGGCCATTTCCCAAAACGAGCGGAACTTTGGGAGGCGCGCCGTTCACAGTATGCAGCGCGGCCAGGTTCGTGTATCCGCCAGCACCAGCCACCACGTAAGGAATCTGCAGCTTTCCCTTCGGGCCCTGCACCAAATTTGTGAAGCGCTGGTAGTTGTGCACGTGCCCCGACAAAATTAGATCAGGATATCGTTTCGTCGCCTGAAAACTGCTGGAAAGAATCTGATCCGCCACGCTGCTGCCGGAGTGCTCAACGTCACCGGAAAATGGCGGGTGATGAATGGTTACGATCAGCGCCAGATTCGGATCCGCTGCCGCCAACTCCCCCCTGAACCAATCGACTTGATCCGGATGAATCTCCGCTTCGGTTTCGCCAACGTTGGAGAATAATCCGAGGATCGTCGCGAACGGCGTAGTAAACGTCCAATACACATTCGGCAAATCCATCTGGGTTCGATTCGACGCGGTCTTCAATGAGCCCAACTGCGCCGGATTCTTCGACATGAAATTCTGTATCCAGCCGTCGAGCGGAAGTTTATTGGGATCGACCGGCCCGTCCTGCGGATCATCCGGCTGGCAATCATGGTTGCCCGGAATCGAAACGATGAACGCCGGATAATCCTGGTAAGTGTCGTAGAAGTACGCGCCATATTTATCGATGTCGCCGGCAAAATAAATCACGTCTCCCAGATGGTAGTAAAACGCCGGTTGCTTATTCTCCGGTGAACTCTGCGCGTCTTGCGTCATCAGCGCGGCCACCAGATCTTGTGGACCTGAATCTCGATAGTCCCCTGTGTCGCCTACAGTGTGGAACACCATTACGCCAGCGTTCTTGATTTTTGTTACATCAGCGTCGGAGAGCAGCTGCGATAGATCAAATCGGTAAGGCGCTGGACCATTGGGAGTTGGAAGCGGCTGGAAGGGATAGTGCGGCAGTTGAACTTGCGCTCCGGAGCGCGAAGCTTGCACAGGAAAATTTGCTGCAGGAATGGGAGGAACGTGGCTGCGTCGCTTTGCGGCGCCCATTCCAGTGCTGAACGAATGTAATGGACTCATATACATTTCCTTCGATGATTGTAAAGCGTGACCCGGTTGATAAATTTCGCCGCATTGCGACGTAGTATGCAATGGCGCGTGGTTTGGGCCTAAACTTCTGGAGGGGAAGTTGCAGTCAGGTTATAGCAAAGATTTGCATTGTCAAGAGCGATGTCGATGAGACTAACGGTCAGAGTAAAATCGAACCGTGTTCTTCGAGATCATAGGGAAGATTCTTGATATTGAAATAATCGCCTCGGGCAAAGGGGTACGCGAGGCGCGGCGTCTGAGAAGAGCTTATGGCGGCCGCACTTGGAGGAAGCTCAAGGGAACAGCCACGATCAAGTTCGGCGATGATACGATGTGTTACGCCGAGTTGCACTGGTATGAGGCTCATGGGGTCGGCGCTAAAGAGGTCAAAATCAAGCGCATTCTGGAAATCCAATGAAACGAAACGAATTACGATTCGTCGCTTGCGTCAAGAACAAGAACTATGCCGCCTCGCTGGAATTGAGAAAGCTTTATCAAGTTGTCGCAGATGAAACGGCAGCCAGGCTACACCAGATTCGCATCATTGACGAATCCGGCGAAGACTACCTTTATCCGGAAGGATACTTCGTTCCGGTGCATCTTCCCGAGTCGGCCGAAAAGGCCGTGCGGAAAGCAAGCAACCTATAGGGGCTGAAAACCGCTCACTGGTTTAGAATAGTTACATGGCTCCCGAACTGAATTTCGGCCCCTACGTCGAACTCGAAAACGGCAAGAAGGTCGTCAAGGATTTAACCTTCGGCAATCCCACGCCCGAGGGAGTGGTTCTAACCACGCTCGATTCCGCTGTGAACTGGATGCGAAAGGGCTCCATCTGGCCGATGACTTTCGGTCTGGCCTGCTGCGCCATCGAAATGATGTCCATGGGAGCATCGCGCTTCGACATCGCGCGCTTCGGAGCAGAAGTCTTCCGCCCATCGCCTCGCCAGAGCGATCTCATGATCATCGCCGGCCGTGTCTCCAACAAAATGGCGCCCGTCATCCGCCAACTCTGGGAGCAGATGCCCGAGCCGAAGTGGGTTATCTCCATGGGAGCCTGCGCTACCTCCGGCGGCGTTTTCAATAACTACGCGCTGGTGCAAAGCGTGAATCAGGTAATACCGGTCGATATCTATGTCCCTGGCTGCCCGCCCCGCCCGGAGCAACTGATCTACGCCATCACGCTACTGCAAGAGAAGATTCAAAAGGAGCGCGGGACCATCCGGAAAGCTCTAAACCTGGGCTAGCATCCCGCACCGGCAAGACGAGGTCGTTGCCTTTTTACATAAAGCTTACCTGCTTTTATCTAAACCCCAATTGCAGCAATGAGTTGGAAAAGGCCCTGTACCGAAACGGGAACCCTTTAGCAGAACTCGAAACCATTCCACGGATTTCTGAATCTAAGGGATTGAGGGTAGGACTATAGTAGAGTTCCGTAGGCAGCCTCCCCCAGTTTGTTCCCAGGACTCAGGTCGCGTGGAAGGTGCTATATGATAGCAAGATTGATCGATGCGGTTTTCGGCTGCAGACATCCCCGTTACAGCTTCCCTGTAACCCTTCGCGGCAAGGCTCGCCGCCCCCAGGCTGGCGCGTTGACCGGAACCTACGTGGCTTGCCTCGATTGCGGAAAAGAATTTCCTTACGATTGGCAGGAGATGAAGGTAATCACTTCATCCGCCGAAACACGCCAGTACAGAGCCGCGCTCGCCACCAAGCAAGCTGCATAATGACAACGCGAAGCTATTTTGGCTAACGGTTAGCCGACTTTGTTCTTCTGGGCGAATCCGTTGACTCAGCGCGCTGTGACCGCCGCACCAGTTCTCTTCTCCATCGGCACAAACTCCCGCTCCTCATGCCCGGTATAGATCTGCCGCGGACGGGCAATCTTCTGCTCCGGATCCGTAATCATCTCCTGCCACTGGGCCAGCCACCCCGCCGTACGAGGAATCGCAAATAGCACGGTGAACATCTCCGGACGGAATCCCATCGCCTGATACATAATCCCCGAATAGAAATCGACATTGGGATAAAGCTTGCGCTTCACGAAATATTCATCCTCCAGCGCGATCCGCTCCAACTCCAGAGCAATCTCCAATTTCGGGTTGCGTCCCGTGACTTCGAACACCTGCTCCGCGCACCAGCGAATGATCTTCGCCCGCGGATCATAGTTCTTGTAAATGCGGTGGCCAAAGCCCATCAGCTTTACCCCGCCTTCTTTGCTTTTCTTGATGTAAGCAGGGACTTTGTCCTTCGAGCCGATCTCGTCCAGCATTTTCAGCACTTCTTCGTTCGCCCCGCCATGCAGGGGTCCAGCCAGCGCAGCCGCAGCTGACGCCATGGAGAGAAAAGGATCGGTTTGCGCGCTGCTCACCGAGCGCATGGCATTAGTGCCGCAGTTCTGCTCGTGATCCGCATGCAAAATAAAAAGGATGTCGAGCGCGCGGGCAATCGCAGGATTCGCCACATACTTCGGCTCGACCATCTTCCACAACATGTTCATGAAATTTTCGGCGTAGTTCAAGTCGTTGTCCGGATACACATACGGGAAATCCCACGTTATGCCGGTAGGACATCGCTGCAATGGAAGGCACTTTGCCGATCAGCCGCTTGATTTGCAGCAGCCGGTTCGCGGGATCGTGTACATGCTTCGCATCCGGATAGACAGTAGACAGCGCCGCCACCGTGCTGACAAACATTCCCATGGGATGGCTATCATAGCGAAAGCCTTCCATGAACTTCTTCGTGCTCTCGTGCAGCATGGTGTGGTGTGTGATGTCATAGGTCCAGCTCTTGAGTTCAGACTCGCTGGGCAATTCTCCAAACAACAGCAAGTAGGCAACTTCCAAAAACGTGCACCGCTCCGCCAGAACTTCGATCGGATACCCGCGGTAACGCAATATACCTCGGTCTCCATCAATATAGGTAATGCTGCTGCGGCACGACGATGTGTTCATGAACGCCGGATCGTAGGTCATCAGCCCAAAATCTTCTGGACTGGTTTTTATCTGCCGCAGGCTCATCGCACGGATCGTGCCATCCTCAATGGGTACTGAGTAGGTCTTTCCGGTTCGATTGTCGGTAATTGTCAGTGTGTCCTCTGGCATGGAAGAGCTGCTCCTTTATCTGCGTATGACGCTAGCTTATCCTTAATCGCTTCCAGAACAAACAACTGTGATCGAGATCACGGACCATGGTGACTTGACTACCTAAACCCCGCTATCGCAAACACAAAACCGGCGGCCCATGGCCGCCGGTTCGCTCACCTGCACAGCCCTTTAGTTCGAAGACGAATCATCGCGCCGTTTCAGGGTCGGACGATCGTCATCCGGATTGGTATTGCCCGTATTGTCGCCGCCGCTGGTCGAGGTGCGGCGTAAACTCGGCTTGTTCTCGTCCCTTTGATCCAGCACCTTGTGGCGGTTTTCAATCGACGCCAGCCGCGCCTTCACATCGTCGAATTCCGACGTAGTCACAATGTACTCAGCCTTGGCGGGTAGAATCTTGCGGATTTCTTCCTGCGTTTTCTCGATCCGGTCGGGAGTCTGCGGATGCGTATCGAACGTCTTCGACAAAGTCCCCGGCTTCTTTTTCTCCATCGCCTGAATTTTTTCAAAGAACGAGACGAAGGCTGAAGGATCGTATCCGGCGCGGTACATATACTCCACGCCAAGATAGTCCGCTTCCGCCTCGAAGCCACGCGAGAATTTCAGAAAGCCCAGCATCGCCGCCGGTCCCGCCGCTTCGTATGCTCCGTAGCCAATTCCGCCGCCCACAAAGATCAGAGGAATGGTGGCCAGCTGCATCAACGTACCCCGCGTCTGCTCCCGCGCCAGATGGCATGCCGCCACATGTGAAATCTCATGAGCCATAACTCCGGCCAACTCGGCCTCTTCATCCGCCGCCAGAATCAATCCCGAGTTCACATAGAAAAATCCACCCGGCAGCGCCATGGCATTCACCACGTCGGAATCGATCACTTTGATTGTAAACGGCACTTGCGCATCCGAGTTCCGTACCAGGTTCTGCCCGATCCGGTTGACATACTCCGTCACCACGGGATCATTCACTAGCTTCACCTGCGATTCAATCTGCTGCGCATACTGGCGGCCCATGGCCACTTGCTTCTCAATGCTGTACCAGTTGCCCACGCCGCGCCCGCAACCTACGTTGCGGTTTCCCACCGCATCCACATCGGTCTTGGATCCATCGTGCTTGATCTGGCTGTCATCCTGGGTCGGCAGATTGGCCGGAGGCTGTGCCGGAGCGTTTTGCACATCGCCTGCCTTGGGTTGAGTGTTGTTTTTGTCTTGATCCTGCGCCATCGTCCAGGGCACCGCGCTGAACGCCGCCAATCCCACAGCAATTGCCAACCAACGCAATTTCATAAAAAACTCCCTGCCGCACTCTTACCTCGAATTATACGCTCGGCATTCCCCAGTCACGCGCAACTTTCCTTAAACCCTTAGACGCCGGATTTCCCCTGTTGAGTTATCCGCTTTCGGGAGCCTCCCCGCAAAATGCGGGTGCGTTTGCTAGTCCCAGCCCTTGTTTGATCCCGAAGGCCGTCGTAACATAGCCCGTCTTTCCTCTGGATTCGGAGGCACCGATTGCTCAACCGCCGCCATTTTCTCTCCACTGCCGTCGCTGGCCTTGCTGCCACCACGGCCTTTCGCGGAGATCTCTCCGCTCAACTCGCGAATGCCCCCGCCAACCCTCCGGATTCTGCCTTGTTCGAGAAGAATGAGGACGCCTGTTGGGCCGAAATCCGCAAACAATTTCTCATCCCGATGGACGAGATTTATCTCAACAACGGCACCGTCGGCTCCAGTCCCGCGCCCGTTCTTCGCGCCGTCTTCGAGGGCTATACCACAACCGAAAAGATGGATCAGCAAGACCCGGAAGATTACCCCATCTGGGGATACGCTGCCTGGAACGAGTTTCGCGATCCTCTGGCAGAATTCGTCGGCTGTCATCGCGACGAAATCGCGCTCCTTCGAAATGCCACCGAAGCTAATAGCTACATCGCCAACGGCATCGACCTCAAACCCGGCGACGAAGTTCTGATGACCGATCAGGAGCATCCCGGCGGCGAACATCCCTGGAACCTCAAAGCCAAGCGTTACGGCATCATCGTGAAAAGGGTCACGCTTCCCCGCCCCGTAAAAGATTCCGCGCAAGTCCTCAATCTTTTCAACGACGCCATCACTCCCCGCACCCGCGTTATCTTCTTCAGCCACATCACTACGTTTTCGGGAGTGGTTCTTCCCGCAAAGGAGCTCTGCGCCCTCGCCCGCTCCAAAGGTATCCTCTCCGCCGTGGACGGCGCCCACGTGCCGGGGATGATGCGCCTCAACGTTCACGACCTCGGCTGCGATATGTATTCCGCCAGCCCGCACAAATGGCTGCAATCTCCCAAGGGCTCCGGCTTTCTCTACGTGCGCGATGAGGTCATCGACCGCCTCTGGAACACCATCGTCACCGAAGGCTGGGACGAACCCCACCTCCGCGCTGAACGCTTCCAGCGTATCGGCAGCTCCAACGTCCCGGCGCTTTACGGGCTGCGCGCCTCCATCAAGTTCGCCAATGACATCGGCCTCGACCGGATCGAACGCCGCCATCGCCAACTCGCCGATTACATCCTCGATGAAATGAAAAAGCGCGGCGCCGAATCCTGGACCTCGCCCGATCCCGCCCTCCGCTGCGCCATCGTCACCGTCAATGTCCCACCCGTTCCCCGTATGGACCTGGAAAACTGGATGTGGAAGACCCACAAAATCCGCATCCGCGGCGGCGACCCGAACAAACTGCGGCTATCGACGCCTTATTATTTGCAGAAGAAAGATATCGACCGCTTCCTGGAGAAATTCGACGAGTACAAAAAGGACAAGAACCTGGCATAGCTATGTGGTCATTTTCAGTATGACCATGTGTGTTACAATGTGTCCATGAAGACGATCGCAGCTGCGGAGTTCAAGGCGCGCTGTCTTACCCTTATGGAAGACGTGCGCTCGACCAGGGAACCCATAGTGATCACCAAGCGTGGCAAGCCGGTTGCAAAACTGGTGCCCGCAGAGCCGCCGAAGCGGGAGTTCATCGGCAGATTGAAGGGCGTTTTCCGGATCATTGGCGACATAGAGTCTCCGGCTGTACCCCCAGAAGATTGGGAAACTTCGCGTTGATTTTGCTTGACACTCACGTTCTGATTTGGGCTAACGACGACCCAATTCGGCTATCTCGGGCCGCAGCTTCGGCCATTAGACGTGCACGCCTTGACGGTGGCCTCGCCATTTCAGCCATTAGCCTTTGGGAAATAGCAACCCTGTTCGCGAACGGTAAGATACAGGGCTATGGCACGGTTGAGGCTTCTGTCCGTCTGCTAATTGAAGATGTCTCGGTGCGCCCCATCACGCCAGAGATCGCCGCTATCGCTGCCCAGTTTCCGAACGACTACTCCCGAGATCCATCAGATCGCCTGATTGGCGCAACCGCCTGCGCCGAGGGCCTCACCCTGATAACCCGCGACGAGAGAATCCGCAAAAGCCCACTGCTAAGAACGGTCTGGTAGCGTCCCTCTAACAGTTGTAATTCCTAGTCGTAATACTCCAGCCCCAAGTGCGTAATCAACTCCTCGCCCTTCAAATGCCGCAACGTATTCTTCAGCTTCATTAGCTGAATAAACAAATCATGCTCCGGATAAAGCCCTGGCACGGTCATCGGAGACTTAAAGTAAAAGCTTAACCACTCCTGAATTCCCAATCCGCGCAGATCGGAACAGCGTTTCGCCAGATCCATTAGCAACACCAAATCGAGCACGATGGGAGCCGCCAGAATCGAATCCCGGCACAAGAAATCGACTTTGATCTGCATCGGATAGCCCAGCCATCCAAAGATATCAATGTTGTCCCAACCCTCTTTGTTATCACCGCGTGGCGGATAATAATTAATCCGCACCTTGTGATACATATCGCCGTACAGCTCGGGATAAAGCTCCGGCTGCAGAATGTGCTCGAGCACCGAAAGCTTCGACTCTTCCTTGGTCTTGAACGACCCCGGATCGTCCAGCACTTCGCCATCCCGGTTGCCCAGGATGTTGGTCGAGAACCATCCGTTCAAACCGAGCATGCGCGCCTTAAATCCAGGCGCAAGAATCGTCTTCATCAAAGTCTGCCCGGTCTTAAAATCCTTTCCGCAGATCGGCGCTTCGTTCTCGCGCGATAGTTCGAGCATCACCGGCAAATCCACCGTCAAGTTCGGTGCACCATTGGCGAACGGCACGCCCTCCATCAGCGACGCGTAGGCATACACCATCGAGGGCGCAATCATTTCGTCATTCTCGCGTAGAGCCTTTTCAAACGACTTCACGCTCTGGTGCGCTTCCGTCGCCGCAATATAAGACTCGGTCGACCCGCACCACATCGTCACCAGCCGGCTCGCCCCGCTAGTCTTTTTAAAATCGCGAATGTCGTCGCGCAACTGCTCGGCAAGATCCATCTTCGTCTTGCCCTTCTTCACATTCGGACCATCGATCTTCTTCACGTAATTGTGGTCGAACACCGCCGCGCGCGGCGTTACCGTCGAAAGAAAGGGCTTCAACTGGTCGAGCAAGCGCTGGTCGAGCACGCCGGCATTCGAAGCCGCTTCATACATGTTGTCTTCGAAAATATCCCAGCCGGTAAACACCAGATCGTCCAGCCCGGCCAGTGGCACAAACTCTTTAATCTTGGGCGAACGCCCATCCGTCCGCTTACCCAGCCGCACCGTGCCCATCTGGGTCAGCGACCCAATCGGCTTCGCCAGCCCCTTGCGAATCGCCTCCACACCGGCGACAAACGTAGTCGCTACCGCGCCCATGCCTGGGATCATCACTCCCAACTTCCCTTTTGCCGGCTGGATCGCGCTATTGTCTTTGGTGCTGCTGCGCGCCTTCGCTTCCGATTTCACTTCAATGTGGGTGCTCTTCGTCGTCTTCTTTGCAGACTTATTCCGTGTCGCCATAGGTCGGCCGCTTCCTCAGTAAGAATCTATATGGGTATGCAAACCTAATATGTTCTCGTATCCGGCAGGATTTTTGCAAACCGCAGCGGCCAAACGCGCAGAAAATCAATTCAACAGGCTAACTCGGACATCAAGTGGTAAGTAATTCAGACGCAGACATGCGCCTAGTCACATCTGGAGACAGCCGCCTCGGCTTTCTCGCGATGGCGCAGCCGAGCGGTCTCCATCACACCCCTCGCGCCCAATCGATTAGAGCGATAAATATTTTGCGTTGGACTCTAGCGCCCGCATCCTGCATCATGAAATCACTTCGCAAACCAGCTCAGCAGCCGGTCTCGCGAAGCTGATGTTTGCATGCCGGCCCTGCCGTCGGTAACTGCAATTCTCCTGACCTCGTTGTTTCTCCACTCAATCTGAGCGAGCGTGACCCGGTAACCGCCGGTTGTCGTGCGATCTCGGACATGCCACAAACAACAGGAGATTCCAATGAAATCGATTCGCCAGTTAGCCTATGCCGCCGTTTTGATTGTAAGTGCCCTGAACTTCGCGCCCAGCCTGGCTTCTGCCCAGGACGAAGGTGGAAGCTTCACCCTCGCTCACGAAGTCCATTGGCAAAACTCGGTAGTGCCGGCCGGAGACTACCGCTTCACCCTTCAACCCAAGGGTCCATTAGAGATGCTCACCTTAACCAAAATTACCGGCCGGCCAGCATCGTTTATGCTGATCGCGAAAGTCAGCGAGGCCGCTCCGAATTCCAAGGCAGGACGTCTCGTAATCCTGTCGAAGTCCGGCGAACCTTACGTCAGCGCTATGGACCTTCCCCAGTTTGAAGTGACGCTGCAGTTCGCAGCGCCCGCAAACTCAGGCAAGGTAATGGCTGAACTGCATACCGTCTCAGCCGTCCGCTAGCCGCTCAACGCTTCGAGAGCAGACCTGGTAAAGGTCTGCTCTCTTTTTTCTGCGCCGATTGTTAAGTTAGTTCTTCAGGATGAAATAGCGCCTGACAGCAGAAAGCAACCTTCACGACGGACCCAAAGTCCTCGAATTCCCTTTCACTTCTTCGCTCAGTACAATCGCTTCGGCAATTTCCTTCATCGCCTTCCGCTTCTGCCGGCTCTGCCTCTGCAGTGCCAGGTAAGCCTGTTCCTCGGTCAATCCCAACTCACGCTGCAAAATCCCCTTGGCCCGCTCGACTACTTTGCGCGTCTGCAACTGCTCAAACAAAGTAGTATTCGCATCTTCCAGCCGCGCCATCTCGATCTCCGCGCCCACCAGAAATCCCACCGTTGAAATCAACCGGATCTCCCGCCTCCGGTAAAGATGATGCGCGCGATGCTGCAGGTTAATTACGCCGACCACTCGTCCGCGGCACATCAGCGGCACCGACAGAAAAGCTTCGTAGCTATCCTCTGGCAGTTCGTGAAAAAACTGAAAGCGCGGATCGAGCGCCGCCTTTTCCGCCACCGCCACCGGCTCGTTATGCTCCGCCACCCATCCCGTAATCCCTTGCCCCACGCGCAGTTTCAACCGATCGACCACATCGGGATGCGGATTCTTCGAAGCCCGCAGAACCAACTCTTCCCCTTCCAGAACGTAAATCAGGCAGGAATCGCACTTAACCAGAGCCGTGGCAAACTCCACCACGCGAGTGAGTACATCGTGAAATCCATCGGCAGTCGCCAGCCGGTTGCCAATCTCATGCAGCAAATCAACATGTAGTTCTTCAACTGATATTAAGGGATCCATAGTTAACAGTATGGGTCTTCGCAACGCCTTGTCTAACATTAAATTTCAATGACAGTCATAAGAATTTCCCGGACGATTGTTACCGTCCTTTAACAATCTTTTTCTTCCACAGAGCATCGGAGTGAGAACGAAGTCAAAACGGTTTACCCTGTGGTCCCTGTGCCCCCTGTGTTAAAGATTTTCAAGGTTTCCCATCCAGCTCCACCATCTTCACCGGCAAATCCCAATGCCCATCGAGAATCTCAAACCTCCGCTGCTCTTCCCGCTGAAAAGTCTCCTGATCCGGATACATCTGCTTCTGCAGCGCCGCCTCATCGAATGGCTCATTAGCTACAGTCGCATTTTTGAAAACGATGGTCACGCGATAATCCCAGCGCCCGTCTTCCGTGGTGTGATAGCGCGGCTGATCCATCCAGACCTTCGCAATCCGCCCCATTTCCATTTCTTTCTTCAGCACGGGATAGTGATTCTTTTTAAACAATTTCAGAAACTCAGCTGCATGTCCCCACTTGGTTTTGTAGTAATACTCGATTACAAATGGTCGCTCGGAAGTTGCAGCTGCAGATTGAGCGCGGCAAGCGAGGGGCGATAGCGTGACGAAGAAAAGAAGCAACGCGAGAGCGCGAGACTTTGAAATCACAGGATCCTCCTGGTGAACATCAGCCTTGTACACTAACAGGACGCGAAAGAGAAGCATCGATTAAAGGGATCGAATGGACAACGACGAGCAGCAAATCCTGAAACTTTTCGACGACGGCGATCGCGCCTTGATCGCCCCCGACGAAGCCGAACTCGCGCGCATCTTCGCCGACGACTACATCCAATACGACGAATCCGGCGATTCTTCCACGAAGCAGGACTTGCTACACAATCTCAAGTCCGGCAAAATCCGCTACCTGTCGATGGTCTCCACCGGCCGCCGCATCCGCCTGCTCAGCGAAGACGTAGCCATCGTTCACGGCTCCGAAGAAGACGACGTCGAGCAAGGCGGCCAACGCTTTCCTGTCAGCTACGTGTATATGGATGTGGTTATGAAACGCAAGGGCAAGTGGCAAATCGTCGCGTCGCAACTCGCAAGGCAACGCGAAGTCGCATAGGCTCGCCGGGGGCTTACGAGGCCCCTAATCCCTTTAGGTAATCCGACCACATTTTCCATAGATCGGCAGCGATCTTTTCATAGCGTTCTGGCGGGCCTGCCGTATCTTTCTCAAACCAGCGGATAAACTCTTCGTGCACGACTCCGAGAACGTCCTCCTGGGAATGGCAATCGTTCAGCCTTGGAAGGATCGTCTCAACCTCGGGCTCGTATTCGTCAGTATTGTCATCAAAGTTGATGCCTATCGGATCGTGGCGGAACAAAAGCAGTTCAGTTGCATCGAACAAATCACCATACGCCACTCTGATTCGGCGTCGTGACTCCAATATCTCCTCACGCGTCCTCGGCATGTTCTTACTCCACCATTCTCATCCGATTCTGCCAGTGACTCCAAACAAACCACGCCGCCGCCGCGACTAGCAGCACGCCAATCACCGCATCAAACTTGTGGAAATATTTCCCTAGCTCGCGCCAATTCTGTCCCAGCTTCATTCCAAAATAAGCCAGCGCCAAACACCACGGCCACGATCCTAGAAACGTGTAAAGATGAAATCGCCCACGCGGCATGCGCGCCACTCCCGCAGGTAGAGCGATGAACGTTCGTATTACCGGCAGCAACCGCCCGAAGAAAACTGCAAGATAACCCCAGCGCAGAAAAAAGCGATCAGCCCAGTCAAGTTCTCGGCGGCCCATGAGAATCCAGCGCCCATATCGCTCCACTAGCGGACGCCCGCCATAGCACCCAATCTCATAAGCCACCAGCGAACCCAAATTACATCCTATCGCTCCGGCAGTCGCAACCCACAACAACTTGAATGTTCCGGTGAAAACCAGATAGCCGGCAAATGGCATAATCAATTCCGATGGCAGCGGAATGCACGCCGACTCAATCGCCATCAACAGCATCACGCCGGCGTAGCCAGTCGCGCTGATAACGGAATTAATGAACACAAAGATAACAGCGAGAAGTTTTTCAGTCATGAAAGTCGTGACAAGAATGGGAACGGAATTAGTGTATCGGAAATTGCAGGCGTAAATGCCGCGCTAGAAAGACCCTTCCTGCGTAAACGTATATCCCGGCAGCGCCGCCCCTTGCGGAGTTTTCGTCACCTTAATGCGGACAGTCGGTGCGTCCGGCGCCGTAATCCCCGCCGGCCTCAGCATGGCATATTGCGTGAACACCTCGCTGTACACCTTGGTGACCAGATAATCCTGGCCATCCGTATCGCTGCGCCACACCTGCCCGAGCTGAATGGAACTCACGGCCATAATAATTCTCTGAAGATGAAGGACTGAACCTCAAGACTACCGAGTGATGTTAAGCCCGTCAATCATTGCTCTGGTTACCGAGGTCTCTGCTAAGATGTTGCCCTCATGCCCCGCGGCCAAACCCCTCGCCAACCCGCCCGCACCGGCCGCCAGGACCGTGTGGCGCGGACGCCCCCGGCCGCGCAAGCAGCGCCGAAAAAGTCAGGTGAACGCAAACCTGTTGCCGGAGATAAAACAGCCCATGTAGGGACGGCCGCCCACGGCCGTCCAGGCAGTGCCACCGTTCAGTCGGTTACAAAAAAGAAGAATTCCTACAATCCCCTCGCTCCGGACCGCATCTCCGAAATCCTGCGCCGCCTCGACCAACTCTATCCCGATGTCACCTGCGCCCTCACCCACACTAGCGCATGGGAACTCCTGGTCGCGACCATCCTCTCCGCGCAATCGACCGACGTAAACGTAAACCGCGTCACCCCCGAACTCTTCCGCAAATATCCCGCCGTCCAAGCCTTTGCCGCGATCACCCCCGAACAACTCGAGCCCGATGTCCGCTCCACCGGCTTCTTCCGCAACAAATCGAAATCCGTAGTTGGCGCGGCGAAAAAAATCGTCTCCGATTTCGGCGGCCAGGTTCCGCTCAACATGAAGGATCTCCTCACGCTCCCAGGCGTGGCCCGCAAGACCGCGAATGTAGTCCTGGGTTCGTGGTTCAAAATAGCGGAGGGCATTGTCGTCGACACCCACGTGCATCGCATCTCCCGCCGCCTCGAACTCACCACCAACAATGATCCGCAGAAAATCGAGCAGGATTTAATGCGCATCATCCCGCGCGAAAAATGGATTCTCTTCGCCCACCAACTCATCTGGCACGGACGCAAACTCTGCATCGCTCGCAAACCCAAATGCGTCGACTGCCTCCTGGAAAATATCTGCCACGCCGCCGACAAAACCTGGAGCACAGTCGATATGCACAAGAACGCAAAAGCCTAACGCTCTTGTGTACTCTGTCATCCTGAGCGTAGCGTTAGTGTCGGCGAAGCCGACGCTAAGGCGCAGTCGAAGGATCCCTCGCCTCTCATACTTATTGAGCTCCCGTCGCGGATTTTCTCTCACACTCGCCCAGCTGGCGAGAATTCCAGGGCTGATCGAATTTCAGCGGTAGCGATCCTTCGACTCCGCGAGAAGGGCGTATTCGCCCTCCTTCCTGCCCACAGGATGACAAGGTACGTTCTGATACACTTTTTTCTTCGAACCGCAACCCGGGGGCTTCAACACTCCATGCGCATCTTCGCTCTCTTTGCTATCGTCATACTCATGAGCACAGTCCTCACAGAAAGCCTGTCAGCCCAGACTCTCCCAACGCCGCAGGCAGTAACCGATCCCAAGAAGATCGCCTCCAAGCCCAACGCCGAAGTCGAACCCAAGAGCCTCACGATTGAAAAGCTCTTTATGACGCGCCAGGTCGGCCGCGCCACGTGGTCGCCGGACGGCAAACAAATCGCCTTCATCTCCAACATGAGCGGACGTAACAACCTCTGGCTCGTACCCTCCGAAGGCGGATGGCCCGTTCAACTCACCGTCAGCGACCAGCGCCAGACCGCTCCCGCCTGGTCACCGGACGGCAAATGGATCGCCTATCAATCCGATTACGACGGCGACGAACAATGGGATATTTTTCTGGTCTCGCCGAAAACCGGCAAAGTCGTCAACCTCACCAGCACTCGCGAGATCGCTGAGCAGAACCCCACCTGGTCGCCTGACGGACGCTATCTGGCCTATGAGGTCAAGCCAAAAACATCCGCGGCCTATGAGATCGACGTCTACGACACGCTGATGCGCGAAGTGAAACACATCACCACCGGCACACCGCAAGACCAAAGCAACTCGGATCCTATCTGGTCAAAAGACGGAAAATATATCGTCTACACGCAAGAGCAGGCCAAGGGTACGGATTCGAACATCTTCATCGCGGAAGTTGCCATGGGAAAAAGCACCCTGCTCACACCTCATGGAGGAGAGCAGCGCTACTGGGCCAATGATATCGATCCTCGCTCGATTCCAGATGGGCGCAAAATACTCATCACCTCCAACGCGGCAAACGGTTACGACAACATCGGCCTGCTGGATATCGCCAGCAAAAAGATTTCCTGGCTTACCCAGGATAAATGGAGAATCCGCGGCGGCGAATTTTCCCCCGACGGCAAGCACCTCACCTTCAGCGCCGATGTCGACGGCAACGAAGACGTTTACTTGCTCGACCTCGTCTCCAAAACATCAACCGCCTTGCCCATCCCGAAGGGTGTCAATGAGCCTGCCGGCGGCCGCTCCGCATTCACCGGAGGTAAAAACGACAAAGACGGCCTCCGCCTGCTCTACTACCACAACGGCCCCACCGCTCCCGGCGATCTCTGGGTTTACACGCTCGCCACCGGTAAGTCGCATCAGATCACGCACTCGCTCGTCGCCGGAGTTCGCTCCGAAGACATGGTCGAACCTTATCTCATCCACTACCCCAGCCGCGACGGCAAGTGGACTATCTCCGCATTCCTCTACGTCCCCTTCAACATGGCCCGCAACGGACAGAATGCCGCCATCGTTTACATCCACGGCGGTCCCACGTCGCAGACCATGAACTCTTTCAACCGCTTCATCCAGTACGCCGCCAATCAGGGCTACATGGTCCTCGCGCCCAATTATCGCGGCTCAACCGGATATGGCAAAGCATTTCAGCAGGCAAACCTTTTCGACATGGGCGGCGGCGATCTGCAAGACGTTCTCGCCGGCGTCGACTGGATCAAGCAGACCGGCCATCTCGATCCCAAAAAGATCGCTGTAATGGGTGGAAGCTATGGCGGCTATCTCAGCATGATGTCCGTCACCAAAGCGCCCGATGTCTGGGCCGCCGGCGTCCCCATCGTCCCCTTCGTAAACTGGTTTACCGAAATCGAAAACGAAGATCCGGTCCTGCAACAGTCCGATCTTGCGACGATGGGCGACGTCGTAAAAAACAAAGCGCTCTACGAAGACCGCTCGCCGATCAACTTCATCGATCAGATCAAAGCTCCGTTGCTGCTCCTCGCCGGAGGCCACGATCCGCGCTGCCCGAAGTCAGAAACGCAGCAAGTCGTCGATGCCATCAAAAAACGCGGCGGCACCGTCGACTACAAGATTTATGAGAACGAAGGCCACGGCTTCGCCAAAGTTGAGAATCAAATCGACGCCTACAAACGCGTCGCCGATTTTCTGCAAGCGCACGTGCCGCCGGCCGATTGCAGTTGCTCGCTGAACGAATAGCTAGCTTTTTTTGGAAGTTCGCGCGGCAGTAATAGCTTTTACCAGACCAGGAATCGTAAATTCCTTCGCGTTAATATCGGCTCTGAGTCCCAGTTCTCGCAAGGTAGAAGACGTCACCGGCCCGATAGAAGCAAGTTGAATCGCGGAGCCAAGTTGAACCGTGGAGCCAAGTTGAATCGTGGAGCCCCGGACGCCTCGTCCGGGGAGCGCTTCCACCGCTCGCTTTGCCGAGCGCGCCCCACCCAGCAACTCCACAAAATTCCGCACCGTCGAAGAACTGGTAAACGTAACCACATGCGGCCGCCGCCGCGGATTCCCAAGCGCACTCTGCAACCGCCGCCGTGAAGATTCCGGCACCACGGTTTCATAAGCCTCCACTACATCCACCCGCGCTCCGGCCTTTCGCAGTTCGCGCGGAATCACATCCCGCGCAACCTTGGCCCGCACCAGTAGCACACGCTTTCCCTGCACACGCCTGTGCAAGCTCCGTACCACAGACTCCGCCACATATTCCTTCGGAACCACATCTACTTGAACCCCGTGTTTTTCAATCGCCCGCTTCGTAGCCGGCCCAATGGCCGCGATGTGCAGATGCTTGAGATTTTTATTGCTCAAGCCCAGCCGGTCCAGCCGCGCCCACATCGCTTCCACCCCATTGACGCTGGTGAGAATGAGCCACTCGTACTCTGCAAGATTTTTCAACGCCGAATCCAGCGGCTTAAAACTTCGCGGCTTGCGGATTTCAATGAAAGGAATTTCAATCACCGTCGCACCCAGCCTGCGCAGCTCAACGGATAACGCGCCCGCCTGGTGC
This sequence comes from uncultured Acidobacteriaceae bacterium, assembly GCA_963724815.1. Classification (GTDB taxonomy): domain Bacteria; phylum Acidobacteriota; class Terriglobia; order Terriglobales; family Acidobacteriaceae; genus Sulfotelmatobacter. The sequence continues at coordinate 65,133 of CAVRWS010000042.1, forward strand.
CGCGCCCGCCCCACCAGCACGCGCACGCCCGATAACGCTCCCTTTCCTGCGCCGCTGGCTTTCGGTCGCGTCCTCATTCGCCTGACTTCTTCTCCGGACCTTTGCCGAGACCTTGTTCTTTCATCATGCACGCCACGCCTGACACCGTCGAATCCTCAACCTTCTCGAGCGACGCAATCACATTCGCCTGATCCTCGCGAGTACGATTCTGGCTGAGCTTGAATTTCCCTTCGATCTTCGTCGCGACAATTTCGAAGCCCACAATCTGACGCAGCATATTCTCCTGATATTTCTCGCTCAGCCCCTCCCATTGCTCGCGATAAGCCGGCTCGAATGTCTCCATCAGTTCGTGCAGCATCCCATGCACATCCTGCTCGGAAGAAAAGATGCGCGCCTTCCCGTAAACATGAACCGCCGCATAGTTCCACGTAGGCACGCTCTCCAGCGCCGTGTAGTTTGTCGGCGAGATATAAGCATGAGGTCCGTGAAAAATGGTTAAACACTCTGCATTCTGCTCGAGATAGCGCCAGTGCGGATTGGCCTTCGCTACGTGCCCGTGCAGAATCACTCTCTCTTCCTCCGCCCGCACGAACAGAGGAAGATGCGTGGCAAACGGCCCGTCCTCAGCCGATGAAATCAAAATGGCAAACGGATTCGCGCGCATGAACGCAATCGCATCCGCATCGTGACGCAAACGAAAATGCTCAGGAATATACACGCGTCGATTCCTTTACCTCCCTGACGTGTGCGCCGTTTCTTTCTTCCGCACGTGCAACACTTTCTTCACTTCGGCGATCACCACCCCAGCCTCGTCCTTCACTTCCACGGAAAAGACCGGCTCATACTTCGGCAGCGTTTTCAGCTTCTCGCGAATATCCTCGATCTGGCTATCGGACAAACGAAACTCCGCCCGCACCGTTCCCTGCCCCGGCTTGCGGTAGCGGATGCTTGCAGCTTTGTCCCACACAATATATTCATCGCCCAAATTCGCCATTACCATCAGCATATAGAAAGCGTCGGTCATAGCAAACAGCGATCCCCCGAAATGTGTGCTGACGTAATTCGCATTCCAGAAGCGCAGCTTCATCTCGACATCGACAGATTTCATATCGGGTGAAATACGCTTAACCCGGATACCGGCCCCAAGAAAAGGAGGCCAGAGATTGATCCAGCGGCGGAGAGCGTGCGAACTCTTAGTTCCACCGAGGAATTGCAGGAGGACACTGCCGCTCTTCATGCTGGATCACAAAGGAGATTACGGCTGCGGCGGAACAGCCAACCCACGCCCGTACACGGCGTCGAGAATCTCGTCGCCTCCGCGGCCTAATAATGTATCGCCCACTGCATTCCCAAGCTTTTCAGGACCGTTCAGATCGCCATCGCGGGATTCGCGCAACAATTTCGATCCATCCGGATCGGCCACAATCGCCTCCAGATGCAATTTTTCATTACGCATTTCCGCAAATGCGCCGATAGGAACCTGGCACCCGCCGCCCAATCTGTTCAACAGTGCCCGCTCGCAAGTGGTGGCAGCGCGCGCCGCAGCGTCGTCCAGGAATGTCAACTGCTCGCCGACGACCGTATCGCCTTTACGAATCTCAATCCCCAGCGCTCCCTGCCCCGCCGCCGGACACATAATCTCCGCCGGAATAATCTGCTTGACCAACTCCGTCTTGCCCAGCCGCTTCAGCCCAGCCGAAGCCAGAATAATCGCGTCGTATTCACCCTGTTCAAGCTTGCGCAGCCGTGTATCCACGTTCCCGCGCAAAGGATGAATATCGAGGTCTGGACGAATCGCCTTGAGCTGCGCCTGCCGCCGCAGGCTGGACGTGCCCACGCGCGCCTCTTGCGGCAGATCCTCAATTCTCGAAAAACTCCGCGAGCAGAACGCATCCCGCGGATCTTGCCGTTCGGTGATTGCGGCAATTTCAAATCCCGGGGGAAGCTCAGTCGGCAGGTCTTTCAGAGAGTGCACAGCCAAATCCACGCGCCCGGCGGCAAGCGCTTCTTCAATCTCCTTGGTAAACATCCCCTTGGTGCCAACCATCGCCAGCGCGACTTCAGTAATTTTGTCCCCGGTAGTATGAATAATTTCAATCTCAATTTCGTGCCCGCGCGCGCGCAGCAGTGCAGAGATATGATTGGCCTGCCAAAGAGCAAGCTGCGAGCCGCGCGAGCCAATGCGGAGGCGAGCCATTAGTGGCGCGTCTCCATTTCTTTTTTGTTGGAAGCTTCTCCGCGACCAGCCTGCGACGCTGGCCCTTTTTCTTTGTCGTGCAGATTAAACAGCCTGCGCACCACATCGATCACCGTCGTCGCCTCCGCCTCGCGCGCAGCAGTCTTTAGCGTAGTGATCGGCGTGTGCATCACTTTGTTGATGATGCCGCGCGTCAGCGCTTCCACCGCCATTTCCTGTTCGGGAGTCAACGCCCCCATGCGGCCGCGCACCCGATCAATCTCCGCCTGCCGGATGGTTTCCAGATGATCCTGCAAGCTCACGATCGTCGGCACCACATCGAGCGTATGCAGCCGCGCTTCGAATCGTTCCACCTCACTGGCAATGATGGCCTCGGCGAGTTCGGCTTCCTTGTGGCGGTCCGCCACATGGCTGCTAACCGCCTGCTGCAAATCATCGATGTCATACGCAAAGATGCCATCCAGCTTGGCCATCTCCGGCGAAACATCGCGCGGCACCGCAATATCGATGAAGAACATCGGCTTGTTTTTGCGCCGTGCCAGAAATTGCTCACCATGCTCGCGCCGGAAAATAGCATGTGGCGCGCCGGTGGATGTGATCACGATATCGGCGCGGTCGCAGGAGTCATAGAGATCGTCGAACTTGATCGCCTGCCCACCGAACTTTTGCGCCAGCCCAACCGCCCGATCATAAGTCCGGTTCGACACAAATATCGACGCACACCCATGCGCCATCAAATGCCGCGCAGCGAGTTCGCTCATCTTCCCGGCGCCGACGATAAAAACATTCTTCCCCTGCAGCGTCCCGAAAATCTTCTTCGCCAGTTCCACCGCAACCGATGCAATCGAAACCGAAGATGTTCCCACCGCCGTCTCGCTGCGCACTCGCTTGGCAACTGCAAACGCGCGCGTAAAGAGCTGGTCCAGTTGTCCGCGCACCGCGCCCACCGCGCGCGCCGTGGCATAAGCCTCTTTCACCTGTCCCAGTATCTGCGCCTCTCCCACCACCATCGAATCCAGACTCGAGGCTACGCGAAAAATATGCCGCACCGCATCCTTCTCGCGAAACTCATACAAGTGCGCGTCGAGTTCATCCGCCGTCAAATGAAAATGATCGTGCAGAAATCCCCGCAGGTCCGCCGATCCATTACTGGTATGAGTAACCACTTCCACCCGGTTGCAGGTGGAAATGATCATCCCCTCTTCAATTCCCGGATGCGCCGTCAAATCCCGGCAGCAATCCGGCAGGCGCGACTCTGGAATCGCCAGCCGCTCCCGCACCTCGAGCGGAGCGCTCTTGTGATTCACGCCGATGAGCTGATATCTCATGAAGCGGCAAACCTGTGAATGGCAGAAAAGTAATTCGCGGCCCAGGCGACAATGGCGGCCACAAACGCAAACGTAGCCAGTACCGCCGCGCGCCGCCCTCGCCATCCCGAATTCCAGCGCGTGAACACCATAATCATGTACACGACCCACATCAAAATCGAGAGCAGAATCTTCGGATCCTCAAAATCGATGTGCCCATAGGTCGACATGGCCACAATCGACCCGGTAATCAGCCCCAGCGTCATGAACGGAAACCCCAGCAGCAATGACCGGTAGCCGATCTGGTCAATCACTTCCAGCGCCGGCAGAAAAGAAATCAGGCTGCTCGGTTTCTTCGCCTTCAGTCGCCGCTCCTGCAGCAGGTAAAGCAAGCTGGCGCCAAAGCTCAGCACCAGCGCCGCATATCCCGTGAAAATCAAAATGATATGCGCAATCAGCCATCCCTTATGCTGTACAAACGATGTCAGCAGCACCGGCTGTTCATCCACCGCCGCCACAAACGTCAGAAAAAACACAATCGGAAACACCACCACGCCCGGCGAAGTGGTTTTATAAATTGCATAAATGATCATGAAAAACGTCATGGAAAAGAACGCCAGCAGCGACTCGCCGTTGTGCACCGATGCCCATGCCACATGTCCGGAAAGAAAAAGTTCGGTCAGTGAAACGAAGTGGAAGACCATGCCCAGACTGGCGGCGTGCAGCGCAACCCGGCTGAAAAGATCGCTGGTGCGGCTCAGCGCAAAAAAGGCATAAACCAGCCCAACGAAATAACAAGCCAGCGCGAAGCGCAACCAAAGCAATGCCATAGGCTAGGTAAGTATCAGAGTCCGCTGAGTTTAATGCAAGCCAGCCGTAGTTTCGCAAGAGGTTGTCGGCTGCCCCAGGAACCCCATCCCTCCACGGATTATATTCTGCACAGAGAACCTGGGACGCGGAAACGCCAGCCATCACTCGCGCTTGTGATCTCCATCACAATCGGTTCACTCCACTCCCAGAGTAGTCAGCGATTCTTCAAGGCCCGCCGGATCAATTATCAGACGCCGCCCCTCTGCCAGTAACATCTTCCAGTTCGTCGAAGGCGCGGAACAGTCGCAGCTTCGCTGCCGCATACTGCTCTGCTTCCGTCAGGCTGCGCCCGTGAATGCTGGCCCACCGGGTCAATGACTTATCCGGTAGAAAGACGCTCACCGCGTAGGTCATTTTGCGGTCGGAAGTCACATCAAACACAAACTCCGTGGCCGGAGCCTCCGGGTCCTCAGCCAGTGCCGCCCGTTTACCCACGAAGTAATACTGGTAAACGTATCCCTGGGTGCCCGCGTAAGTCTTGAGCCGGCGTAGGGTCATGCCGACATTATGAACGGTCGATGGAGATTTGTCGCTGGGCTAGTGCTGGATTCAGCAGCACCGTTCTCGTCTGCATGCTTCGGCTTATTAAGGGCGCCGCGTCAATGGCCGTGAAAGCGAAGAACAAACAAAGTCTCCGACCATTTCACATCGTCAGAACCACGCGAAATTCCGCCTTGCCGCTCAGCATCCGGGCATAGGCCTCAGCCGCTTTCTCGAGTGGATAGGTTTCAATCATGGCGCGCACACCGCTTATTTCGGCGAAGCGCAATGTGTCCTCGGAATCGGCTGGGGTTCCGGAGGCCCAGCCTTGAATGGTCTTGCTCCCATTGATGAGTTGCAGCGGCGTGACCTCAATGGGATCGGATGACGCACCAACCACCATGAGCTCTCCGTTCGGACCCAGGCCGTCGATCAACTCCGACATTGCTTTTGAATTTGGGGCGGTAGCCAGAATCACTCGCGCTCCACCAAGCTTCTGTAATTCTTCGGCCGCATTCACCGACTGGCTGTCGATGTACAGGCTGGCTCCGAGCTTTTTGGCGAGCGCCGCGTTCTCCGGCCCACGCCCGATCGCGACCACCTTATAACCAAACTTGTTCGCGAATTGAATTCCCAGGTGACCCAGTCCGCCGATCCCCTGCACCGCAACCAGATCGCCAGGAAGCGCGCCGCTGTGGCGTAGTGCGTTGCACGTGGTAATTCCAGCGCACAGCAGTGGAGCAGCGTCCACATCACTCAGAGTTTCAGGGATCGACACCAGCGCCTCCGCAGGAGCCACCATGTATTGCTGATATCCCCCGTCATAGCTGATGCCGCAAACTTTAAGATTCCGGCAATTGCGGAAATCTCCACGCCGGCATTCGCGACAGGTATTGTCTTGGCCGCCATGCCAGCCGACGCCAACTCGCCGTCCCTTCTTCCACTCGGAAACGCCGTCACCCACTTTATCAATGACGCCCGCAACTTCATGTCCGGGAACGCGTGGATATTGAATTCCCGGCCACAAGCCGTCTTTCGTAAGCACATCACTGTGGCAAACCCCGCAGGCCTGCACCTTGATGCGTACCTGTCCGGGCTCTGGCTCGGGAATCTCACGCTCAACAATCTCAAAATCGGCACCGGGCTTGGAAACTTGCGCCGCCTTCATCTGCGTCATCTTCATGGGTACTACTCTGCTCGTTGCCATAAATCCTCCTACGAATTTTCTCTGGTTTCCTAACTTACTTCACGAGCTTCGGCTTCTTCGAATACCGCCACCAAAAGACACGTTGCCGAGCTCCGCTCCTCGCGGAGACGCTCCATCCTCGTCCGGCTCAAACCACGTAAGTAATTCGATGCTGGGATCTTTCAACCGATGCTCGCGCTTGCCTGTCGGATAGGCTCGCTAGCCCCCGTTAGTTCGCCGCTACTTCTTCTCCCGCGGCCTTCGCCGTCAGTCTCATGTGAACCACAATATTGAGGTGATTCCCGACCACGGCATTGAAATTCCGCGCAGCGCCCGCGTCTTCCGCGTTTGCTGCGTGCGGCGCTTCGGGCAGCGCAGGCGCCATCAGTAGCGTTCCCGTGCATTGCGAGCCGCGATAGTCCTCACCCCCGCCACTCGGCGCCTGGCAGCTTTTATCTTGAACCACCGGCGGCCAGTAAGTGCTCACCACCGCCCTAACTAATTGGGGGTAATCTTCGCGAAACATACCCGTCGATCCCGACAGCGCGATGCCGCCATCTTTCTGATCCTTTCCCTCGGCGGGAACATCGAAAATAAAACTGGCTTCGTGGGTAACCCGGTGGACCATGGGAGGACCATACATCGGTCCCATGTAGCCTTCCCCCGAAGTGATTTCGACGTTGCGATCCACGCGCGTGAGCACCAACTGGCCCGTCGTTTTCAGCCGCCCGTCCGGCATCAGCACAGCCCCCTTGGAGTGGAAACATACCAATGTGTGATTCGACAGGTTCGCCACCCACTCGCGCAGGAATTTCCCCTCTTCATTAATGTCGGGCGTCATGGAATCGGCGGGATAGAGTCTTATATCGAACGAGGATTTGGTGAGGTTGTCATTGTCCAGCTCCACTCGGCCATTCATCCGACCGAAGCCGAGCGTGACATCCATCTTCGTCTTCCCATAATCCGTGGTCGCGTCCGTGATGAGTTGAGCGTCGGAATGGTGCATGTCCACCTTCCACGATCCGGCGCTGAACGTTGTCTTGCTGGGAGCACCCATAGCGAGCATGCCCGTCACTAAAAACAGAAGCTTGTATTTCCACATTTCCTTATCCTCCCTCCAGATCAATTTTTTCTGCGACTGGCCGATAAAACCCTTGCAAACGCCTTGGGTTAAGGTGATGAGAACGGGAAGAATGAGCAAGCTAGACGTCGCGGCGAACCCCGAACCGGCTCGAGCCGCTCGGATCGAGTCAGCATCTTTTCCTCCCACAGAATGGGAGGAACGATCAGGCCAAATTAATCCGATTCAATGCGAGAAAGTTTATAGAACTTTATCCCTATGGTCAATCGACCGCTGGGCGTCAAGCAAACCCTATCCCAGCGATCCCGCACCAAAGTACGGATACGGTCCAAAGGAATTAACTTTCCCCGGGGATATGCCGATAACTTCCTTGGATGTTCTCCTCCATTCCCAAATCAAAATGACCGACCACTGGCATTGGATTGCTCTCGGCACACTAATTCTGCTCGCCATCTATGAGGAAATCCGTATTTATCGGATTCACCGCGAATCGGAAAGACGCGAAGAATTATTTCAGATCGTTACCGAAAACGCCGCCGACATGATCGCCTTGGTGGACGTGAAAGGCAACCGGCTCTACAACAGCCCCGCCTACCGCCGCGTCCTCGGTTATTCCCCCGCCGAACTGGGAGAAACCTCAGCCTTCGATCAGATTCATCCCGACGACCGTTTTAAGGTACTCGAAGCCGCCCGCGAAGCCCGCAGCACCGGCGTCGGGAAAGAACTTGAATACCGCATTCGCCACAAAGACGGCAGCTGGCGCATTCTCGAATCCATCGCCGGCACCATCCGCAATGCCAAAGGCGAAGTCACCAAACTCGTCATCGTGAATCGCGACATCACCGACCGCAAGCGCGCCGAACAACAAGCCGAGCACAATTCCTTTCATGATGGCCTGACCGGACTCCCCAATCGCCGCCTCTTCCTCGATCGCCTGCAGCAATTATTCGAACGCGCCCAGCGCAATCCCCAGGACCAGTACGCCATCCTGTTCGTCGATCTCGACGGCTTTAAGGTCTTCAATGACACCATGGGCCCCGCCGCCGGGGATCAGATCCTGATCGAATCTGGCCATCGCATCGAAGCCGGCCTTCGCGACGAAGACACGGTGGCGCGCCCGCAGAACCAACTCGCTGCCAGAAATGCTGTTCTCTCCCGGCTGGGCGGAGATGAATTCACCATCCTGCTCGAAGCCGTCGCCGATCCCAGCGACGCAATGCGCGTCGCCCAGCGCATTCTCTTATCCATCGCAAAACCACTTCTCGTGGAAGGCCGCGAAGTGCGCCCCTCAGCCAGCGTCGGAATCGCCATCAGCTCAATCACTCACGCTCGCGCCGAAGACCTGCTACAGGATGCCGACGTGGCCATGCGCCGCGCCAAGTCCCTGGGAGGCTCCCGTTGCGAAGTTTTTGACGAAGCCATGCACAACCGCGCCGTCAATCGCATGAAGCTCGAAGCCGAGTTACGAGACGCCATTGCCCAAAGTCAGTTCCGCGTCTACTACCAGCCCATCGTGCGACTTGCCAGCCGGGAAATCATCGGATTCGAAGCTCTCCTCCGCTGGCAGCATCCCGACGAAGGCCTGATTTCGCCGCATCATTTCATCGCCGCCGCCGAGGATTCTGGTTTGCTTTATGCCCTGGGTCACTGGCTCATCCTCGAGGCCTGCAAACAACTGCAAACCTGGAAAAATCAGCATCCATCCATCTCTGTCACCATCAGCGTCAACCTCTCAGCCAAGCAATTTGCCGATGCCCGATTCGTCCCTGAACTGCAGGCAGCTATCCGCGAAACCCTGATCGAACCGTCGCGCCTCAAACTTGAGATGACGGAAACTGTCGCAGCCACCGATCCCAAACTCACCGTCAAGGTCCTCTCCTATTTAAAACACCTCGGCATCGGCGTTACCCTCGATGACTTTGGAACCGGGAACTCTTCTTTGAACGCATTGCGCCTGTTCCCTATGGAGGCCCTGAAGATCGACCGTTCGCTCATCAGCGGAATGCTAGCCGACCGCGAAACCACCGAAATGGTGGAGTTAATCGTTATCCTGGCCCACAAGTTGAAATTGAAGGTTATCGCCGAAGGAATCGAAAGCGCGAAGCATTGGGAGCGCTTGTGCGAATTAGGCTGCGACTTAGGCCAGGGCTATTTCTTCTCCCAACCGGTCGATCCGCAAGCTGCGGGAAAGCTATTAACCCAAGGCGGTCGGCTTATTCAAGCTAAAGTTGCCGGAGCGTAATTAGTAGGGTTCGAACCGATCCGCCATTCAAATTCCTCTTCCCATCTTCTGCTCACTGCCTATACTCTTCTCTCTGAAAAAAGACGCCGATCTGAAGAGAATGATCTGGCCCATAGATCCGGCAGGTATCGATGCTCAATCCGCCCACGCTGCAACCACCCCGGCTCAGTCCAACCGCTCGTCATATTCGTCGCGCCAGTTGGGCGCTTATCGGATTAGAAACGGGAGCCGTCCTTTTTGCCGGAGGACTCACTCTGCTATATCTCAACCCCTTCTGGCATTTCGACGAAGCTGGTTTTCTCGACTGGCGGGTGCACTGGTGGAATGCCGCCGCCGAAATCCTCACCGCTGCCGGCCTCTTGATCGGAGCACTGGCTCTGCTGGCATCTCTAGGTGTAATCGTCTCGCGTCTCGCCGGCCGTCTATCCTGGCCTTACGCCCTCATCGCCCTGCTTCTGTGCTGCGGTTTGATTTGGATCAGCCCTTCCGGCTTCGTTCGCGATTTGGACGCGCACTTTGAATGGAATACCGCCGATGGATTCAGTGTGTTCCGTCTCCAGGCCTGGGACGAAGCCTCTGCAAGCTGGCGCCCGATAGAAAATTCGGTCTTGCTCTGGATGGTTGAAATTCAGCTTCAGCCTCTGCTGCGCGGATACTTCAAGATGAACGACTGGCCCAAGATGAACGGCGATGTCACCGTCAAAGTAGCCAGAATGATTCCCATCGCATGGCCCATTGCCCTCGGAAGAGGAGGCGAAACCCTTGAAGACCCCGACCAAACCCCGTTAATGCGTGCCGCGGTCGCAGAAGACGTGAAAACTGTAAAAGAATTGCTGTCGGCAGGCACCGACTCTGGCATTAACTCACTCGACCAGGGTGGACAATCCGCTCTCATTCTTGCCTGTCAAAACATCAAGGCAAGCCCAGAAGTGGTGAAAGCCCTCATCGCGGCCGGCGCCAACGTAAATCTCCGCAGCCGCAACGGCTATACCGCCCTCACCTGGGCTCAGGTCCGCAACAATGCCGAAGTCACCCGCCTTCTCCGCCGCGCCGGAGGCCGTCCGTAATCCCGGCGTGGCGCCACGTTTCGAGAGAACCAGAAAGCTCACCCGTCAATCTTCGCCTCCCGCAGCTGCTTGACCGCGGTCTCCGAACTCACCGGCGAATAATAGACTTCCTTAAACGTGTAAGATTTCGCCTTCGTCGCCAGCACCGGCATGATCTCAATGTGCCAGTGATAGTCATCATCAATCGTCTTCCAGTAACCAAGCGTCTTGGAAGGATGCAAACTGTTCGGCGAAGTGTGCAGCACCAGATGAAACCCCTCCGTCAGCGCCCGCACCCGCTGCAGCGTGCGCCTCAACAGCGCTGCAAGGTTCGTGCGCAGCCCCGGCTTCGACAAACCCGTCCGCTCAAAGGACGCCTCATGGTTGCGCGGCAGAATCCAGGTTTCATAAGGCACGCGCGGAGCATAAGGTCCAATCGCCACATAATCGCCGCGCGCCTCAATCACACGCGAAGCCTGCCGCTCCTCCTGATTGAGAATGTCGCAAAATACGCAACGCTCTTTGGCTTGAAAATATTCCCGTCCCGCCCGCAATTCGTAAAGCACTCGCCGCGGCACAAACATGGTCGCAGTAATCTGCGACGTTGGATGACTGAATTCCTGCCCCGCGCCGGTGCCGTAATCTTTGAACAGGCTCACATACTTGATCCGCGGATCGCGCTTAAGATCCAAAATGCGTTCCGCCGCCAGCCGCAGAAACTGCCCAATCTCCTCGTCGCTGGCATTCCACAACTGCCGGTCGTGCCGGGGATTTTCCACCAGCACTTCATGCGCCCCAACCGAACTCATGCGATCGTAGATCCCATCTCCGCGCCGCCCCGGCTCGCCTTCAATGTGATAAAGCGGCGCCGGATGCACCATCGATCGCGCCGACCATCCTGCCCCGCTTGGCACGGAAGAGATGATCTGAGTTGGTTGAGGAGAATCCGGACAAAATCGACAGGCCGATTCAGCAGGCTGCGCGCTCACCGCCGTCTCGTCCCCCGTCATCACCCAGGAACGAGTAATCGGATCTTTGCGGAGTTCCATGCATTAGGAAAACACTCAAGCCGAAGCCCCGTCAACCTACATTTCCAAAAACAAGAACTTCGTGTCCCGGAGCTGCCCTTCGCAGTCGAAGGGTGCCGCTCTGTGGTTAATGAATTTACACTGCAGACCCATTTAGCCCACCCGGATGTAAAGAATAAATGATTTATAATCCGCGCCAAGCCCCAATTGCGTCGATTTAAGCGAATGACCGAGCCTTCCACCCCGCTGATGCGCCAGTACGCCGCCGTCAAAAAAGAACATCCCACAGCTCTCTTGTTCTTCCGCCTGGGAGATTTCTACGAACTTTTTTTTGACGACGCGATCGTAGCCTCCAAAGAGCTGCAAATCACGCTCACCTCCCGTAACAAAGAAAAAGGTATCGCCGTCCCCATGTGCGGAGTGCCGCACCACGCCGCCGAAGGCTACATCGGCAAACTCATCCGCAAAGGTTTCAAAGTCGCCATCTGCGAACAAATGGAAGATGCAAAGCTCGCCAGGAAACAGCTCGGCACGAAACTCGTACGGCGCGAAGTCACCCGCGTAGTCACTCCCGGCACCGCCGCTGATTCGTCCCTCAACTCGGACGAAAACAATTTTCTCGCCTCTCTCGCCCAAGTCGAAGACCGAGTAGGCTTCGCCGCCCTCGATCTTTCGACCGGCGAATTTCGCGCCACCGAATTCTCCGGCGAATCCGCCCTCCGCCGCGTGCAGGAGGAATTAGAACAACTCCGGCCCAAGGAATTGTTATACGGCTCCGCCGCCCCACTGTTCGATTCGAACGCTCGGCGCTCTCAATCTCCCCAGCCACGAGCGTCTGGTGCCACCTGCACCGACACCCCGCTCGACGATTGGATCTTCGCCTCCGATCACGCCATTCCTCTCCTCGAAAATCACTTCGGAGTTTTGTCGCTCGAAGGTTTTGGCCTTGCCGGCCGCCCCGCCGCAGCTGCTGCCGCGGGAGCGATTCTCTATTACGTTCGCTCCACCCAGCGCGGATCGCTGGATCACGTTGACCGCATCGGCTGGTACGAACGCCAGAACTGCCTGGTGCTCGACGCCGTCACCGTCCGCAATCTCGAACTGATCGAGCCCTTATTCGCCGGCACGGATGCAGGCCTCACTCTGTTTCGCTCCATCGATGCCGCCGTCACTCCCATGGGCAAACGCCTTCTGCGCGCCTGGTTGCTGCGCCCCTCGCTCGATCTCGCGGAAATCAACGCGCGTTTAAACGCCGTCGAAGCCGGCGTAAAAGAAACCATCTCCCGCGAAGAGCTGCGACGCGCCCTGGACGGTGTTCTGGATCTCGAACGCCTGCTCAGCCGAGTCACACTCGAGACCGCAAATCCTCGCGATGTTCTAGCCCTAGCCTCGTCAATCGCGAAAATTCCGGCGATAAAAGCCGCAGCCTCACGACTGAATGCCGAGAGGCTGCACACTCTGTACGGATTACTCGACGAATTATCCGATCTCCGCGACCGCATCGAGAAAACCATCGTCCCCGAACCCCCACTAAGCTTCTCCGACGGCGGCATAATCGCCCCCGGCCTGGATCGCGACCTCGACGAACTGCGCGAACTCTCCCGCAACAGCAAGCAAGTCCTCGCCCAGATCGAACAACGCGAGCGCACCCGCACCGGAATCAGCTCGCTCAAAGTAAAATTCAACTCCATCTTCGGCTACTATCTCGAAGTATCGAAATCCAATCTGCACCTCGTCCCGCAAGACTACGAACGCAAGCAAACTTTAGTTGGCGCCGAGCGCTTCACCACGCCCGAACTAAAAGAATACGAAGCCAAAATTCTCGACGCTCAGGAAAAAATCGTCGAGATCGAGCGCCGCCTCTTCACCGAACTGCGCACCGCCATCGCCGCCGAAGCCAGGCGAATCCGCCAAACCGCGCTGGCTCTCGCCGAAGTCGATGTACTGGCATCTCTATCGCACGTCGCCGCTCTCCGCAATTACTGCCGCCCAAATTTCGTCGCTCCCGCAGAAGACGCCGCCGGTGATCTCGAAATCCTCGAAGGCCGGCATCCTGTCATCGAGCAGCAAGAAATGTCCGGAGGCACCGACCGCTTCGTTCCCAACGATCTCTACCTGAATTCTTCGACCCATACGATCCTTCTGCTCACCGGACCGAACATGGGCGGCAAATCCACCTACCTGCGGCAAACCGCGCTGATAGTAATTCTGGCGCAAATGGGTTCCTTCGTTCCCGCTCGCTCCGCGCGCCTCAGCGTAGTCGACCGCGTCTTCACCCGCATCGGCGCCAGCGACAATCTTGCCCGCGGTCGCTCCACTTTCATGGTCGAGATGACGGAAACCGCCGCCATCTTGCACACCGCAACCGCGCGCTCGTTAATCTTGCTCGATGAAGTCGGCCGCGGCACCTCCACCTACGACGGCCTCGCCATCGCCTGGGCCGCCATCGAATATCTCCACGCCCGCGTGCGCGCAAAAACTCTTTTCGCCACTCACTATTTCGAATTGACGGAATTGGCCGAACAACTTTCAGGAGTGAAAAATTATCACGTCTCGGTAAAAGAGACCGGCGGCGGAATCGCCTTCCTGCGCAAAGTGGAACCTGGCGCCGCCGACCGCAGCTACGGCATCGAAGTCGCCAAACTCGCCGGCCTGCCGAACGAAGTAATCACGCGTGCGAGAGAAGTATTGACCGAGCACGAGTCTGCCGAGCGCGAACTCACCAGCCAACTCTCGCCCGGCGCCACGCCTCCTCCAACGCAGCTCACCATCTTCACCCCAATATCTCAGCCGGTTCTGGAAAAGCTTCGTGAAATAGATCTGAATCGTCTCACGCCGCTGGAGGCGCTCAATTTGCTGGCAGAGTTGAAAAAGCAGATCGAATAGAGCGGCAATAAACAAAGCAGCATCAGGAAGAATCTCATGTTCGAGACAGCAACTAACAGCAACCGAATGATGAATGCAAAGGTCGGATTCGTGCTTGCAGCTGTCATTTGCATTGCAATCCTGGCGATCTGGAATTTTTTCTTGACGCTCGCAAGACCCGGCCGGATTCCGCATCCGTCGCTCGCTCTGGCCGCGGCCGCGATCTTCTGCGCCGCTGGCGTTTTCCACTTTAGAGCAATGCCGTTAAGAATTGCCTTCGCCATCGCTGGCACCCAAGCTGCTGTTCGCACCACCCTATGGCTCGCTGGCGCTTCCCGCGTCTTGCAGCGAGCCGCCGCGCTCGTCGGGCAAGTGTTCACCGCGTTGGCTGCCACCATTGTGATTTTTGTTATCGTGAAATGGCTTGACTCTGCTATTCACCAACCTGGTCCTTCTGATCGAGAGAACCCGGCTCCGTGAAGGCCCCAAATCAAATCGGCCAACTCCTCATCATCGGCTTCGACGCGACCGAGCTAACCCCGCGCCTCCGCGCCCTGCTCACCCGTCTCCAGCCCGCTGGTGTAATCCTCTTCGCGCGCAACATACAAACTCCCGAGCAGACTAGTCGTCTCCTCCGCGATTGCCAGAAATGCGTCTCCACGCCGCTCTTCACCTGCGTCGACCTCGAAGGTGGCCAGGTCGATCGTTTCCGCGACGCCCTCGGTCCCACCCCGTCCGCCGCCGAAGTCTTCGCCACCGGAGATCGCAAACTCTTTCGCAGGCACGGCCAACTCATCGGAGAAAACTGCCGCGCCCTCGGCTTCAACCTCGACTTCGCCCCCGTCATCGATCTCGCCTTCGAAGCTTCACGCAGCGTGATGAGTTCGCGCGCCGTTTCCGCCAATCCGCGCGAAACCGCAACCTACGCCCGCGAATTCCTCGCCGGCCTGCGCTCCGCCAACGTGCTGGGATGCGGCAAGCACTTCCCCGGCCTCGGCGAAGGCACACTTGATAGCCACCACGATCTCCCCGTAATCAATAAGTCGCTGAAAAAACTTCTGGCTGAAGATTTGCTTCCCTATCGCCTGCTCCGCGCCTCGTTAAAGTTGATCATGATTTCGCACGCCGCCTATCCGCAAGTCACTCATGATCGCACCCCGGCATCGCTATCCCGAATCTGGATAACCGACATCCTGCGCAAGCGTATCGGCTATCGCAACCTGATCGTGTCCGACGATCTGGAAATGGGTGGAGTCTTATCCGCAGCTCCCATTGGCGAAGCCGCCGTCGAACACATTCGTGCCGGCGGAGATCTTTGCCTGATCTGCCATCGCGAAGATTACATTACGCAGGCCTACGACGCGCTCATCATGGCTAGAGAGCGTGAACCAAAATTCTCCCGCCGCGTCGCCGACTCTGTACGCCGAGTGCTCGCATTCAAAAACAAATCGGCGAAAGTTCTGCGCGCGACGCCGACAACCCCTTCCGCCGCAACCGTCGATCAGCTTTCGCGTAACCTCTGGCAATTCGGCGAACAGATTCGGCTGGCAACTTTGGCGCGCGGGGATGCCGAAAGTTCGATCTCCACTCGTCGCAAAATTCGCAGGAAAAATTCCGGACTTCCGCGAGCATGATGAAAAAACCAACGATCGTGGCCGGAGTGATGAGTGGCACCTCCGCCGACGGCATCAACGTGGCTCTGGTAAGAATAAAAGAGCAGCGGATCGCGCAAAACAGACGTGCGCGTCCACCCCAGCTTCGAGCTTACTTGGCCACGCGGAATACGCTTATCCGAAGAAAGTTCGCGCAGCCGTGCTGGCGGCGATGAACGCCACACGAGCCAGCGTCGCCGATCTGGCTCGCCTGAATTTTCTTCTTGGCGAACTCTATGCCGATGCCATCCTCGCCACTCAGCGCCAGGTTCGCAATAAAAGCCAACCTGGTGGGCTGCCACGGACAGACGCTCTATCACCAGGGCGATCCCGCGCGTTTCCTCGGCCGCAAACTAAACGCTACCTGGCAGACTGGCGAGCCGGCAATCATCGCCGCCAGAGTGGGCACGCCAGTTGTTTCGGATTTCCGCCCCTCAGACCTGGCCGCCGGAGGCAAAGGTGCACCGCTGGTTCCCTTCCTCGACTACTTGCTTTTCCGCGACGCGCACCTGGGAAGAATCGTGCAAAACATCGGTGGCATTGCCAACCTCACCGCAATCCCCGCAAACGCATCTGCCAGTGAAGTGATCGCCTTCGACACCGGCCCCGGCAATATGGTGATCGACGCTGTCACCGACCATCTATTCCACCAACCGTTCGATCGCGGAGGCAGAATTGCCGCCTCTGGCGAAGTGCATGATAAAGTTATTCACAAAATGTTGCAGCGCGATTTTTTCCGGAAAGCTCCTCCCAAGACCGCCGGACGCGAAGAATTCGGCCGCGAATTCGTTCGCGAATTCCTGCAAGCCTGTGGCAACCGCTCCAAACAAGATATCGTCGCCACCGCTACAGCGCTTACGGCAAGATCAATCGCTGACGCTCTACGGCATTACGCGGCGCAAAAACCAACGCGCAAGCAGCGCTTTCACGAAATGATTCTCTCTGGTGGCGGCGCGAAAAATTCCACGTTGGTATCCATGTTAACCAGCGAACTCGCCTCGCTCGGCTTGCGCCTCCGGTTCTCCGACGAGTTTGGCCTTCCCTCGGCCGCAAAAGAAGCCGTCGCCTTCGCCATACTCGCTCACGAAACCTGGCACCATCGTGCGTCCAATGTGCCGTCGGCAACCGGGGCAAAGCGTCCAGCAATTCTGGGCAAGATTTCGTATCCTTAGACAGCCGATTACGAGAAAGGGCAGTCATGCCGGTTTACGTCGCACTGTTGCGCGGTATCAATCTCGGTGGACACAAGAAAATAAAGATGGAGGAGCTTCGTGCTTCGCTTGCTGCGATGGGCTTTGATGACGTGAAAACCTATATTCAGAGCGGAAACGTCGTATTCAAAACCGCAAAGATATCCGACAAGGCGCTCTCGAGGAAAATCGAGGCGACAATTCTTTCCAAGTTTGGCCATTCCGTCTCTGTCATCATTCGAACCGCTGACGAGATCAAGCAGGTGATTGCCAATAATCCTTTTCTGAAGCAAGCAGACATTGATCAGACAAAGCTGCACGTAATGTTTCTCACCGAACCACCCGCGCAATCCGCTCTCAAGCAACTGGAAACTCTTGTTCTCAAGCCGGATCAATTCCGCTCCCTCGGCAAAGAACTTTATTTTTATCTTCCCAACGGCGTCGCGGAAAGCGCTGTAATGAAAAAGCCGATCGATCGCGGTCTGGCGATTCCGACAACCATGCGAAACTGGAGAACCGTTAACACCATCCAGCAAATGTGCGTGGACTTCCGTTGATGCGCCGCACAATTTTCATTCTGGCAGCGCTCGCGCTAAGTTTTGCGCAGCTCTCGTGTTCCCATAGGCCCGATCCCAACACGCTGGTCATGCTGATCGAGTCCAGCCCCACCAATCTCGATCCCCGCATTGGAGTCGACGCCCAATCCGAGCGCATCGACAATCTCATCTTCGACGACCTCCTTTCCCGTGGCGACAACTTGGACGTCGCCCCCGGCCTCGCCGAGCGTTGGGAAATCCCCGATGCCCTCACCTACGTTTTTCACTTGCACCACGGCGTAAAGTTCCATGACGGCCGCCCGCTCACCTCACGCGATGTGAAGTGGACTTTCGATTCCCTTCAAGGTAAAGTCCGCACCACCAAAACAGCCGTGTACCGTTTCGTCGATCGCATCGACGCGCCCGATGACTACACTGTCATCTTTCATATGAAAGAACCCACCGCAACCCTGCTGTGGAATCTTTCCGACGGCGCCATCGGCATCGTCCCCTACGGCAGCGGCGCAGAAGTGACCACGCATCCCATCGGCTCCGGCCCCTTCAAATTCGTCAGCGCCGAAACCGACAAAGAAGTCATCCTCGAACGCAATGACAATTACTGGGGTGAAAAACCGAAACTCACCAGCGTTCGCTTTGCCGTGGTTCCCGACGCCACCACCCGCGCCCTCGAACTGCGCAAAGGCAGTGGCGACGCCACCATCAACGCGCTCACGCCCGATACCGTGCTCACCCTGCAGCGCGATCCCTCCCTCGCCGTCGAACGCGCTCCCGGAACTGTCCTCGCTTACATGGGATTCAATCTTCGCGATCCCATCCTGCGCGACGTTCGCGTCCGCCAGGCAATTGCCTATGCGTTCGACCGCACTCCGATGATCGAATATCTCTGGCGAGGCGAAGCGCAGCCGGCTCGCAGCATTCTTCCACCGCAGAGTTGGGCTTACAACGGAAACGTGCCTGCCTACGATCACGACCCCGAAAAAGCCCGCCAGTTGCTCGATTCCGCCGGTTATCCAGCCGTCAACGGAATTCGCTTTCACCTCGCGATGAAGACTTCGACCGACGAGAACACGCGCCTCATGGTCGCCGTCATGCAGCAGCAACTGCGCGAAGTTGGAATCGCGCTCGACATCCGCACTTTCGAATTCGCCACATTCTTCGCCGATGTCACCCACGGCGCCTTCCAGCTTTACAGCCTGCGCTGGATCGGAGGCAACGAAGATCCCGATATTTTTGAATACGCCTTTCACTCTGCAAAGTTCCCGCCCAATGGCGCCAACCGCGGCTACTATTCAAACCCGAAAGTCGACGCCCTCATCGACCAGGCCCGCCGCGAAGTCGATCAGAACAAGCGCAAGTCACTCTACACCGAACTGCAACTGATTCTCGCCGACGAACTCCCCTACATCGATCTCTGGTATCTCGACAACGTTCTCGTCCACAACAAACGCGTGCGCAATCTGCAATTAAATCCCGCCGGCAACTACGATTTCCTCCGCACCGCGGAACTCGCTCCCTAGACGTACATGTGGGGGCAGCCGCATGCGCAGAACCTGCATGTGGGGACAGCCGCCCCCGGCTGTCCGTCGAGCGCAGCTCGACGACTTCCGCCGCAATAACACCCCAACTCCGCGTGTTACCATCAAATTTTGTCCCTCACATGCGCATTCTCTTCATCGGCGACATCTTCGGACGCCCCGGACGCACCATCGTCAAAGAACGTCTGCCCGGCATCGTCCGTGATCAGCTCATCGATCTGGTCATCGCGAACGGCGAAAATTCCGCCGCAGGGTTCGGCATCACGCCTGCTCTCGCTGAAGAACTCTTCGAACTGAATATCGACGTCATCACCACCGGCAATCATGTTTGGGACAAACGAGAAATCCTCGACTATTTTCAAATGGTCGAAGGCAACGGCAACAGTCCGCAGCGGCGCATCTTGCGCCCCGCAAATTATCCGGCGGATATGCCCGGCTGGGGCCTATACCAGGGCAAAAAGGGAAACGTTCCCTACGCCGTGATCAACCTGCAAGGCCGCGTCTTCATGGCTTCGAACGACGATCCCTTTCGTACCGCCGATCAGCTTCTGCAGAAAATCGACGCCAAAATCATCTTCGTGGATTTCCACGCCGAAGCCACTTCCGAAAAAATTTCCATGGGCTGGTATCTCGATGGCCGCGTCACCGCCGTGGTCGGCACGCACACGCACGTCCCCACCGCCGACGAACGCGTTCTCCCCAAGGGAACCGCCTACGTCACCGATGTCGGCATGACCGGCCCCTACGACAGTGTGATCGGGGTAAAAAAAGAACTGGTCGTCAATAAATTCCTGAACGGCATGCCCGTCCGATTCGAGCCCGCCAGCGGCGACGTCCGCTTATGCGCCGTAATCGTCGATTGCGACGAGACCACTGGCAAAGCCCGCGAGATCGAGCGCCTCATGTTAAGCTGACCGCACTTTCCCGCAAGAAACTAACATCCCTCCGTTCTATCGACGCCATGCGCCGGGAATGCCCAAGCAGAAACTGAAAGATAAGAAAAAAATGTGGGAAACAGCCGCCCTTGGAGCGAGGCTCCGAGCCAGGTTTTAATCCAAGGTACCCGGCACTTCCGGCTCTCTCAGGAAAGCGGTACGGCAGGTTAGAATCATCCGAATGCGTAGGCTCAAGTTTAATGCCGTGGTCTGCCTTCTGACCCTTGCGGCCAGTCCATTATTCGCCGCCAGCGACGCGGCCGTGGACACTCCCATAATTTCCTGTGGCAACGGCGTGCCCGGCGGCGTCAGTTGCACTCCTTCGAAGAAAGATCAGAAGGAAGCACGCACTGCTTACAGTCGCGGTCTGAAGCTGGAAGAACACAAGAAAATCGACCAGGCCTTCCTCGAATTCGACGAAGCCTCCCGGCTGGTTGCCCAGGACACGAAATTCTTCGCGGCGCGCGAAGTTGCGAAATCGCAGTTGGTATTTCAGCACACCGAGCGCGGCGATACTCTGCTGGCCAATGGGCAGCGCGATCCCGCAGTAGCGGAGTACCGCTCCGCTCTCAAACTCGATCCCGACAACGACTACCTGCAGACTCGCCTCGCCCAAGCTCTCCGCCTTGATGACGCCGCAACTCCCACTCCTTCGCCGCTGCTCGCCGCGTCCGCTGAAATCCATTTGCGGCCCAGGCCGGAGGTGGCCACCTTTCACTATAGCGGCGATGTTCGTGGCCTCTTTACCGAATTGGCTTCCGCCTACGGCGTTAATGCCGAGTTTGACGACTCGGTCCAGCCCATGACGGTTCGTTTTTACGTCGACGATGTTGACTTTTTCACCGCTCTCAACCTGGCCTGCCGTGTCAGCAAAACTATGTGGTCGCCGCTCGACACTCACCAACTTTTAATCGCAAAAAACACTCCAGATAATCACAAGCAATTTGATCGTATGTCGCTGGCAACTTTTGCCGTTCCTGGGGGCAGCACTCCCCAAGAGGCGACCGAACTCGTCAGCTCACTGCGAAACATCTGTGAGTTCCAGAAAATAAGTCCTGGGCAAAATGGGGTCCTCGAAGTGCGCGCTCCTCAGGCGATGTTGAGAGCCTGCACTACTCTCATGCAGCAGTTGAACAGCGAGGCGCCCCAGGTCTCCCTCACGATCGAGATCTATCAGATCAGCCACAACCTCACGCGCAACATCGGCCTGCATATTCCCGACACGTTCAACTTGTACAATATTCCGGTCGCGGCGCTCGCCGCGCTGGGCGGACAAAGCATCCAATCCCTCGTCAATCAGTTGATTTCTTCCGGCGGAATCAACCAGGCGGGTACCTCCGGGCTTTCCGGACTGCTCGCACAATTACAAGGCCAGGGAAATTCGATTTTCAGCCAACCCCTGGCTACCTTCGGCAGCGGCCTTTCGTTTTCCGGATTGAGCCTCGATCAACTGAGCGCCGCTCTTTCCGTTAACGAATCGTGGTCCCGTGCCGTCAGCCGCGCCACATTGCGCGCCGGCCAGGGCAAAGAGGCTACCTTCCATGTAGGCGAACGATATCCTATCCTGAACGCCTCTTACGCGCCCATTTTCAACTCCCCCCAAATCTCCGCGGTGCTGGGCAATCAGAGCTATGTTGCGCCCTTTCCTTCGGTAAGCTATGAAGACCTGGGGCTGAATATCAAAACTACCGCCGTCATTCACGGAGCTTCCGACGTGAGTCTGAAGCTCGACTTGCAGATGCGCTCCCTGACCGGTCAGAGCGCGAACGGCGTGCCCGTCATCTCCAATCAGGAGTATGAGGGCAGTATCCGGCTTCAGGATGGCGAGCCCGCCGTGGTCGCCGGACAAATCACAAGCAGCGATATTCGCTCGATGACTGGCATTCCCGGTCTCGGCGTCATTCCCGGCCTTAATCAAGCCATGGTGAATAATTCCCTCACCACCGAGAACGATGAACTGCTGGTCGTCATCACTCCTCACATCGTCGCCAACCGCGGCCTGAAGACGGACGCGATCTGGGTAACCCAGAACTAGTGGTAACAAAATAAGACTGGACACATTAGCGGATAGCGCCCCGCTTCAGTCACGTGAAAGGCGAGCCTCGACGTACTACGCTGCTGCACCTTTACGAATTGGAAAACCGGCGCTCGCAGCGCCGTGGCAAAACCCGCGCTTGCAGTGCCGTGGCAAAACCGTCGCTTGCAGTGCCGTGGAAGAGCGGCGCTTCAGCGCCGCGTTAAGCGCTCAAACCACTGCGGGCTTTAGCCCCTGTGGTTCTATTCCCTGCAGCATCTCCAAAAGCTGCTGTCTCACTTCCCTTGCTTCGCCGCGAAGTCCACCAACCGCTTCAATGCCTCCGCCGGAACCTGGCTTACATTCCCAATACTTCGGCCGTTGATAAACAAGGTTGGCGTGCCATTCACGTTCACCGATTTTCCCAGAGCGATCGAAGCATCCACCCGGGTCTTGGTCGCAGGCAGGCTGGCGCAAGCCGCAATATCCGCACCCTTCACGCCCGCTCCGTCCGCCAGCGCGGTCAGCTTCTGATCGGCGTTTTCGGCCGTAATATCGGACTGAGTTTCATAGGTCTTCGCAATAAATTTCCAGAACGCGTCGCTGGACGCACGCGCCACACAATCGGCATAAGCCGCGCCCTTCGCCGCCCAGTTGTGCATCTCGAGAGGAAAATTCTGAAACACAAAGCGCGCATTCGGCTCGGCTGCAATCAGCCCCTCGATCCCAGGTTGCGCCGCTTTGCAAGCTGGACACTGCAGATCGCCAAACTCAACGATCGTGACCGGCGCATCTTTCGGTCCGCGCGAAGGTCCGGTAATTCCCTTTTCCAGTATCTTGTTCACACGCTCAAACGGTTTCGCGCCGAACGGAATAATCTCCCCCACTACTGCATGTTCGCCATCCGCGGTTACGTAAAACCGGCTGGCCTGCTGCCCCTGAGGGCTGGCCAGAACCACGTCCACCTGCGCCAATCCCGGCACCGGCGCGGGTTTGATGCTGGAGACTTTCCACGTCACCCCCGGCTCATATCCAAAAGTCTGCTGCATGAATGAATCCACCGTCGCTTCCGATGGCAGATTCACCGCGGGACCATTCATCGAGGGCGCTGCTGCTTTGTCCCCAGCTTTCCCCGTAGTGGACGATTGTGCTGCCCCCAAACCGCATGTCAGGAATAGGACGAGAGCTGTCTTGATAGAACGACCCATGATTTCCTTTCAATTCGAATTAAGAATCTCTTCTTCATAGGCTCAGAGAATATAGCCAACCTATAATCCCACACGAAAGCGGAATTGAACTTTCGAATCATCACTGCGAATCCAACCGCGAAGCGGAATCTTCCAAATCACCGTAGCGAAATTGATCTTCTAAATCAGCAGCGCGCCTGCAGCGCCGTGGAAGAGCGGCGCTTCAGCGCCGCGTAAAGCCTGCGCCTAAATGCGGGCTTTAGCCCCTGCGAAAGTAAGAAATTCAAACTTCGCTCTTCGCCGCAATCGGCAGCCGCCGCCCGTACCCAAAAGCTTTCGGAGTAATCTTGATCCCCGGCGCTGCCTGCTGCCGCTTATACTCCGCACGATCCACCATTCGCAGGACTCGCCTCACCACTTCAATATCAAAGCCATGATCCGCCGCGATGCGCTCCGCCGTGTGCGCATCTTCCACGTAATCTTCCAAGACCGCGTCCAGAATCTCGTAAGGCGGCAGCGAATCGCTATCCTTCTGATCCGGCCGTAACTCTGCCGATGGCGGCTTCTCCAGCGTATCTTGCGGAATCACCGGACGCCGCGAATTCACATAGCGGCTCAGCCGGTAAACCAGCGTCTTCGGCACATCCGAAATCACCGCTAGTCCCCCCACCATATCTCCGTAGAGTGTACAGTAGCCCACGCCCAGTTCACTTTTGTTGCCGGTCGAGAGCACGATGGCGCCAAATTTATTCGAGAGCGCCATCAGCAGCGTACCCCGCGCCCGCGACTGGATATTTTCCTCGGTCACATCTTCCTTCTGATTCGCGAACACGTCTTTCAAGGTTTTCCGGTACGCATCCACGGCGCCGTTGATCGAAAGCACTTCAAACCGGATCCCCAGATTCTTGGCCAATCCGCGCGCATCCGCAATTGACCCCGCCGAAGAGTAAGGCCCCGGCATCCCCACCCCAATCACATTCTCCGGCCCCACAGCATCGGCCGCAATCACCGCCGTGAGCGCTGAGTCAATCCCTCCGCTCAGTCCGATGATAGCTTTCTGAAATCCGCACTTGCGAATGTAGTCGCGCGTCCCCAACACCAGCGCCGAATACACGCTGGCCTCTTCGCCTTCGATCTGCTCATGCATATCGCCGGTCAGTGTTTTCGAATCGAAGTAAACCAAGTCCTCTTCAAACGATCGTCCCTGCGCAATGATCTTCCCTTCCGTATTCAGCACGAGACTCGAACCGTCGAAAAGCAAGCTGTCATTGCCCCCGACCTGGTTCACCATCGCCACTGGAACTTTATGCTGCCGCGCAATCGAGGCCAGCATATCTCGCCGCACCTCGCGCTTGCCAATCCAGAAAGGCGACGCGGAAATGTTCAGAACAAAATTGCCGCCCGCGCGAACCAGCGCCTCGATCGGGTCCACTATATAAAGCCGCTTCGGCCAGAACAGTTTGTCGTTCCATGCATCCTCACAAACCGTGAGCGCCATGCGATTCCCGCAGAAAGAGAAAAGCTCCTGCGATTTTGCCGGAGCAAAGTTGCGCATCTCATCAAAAACGTCGTAGGTGGGCAACAACATCTTCGATTGCAGGAAAGCGATCTTCCCGTCCTGCAAAAGCGCGGCAGAATTCATCACCGACTTGCCCGTATCAGAGTTGGCCGGAGTAACCAGCCCACAAATCACTGCGATCCCGCGAGTCGCGTCGGCAATTCGCTCAGCTGTCTCACGATTGCGAGCAACAAACGAAGGCCGCTCCACCAGGTCTCGCGGCGGATAGCCACACACGGACAACTCGGGAAACAAAATCAGCCCCGCGCCCGCCGCCTGCGCGCGCCTCGAGAACTCAATCATCTTTGCCGCGTTGCCGGAGAAATCTCCAACCGTCGGATTAATCTGCCCAAGCGCAATCTTCACATCTGTAGTGTAAAGCCGAGGTCAGCAGAGGGGAAAGCTGGAATGGAATTCGGGCTTCGGCCAAAGCTCGCGGTGCGAACGAAAAACAGCTCTAAGCCTTGGTCGGCGAGGCGATGAGAGCAGCGCTCGTCCCTGCACCCGCCGCGGCGGCATTCGTCAGCGGCGCACGGCCCGGCTCAGCAACTTCTCGCTTCAAACAAAGATCCATGGCCGCCGATATGCTCTTCACTTCCTGCTGTTTCATCGCCAGCCATCGGTCAAACTTGGATTTCTCCCGCGCCGCTTCGTCCAGATTGCGCTTCACCCGCGTCGCGTACTGCGCCTTCACGCGCTCCAACTCTTCTTCAATCCGGATATTTTCCTCCGCCTTCCGCGCCCACTCCGCTTCGATCAGCTTCGTCTGTTCAGCCTCATAGCGGTCCAGGGCCTCTTGGCGCGTCTTCGCATCCTGCTGCACCTGCCCCAGCGAAATGTCGGCAGCCTCCAATGCCACCATCACCGCCGCTCGCTTCGTCTCATTCGCCAGTCCCACCATATGTTCGCTGTTCAGCATCTCGACCACTTTGTGAATGCTGTATCCCTTCTTGGAATTCGTGATCCCTGCTGCCTGGTAGATGTCTTCCATGGGCAACAGGTCAACTTGAAATCCGGAGACACACTCTGTCTTGCGATCCTCAGCTTCCTTCTTTGCGGATGAATCTGCCTGCTGCATGGAATTCTCCCTTCCCTTCTCGCTCCGACCGTGTTCACTGCTTTCTGCGCTTTTTACGCTCAGGCTCCCCGGCTTGTTTTGCCAGGGCGCCAGTTCGAGCCATTTGCGTGCCATAGATTTTTTCTCCCTCGGAACTTCCCTCGCTCTTGCCGGATGCGATGTCCGAAATCTGCTTCGCCGGTGCGCCCCAAAATCATCCGCGGATCGAATGCGATCTCCGCGATGGCCGGGGATCGCCTTCCCAGTTTCGCCATCCATTCCGCGCTCATCTTCCCGCATGGGTGCAATCGCTGGACTGCTCGCCAGGCGCTCGTCGGAGTCGTTTTTGATCGCAGGCTTCGCTGCCGGCGCCTTGCTCGCTGTCTCTCCATGGAAAGCAGATCGGTCCTGCACCGCGGCCTGTTTTTCAGTTGACGCACTTTCGCTCTCCCGCTGCAAACCGACCACATAATCCCAGCCCTCGCTACGGCAGTATCTGACCACTCCGGAAAACTCCTCGAAGCGGCCGCACACTCTCAGTTTTGCTCCCACCTCGACCGACTTTTTCATCCGTATACATGCGCCACTCAGCGATTTGTCTTCCAGCCGCGCGGGCGCACTCAGCAACTTTCCGGTTGCATCCTCCCACGACACCTCCGCCAGCATCATCACCGCGATTCGACTTTCGCGCGCTGCGGTGCTCATGCGGAGTCTATCGGCAATAAATAAAATGAGTTCATAACCGGAGGTGTTCCGGTTTTGATTCGCGCCTTAGAACGTTCCCATTCTGGAATTCAGCCGGAAAAGACCTCTAATCATCATCTCCCGCCGCAAGCACCGTATGCTTCGGCGCAGGCATCGGCGCATCACCTTTTTGATCCCGCCATAGCACTCTATTCAGCCGCGCCGCTCCTGCCGCATCCGGTCGTGAGAAATCCATCTTCGTCGATTCCTTTCCACCCGGTGCATCCCGCTTATTGGTCTCGTAAATCAATCCATTTTTCAGATTGCGGTAGTCCGCCTGAAACGGAGCCTGCTCACCTGCACCAGAAAACATAGGTCCCATCAGCGGCGCGTACGCATCATTCTGGTTCATCCCGGGTAGCCCTAACAGCGTCTCCATGGTGTGAATCAGATTCACGGTCGTGTAAAACCGGTGGTCCACATAAGGCGCGCTCGCCGCTCCCGGCGAATATTTACTCACCACAAATGCCGTCGATCGGTGCGCATCCACATGGTCCGCTCCGTTCTGCGCATCGTCTTCCAAAATAAAAATCGCAGTGTCATCCCAGTACGGGCTGTGTGAAACCGCATCCACCACGCGTCCCACAGCCAAATCGTTATCCGCCACCGAGGCCTGCGGACGCGGCTTTTCCGGCCTCGTTCCTCCCGTATGATCGTCAGGAAAATAGAGCAGCACGAACGCCGGCAATTCAAATTCCGCCCCTTCGTTCTCCTCCCGCGCCCGCTTATAAGCGGCGAATTCGTTCAAAAATTCATCCGCGCGAAGCTGGTCGGGATAATCCGTATTAAAGTCCGGATATAACGGATCAAAATGATCTCGCAGCACCGCCTTGGTCGCCTTCACTCCGCTGAAAAGCGGTACCGCCCACGGCCACGGACTCGATCCGCCATGCGGATTGCCCACGTTCGGCTCCAGATCATCGCCTTTCTCCACATCCGTGCGCGGACACGCCGCTTCCTCCCGCGAAGGCGTTCCCTGCTTCGGCGATGAAGCCCTGGGAATTTTATTGCACCACTCCGCATTCACATACTCGCCATAATCGCGATAACTCACCCCATGTCGCGACAGATTGTCCCAAAGAAATCCGCTGGCAGGATCGTCGATATCCGCCTCCTTGTGATCCAGCGGATACTCCCCCGCCACCGTTCCCTGAAAATCGTAGGTCCGTTCCTTCCCGCGGTAGGCAATCTGCCATGTCTTCTCGTTGTAATCACTGGTAATGGCTGCGGTCGACCACAGATGCCCGTCGCCAGAAACTTCCCCGCTGTCGTAAAAGTTATCCAGCACGCCAAACTGCAATGCCAGCTCGTGCTGGTTGGGCGTAATGTCAGCTCCGTACATCGTCAAACTCGAATCGCCATTGCCGGCTTTCAGATCGCCCAGAATCTGATCGTAAGTGCGGTTTTCCTTGATCACGTAAATCACATGCTTGATCGGATTCTTTCCTCCCGCAAACTGAATCGTCCCCGGATCACCGTGCAGCAGATTATCGTTCTCCACGGTTCGTGTAAGTTCGTTAAGCTTTTCCAGCGTCGAAGGAATATTCAGCCGCGCAATCGATCCCCGCAAAAGCGTTGCAATATAGGCATGCTCGTGATGTTTCAGCTCCCACTCAGTCTTTCCCTCACGATTGTTCGGCCCCGTCCCTTCACCTTTAGCGGTAGCGATCAGCAAATCATCCCCGTGCACCGCCAGCGCACTCGGATACCAGTCTGTGGGAATGAATCCTAGAGGAAGCAACGTGGCCGCCTCATCGCCCACCGCTCTTGGCTCGGTTGAAGTATCAAACACCGCCACTGCATTCGAAGAAGCGTCCGCTACAAATAATCGCTTCCCGTCCGCTGACTCCGCCAGCGCACCAGGATAAGTCCCGGGAAATTCCTCACCCTTGATTTTCGTGCTCAGCAGCGCAACCATCTGCGCGCTCTCAGTAGAAACTACGGCAACCGCATCCGCATTGGACAACGCCACGTAAAGCAATTTCTCATCCCGACTGAGCAACATCGCCGTCGGATGCGAACCCGGCGCGATCGGATCATCCGGCTCCTTCAACTTGATCCACCGCGTAACCTTTCCATCGGTCAAATCCAATTCCGCAACCTGCGACCCATTCCACAAGCTGCACCACGCGCGCCGTCCATCGCGTGTTACCGCAACCGCATAAGGAAAAGAAGCTGGTACTAACCGGTTGGTACTCAAATCAAAACTCTGCAGCACCTTGCCACTCGCCACATCCAGCAGCACTGCATTGTCGGAGAGATTGTTCGCCACAAGGAGTTGATCTTTGTGGCCGCCCTGATGTCCTCCGCCAGCCAGCGCCAGCCCCGCCGGATAAGGAATCGCCGTCCCTGCCGCCGT
>CAVRWS010000043.1:0-89540 GCA_963724815.1 uncultured Acidobacteriaceae bacterium
GCGAGCGTCCGTAGCCTCGAACTGCGTGGCGGCGTACTTGCGTCCCTGATCATCCTTTCCGATGTAAAAGCCACGCATCTCATCGTTCAGAATTCCAGTGTAGGTAATGTGGATGGTCGCTGTTCCCGCAGCCAACGGCTTCTCAACCGTTAGAACCACCATCTCCTTATCTTTCTCGGGCGTGACCGTGGCCCTTTGTGTTGTTCCACCGCTGGTGATGGCGGCTTCGTTGAAAGAAATGTCGACCGCATTCAGCGTGATCTCGGAGGTAGGTTTCAGTATCCGGATGGAAATGGTTTCATCGCCGTCAAACGTGGCTGTTTCAAGATGCGGAGTAAACGTGAGTTTGTAGTTTTCTGGTGTCGCTATCTCAGGCAGACGCTGCGCCGCCACCAAGGATAATGCCAGCGACATAAAAATGAATAATGCAAGAATTCGCTTCATAGATTCCTCGGAAAAATATTCGCTTCAGTCCAACTCTTTCAAGATCGAATTATCAGTCGCGTGCAGAGACACCCTTAATGGTATCTCAATAGGAATGCAAATTGGCCGCCGTGCAAGCCTCCACTTAGGTGCGTTGCGTTATGGCTGGCGCGATCTATGCCGAAACCTGACACACGGTAGAGAAAACTCACCGGCCTGAAAGTGAAGCGGGATTATGCGGTTGAGCGGCATTCGGCGAGTTGGTTACGGCACTCTGTTTTGTCGATCGTCTTATAGAATCCCAAAGCAACAGGTAATATACGAAGCTTGGCAAAGGAATGGAGGAATCCAAAAGGCTTCGAGCCGGGCAGAGCACTCGAGCGATTGCTGCGGAAAATGCTCGGGCGAGCGCGTAGCCGGGTCGGGAGTGCCGTCTTTGTGTCTCCTTCACGTCGTCTTGGCCCGCTTCTTTTCTTAAAAACAGTTGAGCCGCGGAAGCGTTACCGAGGCTCTTCCGGCAGGCGTCCTCGAAGGAAAAGAATTGGTAGTGATATCCGATTGCCTCCTTATTATAGAGGAGGTGCAAGCCCTGCTTGCTCAGCCGGTATCCTAACTCGACATCTTCAAACGCCGCACTCTTGAACTCCTCGTCGAACTGTCCGCAGGCTCGAAGTAACTCGATTTTTAGGCTCAGATTGCATGTGTAGAAGGAGCGGAAACTCGCCTCCCGTTTGTTTCGCAATTTGTCGAATTCAAATAATTTGCCTTGACCGTACCAGCGCATGAAAGGAGTCGCGTTGATTTCTGGTGGCCACGTTACGTAACCCAGAACAGCTGTGGTGGGATGTGGATTTCTCTGGTGCCATTCGATATGTTGTTGAACTAAATCAGCCTTAGGAATGATGTCGCTGTCGGTAAATAGCACCAAACTTGAGCGAGCCTCCCGAATCCCCAGGTTGCGCGCGGCCGCCGGCCCCTTGTTGGGCTGGTGCAAATAACGGATGGGGAACGGCGATCGTTCACTTAACTCCCTCACCAGAGATTCTGTGCCATCTGTGGACCCATCGTCTACCACCAACAACTCGCGGATAAGTTCGGGCAACGACTGCGCCAGATATCCACTCAACGCCTTGGCGACCAGATGCTTTCGGTTGTAGGTCGGAATGATGACACTGAGCGAATTGAAGGAAGAAGCCTCAGGCACGGGCTTCCTCCGACGCGCGGGTAAGAACAAAAATCTTACGGTAAGACGGTTCTCGGTTAACGCATTGCAAAGCTCGTTCCACTAATCCTGGGGTAATCCGCAATGCAAGGCGAAAGCAGCGGTCCCATAACCGAAACATCTCTTTTCTCATCATCCACTGATGAAACTGCAGAGTTTCGTTCGGAACGACTTTGCTTTTCCATCCTGCGGGTGGCCCCGCCAAGAGGTCTTCCTCGGGAAATGGGTGTAGCATATGCTCCTCCAGCCAGACTGGGGCGGGAAGATTTCGACGCTGGTAATCACGATAAAGTTTACGGTCAATTTCAAATGCATCCCGACCGCACGGATAGCCGAATACAACCACGTTACGGGCGACGCGGAGGACCTCAGCTACCACGTGCTTGCGTTGTCCGGGCGGCACATGCTCCATCACGTCGGAAATGACAACTGCGTCGAAAGCTCCATCCTTGAAAGGCAACTGGTGGCCCGAGCATTGAACGGCGCGCATGTTTCTCACTGGACGCGATGGAAAAGTTAGGTCGCATCCCACGAAGGTGTCAGTCCAGAACTCTCCGAGTCCCAATGAGCCGGAACCTACCTCCAATACAGCGGCCCCGGTCGGAAGTCTGCAATTCAGCTCTCGGAGGATCGGAAAAAATCGAGCAGCACGATTAAGCAATGCGGCATAACCTCCTTGCATTCCTCGCCATGGGCAAGAAACCTTCAATTTTATTCCAGTCATACTCATCAAAGAAGCCGCTCTGCAGAATGACGGCGGAGTAAAGCACCGCAAAAACAATGGCCATCCCAACCAGCCCAAACCACGACAGACTTTTCGCGGGATGAATCAATAAAATCAAGGCCAAGAGCAATACTGAAGAGAGCAGCGGCTTGAAGTAGCTTTCTTGCAGTACCCGGATGACGGGATATCCGGACTGGCGGTGAAACACCGCCATGAAGTATGATGAAGCAAGAATTAGCGCCCCAGCGGTCCCCATCACTGCGCCTGCGAAACCGAACTTGTAGATCAATCCCAGGCTGAGTAGCACATTGAGGACGATCGCCAGAACCGCTGACTGAACGCCAGGTCTCAGATTTCCGCTACCCGCAAATATAAGGAATCCCGGGCCAGTAGCAAGGTTGAAGAAGTTCACAGCGAGGAGAACGCTCAACGGCAGCGCGATCATCCTTAAATTGCTCCCAAGCCACAGGGTTACAAAGCGGTTTGAAACAGCTGCGACGTAGCACACTAATGGCACGCCGACAAAAGCAAGATATTTATGGCTTCGATAGTACAGTTCCTTCATTCGTGATTCATCACCAAGCGCGTGCAGTTCCGAAGCGGCAGGTAAGAGAGGACTCAGGATGAGTCCGATTGCAGAACGTATCTTTAGTGCAATATCGCTCGCAATGTCGTACCACCCCACGGCAGCCACACCTACCAATATTGCCAAGAAAACCTTCTCTATCTGATTGTGCACTACCACCGCAGCTTGCGTGACATATAACCGAAGGCTGTAGCCGAACATCTTCCGAGCCTCAGTCCTGTCAAATTCCAATGGGTCCAGGGCTACTTGCGGCAGTAGTCTCCGAACCAGGACGAGATACAAGGCGATAGTCACGATCGCAGAGCCGACGTATCCATAGACTAGGCCGCGCAGGCCATTTCCGCGAAGGAGCAGAATGCCCCCAAAGACCGCATTCATTATGACATTGGCGCCGCTCATCATGTGGGTCAAATCTAAGCGCTGTAAACCTGTGGTGACGGAAGCAAACAATTGGCTGAGAATGTTGGCCGCAATAACGATCAGGAAACAACGTAACAGCACGACCAACTCGGTATTTGACATCGTGCTTCCACGAAAGAGCTTCTCCACAAGCAGCGGACTCGCGCCCCACACTGTAATGCCAATTACCAGATCCAGTAGCAGGAACAGGGTCAGCCCCGAACCCAAAAGCCTCGCTAAAGCATCGAAGTCTTGGCGAGCGTAATACTCTGCTACAAATTTACTAAGCGTTCCCACCAAACCCAGATCTGCCAGAGACGTCAGCCCGTTGATCGCCAGGAATACCGCCCACGTGCCATACCCCCTGACTCCGATCTTGTGAAGTATGAGCGGAGTCATGATGAACGGAATTGGCGCCACGAAGACATATCGCAAACCGCCAAACACAACACTGCGCATGATCTTCGTACCCAGCGAACGGGGTACGCGCTGGTGCGCGACTGCAATTACGCTATGTTCTTTGATTACTCCAGGTAGCATTGAACGCTGCTTTTGCTTGCAACCCTGACCATCAGAAACCCTCGCGCTTGCGGGCGTCTCACCGCATTCTACAACGTGCCGGACTCGTTCCGTCCTTATGCAGGATTTTCTTAACCGGCATCTTCAGGGCGGATTCCATTAATGAGTAATTTGAGGGTACCCTTGAAAGTTTCATTACAGGGTTCCCCTCTCTGTGTATACAATCGAAACCGATTCTGCGCTGCAGAGCGGCCACGCCAGCGCATCCGGAGCAAATCGTTATCACTTCGAACACAGTTGTTATCAGAGCGGAACGGGCTCCGGGCAATGGGGCTGAGTTTTTCGACCGCCATCCCTTGTTGCCTACCGTATTGCTCGTTTTACTGCCCCTTGCATTACGTGTACCCCTGTGGCTGCTCCGGCGAAGTAGCGACCCCATGTGGTTCGTTTCGGGCGTGACTCGTGGCCCGCTCCCGCTACGATGGCCTTTTCTCGATCCTAACGTCGGATTTACGTCGGAAGCCCTCGGCCGGCTCGGTGCATGGGATTGGCTGCATGGCGTTGTACCGTGGTGGAACTCTTATACAGGTATTGGGATGCCCCTCGCTGGGGAAATGCAGCCGGGTACGTTTTTCCTGCCATTCAGCTTATTGCTATGGCTCCCCGAAGGAATCCTTTGGCAGCAAATCACAATGCAAATCATTGCTGGGCTTGCCACCTATCTCCTGTTGCGCGAACTGGGCTTAAGCCGACTCGCAGCCTGGATGGGAGGATCTCTCTTTGCCCTCAACGGAACCATTGCCTGGACGCCCGGACCCGCCACCAGCTATTGCTCGCTGCCGTTCCTGCCTCTGCTGTTGTTCGGCATAGAGCGCAGCAGAAAACGACGGGATGGTGCCGCCAGCATACTGATCATCGGGGTTGCAACTGCTTGGTCAATTCTCGCAGGATTTCCGGAAACCGCCTTTATCAGCGCCCTTTTGGTGGTCGCTTGGGGCTCGTATCGATTAGTCGCCGAACCCCAGCGTTGGATGGTGGCACGGCGCGCAATTGCGGGTTTCGTAATGGGCATGCTGGTTGCCATCCCGCTGCTCATCGCGTTCGTGGACTACGTGCGGCAATCGGATTCGTTCGGTATCCACAACATGGGGGAAAGGTTTCTTCCCTGGGCAGCATTCTCGGCAACTTTGATGCCGTATGTGTACGGTTCGTTAGGGACGAGTTTGCACTCCCTCGCGCTTTCTCAGATTTGGGCCGCGATTGGAGGCTATACAAGCATCCTGATTATCTTAATGGCTGCGGTTGGAGTGGCATACAGGTCTAAGCCACGCGGCTTGAAGTTTATTCTGGTGGCTTGGATTTTATTGGCTTGGGCCAAGACCTTCGGTGTACTTCCCGTGATGCGATTGGTGAATCACATTCCCCTGATGAGGCAAACAATCTTCTTCCGCTATGCCCCTCCGTCTTGGGAACTGGCGCTGATCGTTCTGGCAGCTTTCGGCCTTGATGATTTTCTAAACCGCACGCCGGGCGGGCGTAAACCTTTTGGGATCGCGATGGGTTTGCTGGCAATTGGCATCGCTCTGGCATTGCCGCAGCGCGCCTTCTGGGAGCGTCCACGGCCATTTGTTCCCTTCGGCTTCCTGCTATTGGGAGTTTCTGTGGGCTGGGCGCTGGTCGGAATGCTAGCGGCCGGTTTGTCATGGAAACTGTTGCCCAGCAGGCAATGCCGTGGGGCGCTGGCTTGTCTGCTCGTAATCGACGCCGCGATAATGTTTACGGTGCCTCTCACGGCGAGTATGCGTCGAGACCAACTCGATACGGCGGCCGTCCAATTCTTACGCGATCACATGGGCCTTTCCCGATTCTATTCGCTGGGCCCAATCGAGCCTAATTACGGTGCTTATTTTCAGATACCCAGCATCAACCACAATGTTGAGCCAGTTCCAAAGCTTTGGGCGGATTATGTTGAACGCAGTCTCTTGCCTGGCTTCTCGAAAATAGATTTGAGCGAAACGTTTTGGCCGGGTGCGATGCCTGATGGCGAAGGAGAGCGGGCTTTGAGCCAACATCTGGCGAATTATCTCGACCTGGGCGTGCGATACGTTGTCACGAAGCCCGGACAGAGCCCGTTTCCGACCACATTCTTGCCCGCGAAATCTGGAGAACAATTCACCACATCCAAGAGATTGCAGACACTATTCGCTGAATTGGAACGATTTCGTTCCATGGCGGATGACCATGCGAAACCGGCAATCGAGCGTTTCGTTGCGAAGGCAATATTAAAGATAGGCAATTCATTTGGAAGCGCCGGCCCAGCGGATATCGACAGAGGCCGCGAAAGTGAAACAACCTCAGATGCGGAATACGTCATGCTTCGGCGCGGTCAGTCAGTGAAAATAAGACTAGTCGCGCCATCTCCACCAATCGCCGACTCCCCGATCACTTCGGTTGGAACCATGATCGGCGGATCCGGAGGCGCGGCTGATGGCGATCTTAGGATTGATATTTGCGCTGAAACTGTGTGCCAGTCAGGACAACGTCTCATTGCCGGATCCGCGGACAATGCGGTTCTCCAGATACCTCTAGACAAAGCAATTGCCGTACCCGCCGAAGCGCCCCTGAGCTTAACTATTACGCATGAGGCTGGCTCACGACCGCTGACGCTTCGGTTGAGGACCCCCGTCGCCGAGCAGGCACAACAGATCGAGGGACCGAATGGCGCAATAGCGAATCACACGTTACAATTTGCTTTCGAATATGGCATGACATTGCCGGGAGTGCACAAGGCTTACGCAGATTCCGTCATGGATATCTGGGAACTGCCAAACCCAGCGCCCTATTTCCAGGTGATTCAAGGCGGCCCGTGCACACTTTCGACGATGCGGCACGAGGATGTATCAGCCGAATGTGTTGCTCCCGCCACTTTGTTGCGTAGAGAGCTTTACATGCCAGGTTGGACGGTAACAGTGAATGGCGCGGCGCCCGCGGCGGTCCAACAGAACAGCATTTTTCAATCGGCTGTCTTACCAGTCGGACGCAGCCAAGTGCGATACCACTTTGCGCCTCCATATGTTGACTTTGGCTGGGCTGCAAGCCTGATTGGATTGGCGGGAATGTTGTGGCAGGTCATCCTGATTGGGCGCTCATGGCAACAGCACTCTGAAGATGATGGAATCAGAATGGAGGGATAGGGGCTTTCATTCTTGACGTCCTCACAAATACGTTCTCTCTGAATTGATCTGGCTACAACAAAGGAGGCTGCATCATTACCAAGCAGGTATGAGAATTGCTAACATTTTTGGCGGTCTCGGCGGGAGGCCCGCGCACCTCAGGGAATCACCAGGTCTTTCGCAATACTGTTCCAACCCGCCGAATAACGCCAGTAACCGCCATTGAAAGCTTCCCGGAGAACTCTCGGGATGCGTGCAACTCTCGTGGAGGGTAACATCGCTCGATTCGTTAGATGAGATACCTTTCTCTCAATTTCCTTTCGTGCGTACTCCGCGTAAGGGAAATGTACCCCGCACATTCCAAGCTTATCGTACAGTTGACGGAATCGTTCGGTCTCCTCAAGGTGATAGTTTGCTCCCCTGGTCCTGGCTTGCGCTATCAATCCTGTCGTGGTCTGAGGTGGCAGACCCGCTTGTTGTCTCTCATGCCGGCGATACTGCATGAGCGGATCGGAGATCACCTCGAACTGGCCGCGCGCTGCGAGCAGGAAGGACATCCATCTGTCGTGAATGTCGTTCGAGGGAAGGGGAGTGAGGATATCGAAAAGCGTCCTGCGAAACGCCATGGTTGCGCCGGTCACAACCGGATGCTTCACCAGAACGTTCAACGCGCGACCGTTCCTGAAGTGGCGTTGCTCTGCGGCATTAAACGAGAAGGCCTGCCACAGGCGCAGCCCCCACAGCCGGGAATCATCATCAATCAAATCGGCGTCGCTGAAAGCGGCGACTACTGTGCTTGACCCCAGAAATGCCTTCTCGATGCGTTCAAGTTTGTTCCGATACCAGATATCGTCTTGATCTGCGAGTGCAACAATCGCTCCCTGACATAGTGAAATGGCTTTCTCAAAATTCCTGGTCGACCCCAGATTTTCGGCGTTGACCACAAGCCGGACCGGGAACGCTGAACGCCCAGCAAACTGCCTTACGATCTCTGGGCCAGTGTCTGACGAGCCATCATCACAGATTACGACTTCGTCGGGGGGTCTATCTTGAGAGGCGATGCTTTCGAGTTGCGCTCTGAGAAACCGCTCTCCGTTGTAGGTACACATGGCAACGGAGATCGAAGGAGTCCGCAGCGCTCTCAACGTTGTTTAACCTCCGCCGTCTGACAGCCCGAAAAATAGACGATCTGGCCCAAATTCAAACTACGGGAGGGCCCGTCGGCCGAACGATTTAACGGTGAGAAGCACATGTTGAGATGAGCTCAATTCGGGTTGCCAACGATCAGGCAATCCCAAGTCAGAGAGTTACTCGCTCCGGCTGCGATTGTTACAGTTGCTCCCGACACACTGCACTTCGCCGCGATCGCAATTGCTGGTGGAGTCGATGCCTGATCTACCGAGACGAAAGATAAGTAACTTGTGTACGTCGATCCAATAGCAAACGTGCAGCTTGTACTCGACACCATCGTGCATTTGCCAGCAAAATTGTCCGCCGCTTTCTGATCGAGAGCATGTGCAGCGAGCGATCCAGTTACACCCAATTCACCACTGACAGAGAACCCGGAGATCGAGCCTCCGGCATGGGTTGGCTGAACGCCAGCGTTCCATACTCCCGACCACGCCGGAATCTGATAGCTGCCGTTCCCCTGCATATACGGACCAACCCAGATTTGGCCGCCTGTTCCGTTGTTCGCCACGTACGCCTTGATTCTCTGTCGAGCCGTCGCCGAGATGACCGTTCCTGCATCGATATACACTTGCGGTGCGCTACCTGTGACCTCGATAATGCCAGACGTCGTCAACGAATGCGCCTCATCGACATTCGTAAACTCACTGCCGCCGCCGATAGTAATGAGCACCGGCGTCGGGCTCGAGTTAGAAACTATGTGCGGACCGGAGCAGGTCTCGAAGTGCGTTCCAGTAGCGGTCAGGTGCCCATCGTTAAAGAGCACCTGGCCCTTGCCCATGCGGTTCGGGCAGCCGTGCAGATTATCGGCTCCCCAATAGTCGAGGCTCGCATGATCGAGATTGATCGTCGAGCCGTAGGCATCGGGCATATAGAGCGCATAGCCGGTGTTTCCGCCTCCGCCTTCGAACATCGTGCTCACGAATGTCATATTTTCGGCGCCCGTGGCGTGCGCTTCCATGGTAACCCCGTTCTCAGTGGAATTATATCCGCCCATGATCGTCCCGCCGATCCACGTATCTTGAAAGGCGTTAGTCCCAATCTCATATTGAGTTCCGAAGTTCTGCACCTGCACGTTGTCAAACTGCTCCAGAAAGTCGACTGCTGTGGAAGCAATAAATTTGTTGTTGTAATCCCCGCCCAGCCATATGCCGTATGGAGTGTTCGTGGGGCCATTTCCCAGTAATGTGAGATCGCGGATTCCCCGTCGCGCGTAGGTGCCAGGATAAGCCGGAGCAAGCGCGACTTTTGTCGCAGCGATGATCGCAGGCGTTGCCAGTGAACTTGCTCTGAGGACTGAGTTACTACCGTCGATGGTCACCCACTGCGGCTTCACGATAGTTGTCTTCAGTTCGTACATGCCGGTGCTGAGGATGCAGATGCCAGGTTGATTCGCTGAAAACTGTGCGATACAGGCATTTGTCCATGCACCGATGTCGGAACCCGAACACCAGGACGGAGGGGAAGCCGAACCACAAGCAGCGGGGTCCAGTGATCTGTTGATCGTCAATCCGATCATTCGGTCGATCAGTGAGCCACGGTAGATCCTCGCCCTGATAGCCGGCGAGTTCTCTGTCAGTGAATCGGCGAGGGGAGTCATCAGTGACATCGTCCGATTGACCGTGTAGCGGTCGACTGTCTGCTTCGAATTCTTATCGAAAACGCTTAACGTTGGCCTCGGCGCATTGTTATCTGGGCCCGCGTTTGTTTTCATACATGAGCCACTCGCATTGAGGTACGCCGTGACCCCAGGTGCGACAATCGAGCACTGTGTCGGCACACTACTCGTGGGCCGAACCACGTTAGAAACTGACCATTCCCCCCTTATGTTTGCAGCGGTTTCGGGGACGGTCGTCGTTTTCTGCGCGACCATTGCACCGCCCAGCACCAGGCAACTAGAGAGCACTCGCATTGCCATCTTCGATTCCACGATAGGGATCCTTCCATAGGTCAGGTGACCTTGGCTTGCTGCGTATTACGAATCGCCCGAAAAATTCACGAATTTCCAAACACTACGATTCATTGGTTAAAGCCGTCGTTCATGCAGTTTTCAGGAAACAAAAGGCTTTGGATTGATCATATGACACAACGTGATCTTTTTCCGGGGAGTTTGTCCGCGTCCGACCCGGGTAAGAAAGAATTCATCCACTGTCGATCAGAAGTGAGGAGCAATAGGCTCATTGGCCGGTTCGTCATTCACGAAACCCATGCTTCGACAGTGAACCTCATTCCTCACTGGATCCGACCGACCGCCAATTCTTTCCCAGGGATAGGGCATGGTTGCTTTCGGGGGCACTGGAATCCTTTTTTGTGCTAGATTGAGAATCATCGCGTGGGTTTGGTAGTAAAAGCAACGCCTTACAAGCGTGGGTCGCAGATGGCCACGCTCAAGCAGCCGGGACCGGTCTTGCGATCGGCAGTTTTTACGTTGCGCCGATTGACGAACTCAGCGATCATCCGAGACGTCACTCCGGCTCCTGCGCATATACCTCCAAGCAAATGTCCGGAAGCTGGACTTACTACCCGGAGGATTCGTCCAGAGTGAGTGATCGCTGGCGGGTGTTTGCCGCCATATTCCAGCACCCGCATAACTGCGCGACTGTGGTTGCATTGCCCGTGATGAGGTTGAGACAGCGGGATGTCAAGAAAGGGTACAACTATAGCCGACCTCGGCGTGCGAGGGGTTCGGCGTTCTCGCCATGCAAACGAGGATTACGATCCAGGCGGTCAGAGGGAACCGAATATCTCATTTTTTGACAGCTTATCTTAAGAGGGGATGCAAGGAGGCATGACAAAAACTTGTTCCGTGGCGAGCATAACTGTGGCGACCAATGCTGCCCACATACTGCCGCGGCAATTAGATGCTCTCAAGCAGCAAAGTCGGAAGCTCGATGAAATTATCGTCGTGGATAACGCATCCAGTGATGGCACGAGAGATATGCTTTCGTCTGAGTATCCCGAAGTGAAAGTACTCAGTTTGCCCGAGAACGGCGGGGTCGGTGGCGGATATGCCGCGGGACTTAAGTACGCCGCGATCACCAAGAAATACAGCTGGGCTTGGCTCCTCGACGACGACAGTGTGCCGCCCCCCGACAGTCTTCAAAAGCTTTTTGAGGGCCTGCAGTATCTGGACGACGGCACAAATTCGACCGCAATCTTGGCGCCACTGTGTGTGGATTCGAAGACCTCCATGTCATATCCCGGGCTGTCGTGGCGGGGGGGACGTCTCGTGCCAAACCCGGGCGATCCGAGTCAGCCACTAACCTTTGTCGATTCCGTAATTTCCTCGGGAAGCCTGGTCCGAAGAGAGGCGGTTGAGGCGGTGGGGCTTCCGCGCGTCGATTTTTTTATGGACTTTGTAGATTACGAGTACTGTCTTCGCCTCAGACGGCAGGGATTCCGCATAGCCGTTGTGCGCGACAGCATTCTCGACCACGAAATCGGAGCACAAACGACCTTCAGCATTCTCGGCCGGAAGAAGTTCTGGGCTGACCATGCTCCGTGGCGCGAATATTATATGGCTCGCAACGAAACCTATACGATCTGGCGAGACTATTCACAACTAATAACTAAGGCCTTCGTCGTGTATAAATTTGCGCACCATGCGCTTGGTATTGTTCTCTTTGGCAAGCAAAAACTGGCTTGTCTCAGGATGATGTGCCGCGGCTTCCGGGACGGACGGGCGGGAAGGCTCGGAATACGATTCTTGCCGGTGAAGTTTGAACAGCCGCGCCCGTCAGACTCCTTCCACGCCATCAAGTGAGCCTGAAATTCCATGCTTGATTCTTGCAAACAATAAAAAGCGGTCCCCACTTAGTTAGCTCGTGGATTCAGCATCCCCGGCGACAGGAGAGCGATTATGTAGATGTTCGGGATGTATAATTTGCAGGCAGGAGCCGGTGATCCCGTGGAATGATCCGTCCAATCGGTGCCATGGAGTAAGCGCGTGCCGGCAGGCAGAACGCTGGCATCGTCGAAATCTGAGAGTTTTTAATAAACCTCGGAGCCGGAGTTTGTGGACGAGGGGAGCCAAGAATGAAAGTGTTGATCGCCGGTGGCGCAGGGTATTTGGGGTCGGTATTGATTCCACGACTCCTGGATCGGGGCTATCAGATCGATGTGGTGGAGTTATTCTGGTTCGGCAATCAATTGCCCAACCAGGTTGGCATTCTTAACAAGGACATTTTTCACCTGACTGTTGCGGATCTCCAGACTTACGATCAGGTGATATTCCTTGCGGGTCTGTCCAATGATCCGATGGCCGAGTATTCGCCAAGCAAGAACTTCGTTTTGAATGCGGCAGCACCGGCATATCTGGGCTACATCGCCAAAATTGCCAACGTCAAACGATACATCTACGCTTCTTCCTGCTCAGTATATGGCTACACGGAGAATGAACTTTACGACGAGACGCGGCCAGTGGGTTCCAGTTATCCATACGGGATCTCGAAGCTTCAAGGCGAGCAGGCAGCATTGCAACTAACGAATGACGAATTTTCCGTGATCTGCTTACGTAAGGGCACGATTTCAGGATACAGTCCGCGGATGCGCCTGGACCTGATTGTCAATGCGATGTTCAAGACGGCGCTACGCGATGGGGTCATAACCGTCAATAATCCCTCGATTTGGCGTCCAGTTCTAAGCATTGAAGATGCTGCGACCGCCTATGTTCGGGCGCTCGAAGCGAATGCGAACATCTCAGGGGTATTTAATCTGGCTTCAGGCAATTACACCGTCGGGGAAGTGGCAGATGTGGTACGAAACCGGATCGAAGAGCGGCTCAATATTCGCATCAACCTGTGCATAAAACATATCCAGGATTTTCGGAACTATAAGGTCAATACCGATAAAGCTGCAAACGTGTTGAGTTTTCATCCGACTGGCAGCATTCGGTCGATTGTTGACGATTTGATCGCGAACATGGACAAGTTTCGTGATTGGGACAATCCGCTGTATTCAAACATTCACACATTCAAGATGTTGGACGAAAGAATTGGGATTCCCGCGTTGGCGGGCGCCGTGAGTGCGCAATGAAAGCGAGAGTCATCGAAAGAAATCGTCTACTGCGTCATGCATTAGGGGAATGGTAGCCAGTGCAGAAGTTCAGAGCTTTGGTCGCGGAGACGGCGGACAATCTGAGCGAAAAATGGACGAGAGGGTCCGGCTCCAGGCCAAAGGTCTCAGTATGCGTTGCGACCTACCAGGGCGAGCGCTATATCTCACTGCAGCTGCGCTCGATCCTTGATCAGTTGTCTGCCGAGGATGAAGTCATTCTTGTCGATGACGGTTCCGAGGACGGGACCTGCGACAAAATACTTGCTCTGCGGGATCCTCGGGTTCGCGTAATACGGAACGCTGAGAATCAAGGTGTCCTCCGCTCCTTTGAAACTGCGCTTTCCATCTCCTCGGGCGAGATCGTATTTCTCAGCGATCAGGATGATCTTTGGCTGCCGAAAAAGGTAGAGAAGATCTTGGAAATATTCCTCCATGACCCGGATTTGATGCTGGTAGCAAGCGACGCAATACTCATCGATGAGAACGGAACTACGATTGGTGATTCCTTTTACGCTCAGCGGGGGAGATTCCAGCCTGGACTATGGTCGAACTTGCTAATTGGGAAATTCCATGGATGTACGATGGCATTTCGCTCGAGCGTGCTGCGAAGTGCGTTGCCTTTTCCGCCAGCGAAGGAAGTCCATCATGACACCTGGATCGGGTGCATCAACGCGCTGATTGGTGGTAAAACAAAGTACATCTCTGAACCGCTTGTCGCATATCGGCGACACTCGACGAATGTGACCGGGCGGACAAGGTTAAGCACTTACACGAGGTTGAAGGTGAGGTCTCTACTCGTCTTGGGGTTGCTGGCGTTCTGCGTGAAGCGCGCAAGAATGGCTGCACGGTTCCTGCGGAACAGTTCCTGGTCCTGACTTGATTCCTACAGAAGGCTGGACCAAGAGAAGATGACGATCGCGTTAGTGCCATGTTGCGAAAACTAGAATATGTCTGCTTGGTCGCCAGCATCGGATTGATAGGTGCAGACCGTATCGACCTGGCGGTCGGACATCTTCCTTTTGCCCTAACGCCGTTCCTGGCTCTTGCATCGCTGGTCCTTTTGCTGCATCTAGTGCGCACGCCGCCGAACCAGTTGCTTCGGCTTTCAATTACGCCACCTGTTCGCCGACAATTGCCTTTCGTTGTTGCTTCCAGCCTGTTTCTGATGTTTTGTTTTGCTTCGATTCCCGTTGGTCTCGACCCCGAGCGGAGTTTGGTGGCTTTTTGTGATTTAGTGGTTGTGGCTGTTTTGGGATATTGCATTTCACTCCTGATCTTGGCGGAACCAGCACAAGAACGCCTGATTGTTCGCTCGGTTACATTTGCTTTGGTGGTATACGTAATTTTTTGCATCGGGGAGTGCATCGCCTGGAGCCATGGCATTGGTCTTAACACCGACAGGACTGCCTGGCTCGAATCGACGTTTGGGCCCAGCATGATAGGACCGTGGTTTCCGACGATGGCGGGGACTACGTTTGACTCTAACCGCTCTGGTTTCGTGTTGACCATTTACTTGGCATTGCTCGACAGGTATGCTGCAAAATCGCGGTATATGCCCGTATTCCGTTTTGCAATTGGGCTTCTTGTTTTGTTAACTATATCGAGATCTGGTGCGCTCTGTTGGTCAGCCTATTACCTGTCT
The DNA here is from genome assembly GCA_963724815.1 of uncultured Acidobacteriaceae bacterium. GTDB lineage: Bacteria > Acidobacteriota > Terriglobia > Terriglobales > Acidobacteriaceae > Sulfotelmatobacter. Next base: position 14,932 of record CAVRWS010000043.1, read on the forward strand.
TCAAGAAAATTCTGGACGCGCCTGGCATCGCGTCGGGTGTTAGCACGGATGGCAGCGATTGCCATCATCGCTTCGTTCCTTTTTGTGGTGTACCGAAAGGAAATTGCTGGCGTGGCGGAGGCTTGGGAAGTTACAGATGCTTTTGCTGCCAAGATGTCCATGGACCCCGGTAGCTCGGGAGAGAGTCACATTTTATTGATACAACGAGGATTTGAAACCTGGTTGACTTCAACAAAAACTATCATTATGGGTATTGGATATGCCGCTGCCCCGAAAGTCCTAGAAGATTTTTTTGGAGTCGATAAGCGCGCAAACTTTCACTGTCTGTACGTCACAGCTCTGGCTGAAATGGGACTGCCCGCATTTTTAATTCTGATGTTCCTGTTTGGTTATCCAATGATTGGCAGGAAAGGCGCTATCGCAGGCATGGCCGCCATAATGGTCTTTAACATAAGCTATCAAACCCAGACCGAGCCTGCATTTTGGCTTGCGATCGCACTTTTATGGTCTTATGAGCCGAGATGGAGGTCCAGACCTCGATTTCTTAGTTCTTCCAGTAGGCACTCCTTTAGTCCAGGACCGACCGCCACGTTATGACACGACAACCTTGTCCGGGCAGGTTAAAGCGCAGTCCAAGCTGATTGCCCTGGGGCCTTGCATCGAATTGCGAAGCTCGAACTGAAATCTCCACTGGTGATAGTTCGAAGGGTGCCCGATCGGCGCTGGGAACCGGTTGAGTCTCTGACTCGATAACCAGTCTCTTGTTCACGATTATTCTTGAACATCAGCTAGCAGCATTGACCTTTGCAGTTGCCGTTCCTCACCATGGTATTCTCGTCCCAGAAAAGGATGCTGCTCGATGGATCGGATCGCCGGCTGTTTCGTGCCGATAATGGAGGGAATTTGACAGAACGATTATTAGAGCGAGCGGATTTTTCTCAATCCCGAGAGTCGCAGCTTCTCGCACTCTATTCTCAGCAGGCTAAAATCAAGAAAAACGATTATCTGGAGGCCCACTCGCACAACCGGGCGGTGATCCGAAGGCATACAAGCATCTTCGAACGTTACAGCCGCTTTATACCGACCGAGGGTACGGTCTTGGATTGGGGATGCAATCACGCCCCGGATGCGTGCCTTGTTCGGATGCTGCGCGGGGACGCAATGCAACTCTACGGCTGTGACGTGCAAGGTGAGGAATATCGAGCATTTTATGACTTTGCAAATCTCCGATATACGCTGATAACGCATCCTTATTTACTTCCGTATGAGGATAATTTCTTCGACGTCGTAATTGGCTCTGCAGCGCTGGAGCATGTCCCGAATGATTCGGAATCCTTAAAGGAGCTTTATCGCATCATCAAACCGGGCGGCGTATTCATCATGACTACTCTTCCGAATCGCTTTTCCTATACCGAGTGGCTGAACAGAAGGTTTCATAGAACTCATCACCTCAGGCTCTACAGTCTCAAAGAAGCGAAGCACATGTTTATACATCACGGTTTTGTGCCGATTGCGTCTGGCTATCATCAGGTTCTCCCTAGCATGTGCAGTACGGGTGGCATCTTCGATTCTCGGACAGCAAACAAGCTCGTTAGCGCCATTGCCTCGCAGAACAGGCTTGGTGAGAAATTGTGGCCAGTTCGATGCTTCGCATCGAACCTATTCGTAGTCGGTAAGAAGGTCGCAGCCATTTGAGCATGGTAGCTGTCATGTTCGGAAGACCATGAATGTTTTGGTCGTATGAACGGAAAGGTCGGACTAGTGCTTTGGGCGTCCCGGAGTTTGTCGGCGAACGAAGCGAGTCGCAACGAGTAGCCTCGCGTCGCGGATCATTGTTATGATTTGAAACAGGGGTCGTGTGTGAGATAGAAGAATTTGGAATGGCGAACTTGCGAATCACCTAGCTGTCCAAAGGAGGCACGGTTGTGGCCCAAAGCGTTAAGGAGATGGAAGATATAGAACTCGCAGTATGGGATAAGCTCCAAGATCTAGGCTGGCTTGACAATCTTTCTAATAAATTATCAGAACTGCGCTGGCTCCTGCCAAAATTCGACCTTTATGAGCGGCAATTTCGAGAAGCGGGCACTGTGCTTGAACTGGGTGGAGGGGAAGGCTGGGCAGCATGCGTGGTTAAGCATCTGTACCCGAAAACACGGATTGCAGCCTCCGACATAAGCGAGTCGGCGATCTCCGGAATTGGCAAATGGGAAAGAATTTTCGAAGCGAAAGTCGATGTGCGATTTTCTTGCAGGAGCTACAAAATTCCGTTGCCGGACAATAGCGTTGATCTCATCTTCACATTCCAGGCGGCTCACCACTTCCGATTGCACGAGGAGACCTTGAAGGAAGTGGCTCGCGTCCTGAAGGCGGGCGGCACTTGTATCTACATACACGAGCCATCCTGCAGAAGTTACATATACCCTCTGGCAAGATGGCGCGTAAACAGAAAGCGTCCGGAATGCCCGGAGGACGTGCTGTGCTTCGAGAGACTGGAGGAATCAGCAGCCGAGTTCGGATTTCGAATGGAAGTGAATTACAGCACTCCGACAATCAATAGAGGCGTGGTCGAAGGAGTCTACTACAAGGTGCTTTCTGCGTTTCCGTTCCTCTGTCGCTGGCTTCCCTGTACCGCTGACTTTGTCTTTTCGAAGGCATGAACTTGCGAGCCCAGAGAGTTGAACGTCCTATATCAGTTCCGGTCGCTGCGGGCCTGTGCCGGCAATTGAGCAAGATGGCCATCGGCTTCATTGTCGGAGATCGGTGACTAAAAATGCACGGGCACTATGCGTCTTGGATCTAAGCATCGATGTTAGGTAGGTGCATTCAAGGAACGACATAACCCAGAAGCTTGTCTGTGGTCTGACCTTCGCACTTCGGGTCTTTGCTAACGAAGTGATCGTAGCCGGTCCGGCAACGGTATAGCGCGACCAGGTCGAGTCCGGGAACCGGTTGCGAGAATGCATATCCGTCTTCGCCGAGGCTCAACTGCCCTTCGCAAGCAACATCGAGCGACACAAAGTAGTCTTTCTGATCTCGTTTGCAGCCGTAGAGCGCCACGGTCGCTCCGTGGAGCGGATTCGCGTACAGATGGCCGAGAAGCTCCTCCAACCGAAAACCGCTGTTCGGACTAATCCACCCTGAGGTGACCTCATGCACATTCCCGTTGAAATAACGATTTAAGGGAAGCGATACGCTGGCATCCGGTGTCCACTCCATGGGCATAAGAATCCAGCTTCTGCTTGTTGCTGATGCCGCCGCCTCGGACGGACCTCCCTCCCAGCTCGGGGGCGGAAACGAGATGGACGTGTACATCTGGACTGTGGGGTATGAAGCGACATTGATATTGCCGTATAAATCGCGCACGAAACCGGCGATGAAGTTCGACTCGAAGCCGTTGGAATTCGTGTCCATAATGGAGAGTTGCTGCCAGGGCGAGGAGCCCGTCAAGAGAGCAGCCTGTGGGATCTTGTAGAGTTCAACGCCGTATTCCGAGCGCTCCAGTACTCCTCCGGTTGTCGACGGTGGCCGCTGCAGGCGATTGAAGATCGCGTACCATTCACCCGCCTTCGAATCAAAGGCCATGTCGCCCCAACTCGGATTTGGAACGTCCGGATCCAATCCGTTGAACGTCAGCTTTCCTTGTACCGTGAAGTGCACACCGTCGGTTGAAACTGCAGCTACGTGATCGTCCTTCGGGCTGTTGTCCTCATAGAACATATAAATCGCGGATTTGTGATCGGCATTGTAAAGAACGGGCTGGGCGACGCCATAGTTAGTCTTGGAATCCGATGGGATAACCGGCTGAGGATACTTGTTCCACCGGATGCCATCGTTGGAAAAGGCCACACCAATACTGTTATTGAGCCCGCTAATCTCCGCCGTGGCCACGTAGTACATGGCAAAGGTATAGGTTTGCCCGTCGCCAAGGGGATTCACGAAAACTCCGCCAATTACCTTTGGATTGCAAGTGAACGCAGAATCCCATTCGCCGGGGGTTTCGGCCAGCACCAACACTGGACGGGAGGACTCGTGTGTGGACATGTTGATCGATTCGTAATAGATTGCGTCCGTATCCTGGGAGGGATCGTTCGGATTGACTCCGGGACTGCACCACCATACCTGCCGTGTGTTCCCCGTTTCAATTACAGAGGGCGAATAGTTGTAATTTCCGGGATTGCCTACTGCTCCCGCGGGAAGGGATGGCGGATCGCCACAACCGGTGGTGAAAAGCGCGGCACTCAGAATAGCCAAAATCGTACTGGTAGCGAGAATCACCTTCCTTGCAAGCTTTATGCTGACTCTCTTTCGACTCAAGAGTTTCGCATATTTCGAGTTGCGACTTGACGGTTCTTCGGCTGTAATTGCCGGGCGAGTAGAGACGTGCTTCTCGGGAAGGATATTGGAAATGGGCACGCACCTGCCGCACCACACGGGCAGTGTCATACTTTCCAAATCCAACCACCGATCCGCATAGGTCATGTTGAACTATGAGACGTGATGCATTGCTACTGCAATATTGCGAGCGCTGCGGCCGTCAACGCCAACTGGGAGGAAACCTGCGTCCAGCCTTGCAAGCCACGTATAAAGGCTCCGGTCGGCAGCTTGTAAGGCACAACGATCTGATCCCCAGGGTACAAGCGGAGGCGACTGAACTTCGATCCCTCGAAAAGGCCGTTGACATTATTGGCTGCGACCACCACCCCATTCGCGCGCAGTACGAAAGCATGGTGCAGGTCAGACTGCGGTTTCCCCTTTCCAGCGATCTCCAGATAAGCTCCGGCGCTGTTACGCGCTTCGTAAATAAACGATCCCGGGTTGTATACATCCCCGACCACGGAGACCGTTGAAGGAACGTGGGGAATTGAGAGCCGGTCGTTGTCTTCCATCGCAATGTCTGGAAGGTCGGTGACGCTGGTATCTTTGGGCTTCACCGGCAGGGCGACGCGTCCGCTGGCGCGAGTATTCCGGAGCTGCGTGATGATGGCTTCCTGTGCCGCCATCAATTCCGCCAGGTCCCCTGGGTTGGCGGAAGCCGCCGCCGACATTGCCGACTGCCGGATTTGCACCTCCATGGTTTGCGCCAACTCGTTAAGGCTCTTTTGCTGGTCTATTCGCGCCGACTCACGGATTAACTGCGAACCGTAAAGGTAAGCGTCGGGCGTCAACCCTCCGGCACGAATCAGGACCGAGCGCAGAGTTTCGTTGGCCTCCAGCTTGTAAACTCCGGGGCGCATCACCTCGCCCTCGACGATCACATACTGCGAGCGATCCGCCTGCGGCACACTGATATCGCGCTGCGAGAAAATCGTTACGATATCCCCCGCCTGCAGTTCCAGATTGCTGGCTTCGTCTTTCTCGATAATCGCCTTGCGTGGGCTCATCCAAACCAGTTTCGAGGAGAGGTCTACCGGATTCACCCGCTGAATAATGGCGTAGTCCCAGTTAATCTCGGGAGCATAGCGCCGCACATCCTCGGCAATGTCCTTGACGACATTAGGGTAGGGAGTCGCGGTTGACATCTGCAGAGATTGCTGGTTAGAAGGAGTGGTGGTACCACCAGGGGCCGGCGTCTGGTTAGCCGAGGGGCTTAACTCACTCTGCGCGTAAAGGGAATCCGCCGCATTTGCAGCACCACCCGTTCCTTCGGACAATGCATTCGGAGAATTGGTGTTCTGGGTAGACTGCGGTACGACCGGTGTCGAGGAGCCGTTCGGTGCACCGCCATTAGCCGGTGCGCCATTCGAGGTCGTGCCGTTGGTTTGCGGTTGATTGAGATTGTTGGGGCCGTTCTGTGCCGGCGGTGTGCGCACCGGATACTCAGTTGCGCTGCCGTTTACGATGGCGGCGCGGTTGCGCCAGTAGCGGCGGGTGAGCAAAGCCTGCGCGTCCGGAATCAAGTCACGTACGCGCATCCCTGGCTTCCAGGGATACCTGCCCGGATTCGCTACGTTGCCACGCAAAGTTACGGTGTCTTCAAAACGTGGAACGATGGAGAACACGCGAACAATGTCGCCATCCTTGAGCGGCTCGCCGCGGGACTGCGCGTCATAAGGGAACTCTAAAGTTTTTCGGGCCGTATGCTCCACGAAACGATCGATCGTGATTTTGTTGGTGTCGGCAACGGGGCTTAGGTCGCCTGCAATCTCAATCAGATCGCCGAGCGTGGAGTGATCCTTCATCTCATAAATTGCTGGTGAATTCACCGACCCGGCAATGGCCACCAACGGACCAACGTGCGGGATGTAGATCACATCGCCCGGCTGCAGGCGGACATCTTTGGATTTGTCGCCCTTGATCAGAAGGTCATAGAAATCGAAATCCGTGATGGTCGCGCCGTCGCGCCTCACCTGGATGTGCCGCAGCGAGCCTTGCGGGGTTGGACCGCCGGAGGCGAAGATTGCATTCACCAGCGTGCTTAGTGAGCTGATGGTATAAGTCCCGGGATAGCGCGCATTACCCACCACGATAACCTGGATGGAGCGCAAGGCGGCCAATATTTGCCGTGACGTTAAAATTCTTGAATATTTTCGAGATCTCACTTTTGAGGTGCTGCTCCAGATCTCCGTAATGAATGCCCGCAACTGAGATCTGCCCCACCTGCGGGATGTAAATCTGTCCGGAGCGGTCCACCACGACCCGCAAATTGGCCTGCACCTGGCCCCATATTCGAATCTGCAATTCGTCGCCCGGTCCAATGATGTAGTCACTTGGAACCTGCATCCAATCGACCGGAGAAAAGGTGCTGGGCGCCTGCACAAATAGCGATTGCCCGAACAAGGGCAACGGACGGCCCACCGAGTCTGCAACCATCTGCTCGAACTCCGTCTCCGGCCGAGTCGGGCCCTGCGGTTGCCAAATCTGCGAAGGATTGAGCGGAGGCTTGCTGGGTGTGTACTGGTCGGTGTTGAACCCTCCAGCGTTGATCAATGTGGGAGTGCGCATGTAGGAAGGCGAACTTTCGTCCGCCGGGATGCCACTCGATCTTTGACCTTGAGCACTGCTGCATTGAGCACTGTTCGCCATCGATGGATCGGAGCAATCTGCCGTTGCACCCTGAGAATTTGTGTCTTGAGCAAGAGGGTCGTTGAGCGACTGCGAAAAACATCCCGCGACGGTCAGAGTAACAAACAGCGTGAGAAGCAGCGACTTTGCATGATCAATTCAAAAATCCTATAGTTCCTGGGAGTCCGAGCCCCAAGCCCGTAATTTTAAGCTGCCGAACACCGGGGCTTTGACGGCAGGCGTTTGCCCGAAATCCTTTCGGTAGTTGGAGATTCTCGACTGCCTTAGGTTACGCAACCTTTACTTTCTCGGCAAGAGGTGTGCGAGAGACAGGCGAGCATTTCAACCCTTTGTTCGTGTTTCGTTGAAGTAAATTCTTGACCAGTGCAGATGGTCGGATCGAGTGATGGTGGGAACGAAGCGGGAATTTGGTGCGAGAATAAGAGAGTTCATCCACGCGCTATTTTCTGGCGGCGGCGTCCCGCAATTTACCACTTCACTTTCTACCGTCGTCATTTCAATCCCCATGCAGCGAATGGGGAATCGAGCCTGTAAATAAGTAATCGACCACGTTTACAAATTATTGCTTGGCTTCTTGATTTTTTGCGGTATGATTCCGCCCACACGGAACACCTGCAAATGATCGTGACAGGACATCGTGGCCCTGCCCGACCGTGCTGTCATCCCTGGAGGGGGACTAGATAGACAATGAAATACCTGGCTCCGCTACAGCCATTCCTCTTATTTTCCATTCTAAGTTTATGCGGTTTCACAATCGCTTGCGGGAGCGTAAATTTAAACGATCCCCCGGGCATCACGGCGTCGGTCGCGAAGACGCAAAATCCTCTTGTAGCACAGGTCAGCTTAGCCACAGCTTTGGGGGGATGCCCAGGCCAAACTATGGTCGAGTTCGGTCCGGATACGTCCTACGGACGAAATACGGCATGGTATCCGGTTCTAGCGTCTGCTGCGAATTCGGTAATCCTCGTCGCGGGAATGAGACCCTCGACCACATATCACATGCGTGCTTTGGTCCAGGCTCAATGTACGAGTGGAACCAATACCTATACCGGCGACGACCTTACTTTTACAACTGGAGCTTTGCCCTCGCTTCCTTTTCCGACGCTAACGGTGACCCGCCCCAGCCCCTCCTCCACCTATCCTGAGAACCCAGGGATCGAACTGATAGACGTCACCACCGTCGGTGTACCTGCCTATTTCACCGATCGGGATGGCAATCCCATCTGGTATTACGACGTAGGGTCGGCAAATTTTCCGTATACGTTTAAGTTGCTCCCCAATGGGCACATGATTTTGAGTATTACTACGAGTATTACTGCTCCGGTGGTTTCTCTGATACGTGAAGTCGACCTCGCCGGAAATACCATCCGTCAAATGGATATCAACACTCTCGGAGCGAAAATGCAGGCCGCTGGATTCGATTTCGCCGCGCAAAGCTTTACCCACGATTTCGTTCCGCTTGCTAACGGACATCTGGTGGCCATTGTCAACTTCGCAAAAAACTTTACCAACCTTCCCGGCTATCCAGGATCATTGGCCGTGGTTGGAGATGGCATAGTTGACTTAGACCAGAACTGGAATCCGGTGTGGGCATGGAGCACCTTCGACCATCTTGATGTGAACCGTCATCCATTTGGCTTGCCTGACTGGACACACGCCAACGCTCTGCTCTACTCCCCGGCTGATGGCAACCTGATCTTCTCCATGCGCAATCAGTCTTTGATTTTAAAGATCGATTACAACAACGGGTCTGGCGCGGGGGACGTGATCTGGACTCTTGGTTATCAAGGAGATTTGGCTTTATCTCAAGGAGGTGTCCCCACAAATGACCCAAGCGTCTGGTTCTCGGCTCAGCATTTTCCGTGGATCATAAGCCAGACTGGGGCTGAAACCACGCTTGCAGTTTGGGACAACGGAGATAGTCGCGTCCTGGACAGCAGCGGCGACATTTGCCCATCCGTCTTTTTAGACATTCCGTGCTACTCGCGGGCCACAATTTTTCAAATTGATGAAAACGCAATGGTCGCCGACCTGACTTGGGAGCTTTTCCCCGGTTACTACTCTCTTTGGGGAGGAAGCATCAATCAATTCAGTAATGGAAATGTTGAGTTCGATATAAACTCTGCCGCTCCGCCCATAGCCCCCAACATCGCCTCCGAGGTGCAAGAAGTCACGCAAACCTCCCGGCAGATAGTCTGGAAAATGGACATTAGTCCAATCGCCGATTACGCTTATCGCGCCTATCGTGTCCCCAGTCTCTATCCGGGGGTGAATTGGTCGTATTGAAGTGATGGATTAGTGGCGTAGCGCTCGTCAGCCCAACATGCCCCCCTAGCCAGTTCGGGGGAAGCATTAGGACTGCGGTGACTGGTCAGAACAGCGTAAAACTCTTTCGCCTCTTTTCTTGGACTGCCTACTGCACAATGACGGTCAGCGCGACTTGGTGGCTCAAGCTTCCTGAAGTGGCCGTGATTGATGCTGCGTAAGTTCCGGCTGGCGTTCCCTTTGACGCGATGGAGGGTGGCGGCGTAGACGATGAATTTCCTCCTCCGCAGCCCAGCATCAGGAAAACCAAAACGATCAGTGGCACGTATAGAGCTCGCCGCCGCTGCTTGCCGACGAAGAGCAAGCTCAATGCAGCCAGAAATAACGTCCGCTCGATGGGCCAAGTGATCGGGGGCAAAAATGTGAATGGTCCGCTGCTTGAAGATCCGGCAGCGGTGGTAGAGACCGTTACAGTCACCGGAGCCGCCGAACTTCCCGTGACATTCACCGATGCTGGTACGCCGCACACCGGTGCCGACGTTACTGCCGGACTAATGCTGCAAGCCAGTTTCACCGTTCCGCTAAATGATCCGGCTGGAGAAAGCGTCAAATTAAAAGTCGCGGTGCCGCCTGCGGAAATTGTCGACGAACTGCCGCCCGTCGGCATACCAATTGTGAAATCCGGTGCAACCATTCCCGTGCCGCTTAGGCCGATCATCTGCGGAGAATTGGAGGCATTGTCGGTGATCTGGATCACTGCGGTGCGTACACCCGTGCCTTGAGGAGAGAACGTTACCGTGATCGCGCAATTTGTTCCTGCGCCGAGGCTTGTGCCGCAAGTATTGGTTTGCTCGTAGTCGCCGCTTTGCGGTCCGGAGATCGCAATGCCGGCGATGTTCAAAACTGCGGAGCTCGTATTGCTAAGAATGGAAATTTGTGCAGCGCTTGTCTGGCCGACGTTCTCGTTCCCGAATGCAAGTGTCGTAGGCGCAAGCAATGCCCCCGAGCCGCTTTTGCCGGCACTGAGTAGAAGAGTCACGCCGTTTGCTTCTACCACGGCCAAATCGGGGTTTCCGTTTCCATCGAAATCGGCAACAGCCAAAGCTCCGCTGGGACCGATTCCAATCGACGCTAGGCCGGAAGAAAACTGCATGGGAAACTGGAAAGTGCCATCTTCATTCCCGAGAAGCAGAGAAACGTCGTTCCGAGGACGGGAGAGGCGATATCGACCTTGCCATCTCCGTTGAAGTCTCCAACCGCCAGACAACAATAGCTTCCAGCGATGGTGGTCACTTTCTGGGTTTGAAAAGTGCCGTCTCCATTCCCGAGAAGGACCGCAAGCGTTTGGTCGGTCGTGTTCAGTACCAGCAGATCCGGCTTGCCGTCGTTGTTCACATCGGCAACATACAGCGGACGCAGCGAATTCGGACTGCTGCCTGCCGCAGAGCTAACGCCTGGCTGGAAAGTTCCATCGCTGTTCCGAAGCAGCACCGAAACAGTAGCTGAGGACTGACTGGCGGTGGCGATGTCGGGACGACCGTCGCCATTGAAGTCCGCGACTACTACCGAATCCGGAGATGGCCCAGTGAGATAGTCCCGCGGTCCATTGAAAACAGTTTGGGAGAATAAGGCGGAGGCTGCAAAAAACCAAAATACCGTAAGCTCTAAGGCGGTAAGAAACCACGGCTTCACACACTGACAAGAGATAGACGGTGGCGTGCACTTCATGACAAACACTCCTCAGACAGAACCAGCGCCCGGCCCGCGATCTTCGGCTCATCGCGCAATCTACTTGCAAGGCGCAATTGGAGGACACCAATCCTAACCTACATAAAGGAAGAAAAGTCCCGCAAAATGAGGCCCGGGTCAGTCAGCTGTGCAGGAAGCTGCTGTGCCGCTTATCTCCAAAGGCGAGCCGTTACAGAGAAAAACAATAAGCTGGACCGTGCAAGCACGGCCCAGCTGGAGTGGCCTTGCCTAAAACACGTCTCGGACAATTTTGGTAATCAGGCCCACCGAGCCATTGCTCGCTTCGCCGACTGCGTATGTGAAGTTGGCGGTCTGGTCGGCTAGGTTGATCTGTTCCGTCGCCAGCGCGGTCGTGCTGCCAGAGGCTGTAACCTGCACCAGATACGTCCCGTCTGGCACGTTGATCCCTTGCTGCTTGCCGGGACTGACGGTTACGGTGAAAGTCTTCGGGTCCTTCACGCCTAACTGCGTCAGCGTGGCTTGCAATGCGCCGGCGTCAGCCGATTGCACGAGTACAAATCGCGCGTAGCCCGGTGTTACCGGCGTCAGGTTATCGGCGAACTGCAGCAGAGTAGGTTCCCCGCCACTGACTGCGGCGACGGCGGTCACGCTTGCGCCAGCCGGCAGAGCTACTTCCGCAGTGATGATCGATGGATTCGTGCAGGGCGCCAGCGTGTTGGCCTCGCTGATCTGCACGTCATAGGTTCCGGGGGAAAAACTTAGCGGTCCGCTGGTGCTGCCGAACGCCAGTCCTCGCTCCAGACAGGACCCGCCATTCACCAAGACATCGATGGGAAAGCCGGGGCTGAGATTCTCGGCAATATCGCGCCCGGGAATTCCGTGCACGATGTAGAGGTAAGCGTTATCGGCCGCGAATCCGTATGCGGCCAGAACAAAACACAGAGATGCGAGTTGCATGACGACACGTATGCGACGTTTCATAAGTCTCCTTTTTAATTGTGAAGGTTCGGCGCTGATGTGGAATGCACCGCTCTCACGCAAAAGAACTACGCGTCAGGGCAGTTCACGTTTCACTGCTGAGATCTCAACCGGGAAGCTGATGAGCTTCGTTTGAACCAAACCCTGGGCACAAATATAAGTTGTCAAGATTTGAAAAAAATCTGTGAAGTTTTGCCGACGGTTCGAGGCGTAAGGGAATCTCCTGCCGATCCGATCATCGGCGGTTAGCGGTGCGGTGGAGAAAGTCGTTGCGCTGTTACCGAGGCATGAACGAATGTCCACAAACCAGGGAAGGTGCCCCAATCACACCACACATCAATCGTCAGAAAAACCTGGTGAGCGCGGCAGGATTCGAACCTGCGACCCATGCCTTAAAAGGGCATTGCTCTACCAACTGAGCTACGCGCCCTCACCGTTCTCCAAATAGTTTACCATTGGCTGAACGTGGGGCTTTTCTTCTGGGCGTGATCACGACGAAACGAACAGCTTCAAACTGAGTGATAGCCCAACTCGTGGGGGATAAAGCTTTGGCCAGGATGCCAATCGCATGACGCAAGTCTCGGGGACTCTGCACCTCATCGGTGTGGATGTGGGTGGGACCAAAGTAGCTGCCGGCCTGGTGAACGCAGCCGGCGAAATCACTTTTCAGACACGAACTCCAATGGCAGCTCATGACGCGGCAGCTGGGTTGGCGGCTGTGGTTTCGGCGATCGATGCGGTTCGTGCGTCCTCTTCTGCGACGATAGACAGCCCGATTTCGGGCATTGGCATCTGCGCTCCCGGGCCGCTCGATCCACGCAAAGGCGTCGTTATCAATCCTCCGAACCTTCCGGGTTGGCGAAATTTTCCGCTGGCTGCGGAAATATCCAAGGTCTACAAAGTTCCGGTTCGCGTCGATAACGACGGAAACGCGGCGGCATTGGCCGAAGCCTTATGGGGCGCTGGACGCGGCTTTCGCAATGTTTTTTGCGCCACCATTGGCACCGGGATTGGAACCGGGATTATTTTCGATGGCCGCATTTACCATGGCCGCACCGGCGCTGCCGCGGAAGGTGGTCACAACACAATCGACTATCGTGGCCCACGCTGTGGATGTGGCAAGCTCGGTTGCATCGAAGCGCTGGCGTCCGGTCCGGCGATCGCTCGCAGAGCGGCGGAAAAGCTCGCCAAGCCCGGTCAGTCTTCGAAAATTCTTGATCTGGCCAGCGGCCAGCCGGATCGCATTACCAGCGAGATGGTGGGCAAGGCCTACGCCGCTGGAGATGCCCTGGCCAAAGAAGTCTTAGAGGAAACCGCGGGCTTGCTCGCCATTTGGTTAGGAAACATTGTGGACTTACTTGAGCCGGATGTGATGATTATTGGAGGGGGAGCCGGCGCCATGCTCCGGCCCTTCTTCGATTTGGTCCGGGAGCGGCTTCCCGAGTGGTGCGTGAATTCCCATTGTCAGGAAGTTCCTCTGGTGGCCGCCCACTACGGTGCCGACGCCGGTATAGCCGGAGGCGCGGCACTCTGCCGGAATTAGCTCCGGTTTCCGAATCCGAGATCCCCGCGCTTGAGCTGAGCACGATCACTCCCAGCCTAAGTCGGTGCATAGAGCCGAAAGACCCCAACGTAGCAAGCCTTGTAACGTTTCCCGAATGATTGACACTATCTTGCTTGGGGCGGCAAAGGGCTTAGCATTTCAGCAACTTCTAAGCAAACGTCCCATGCCAAAAAAGCGATTAATGCTTGACTCCGGTTTCTGCATATGATAAACCGTTGCTCCACGACTCGTATGGGTGAACTGCGGTGACGAGCCGCTTCCATCCGGGTGGTACCCCCCGAACTAATACGCTCCGCACGGATAAGCCCGGCTTGTATTTGGGCGGTCTGACGTGTCAGTTCCTTCGCAACTCGATCGGATCAACATTGACGGATAAAGGGAGAACACATGGCTAAACAAAGCACGCAGCACAAATTGGACCGGGTGCGTCCGCCTCGCGTCCAGATCACTTATGACGTAGAGACCGGCGGAGCCATTGAGGTCAAGGAACTACCGTTCGTGGTTGGCGTCCTCGGAGATTTTACCGGCAATCCGGAGCAGCCGCTGCCGAAACTCAAGGAGCGGCGGTTTGTCGAAGTAACGCCGGACAACTTTGATTCCGTCCTCGAAAGCATGAAGCCGCACTTGTCTTTCGCCGTAGAAAACAAGCTGAGCGAGGAATCTGACGCCGGCCAGATTAAAGTCGATCTCCGCTTCAAGAGTCTGGAAGACTTCGAACCCGAGCAGGTAGCGCGGCAGGTGAAGCCGCTCAAGGAATTGTTAGATCTTCGCACGCGCCTGAATGATTTGAAGGGAACGCTGCAGACCAACGAAAAGCTGGATGAAGCGTTGCTGGATGCGGTAAGCCAGACAGAAAAATTGAACAAGCTGAAGACCGAGGTTGGCGCGAAGGAGGAGAACAATGGCTAAGCCCATGGTAGAAGAAAAGCCCGCTGCCGGGCCGGTAGCGGTGGAACAGAGCAGTCTTCTCGACCAGATCGTCGAACAAGGCCGGTTTACCGATACCGGCACACGCGAGCGCGGCAAAAGCCTGATCAAGGAATTCGTCTCCCAGGTGCTCGAAGGCTCGATGACCATCGGCCGCGACGCCGACCAGATGATCACGTCCCGCGTTGCCCAAATCGACCACCTTATTTCGCTCCAATTGAACGAGGTGCTGCATCATCCTCAGTTCCAGAAGCTGGAAGGAACGTGGCGCGGGCTGAAGTATCTGCTCGATCAGTCTGAAACCAGTTCGCAATTGAAGATTCGTATCCTCAACGCTTCGAAGAAGGAATTACTGCGCGATCTGCAGCGGGCGCCGGAGTTCGATCAGAGCGCGATGTTCAAGAAAGTGTACGAAGATGAGTACGGCATCTTCGGCGGCGAACCCATCGCAGCTTTAGTGGGCGACTACGAATTCAGCAAGCACCCGGAAGATATGGAGCTGCTGGAAAAAGTCTCGCAAGTGGCGGCTGCGGCACATGCACCGTTCCTTTCCGCAGCTTCGCCGGAATTATTGAACCTGCAAAGCTTCACCGGACTCGATCAGCCTCGCGACATCGGCAAGATCTTCGACAGCACCGAGTACGCCAAGTGGAAAGGTTTCCGCGAAAGCGAAGATTCGAAATATGTGTGTCTGACTTGCCCGCGCATTTTGATGCGGTTGCCGTATGGCCGCGACACCAAGCCGGTCGACGGATTCAATTACGAAGAAGGCGTCGATGGCACCGACCATGAAAAATATCTCTGGGGCAACGCCGCTTACGCGCTGGCTTCGAGAATGACGCAGGCTTTTTCGCTATATGCCTGGTGCGTTTCCATCCGGGGCGTGGAAGGCGGGGGTCTGGTGGACGGCTTACCTTCGCACACTTTCCGCACCGATGAAGGCGACGTCGCTCTGAAATGTCCAACGGAAATCGCCATCACTGATCGTCGCGAAAAAGAACTTGCGGATCAGGGTCTGGTTCCGCTGGTGCACTGCAAAGGCACCGACAAGGCGGCGTTCTTCAGTATTCAATCCTGCAACAAGCCGAAGCTCTACGACAGCGATTCTGCCACGGCCAATGCCCGCATCTCGGCACAGTTGCCTTACATGATGGCGACCTGCCGCTTCGCTCACTACCTCAAAGCGATGATGCGCGACAAGATCGGCAGCTTCATGTCGCGGGACGATGCCTGGCGATTCCTGAATCGCTGGATCAGCCAATACGTAACTCAGGACGACAAGGCGAACCAGACCACCAAGGCCAAGTTCCCCTTGCGCGAGGCGCGCGTCGATGTGGAAGAAGTCAAGGGCAAGCCCGGCGTTTATCGCGCCATCGCTTATCTGCGGCCTCACTTCCAACTCGACGAATTGAACGTTTCTCTCCGGCTGGTGGCGGAGTTGCCGGCTGCGGCAAAAAGATAACCCCGTTATATTTGGCGGGAGCTTCACGCGGGAGCGGTAAACAAGGCCCTGACGGTCCTTGAATTCAGATTGCTTGTGAGGAGGAATTGCGATGGCGAGTGATGCATATCTCTTAATAGACGGAGTCACCGGGGAATCCCAGGCACAAGGGATGACCAATAACATTGAGCTCGACAGTTTTTCGTTTGGCTGCAGCAACCCCGCGGATGTGGGTGGGAAAGGATTGTCCGCCGGCAAATGTTCGTTGTCGGATTTCAGCTTCAGCTGCGCCGTAGATCAGGCCAGCTATCAGATTTTGAAAGCCATCTACACCGGCCAGCACATCGCCAAGACGACTTTCTCCCTGCGTAAGTCGACAGGCGCCGCGACGCCTTACACCTATCTCACGGTGCTCATGACCAACTGCTACATCACGAGCAACAGCATGGGTGGGGGCGCCTCCGGACCGCCAAGTCAAAGCGTCAGCATTGCGTACGAACAGATCGAATTCCAGTACTACACGCAGGATACGTCGAGCGGCGCGGTCACTCTGGCCGGAGCTGCGACTTACAACATTGGCGCCGTGCAGCAGACATAAAGCACGCGGCTTTCAGTGTTGTAAATTCGAAATCCGGAAGGGATCCTCGCGGCGCAACCGCCGCGAGGATTCCCTACGCCGGATTGTTCTGTGACGAGGCTCGATCGTCTCCGTTTTGAAATCGGGCTGAGTTTGTTTGCACGCGCTGGACTGTCTGAAGCGGAAAGCTTCTTGCATGAATGCTCAGGAACTATATCGGGCTGGTCGTTTAGGGGACGCTCTGAAGGCTTTGAGCGCCGAAGTGCGAGATAATCCTACCGACACGCGCCGCAGAACTTTTCTTTTCGAATTACTCTGTTTCGCCGGAGAATATTCCCGCGCCGATAAGCAACTGGAAGTGCTGGCGCAAGCCGGACCCAGCAGCGAAATCGGGGTTCTTCTCTACCGCAGCGCCTTATTCGCCGAGCGCCAGCGCCAGGATCTATTTGAGAGCGGATCTTATCCCAATCAGGTTGTTCTTCCCGAGCGTAGCGGCGCCATCAATGGCCAGTCGTTCAAATCTTTTTCCGACGCAGATCCTCGCATAGGAGCGCGGCTCGAGCTATTTGCCGCAGGTAATTACTTATTGCTGCCCTTCGAGCACATCGCATCCATTCACATCGAGCCTCCCAAGCGTCTGCGCGATCTTTTGTGGACTCCCGCTGCGGTTCGCACCACGCCTTCTTTCAAAGGAACTGAACTCGGCGAAGTCATGCTTCCGGTGCTTTCTCCATTTTCGTGGAAGCATCCCGACGATGCAGTTCGTCTGGGACGGGCAACCGTCTGGGAGGAAAACGAAGCCGTCGACGATCAAATCCCGATTGGCCAGAAGATGTGGCTGGCGGACGACGAAGAGATCCCGTTCCTCGAACTTCGTTCGCTCGAGTTTAATCCGGCTCCAGTGGCTGTCTAACCCATCATGCCCTTTCCCGAAGAGTTGCTGAATCCTATCGATGGACCAAACCCAAGTGGCGCAAACCTGCGCTACGAGCCCATTTACGACAAGATCAAGGAGGCTCGCCGCGAAGAAGATCAGCCGCCGCCGGGCATGACCGAGCGCGACCGCAAAGTCGCCGACAACGCCCAGGTCATCAAGCTCACAAAGGATGTTCTCACCACAAAAACAAAAGACCTGCAGCTGGCCGCGTGGCTCACCGAGGCATTGCTTAAGCAGCAGGGATTCGGCGGACTGAAGGACGGTCTTTTACTGTGCTTCGGCTTGATCGACAAGTTCTGGGACACGGTTTATCCCGAGCTTGAAGATGGCGACGCGCAGGCGCGCGGCGCTCCGCTGGGTTTTATCGGAACCAGACTCGAAATTCCGTTGAAACTGGTTCCGCTCGTTGAAAAAGCGAACTACGGTTCCATCGACTACGAGCAATCTCGCGAAGTCGGTTACGAGGAACTGGCCAAGAGCGATGACGCGAAGAAGAAGCGCGCCCAGTTCATCAAGGAAGGGAAGCTTGCTCCCGAGGTCTTCGATAAAGCCTTCGAAGAAACTCCAAAGAAGTTCTACGCGCAAGCCGAGAAGGATCTGGATAGCAGCCTGCAGATCCTGGCGCAACTGAAAGAGGCCTGCGACGTGAAGTTTGCCGACGATGGTCCGTCGTTTGGCCCACTACGCTCGGCGCTTGAGGCTACGCGTCACGTCGTCCATGGCTTTTTGCAGAAGAAGCGCGAAAAAGAACCAGACCCGGTAGAGGAGATTGCGCCTCAGCCTGGATCGGAAACCGACTCGACAGTTGCGGCGGATGCTCCTTCCGCGCCGATGCGCGTCGGTGTTTTACTCTCCGTCGAAACTTCTTCCGAGCCGCCAGATCGAATCGAAGCCGTGCGCAAAGTGGCCGAAGCCGCCGCGTTTCTGCGGCGACGCGAGCCCAAAAGTCCAGCTTCCTATTTAATGCTCCGCGGATTGCGTTGGGGAGAATTGCGCGCGGCCATCGACCGCGCCGATCCCACGCAGTTCGAAGCTCCGCCCACGGAGCTTCGAAAGCATTTGAAACGCCTTGCGCTCGACAGAAAATTCGACGAACTTCTTGAAGCCGCGGAAAGCGCTATGGCTCTGCCGTGCAGCCGCGCGTGGCTGGATTTGCAGCGTATGGTCGTCGAAGCTTGCGAAGCACTGGGCAGCGATTACGAAGCCATTGCCCGCGCAATACGTTCCGAGTTGAAGGCTCTGATCGCCGAGTGTCCGCAATTGCTCGACGCCACTTTGATGGACGACACGCCCGCAGCCAATGCGGAGACCCGTGCCTGGATCAACCGTTTGAACCAGCCAACTCCGTCGTCCGACGGAGCCGCAGCGCCCGTGAACGGTGCCCCGGGCCGCAACGGGTTCTCCTCGCGGTGGCCAAGCCAGGCTCCCGATGTTTACGCCGCGGCGCTGCAAGCTTTGCGCGAGGGCCAGGAGCGCAAAGCTTTCGAAATCCTGCAGCAGGATGTAGGGCGCCTGCGTTCCGGACGCGAACGCTTCCGGCGCAAGATGCAGTTAGTCGAGATGTGCATTTCGACCAGCAAACAGAATATTGCGCAGCCCATTCTCGATGATCTCGCGGCGATGATCGAAACGCACAAGCTCGATGAGTGGGAAGACCCTGGCCTGGTCGCATCTGCGCTTGGCACGATCATGAAACTGAGCGTTCGCATTCAAGCCGACAAAGCGCAGCAGCAGAAAATCTTCGAGCGCATTTGCCGGCTCGATCCCGCGCAAGCCATTGGAGACGGGAAGTAAGCCATGCCCAGGCGCGACATCAGCGGCCCGGTCACCCTTTCCGTGCTTGACCGTCTGATCGATAAAGATCCGAAGGTCAGTTCGGAAGTTCCGCTCACCCGCGCGCAGTCCCTGCGCGAATTGAAAATTGCGATCAAGCGCGATCTCGAATGGCTCCTGAATACCCGGCAAACCATCGAGCCCGCGCCCGATTCCGCTCGCGAAACCGCGCACTCGGTCTACCAGTACGGTTTTGCGGACATCTCGTCAAAGTCGCTGCTTTCCAGCCGTGACCACAACGACCTGGTCAGGGAAATGGAATCGGCGATCGCCGTCTTTGAGCCGCGGTTGAAGCGCGCGAAAGTCCGCATGGAGCGCGTGGAAGGCGGTTTTCGCGCTCTCCGTTTCGTAATCGAAGGCTTGCTGTGCATGGATCCCGCGCCCGAGCCGGTGCGCTTCGACACCGTCCTCGAACTCGGAAAAGGCGAGTACGAGATTAAGGGAGAAGACAGTGCGCGATGAGCTGAGAAATTATTACGAAAGCGAGCTCACGTTCCTGCGCCAGATCGGAGCGGAGTTCGCCGACAAGTACCCCAAGATCGCCTCGCGCCTGCTGCTTGAACCCGACCGTTGTGAAGATCCCCACGTCGAGCGCATGATCGAATCTTTTGCGCTGCTCGCAGCGCGCGTGCATCTGCGGATCGACGATGACTTCCCGCAGATCACCGAAGCGCTGCTGAACATCCTCTATCCACACTATCTCTGTCCCATCCCTTCCATGTCGGTCGCGGAGTTCCACACCGATCCTGAGCGCGGCAAGATGACCAGTAGTTTGCAGGTTCCGAAAGGAACTGTGCTGTATTCCCGCCCGGTGGAAGGCGTTCCGTGCAAATTCCGCACATGCTATAACACGACGCTGTGGCCTTTGAAAGTTTCTCAGGCGCAGTGGCTCACGCCAGACCGTCTCACTCCAACGGTGCGCTCCTCCGATGCTGCCGTGTTGCGAGTCGAGCTCGAATGTTTTCCCGACATCACCTTCGACAAACTCGAGCTGGATAATCTCGCCTTCTACCTGAACGGCGAAGGCTCGGTCATCCACACACTTTACGAATTGTTGTGCCGCAATTGCACTCGCATTCTGGTGCGCGATCCCGCGAATCCAAAAACGCCGCCGCGCGAGTTGCCCGTGCGCAATCTGCGCCCCATGGGCTTCGGAGAAGACGAAGACGTGCTGTCTTATCCGCAGCGCTCTTTTGTCGGATATCGATTGCTTCAGGAATATTTTTCCTTTCCGGAAAAGTTTTTCTTTCTCAGTCTGAATGGACTATCCGCTCTGCAGGGGGCGGGATTCAAATCCAAAGCGGAGATCCTTTTCCTGATCGCCCCTTTGAGCATGACGGCCGTCACCAGCGCCTCGAAGTCGCTGTTGATGCGAAGACTCTACGCCTGGGCTGCACTCCCATCATCAACCTGTTCGGCCAGACTGCCGAGCCCATCCTCGTCGACCAGACGCGATACGAATATCCCGTCGTCCCCGACGCGCGCCGGCGCCAGACGATGGAAGTTTATTCCGTAGATGAAGTGGTCAGCACCGACCCTGACTCGCACGAGACTGTCACGTATCACCCGCTATATTCGCGCCGACACGAAATTCAGGATTCAACTCCCGCCTTCTGGTACACCACGCGCCTGCCTTCCACCCGCAAGGGTGACGAAGGTTCGGACGTTTTCGTTTCGCTCGTGAACATCGCCGCAACTCCGATGCAGCTGGATTACGATACCGTGACGGTTCGCTGCACTTGCACCAATCGCGACCTCGTGACCCGGCTGCCGTTCGGCAGTGAGAATGGCGATTTTGAAATGGCCGGCGCCGCTTCGATCAAAAAAATCGTGGCTTTGCGCAAGCCAACTCGAACGCTGCGCCCGCCATTAGATGGCAAGACTTTGTGGTGCCTTACTTCGCATTTGTCGCTAAATTATTTGTCCCTGGTCGATGAAGGCAAAGGTGCGCTTCAGAAAATTCTCGATCTGTATGACTTCTCCGATTCGCCCGATGTCAGGAAACAGATAAGTGGAATCACATCCGTAGACGCGCGCCGTCACTTCACCCGCGTGATTTCTGAACACGGCGTCAGCTTTGCGCGTGGCACGCGAGTCGAGATGGAATTCGACGAAGAGCAATTCAGCGGCGGCGGCGCGTATTTATTTGCCAGCGTGCTGGAAAAGTTTTTTGGTTTGTACGTATCCATGAATAGTTTCAGTCAACTGGTGGCCCGGAGCCGCCAGCGAAAGGAGCCTTTAGGCGAGTGGCCTCCGAGAGCGGGACAAGCAATACTGATTTAGTCGAGCCGGATTTGAAAGAATCCGCGGTCGGCGAAAAGCTTCGGCAGGAGCCGTTCCGTTTCGATTTCTTTCAAGCGGTGCGTCTGCTCGAGAAACTTTTTCCCGAGCGCACGCCAGTCGGCAGGTTCGCGCATCCCTCCCGCGAAGTAGCGCGCTTCGGCGTTAACAATTCGCTGGCATTTCCCGCGAGCCAGATTCAGTCCATGGACTGGCCCGAGAACGAAGGCGACGCCCCGAAGATGACCGTGAATTTCATGGGGCTCACCGGCCCTCAGGGAACTCTGCCGAATCCCTATACCAGTTTGATTATCGAGCGCTTGCGGGCTTCGGATGGAACGCTTCGTGACTTCCTTGACATTTTCAATCACCGCTTCATTTCGCTTTTTTACCGAGCCTGGAGAAAATATCGTCTCGACGTCTCGGCCGAGCGCGACGAACGCGACCGTTTCTCCCGCCATCTGCTCAGCCTACTGGGACTCGGCACCGATGGTTTGCAGGATCGCCTGGCAATTCCAGACGACAGCTCTCATCTACTATTCGGGCCTGCTCTCGCAAACGCCTCGTTCGGCGCAAGCTTTGTGCCAGATTCTTACCGACTACTTCTCAGTGCCGGTGAAGATCGAACAATTTGCCGGAGCGTGGTATCGTCTTGATCCAGCCGCGCGCTGCTGTTTTTCCGATGCCGCAAGCGACAGCGAATGCCTCGGCCTCGGAGCCGTGGTCGGAGACGAGGTCTGGAGCCAGCAATCGAAAATTCGCATCGTTCTCGGTCCGTTGAGTCTGGAGAAATATTTGGGATTTCTTCCGGACGGCTCGAACTGGGAACCACTGTGTTCCTGGGTGAGATTCTTTTCCAACGAAGAATTGGATTTCGAAGTAAAGCTGATTCTCGAACGTGAAGATGTTCCGGCTTGCGAATTGGGAGCGGAAGATGCGTCTGGACCGCAACTCGGTTGGGTCTCGTGGTTAAAGTCAAAGCCGCTGGGGCGCGATCCGGACGATACGGTGCTCGCGATTGAAGCGGAACGTTCGGCGGAAAGTTGATGGTCGACATTGATTGGGACAAGGAGTACGAACATGAATCTGAAATCTTTGATCGGCAAACTGAACGATTCGACGCGTGGCGCCATGGAAGCGGCAGCCGGACTTTGCCTGGCGCGCACCCATTACGATATCGAGGTCGAGCACTTTTTGCTGAAGCTCCTCGATTCCTCGGATAATGACGCGGCCGCAATTTTCAAGCACTTCGAGCTCGATACTTCCAGATTCTCCGGCGAACTTTTCCGCGGGCTGGACCGCTTGAAGTCCGGCAACGCGCGGACGCCAGCGCTGAGTCCGACGCTGATCAAGATGATGACCGAAGCATGGACCCAAGGTTCAATCGACTATGGTGCCGGACAAGTTCGAACCGGTTTCACCATTCTTGCTCTCGCAACGAATGGTGAACTCGTACGTCTTATGCGCGACGTAAGCCGCGAATTCCAAAAGGTTCAGGCGGATGCGCTGTCTAAAGAGTTTTTTGCGATCGTCGCGAACTCGAGCGAAGAAACTCAAGCGGCAGCAGCCGCTTCAGCCGGCCCGGGTGCTTCTGCCGGACCGCGACCCGGCGGCAAGACCCCCAACCTCGATCAGTTCACCATCAACCTCACGGAAAAAGCGAAGACCGGAAAAATCGACCCGGTGCTGGGACGCGATCTTGAGATTCGTCAAGTCGTCGACATACTGATGCGCCGCCGGCAGAACAATCCGATACTAACGGGCGAAGCTGGAGTAGGGAAGACAGCAGTGGTTGAAGGTTTTGCCATTCGAGTGGCCGATGGCGATGTGCCGCCGCCGCTTCGCAACGTAACCATTCGAACCTTGGACTTGGCCTTATTGCAAGCCGGAGCCGGCATCAAGGGCGAATTCGAAAATCGTCTTAAGGGTTTGATCGAGGAAGTGAAATCATCGCCTACACCCATCATCCTTTTCATCGACGAGGCGCACACCATGATCGGCGCCGGGGGAACTGCGGGCCAGGGTGACGCCGCCAATTTGCTGAAACCGGCTTTAGCGCGCGGCGAGTTGCGAACCATCGCAGCTACCACCTGGTCCGAGTACAAGAAATATTTCGAAAAAGATCCCGCGCTGGCGCGCCGTTTTCAAGTGGTGAAAGTCGAAGAACCCATTGAGACGCAATGCATGACTATGTTGCGCGGCATCGTTCCTTCGCTCGAGAAGCATCACAAAGTTCGAATTCTTGACGAAGGCCTCACCGCAGCCGTCCATCTTTCGCATCGCTACCTCGCCGGGCGCCAGCTTCCCGACAAAGCCGTGAGCGTGCTCGATACCGCCTGCGCGCGGCTGGCTCTTGGCCAGAGCGCCACTCCACCCGCTATTGAGGATAGTGTGCGCCAACTCGACGATCTTGCTGTCCAGCAACGCATTCTCGAACGTGAGGCGGCGGTAGGCTCCGATCATCACGAGCGCCTCGAAGAGATTGCCAGTAAGAAAACAGAAATCGAAAACAATCTGGAGAATCTGCGCGCCCGCTTCGATAAAGAGAAAACGTTAGTCACTCGCATTCGCGATCTGCGCGCGCAACTTGAGGGCGCGGTGTCGGCGCACCCTCTTCCCGCCGATCCGGGCGGAAATGGCTCCGGCGGACACGGTATCGCGAGCCCAACCGCAGTAGCGGCCGATGGCATCAGCGCATCCTCGTCTACCGCGGCCACCGCCGTCGCGGAAGCGCCGCCGGCAGTCGATCTGAACGCTGCTCGCGCCGAACTCGCTCAGGCAGAATCGGATCTCGCAGCTCTCCAGGGCGAGACTCCGATGATTCGCGTTGCGGTCGATGCCCAGATCATCGGCGAGGTCATCTCCGCCTGGACCGGAATTCCTGTCGGCAAAATGATGAAGGACGAAATCTCGACCGTCCTTTCCCTCCCCACATTTCTCGGCCAGCGGGTCATCGGTCAGATGCACGCGCTCGAAATTATCGGCCAGCGCATTTCGACATCGCGCGCTCGTCTCGACGATCCCAACAAGCCCATAGGCATTTTCATGCTGGTCGGTCCCAGCGGGGTAGGGAAGACCGAAACCGCGCTCGCCCTCTCCGATCTTCTGTACGGCGGCGAGCGCAATCTGATCACGATCAATATGTCGGAGTTCCAGGAAGCGCATACGGTTTCAACTTTGAAGGGTTCGCCTCCGGGCTACGTGGGTTATGGCGAAGGTGGCGTTCTTACAGAAGCGGTGCGGCGCCGACCCTATTCGGTGGTGCTGTCTGGATGAAGTCGAAAAAGCTCATCCCGACGTGATGGAACTTTTCTATCAGGTTTTTGATAAAGGAATGATGGAGGATGGCGAAGGCCGCGAAATTGATTTCAAAAATACCATCATCATTCTCACCACCAACGCCGGCACCGATACGATGGCGAAATTGAGCGCTGATCCGGAAACGATGCCCAGCCCCGAGGGGCTGGTGAAAGCGCTCAAGCCAGAACTGAACAAAATATTCAAGCCCGCATTTCTCGGTCGCCTGGTGATCATCCCCTATCTTCCGATCCGCGATGAAAATATGAAGTTAATCATCAATCTGAAGCTGGGGAAAATTCAGCGGCGCATTCAGGAGAATCACAAAATTGCGCTCTCCTACGACGGTGCCCTGGTCGACGAAGTGGCGAAGCGTTGCACAGAAGTAGAAAGTGGCGCTCGCAATGTGGATAACATCCTGACCAACACTTTATTGCCGGAAATTTCCCGGCAACTGCTGGGACGAATGGCGGAAGGCGAATCGATGGAACGTATCCACGTCGGTGTTGGGACCGATGGAGCTTTCGTGTATTCGTGAAATGGCAGTGTTCGCGCCGCTCTGAACGAGGAACAATTGAAGGATATTGCCCTTTACGCGATCGACCGCAACTGGAATCCGCAAGTGGATACCTTGGGCCTCGAAGCCTCTGTGGTCGAGACGGACGGCGACTTCGAACTGGTCGATCCTCTCAAAAACATGAGTGGTGAGCAGTACGTCAAGGGCCGCTCCGTCACGGTTGTGTTCGACGATCTTCATGAACTAGTCGAGAGTCTCGAGAGTTTCCAGGGTTTCGCGGCGGATGGCTTCCAGGGAGCGATCGAGAAGCACGGCATAAAGTATCTGATGATCATTATTCATGGCGCCCCCGGAGCATTGTTCATCGATGGCAACAATCGCCCGGAGTTTCTCGCGCCCTTAACCTTCATGAACTATGCCGACGATCTGGATCGTCTGGGTAAATTTCTGGCGACGAATGCGACGGTGCGATTTGACGGTTGCAACGTTGGCAGCGACGTGAACGGACCCCTGCAAGCTCGCGGCTCCGAGTTGTTGATTGCACTTTCTAAAATGTGGAGTGGGGTTAAAGTTGTCGGGTTTATCGATTACGGTTCGGGACATGAAACCATCAGCGATCGAAGAGTATGGGGCGCAGCCGACACCAATGTTTATTTTCCGGCGCCGGAGCCTGACAATTCTGGGTTTTTCAGGAGGGTGTGGAGTAATCTCTGGGAGAAGAATCGGTCCGAAAATTCTCCCAACGCAAAGATCGCCCAAGACGGCGCGATCATAAAGACGCCTGCGAGCGAGGTATTGTGCCCAAAGGATGACGTTCTTCTTTTCGTGGACGGAAAAGGGACAACTCATACTCACTGCATGGCGAGGACTTCTGCCTTCGCTCCGGACGGTGGCGCGGCATCTCCTCCCGGAAGCATCGGAAGAGCCCACTGATGGCAACTTACACTCAAGTCGGCCGCCTGATCTCCCTCTCCGTCGATGGACTCGACGAGGACGAGGTCCTGTTGCAAGGTTTCACCGGGACGGAAGCTCTGTCCCGTCCGTTTTCGTTTCATCTCGAACTGCTTTCGCAGAAAGATTCCATCGACTTCACCAAGGTACTGGGGAAAATGGCGGTCATCACCATCGCTACGGCTAAACCAGATAAGCCGCGTTACATCAACGGCTACGTGAGCCGCTTCGCGCAGAGTGGTTTTGACGAGACATTTTTCCACTACCAGATGGAAATCGTTCCCTGGCTCTGGTTTCTTACCCGGCAGGCGGATTGCCGCATCTTCCAGAATTTGAGCGTCCCGGAAATCGTGACCGAGATTTTCAAGAAACAAAAAAGTACGTCGCACCCCGCTGATTTCAAGATGAACATCCAGACCGGGGACTACGACAAGCTCGAATACTGCGTCCAGTACCGCGAGACATCTTTCAATTTTGTTTCCCGCCTGTTCGAAAATGAGGGCATTTTTTACTACTTCGAGCATACGAAAGACGGCCACACTCTGGTCGCGTGTGGCAGTTCAGTTTCGCTGCCCGCCTGCCCGGTTTCGCCGACCGTGGAGTACGATCCGACCGCAGGCGCCTCTTTTGGCAGCGCGGAACACATTTCCGCCTTGCACTCCCGGTGCGAGTTCAGGACCGGCCAATACACCTCTACCGATTACAACTTTGAAACTCCTTCCACCAGCTTGCAGGCGCAGGAAGAAAGTGTCATCAAAGTTGGAGGCAACGATCCATACGAGATTTTTGATTATCCCGGTGTGCACGGCACATTGGACCAGGGCAGAGACTTTTCGAAGATACGCATGGAGGAGCACGAGGCCGCGCATCAGATCATCGTTGGCTCGGGGCGTGTGCGCGACTTCGCACCCGGCCGAAGCTTCACTCTGAGCGATCACTATCGCAAAGACCTGAATGCGTCGTACCTCATCACCGAGGTGCGGCACACAGCCTCGCAAGGCGGAACTTATTTCTCCAACAACTCGGATGATGAGAATGCCACGGTTCAATTCCACTGCATTCCCATTGCAGTTCCTTATCGCCCGCCGCGGGTCACTCCCAAGCCGTTCGTACAAGGTCCGCAGCCCGCGCTGGTGGTGGGCAAAGCCAACGAAGAGATCTGGGTCGACAAATATGGCCGTGTGATCGTGCAATTTTATTGGGACCGCCTCGGACAGAAGAACGAGAACAGTTCCTGCTGGATTCGCGTATCGCAGCCCTGGGCCGGTGCAAACTGGGGAGCAATCTGGATTCCCCGCATCGGCCAGGAAGTCCTGGTAAGTTTTCTGGAGGGCGACCCGGATCGTCCCATCATTATCGGGCGCGTCTACAACGCTGAAGAAATGCCGCCCTACACTTTGCCCGATTACCAGACGCGAAGCACCTTCAAATCCCGCAGCTCCAAAGGTGGCGGGAGCGCGAACTATAACGAGCTTCGTTTCGAAGACAAAATGGGCGACGAGCAGATCTTCATCAACGCCGAAAGGGATATGGATCTGCGCGTGGAAAACGATTCCCGCGAATTTATCGGGGCCAACCGCTCCCTCATCGTTACCACCAATCAGCTGGAGCAAATCCAGACTGACAAGCACCTGCATGTGCAAGGAGACCATTTCGAAAAGATCGATGGCAATATGTCGTTGAATGTCGGCGGAAATCAAATGGAAAGTGTCACAGGTAACAAGTCTCTTTCGGTGACCGGTAATCAGAGCGAGAGCATAACCGGCAACGTCTCATTGGCCGTGACCGGAAACAAAGATGAGACGTCCATGGCTTATGCCATGAAAACTGACACTACCATTCACTTGAACGCGGGAATGAGCGCGGTGATCGAAGCCGGCATGGACCTCACTCTGAAAGTCGGCGGAAGTTTCATCGATATCAATCCTAGCGGTGTGTACATCAGCGGGCCCATGGTATTCATCAACAGCGGTGGCGCGGCTGGAAGCGCTTCCGATGCAAGTCCGCAATCTCCCGCGTCCCCAACCGCCCCCAAGGATCCGGACACCGCCGACGACGGCAGCAAGGGAACCAAATTGAATTAAGCATTGTTTAGCCGGTACGGAAGCGCCTGCACAGGAAAACTCGGAGGGGAACCCGATGGCAAACTTCTGTAGTTATCCACAACTGGAGAGAATCACTGAAGTTGGGATGCCGAATTCTCTCGATCCGAAAGCCTCGTCTGTAACAATTGGACTCAACGGGTACAAGGATTTTGAAGGTAAGCCTTTGGAGATTTTGACGACTCCGTATCTGAGCGTACGGAAGGGGAACGTGGTCGGCGATGTGCAGTTGTATGAATTGTCCAGCTCCCACTCTGGCCGGTGGGTGCTTCAGGCCAGGACACAATCAGGTTCTGTGTGGGACGTGTTGACCGTGAATGTTGCTGAGAGAGACAGCTTCTATGCCGGGTTCGATCGTCTCGTTTATCCCGGCGATAGCATCATGCGAACCATGTTCGACCAGACCAATCTCTACTGGTGCGGTTTTTACCTTGCCCCAGCCCCTTCGCATCCTGATACCTCGTGGATGACCAAGCTCGACACGCTGCAACAGATTGGATGGGGCGTGGCGCCCACCTATGTAGGGCAGCAGATGGTTGGTCCCGGAAGCAAGAACGTGACCGCTGCGCAGGGCACGCTCGATGCACGCGATGCTGCCAAGTTGGCTTCGGCGGCCGGGTTGTCCACCGGATCGATCCTCTTTCTCGATATCGAACAAGGTCCTCCCATCGGCGCGGCTGCTTTGGCCTATTACAACGCATGGGCTTCAGAACTGGAGGACCACACGAATTATTCGCCGGGCGTTTATTGTTCCTTCTACCAGGTCGCGCAATCCCTGCACGACGTTAACAGTACGCCAATTTTTTGGATCTTTAATGTCAACAAATTCACCTGCGGCCCGGCTAAGGGTGGACGCCAGACAATCAGCCCGAGTTCTCCGTTTCCGGCTCCCGATCCGGCGCTGTCAGGTGTTTCCTTCGCCAAGCTGTGGCAACTCGGCCAGGGAAATAACTGCAATATCAATGCCGGCGGGCACGTAGTACCTCGCGTTGATTTTGACAGCTCCACCGCGATGGATCCCTCTGATCCCTCTTCTTACTGATCAGATTCGATCTCGTGCGGAAGCCGCTTCAGTCGGGAGAAATACGTGGGCAGCAACAGAATGCAATTCATCACAAAAGGTCACACAAGTTGTACTCGCGGTTCGCGAGCGTCTGTCGCGATGAGGCTGCTGTGCGTCGCGTTAGTTATGGCTTTCGGCTTTTCAGGGGCGGACATAACGGCCCAGGTTGCGGCGAAGCCGCAGGCAGCGCTGCGAACCTTCGTCAGCCGGGATGGTTTATTTCGCTTTAAGTATCCCGCGGGATTCATCGTCTGCGGGAAGAATACTAGCGAGGCCGCATGTCTGACCTACTTGCCGATTTGCGATGACGACGCCGCGGCCTGCGTCGCTTATCCGACCGCCCACTATGAAGGTTCTAACTTTGAAGGGGCGGCATTTTCGGTGAATGAGCTGGCGGAGGAAAAAACAGGCAGCGAATGTCTAGCATCCATGCCGCCTCCGGTTCATACGGAATCAGTGAACGGAGTGGAATTTCAGGTCGGCCACCAGAGCAACGCGGGCATGGGACATGGCTTGTCTGAGGACTCTTACCGGATTTTTCACAGCGGCCTATGCTTCGAACTGGATATAAGAATTGCGACCGCGAGCATGGGAGGGTATCCTCCCGGCACAATCAAAGAATTTACCCAAGAAGACGAGCGGAGAGTGAAAGCGGCTCTGGCGAAAGTGATGTCTTCATTTAAATTCTTGAAGTAAGTGAAATATCTTACGGAACCATCACGGTAAACTCTCCCGGATCGACAAACGTGATAACCCCGCCCCACATGCACATGAGCTGCGAAGTGTCATCCAGTGTGGGCATATCGCCGAGCATTACAGTTGGAGCCCCTGGAACCCAGGGCGCGACCGTCGCCGGAATGCACGGCATCGGAGTGAGCACGCCCATTGCCGCGGCTGTGGCCGCGGCCACCATCGGATTCGCCGGCGACATGCACATGCCAAACGGCATGATGTTCACCAGCGGAATGTTGTCCATGATGTTGGCGTCGGGCATTTCACTGGTGAACACCCGGTTGGTGGGGAGTACGACCAGCGAACTCGGTGCCATGCCAAAGCTGCACATCATGGTCGCGCCCATACAAACCTGCATTGGCATCGAAGCACCTCGCGCCGTTTTTGGCTGTCCCGCATTCTAGCAAAGCTGTCTGCGAATGCAACGTTCAGCGCTTCTCCCTCTGAGATTTCGACTTAAGGGTAAGGGGCACTGCATCTTACGTCCGATTCGCCCACGCACCATTCTAGTAACTGCAGTAACCTTGATGGATGTAACGGCATCCTAGACTATAGCCGATAGATAGAGGGGCGGGCTTTCGAGAGGTGCAAAGAAATGGCAAAGAAAAAAGTTACCCCAGGAATGTGGAGAATCGATCCGCAGAAACAATCACGGGTTATGGATCAGTTTGGGCGAACCGTTGCGTCAATGGAACCCGAGGTCGATCCCAGCCTGATTGCGTCCGCCCCCGATATGTTCGAACTGCTCGAAAGACTCCTGGAAAAACTGGAAGACGAGAACTCGGTTCCGCAGGAAATGTGCGACGAAATTCAGATGGTGCTCAGCCGCGCGCGAGGGGATTTCGGTCTGGCAGTTTTTTCCCGCAACTCTTTTAAACGTCGCATGATGAACAAGGAGTGGTTGGAGTTCATGGACGGCTTGCTGAAACCGCCGTTTGGCGCGCAGTAACCACCCGTCAAGACCATAACTAAGCTCCCGCGACGAAGCCTCACTTGCGTAGAATGCCGCCACGCTGAATCTCTCCTGCCCTTCAAACTTCGCGCTAAATTAAACTCGCCAAACCTGACGGGCTCGAATAGCCTTTGCTTCCCGGCAGAATAATTGTTATTGTGGGCAGCCGCGGGAAAACCCGCGCAAACTCGGCGATTCTATGAAGCAATTGCAACCTGTCATCTGGACCAAGGGGACCTTTCTCACTCCTCAGCATCTGCAGACCCAGGACAGGTTCATCGAAGACACGTTGAATTTCCGCCTGCAGTTGCTCAAATTTTGTGCGTGGGGATTTAATGAGCTGGTGATCAACCAGGAACTTCTGAGCGAAGGTCAGCTGGTGGTCTCCCGTGCCTCCGGGATTTTTCCTGACGGTCTGCTGTTCGATGTCCCGGATGCCGATCCAGCGCCGCCTTCCAAGGCACTCGCCGAATGGTTCGACCCCGCAACTCGGAATCTGGATGTCTACCTGGCGATCCCTGGCTATCGCCAGCGCGGATTGAACGTATCAGTAGCCCAACGCGATGGCAGCACTCGATATTCTGCGGAAGTCACTTCATTTCGTGACGAAAATACCGGAGCCACCGAGAAGCCGGTTCAGGTTGCGAGAAAAAATCTGCGTTTATTGGTGGAGGGGGAAAGCCGCGAGGGCTGCTCCGCGCTGCGCATTGCCAACGTGGAGAAAACCAAGGCTGGCACCTTTGCTCTGAACCATCGCTTCGTGCCGCCGCTCATCGATATCAATGCCAGCGAATATCTTGCCGGTTTGCTTCGCGGCTTAATCGAAATTCTTTCCGCGCGCAGTACACAACTTTCCGGCGGGCGTCGGCAAAAAAATCAGAGTCTGGCGGATTTCACCGCCTCCGATATCGCCAATTTCTGGCTGCTCTACACCGTGAATTCCCATTTCCCCATTTTCAGTCATCTCTTCGAAAGCAAGCACGCCCACCCCGAGGAACTCTACTCGGCCATGGTTTCTCTCGCCGGGTCGCTGACTACTTTTTCGCCCAAGCTCCGCCCGCGCGATCTGCCACTCTATGCACACGATGAACTCGGTCCGGTCTTCGCCGAGCTCGATGAAAAACTGCGCTCGCTACTGGAGACAGTTGTTCCCACAAATCTCGTGTCTCTGCCCTTGAAGCCGGTGAAGGGTTCGATCTACGCCACCGCGATCGACAATGAAAAGTATCTCGCGAATACCCGCATGTATCTCGCCGTAAGCGCCGAGACCAAAGAAGATGTGATCATCCAGAAAGTGCCGCAGCTGGTGAAAGTTTGCTCGGCCACGCACATCGAACATCTGATCAAGCAGGCGCTTCCCGGAGTGCAACTTAAACATCTGCCAAATCCGCCGAGCGCGATTCCAGTAAAGTTGAAATATCAATATTTCAGCCTGAACCAGTCCGGACCCGCATGGGAAGCGGTGAATCGCGCGCGCAATCTCGCGGCGTACGTCCCCGGCGATCTGCCCAATCCCACCATGGAATTATTGATCTTGCTGCCGCAAGTGGGTTGATTTTGCGTCAAAATTTCGTCAGTGCTTGATCGCAAAATAAACAATCAGCAACACGGCGATGATCAGCGACACGTTCAGGATAATGATCATCGGCAAGTAGGAGGATTTTGGCTTGGGGACCAATGCGCCTACCGGCGGAATCTTCGGAGCCGGAGGCATCTTCGGCAATTTCGGCGCCGGGGGTGCTGCGATCTTGGGAGGCGGAGGAGCCACTGCTGCGGGCATCTTGAAAGTTGGCAGCCCACCCGCGGCTGGTCCTTCTTCGGCAGCCGGCTTTTCGATTGAAGAGTTCAGACCCAACACGCCACCCGAAATAATTCGGGTGTATTCACTCGGCCCACTGGGAGGCGGAGCCGCGGCCGGGACCGAAGGTCCCCCGGGCACGGAGAAGAGTTGCGTCGCGCCGCCTTGGACGGAAGGCCTCGATTCGCGTGGCTTGTCCGCGTTCACTCGCGGAACCGCCGGCTCCGGCGGCTTAGCTGGAACGACTACGGGAGGCGAAAGCGGCTGCGTCCAATTCGGTTCCGCGGACGCAGCAGGTTTTTGATTTCCATTTCCTTTGGTTTCACTGCTTGGCGAAACCGGATCAGCAAATGAGCGCGTGAAAGAGCCGGGTTCTGTTCGCAGAGGAAGTTCGTCGACCGGGCCCGAAGGAGAAGGCGCAACAAATGGATTATCTTTCACCGCGCCAAACATCTGGGTAAATTCCCCAGGGACTTTTCCTCTCGGCGTGCTCGAGAGGTTCGCCGACACATTGGGAATCTCCGACGGACGCTCCCCATCAAACGG
This sequence comes from uncultured Acidobacteriaceae bacterium, assembly GCA_963724815.1. GTDB lineage: Bacteria > Acidobacteriota > Terriglobia > Terriglobales > Acidobacteriaceae > Sulfotelmatobacter. The sequence goes on from CAVRWS010000043.1 coordinate 48,425, forward strand.
CCCCTGAAAGAATTTTGTGAAGTCTCCTGACTTTGCATCATCGGTCTTGTGGGGAGCATCACTCTTGCTGGAAGCAATTTTTATTTCCGCCACGTCCAGCTTCGGCCCTGGGGAAAATAAAGCAGTGAATCCGCCGAACTCGGGCGAGCCACCATGCGGGCTGGTAGACTGGCCAGCGCCGCTGGTCGTGTCCGCTGCAGCGATCTGATCGTTACGCCGCTCCGTGGCAACTGGTTCAACTGGAACTGATTCGACGGGAAGAGGTGGAACTGGATCTGGCGCAACCGAACCTGCGGGCGCACGCCGCGGTTCACTCGCTCCTACAAAAAACTGCTTCGTGAACTCGCCCGGCTCCTGCCCTTTAGAATCCTGCCGCGGTCCAAAATTAATTCCTTCCAGTCCGTTTTCGGTTCCCGAAGTTTCTTGAGTTTTCTCCGTCCGCTTCACAACTGGATCAGCTGGTCGTGCACTCGCCTCAACCGGTGGCCGTAATCCAAAAAAACCTGTGGGAGGATTCTGCGGCTTACTTTGCGGCGGTGGCGCCACAACCTCGGGTTTTGGGCTGAAAGAAACGCCTGCAGGCGGACTCTGGGGCGCGACCGCCCGCTCTATCGGAATCTCCCGCGTCTCGGCGGTAGACGATTCGTAAGTCTGCTTCCATTGCCGCAGGGCTGCTTCGTCTGGAACCCGAGTTGCCAGATAGGCGTAACTTGTTCCGTCATACCTTCCAGCCGCAATCACCAATCCAGGCGGCTCGGGAGCGATGGCTCGAAACGATTCCAGCACCCACATGACCGTTGGTTGTCCCGGTTGTTTTACAGGCGCGTCGAAAATATGTACCAGCACCCGCTCACCGCTGCCAACGTCCCGGCCCAGGAATGTTTCCAGCCTGCCGCTTGTGACGGCGTCAGAAAGCTCGTATTTGTCTGCGAACTTCATTTCTTCAGAGGCTCACCCGGACTCTCAACTGCGCCCGAAAACACGTCCACTATATTACGAAATATGCCGGCCCGTACCACAAAAGTTCGCGCCGCAATGCTCGCTGATCGCATAGCAATTGCTTCTCCAACTCCGCAAATCGGCCATCACTGCCCATTTCCCAAAGCTTGCACTCCATCGTCTTGACAGTAAAGAAGTAAACCCCTAGCATCGCTGGCCAGGCGTGGTTTCGCTTTTAATTGAATTTTGTTCCAAACGCAGCGGGTGCGGAAGAGAGTTCATACCGCCGAATTCCCAGGGTGAGTGAGCATGAAGTCGCTTTCCAGAATCGTATGGGCCGAAGGAATGTATCTCGGCCCGCATCACTTTCAGGCGCAGAATCGCTATTTCGAAGAGTCAATGCACTTCGCGACCGCGAGTCTGTGGAAAAATGCATACGGTTTTTCCGCCTGCCAGTTCGATGCCGACGCTTTGCGAAACGGAACAGTCGCGCTGGTCCATGCTCGTGGAATTTTTGAAGATGGTTTGCCCTTTGACATTCCCGGATGTGATTCGCCGCCGCAGTCTCGCAATATCGCCGGAGCGTTTCCTCCCACTGCCGATCACCTGACGGTCTCCCTGGCCGTACCTCGCTGGCTTCCTAATGGACAGAACTGCGATCTGCAATCCGCCAATGATTCCACCACGCGTTACACCGGAGTCGTCGAGATGATGCATGACGAAAATACCGGGCGCGACGAAAAGCCAGTGCAACTCGGGCACAAGAACCTCCGCTTGATTCTGGAAATTGAACCTCAGGAAGATTTTCTTACTCTTCCAATGGCACGTTTAGTGCGTGATGGCTCGGGTCATTTTGCTTTCGACCCTACTTTTGTTCCACCCTCTGTACGCGTGAGCGCGAGCGAGCATTTGACTGGGATGCTGCAGCGCCTGGTCGAAATTCTTGAAGAGAAAAGCGCCGTAGTGTCGCGCGAACAACAGCAATCGGCAGGGAAGTTTCAGGCCGGGATGTCTGCACGCCACGTTTCGCAGTTCTGGTTTCTGCACGCCATCAACTCCAGCCTCACTCCACTTCGCCATCTGCTGCTTTCCAAGCACGGCCATCCCGAAGAGCTTTTCCGCGAGATGTCGCGCCTGGCCGGCGCTCTCTGCACCTTCGGTTTGGACGTCCACCCCCGCTCTTTGCCGCACTACGATCATCGCGACCCTGGTCCCGGCTTCGACGCTGTGGATGAGCACATCCGCCGCCATCTCGAAATCGTTGCGCCATCGCAGGCGATTCAGATTCCTCTCAAAGCGGTTCAACGTTACTTTTACGAAGGCGAAGTGAAAGATCAACGTTGCTTCGAGCGCTCCCGCTGGATTCTCGGAATTCATTCTCAAGTGGGCGAGGCCGACCTGATTGCCAAGGTTCCCCAACTCGTCAAAACATGTTCCGCGAAGTTTGTTCCTGAGTTGGTAAAGCGTGCGCTTCCCGGCCTGACCCTTACACACTTGGAGGTGCCGCCCTCCGCCGTGTCCGCCAAAGTTGAAAGCCAATATTTTACGGTGAGCCGCAGCGGACCGTGTTGGGAACACATTATGCAAACGCGCACCGTCGGAGTTTACGTACCCGGCGAACTGCCGGCTCCTGAGATGGAGTTGGTCGTGATTCTGGAGAGTTGAACATGTCATCCACCCATTCATCCCCGCTGGGCAGCTACCGTGGCTCCAGTCCCGCGCTCGATCGGCGCGGCTGGAATCTCGCTCTCGGCTTTCAGGAAGTTTTTACCGCTATCGTGCGATTGCGCTATAACCGACAGGCAGTGTCGGACGCGGAATCATTTCGCGCGCAAATGAAGCAGGCGCTGCGTGTGGCTGAGCAGGAAGCCAGAAGCCGCGGCTGCAACGCCGAAGACGTGAAGCAGGTGATTTTCGCGGTAGTCGCTTTTCTCGACGAGTCTGTGCTCGGTTGCAGAAATCCGGCTTTTGCCGACTGGCCTCGCCTGCCCCTGCAAGCCGAACTCTATGGCCATCAGTTGGCCGGAGAAGTTTTTTTTCAAGAGCTGCAGAAGGCGATGAATCGTCCCGACTCGGTCGAAACTGCGGATCTGCTCGAAGTCTATTACCTGTGTATGCTGCTCGGCTTCAAGGGCCGTTACGCCGCTGGCGGCGACTTACGCTCGATCATGTCGGCAGTGCAGGAAAAAATTCGGCGTGTGCGTGGACCGTTGACTGCTCTTTCCCCCCGCGGCGCAATTCCCGCCGACGCAGTCCGCCTGGTGCAAGCCGATCCCTGGGTTCGTAGGCTGGCGATTACCGCGGTCGTCACTTCCTTGTTGGCGCTGTCGTTTTTTCTGATTTTTAAGTTTCTTCTGATTTCCGGCGCGTCCGAACTCTCCGCTCTGGCGCTGCTGGCAAAATAGTTAGCGACGCGTTGTTCGCAACATCGAAACTTGGCGCAATCGAAATCGAAATTGAAATTGAAATAAAGAGGCGAGATGGTTTACTTAGCGACCGGCGTAATCTTGCTGGCCTATCTGGTGCTGGTTTGGTTCCTCGGCGGATGGCTGCATCTGCATGGTTCCGATATCTGGATTTTGCGCGGCGGCCTCGCCTTCGTCGGTCTCATTGCCGCCGGTTCGTTCGTCTGGTTTTATCGAAAAAATAAAGCGGAAGAGGCTGGCACCGAAACCGAGTCCGGTCAAACCGCCGCCACGGATGACCTCGATCTGGTAGTGCGCGAAGCCATCCGCCGTCTCAAAAGTTCGACCCTGGGCCGCGGCGCGAACCTGGGAAATCTGCCGCTGGTTTTTGTTCTTGGCGATACTGGCGCAACCAAAACTACTACCGTTATCCATTCCGCGCTCGATCCGGAGTTGCTCGCCGGGCATGTCTATCAAGACACGACGGTGCTTCCTACGCGTCTGCTCAACATCTGGTACACGCGTCAGGCAATCTTCGTGGACCCGGCAGGTGACTGTTAACCCAACCGCCGCGCTGGAAGCGCCTGGTCAAACTGGTGCAACCGGGCCGCGTCTCCACCGCCATGGGCAAGGGATTGCAGGCCCCGCGCGCCGCCATTGTTTGTTATGACACTGAAAGTTTTCTGAAGCCCGGCGCCAGTGAGACTACTCTTTCCGCGGCGCGCAAACTCGCCGTACGCCTGCAGGAAATTTCTCAATTGCTCGGCATCAGCTTTCCCGTTTATGTTTTATTCACCAAGTTGGATCGCGTTTCCTTCTTTCCCGAGTTTGTTCGCGGCCTTAACAAGGAAGAAGCTTCCGAAGTTCTTGGCGCCACTTTGCCGGTTCGCTCCCTGGCCACCGGTGTCTATGCGGAAGAAGAAACGCGCCGGCTTGGCAAAGCTTTCGACGAGCTGTTCTATTCTCTCGCGGAGCGCAGGCTCGACCTTCTCGGCCGAGAGAACGATGGCAGCCAACTGCCGGCGATTTATGAGTTCCCGCGCGAACTGCGAAAACTACGCACGCTGCTGGTTCAGTTTCTCGTCGATCTGGCCCGTCCCAGCCAGCTCAGCGTGAATCCATTTCTTCGCGGTTTTTATTTTTCCGGCGTCCGGCCGGTCATGGTTGATGACGTGGCGGTCGCCGCGCCGCAAGTGCAATCTGCGGACATGTCATCCAGTGCCGGGGCCGGCGCTACTCGAATCTTCAGCAGCACGGCATTCAGCGCAAGCAGTACGGGACTCGGCGCCACCCCGTCCGCGCCTTCCTCGCGAGGAGTGAGTTCGCGAAAGGTCCCGCAGTGGGTTTTTCTAAGCCAGCTGTTCAATGACATCATCGTCAAAGATCGCGTCGCCCTCGCTGCCAGCGGATTCAGTTCTCGGGTCAGCCTCTTTCGTCGCGTGGTCTTAACCGCAGTATCCTTGATCGCGATTGTGTGTGGAATTGGTTTTCTGGTTTCGTTCGTCGGCAATCATCAGTTGGAAAATGACGTTCGTTCGGCAATCAATGATCTGCCGGCCACACAAGGCGGAGTGAATGACATTCCTTCGCTCACCAGCCTGCAAAAACTCGATCGCCTTCGCCAGCAAGTCGCCACGCTCGCTGCATACGAGACCGATGGCGTGCCGCTGCATCTTCGCTGGGGACTCTACATCGGCGATCGCTTGTATTCCGACGCTAAGACCGCCTACTTTCAGCGCTTCCGGCAGATTCTTTTCGCTTATACGCAGGGCAAGTTGCTGGAGGGTCTGCGTGCGGTACCCGATACGCCAGGCCCCAATGACAGCTACGAGAAAACCTACGACGAACTGAAAGCCTACCTCATCACCACCAGCAACAACGATAAAAGCACGAAGGAGTTCCTCACTCCAGTTCTGATGACTCACTGGACCGCGGGCCGAGACATCGATGCCGACCGCGCGGCGCTGGCAAAAACGCAGTTCGATTTCTACAGCACTGAACTCGCGGCCGCAAACCCGTTCCCTTCGGATAACGATCCGAAGTCAATTGGCCGGGCGCGTTTTTATCTCTCTCAGTTCGCCGGCATCGACCGCTTTTATTTGCCGCTGATCGCGAAAGCAAAAATTCCTAATGTCAGCTTCAACGAGCAGTTCCGCGATTCCCTCGGAGTAATCGTAAGCAACCACAAAGTGCGAGGAGCTTTCACCCGGGATGGATTTACTTTTGTGCAGGATGCGCTCCGCAACCCATCATTCATGAGCGTTGAGGAATGGGTGTTGGGAAAAGCAACCGCTTCGGAACTGGATCCGGCAACTCTGCAGCAAAAACTTACCGAGCGTTATTATGACGACTTCACGAAAGAATGGCGCACCGTTCTTCAGACATCGTCCGTGGTAGGCTACGGAGACTTTGCCGACGCCGGACGGAAGTTGGAAAAACTGACCGGGCCTACGTCTCCGCTGCTGGAATTGTTCTGGTTTATTTCGAACAACACTGCGGTCAGCATTCCCGACGTAGCTGCGCCGTTCTTGCCGGTGCAAGCCCTCGAGCCTCCGGGCGCGCCCGACAAGCTTCCCGATCAATACATTCTCCCATCCAACAAAGACTACATTGTTGCGCTCACCAAATTGCAATCCGATCTTGCTCCGCTGGTTGGCAATCCTACGGACCCGACCGCGGCCTCACAAGTCGCAAACTCAGAAGGTGCGGCCAAAGTTACCGTCACGCAAGTCATGGGTACCCGTGTTGATCAAAAGTTTCACAATGAAAATCTGGTCCGAGCGCTTCTCGAACAACCCATCACGAATGTGGACGCGCCGCTAAAGCTCGGTCCCGCGGCAGCCGTGAACGCGGCCGGCAAGAGTTTCTGTAGCCGTTTCGCTCAGCTCACCGGGAAGTATCCATTCAATCCCGCTTCCGATCAGGATCTTCCGATCGATCAGTTGAATCAGATTCTCGCTCCCAAAACCGGCGCGCTGTGGGCCTTCTACGACGATAAGCTCAAGCAAATCTTGGTTAAGCAGGGATCGCACTATGAAGTTGCGTCGGGCAGCGCGATCAAGCCTTTCCCAGTTTTCGTTGCATTTTTCAATCGTGCAGCCGCGCTCAGCGATGCGCTCTACTCGGGAGGTTCATCTACTCCGAAATTTGCCTACAGCTTGAAAACACTGCCGAGCAATGTGGAAGTCGTCCTAAAAATCGGCAACCAGACGATGCTGGGCACTGGCAGTCAACAACAATTTACTTGGACCGGCGCCCCTGAAGATGTGCAAGCGACCACGCCCGGTGGAGATACGCTTGGCTCGTTCAAGGGACCATGGTCAGTCTTCCGATTCGTCGCTGATGCCCATGCGACGGGCGGCGGTCGCGTCACCAACCTGGAATGGATTATGCAGTCAAACAGCAGGACGATCATGCTTCCCAACGGAAAGCCAAAATCTTATTCCTATCAATTGGAAGTAAACGGGGTGAATCCTTTCCAGTCGTCGGAATTGACCGGGTTGCGCTGCGTGTCACAAGTGGCGCACTGAAATTTGTGGACGGCTTTGTTCAGGTGATTTTCTTACGTGGAACTCTGCTGCGAATGGTTGAGCCGCCCCGGAGTCAGGCAATCAATCAGCCGCTCGCCCCACGATTGCTCGGCCGCGCGCACCAACACACAAGTAATGTTGTCGTCACTGGCGCCAGCCTTGGCCGCCTCGATTAATGCTTCGCATGCTTCATTCAATGAATCCGCGCCGCTCACGACTTCAAGCAGTTTTTCTTCTTTGACATAGCGCGACATTCCATCGGTACAAAGCAGCAACACATCTCCCGGCGCGAATTCGTGATCTTCCAAGTCCGGTTCCACAATATCCTCCGAGCCCAGAGCCCGTACGATCACGTTTTGCATCTCGGATCGTTCCGCCTCTTCCACGGTCATCAGACCGCGGCGTACCTGCTCCATCACAAGAGAATGGTCGCTTGTAAGTTGCTGAATGCCTCCGCCACGGACCAGATAAATGCGGCTGTCTCCCACGTTCGCAATCGAAAAAAGATTTCCGTGCAGACACACCGCAACAATAGTCGAACCCATTCCAGCCCGATTCGGATTATTCGCCCCAGCTTCCTGAATGGACTGGTTGGCCAGTTGAATTGCATTCGCCAATGCCGCAGCATATTCCGAAACGCCCTCAAACTTTCGGCCCACGACCGGCGATTCCGCTCGCCCCGGATCCTTGCGGAAGTACGCCAGCACCGTATCCACCGCGATCTTGCTGGCTACTTCGCCGGCGGCCGCTCCTCCCATTCCATCGCATACCACAAAAATTCCGTGCCGCAAGTCGAAGCCAAAATTGTCTTCATTGTTGGTCCGCACCAGACCAATGTCGGTTTTTCCCGCGGCTTGGAATATTAAATTCATTTCTTTCGTTCACCAATACGGTATTGAGTTACATCGCACAACTCTGCTTACTCTTCGGGAACCGCCTTGGTCGAAGCGGTTCGACCTTTGCGAATTCCGATTCGTGCCAGCATCCGGGCGCGCAAAGCCTCTTTCAGCAGGCGCTCGCGTTCCCCCTGCAATTCAATTCCAGCGTGCCCCGTGACCACCGCGATCGATCGAATCAAATCCACGGCCGACCGCGGATCTCCCGCCGCTAAAGCCTCGCGCGCCCGGGTCAACGCCGAAGAAAGTGCCGCATCAGCCGTGACTCTGATTCTCTGTTTAAATGTCTCCTGCACCCGCTTTAATAATGGCGAGTTAGGATTCGATTGCAGTGCAGTCTCCAGAGTTGCCAAGGCTCCGGTGAAGTCAAGATTATCCAAGGAGGCGTAGACGGTTCCTGCGATGTTCAACAAATCCGCCTCGTTGTCGCCTGCTGCCCGCAACTTCCGTAGTTCATCCTGCACTGCCGCCGCCTGCAAGACCTGCTCTGGCTGCGATTCGATGAGAGTTGCTGCCTCCTCGTAAAGTTCGCCCTTCATTAATTCCCGCGTCGCGCTCAGCAGGTCGGCGATTTTCTGCTGCAGCGCTTGCTCCTGGCTTCGGGCTTTATCCAACAGAGCTCGCATGGAAACGTCGTTAGTTTGCTTCACCACCGGTTCCAGAAATCGGATCGCCTCTGCGTATGCCCCTTTTGCGAGCAAGGCCTGTGCTTCCGTGAAACTTGATTCCACCAACGATTCTCGCTGTTGCTGCTCGGCTTCGTGCCGGGCATACTCCAGCAATTCGGCAATTTCCCCGGAAAAGATTCCATCCGCCTGGCACGTTTCAAGAAGCCTCACCGCTTGCCGGTATTGCCGCTGCTCGATCGCCTCATGTGCCTGCGCTAGAAAGTGCTCTCGCGCAGCCTGCAATTTACTGCTTTCAATGTGCTCTTCAACACTGGATTGCAGAACCAGCAGCCGCTCATTGCCGTGAAACTCGCGCAGTTTGTCGCGCACCAGTTGCAGCGCATCCTGCGGAGCGGTCTCCAGCAACGCGCGGCAACGCTGCACCGTTTCGTCCACTTCGCGGCGCGCCTCAGAGTCCCGAATCTGCCGCGACAATTGTCCCTTGAACTTGAGTAAGGACGGTTCGTTCGGCATTCTCTCCAGCGCAAGGTTCACTCGCGCCGCCGCCGTGGTGAGTTGTTCGTGCGTCGTCGCCGCTGAGATTTCATTCTGCAGTTGTTCCACGACGCGTCGCCGCTGCTCTTGTTCCTGCCCGGCCTTCGCCTGCTTCAGAAGCGAGATCACTTCCGGGTTCGCGGGATCGATCTGCTCAACGTCGTTCAATAATTTCATTGCCGCTGTGAAGTGCCGGCTCCCCATTTCGCTGCGCGCGGAATCCAGCAACTGCCGCGCCTTCGCCAGACGGGCTGCTTCTTCGGCTTGTTGCGCGACCACCGCAAAAGCGGCACGCACCCGCGAGTCGTCCCTATCCAGATCCAGCGCCTTCGCAATAATCCCCCGCGCCGCCTCTAGATCTCCGCGGCTGCGTGCTCCATCCGCCTGCCGTAAGTACACTTCGATCTTTTCCCGTGATTGCTTTTTCCGCCGTACCGATTCCAGCAATTCCACCAGTTCCGAACTGGACGGGTCCATGCGAAGAGCTTCCTCAAGATGACCGATAGCGACGTCGTATTGCTTCTCGTGCAGCGCAGCGTCGGCCTGAAACCTTAATTCTTTGATCTGGCCCGCGCGCTGCTGTAACGCCAGATTCTGCTGCACGAACACCAGCATCTGCCGTGCCTTGGTGTGCTGCGCATCCAGCTTGGTCACCTGCAGAAGGATCTCGCGTGCCCTCAGGAACTCCTGCCCGTTTACCAGAGACTCGGCTTGCTCCAGCATCTCGAGCACCTGGCCTTTTTTCACTTCGTCGGCGACGGCGTAAAGTTCTCCAGCCATTTCATCGGCGGAGTTGTAGCGGTCATCCGGATCCTTGGCTAATGATCGATCGAGGATTGCATCGAGCGCCGCCGGATAGTCATGCAGATAATTGCTGAGTGGCGGATGCTTTTCATTTAACAATTTCTGGACCACGCTAAAATCTTCGCCGCTGAAAGGCAGTTGTCCGGTCAGCAACTGGTAGAGCATGATTCCCGCTGAGAAGATGTCGGAACGGCCATCGAACGCGCGGTCGCGCAACCGCTCCGGTGCCATGTAATGGATGGTCCCAATCACGTTTCCGGTGCGAGTTAATCCGCGCTCCTGTTTTTCCTGGCGTGCAATTCCAAAATCCAGCAGCTTGGCTACGCCATCCGGCTGCACAATCACATTGGCCGGTTTCACGTCCCGATGAATGACGTCATTGCGATGCGCATAGGCCAGCGCGGAGCAGACCTGTTCGATAATCTTCAGCCGCAAAACCAGAGGCAGCGGACGGGCCGACTGAATCACGCGGTCCAGCGCTTCTCCAGCGACATACTCCATTACGATGTAGGGAAATTCCTGTTCCCCCAAGTCGTAGACCGTCACAATGTTTGGATGCTTCAACATGCCGGTCTTGGCCGCTTCGCGATAGAAGCGCTGCAGCATTTCCGGATCTTCGGCGAAACCCTCGGTGATGGTTTTAATCGCCACTTCGCGCCCCAGATGTTTATCGAAGGCGCGATAGACCAGACCCATGCCGCCGCGGCCGAGGAGGCCGGTGATCTCGTACTTGCCGATCCGCGTCAGGGGTGGGGTGCTCAAGCTCTCCTGCCAATCTGTAGATGTATTGACGCCAAGAATTCTTACGAGGCTGAGCTCGCCACCCAGCGTATGTTGAAGTTACCCTCGAGGAATTTCTTGCCTTCGCTGCGTTCTTTCGTGTCCGCTTCCGGCGTAGCATTCAAATAAAGAATGTAAGCCTCCGCCGCTCCATCCAGATCACCATCCTGAAGGCGACGGTGTGCCAGATCCAGAATCTTTGCCGGCAAGCCTTCTACTTTTTCCCGCGCCGCCTTGATCAATGCTTCCCGGGCTTCTATTTCAACATCGTTTAAATATTGAATTTCATCGGGCGGCGAACCTTGCGCTTTGATCCCTTCGGTATCCTCCGGTTTTACATTTTCCAGAATCACAAACGTGCCGTGATTTTCTTTTTTGAAAGCGGGAACAACTTCAATTGCGTTACCCGAAGCGTCGACAATCCGAAACGCCAGCTCGACTACGGCTTTGAGGTCAATTGTTTTCTTCGTGTAACTGTAAGGCTTCAGCACATCCTCGGCATTCGTCTTCGGAATCGCGTCCAGCTTCTGGTGGGCTTGCTCAACTTTCTTCTCTGCCGCGGCCACACTATCGTTAGCTTCGGAAATCTCTTTCTTTTTGCCGTGCGCTTGTGCGCCCTCCAGGGCTTTTTGCGCGCTTTCCAGTTCCAGGTTTGCGGTTTCATACTCCCGGTTCATCTTGTTCCACACTTCGTTGGGAATGTCCCGCGAACTGAACCGGTATTTCGATTCTTTTGCTTCTACGGTGGAAACCACCGTCGGCCGGTGCTGCAACACGTCGCCCACCAACTGGAAATTCGGTTCGGCATTGGTGGTGTCGTTCGAGCGTACGACTCGAACTGGCAATCCTGAAGTTTCAAGACCAGTGGCAATCGCATCCGAAAGCTGCTCCGCGAAACCCGCGCTGTCGCGCCGCGATGTCTGATCGCGAAACACCACACGGATCGAGAGCTTCGAGCGCATCTGGTGAATTGCCGTGCTGCGCGTCCGCTCGTCGCGAACGTCGTCGCGATTCGGTTTGTACTGTTGCGCCAGATCGAGATAAAGCCACGCCAGCCCTACGCCTGAACCCAGTGGCTTTTCCAGATAACGCTTGCCGACTTCGAGATAGTGATCACTGATAGTTTCAGACAGCAAATCGATCCGCAGCTTGAGATTCTTGTCTTGTTCTCCGCCGACTTCATAAGCCCGCTGCAATAAGTCGTAAGCGCGCTCAGCTTCCACTTCATCGTTCCGGCCCTGAATCGGGGTGTGCGCCGCCTGCAGAGTCTTGGCTTCATCCGAAGCGGCCTTGATGTAAGCCTCACTCAGCACTTGCATGCGGTCCGCAACCAGGGCTCGCGAGGCAGCGGCAAATCGGCCAATACCTCGTAGGCTTCCACGTTCTGCTTCTGAGACTCGAAGGTCGCGCTCTTGGCCAGCGCTGCGTCCGCGTCCGCGCGAGTATTTGCGGTCTCCAAACCTTGTTCATCTTTCTTCAAAGCGGCTACGCCTTCCGGCGTCTTCTTGATTTCGTTCGCTTTTTGCAGTTGGTGAACCGCGTCCTGCCACTTCTCACTGGTGGCAAATTTTGCGCCCTCGTCAAAGTGAAATTTGTAATCTGCGTCTACAATTGCGGCGATACGCGGTTCTTCGTCGGCAAAAGAAACGTAGGCAGCGATTGCCGCCAGCGCCGCGTCAAATTGCTGCTTGCCCTTCAATCCTTCGCCCGCCGTCAAAGCCGATTCCAGCGTGCGGCTTTCCGCGGAAATGCTCGTCTGCAAGGCTTGCAACTGATCGAAAGTTGAATCGATCTCAACTGCCTGTGTCGACAAATCACGGGCCTTCACTAGATGAACGTAACCCGCGCTGCGCGCCGCCAACGCCGACTTATAGGCCTGGAATTCAGCCCGGCTCTTCTCGGTCAGAGTCTGCAATTCGCCGCGCACGTCATCTCTCAACTTCAATGCTGTGGCGGAGGATGGCACCAAGTCACGTGCCTCATCGTCGCGTTGTTTCGCCGCTTTCAACTCCGCGTATGCCGGAGTCGCCGATCCCGCCGATTTCCGATAGGCGGCAAGATGATCCTCGCCTTCTTTCACCAGCAGCGCGGCCAGCGCTTGCTTGGACTGTGCGAGGTGAGGAGATGTCGGATATCGGCCAAGATAATCCCGCCATCCGGCAATCGAGTGCGCCCGATCCGCTCGGAGATATTCGGCCAACTCCGTATCCGCTTGGGCGACGAATTGAATCTTCACTCCACGTTTCAGTGGCTGCGGCGCGTCCACCCCTGCTGGTGACGAAGCCACGACACGTCCCTGCACCACCGCCATTTCGGCGAGTTCCGCCGGCGTCGACCCCTCGTTTTTTTCCAGCTTCAAATTGGAAGGAACCACGCAGGTCGCTACCGAGTCCCGGGTGATGGTCATCACTCCGTCAGCCCCACGCTCAAGCGAAGTTGCCCCGGATAGCGGTACTTTTGCCAGCTTCGAGTATGCGGACTTATCAATCCGTTCCGACGATCCGCAAGCTCTCAGTTCCGCCTTGCCATTGATCATGAACTCCGCGATCTGGACGTACGCTGCGCCGTTTGGCCCGTCGTAAAGTTCAATGGCGTTAACCGCAGGTTCTTTTGCTCCAACGCTGGTTCGGGGAAGGGAAGCCAACAGCACAACCGCAAGCGTATTGCACACAACGACGCGAAGCGCGCAGGGCCAAAAGCTACGAAACGAGGACGCCATAGTTTTCCTGGAAATCTCGCGCCCGCAGTGGCGATCGGAGCACCGAGCCACTGGGCTGCCAGAGGTACGGCAATAATACTCACACATATCTTGAAGTCAAGTAGGGAAACTCCCCGCAGAATGCCGCTCGAGGGCACTTCTGTGCCATGGGAATTCTCTAAAAATCCACCACTTTCGTGGGGTTTGCGCGCCGGGGTATTTTGACGTAAGCTGGCAGTCTTGCCGAGACCCCCGGCGCGTGGGCTCGATTTTTGAAGAGCTACGCAGACCGCAAGTGGATGCAACACCCAGAAGACATGAACGCAGGACTTCAAGTTCTCCGATCCAGCCGCGACCCCAGGGCTGAAGGCGCGAACCGCCAGCCATATAAGGCTGAGGCGGATATCTCCATCCGTCTTTGGACTCCGGCGCAGCTGCGTCCCAGAGCGTCGGAAATCTCCTGGAAGACAGACAGCAATCTGGTTTGCCTGGTTGCCGATATCGTCACTGCCGCTGAAGGCGCCCCATTGTACGAACTGCGCAGCGGCATGTCGGCCCATTTCAATAATGCAGTGCAGGCGCTAAAAGCGGCAAAGTCCATCGAGCGCGCGGTCACGGAATTTTCCCGGCGGCGTCCGGACGATTGTTTCGGGGCGGCGATCGCTGTGCATCGCCCAGTTGAGCTTCGGCCGTTTCTAGAGGGTGATGCCGGCAACACGTCGCCTGCTTTCTCCCTGCTGCGCCAGGCCCAGCCGGGCCAGATCCTCGTGAGCCACGAAACCTACGATCATCTTCGCGACTTGCCCGGACTCCAATTCCGCTTTCTGGATCCTGATACAAACCCGGTCGCGGGCGGCGACGCTGAACTGCTCTGGACCTCACCGCAAACCTATGCGCTGTTCGCAACCCATCTGCAGGAAGCGCTGCAAAGGCAGCCCATCCCCGATGACCAGGATCTTCTCGTAGGTGTCGAAGAAAACCGCGCGCAGCGTCCGCGAACGAAATCATCCGATGTGCGTACCGGCGGTTTTTCCACGACAAAGTTGTCCGCCTTCGATGTGCCGGAAACCGAACCCAGTTGGATGGCTTCCCACCGGCTGCTGGTTTCTCTCGGGGCAGTAGCGGTGCTGGCGCTGGCGACTGTGTACGCGATCCCTGCGCTGCACAAGCGTCCTGAGACAGTGAACGCGCCGGTAAATAACAATCTCCCGGTAAATGGCAAGATCGTAAATAACAATATCAACGATGCACCGCAGTCTGCGAAACCAGCGGCTCCGCAGAATGATGCTGTCTCGCCTGTGCGCAATCCGGTGCAACCTGCGAAAGTGGTGCCTGCCGCTGCCAGCCTCAGCCGCAAGCCGGAAGCGCCGAAAACAACTCCCCCGGCGTCCGCGCCGGTTGAATTGAAGCCGCTCGCCGAGTACGAGGGTTTCACTGCCAGAGACGTTCCTCTACTGCTCAGAAAAGCCGAAGCCGATGCCGGGGCCGGCGACTATGACTCCAGCCGCCACGAATACGACATCATCCTGCACCTCGAACCCGGCAATCAGGCTGCCAAGGCCGGCCTGTCTCGCGTGAACCTGAGCGTCGACCGCAACCACTGATCTGTCCTCGGGATTTTTCTTGACTTGTTCCGCCTCCGTGGAGCAAGATTTCCGTCACTTCCCTGTGTGTGCGACGTAGCAAGCCCACGGGGCCCCCCAACCAGATGAGGTCGAGATTCACCCAGGCAGAACTCGGGTGCGTAACGTTTTTGCCGATGAAGTCACTATAAGAATTAACGCTTTCTGAGCCTCAGGAGGTTGCGATGAAATCCGATAACACAACTATGAATAAGCTGCAGAGCTTTGTCCTCTTCTTCGTCATCATGGCGCTTCCGTCTCTTGCCTGGGGTCAGAAGAAAAGCGCGCCGTCAGCGCCCAAGCCGGCGCCGCATGTTTCCGCTCCCGCTCATCCCGCCGCGCACACCTCCACTCCGAGCCATACATCCACTGCCGGACATTCCACCACGGGCGCGAGGCCCGGTACAGCCCGACCGGGAACAACCACCAGAACCGGCACCACGGCTCGCACTTCAACCGCCGGACGCACCGGAACAGCCGGCAGATCGAATACCACGGCCGGTCGTGGCAACACCGCCGGCAGGCCGGGAACGGCAGGCAAGGGAGGAACACCCGGAAGGCCGGGCGGAGCAACTCGCGCCAGTGCCAGCCGAACGCCTCCCGGAAGAACGGTCGCACTCAAAGGCGGAGGTCACGCCAGTATCCGTCCCAATGGCCAAATCCGCTCGGTCGACCGAAACGGCATGCACATCGAGCACGGCATGCACGGCGGACGAACCGTGGTCAGCGAGCATAACGGCGCTCGCGTCGTCACCACCGGAAGGCATGGCGGCTACGTGCAGCGTCCCTACGCCGTGCGCAACGGCCACACCTATGTTTCCCGTACCTATGTTGTGAACGGTCACGCATACTCTCACGTCTACCGCTCGTATTACTACGGCGGACATCCCTACTACGGTTACTATCCTGCCTATTACTACAATCCCGGATTCTACGGCTGGGCCTACAACCCGTGGGCGGCGCCGGTAGCCTGGGGCTGGGGCTGGGGAGGAGCGCCGTGGTACGGCTTCTACGGCGGATATTTCGCTCCCTATGCGGTATATCCAAGCGCAGCATTTTGGTTGACGGATTACTTGATTTCCGCGAATCTGCAAGCTGCCTACGCAGCTCAAGCTGAAGCCAACGCCGCGCAAACCGGCGGCGGAGGTGGGGACGCAGGCGCCGCTCCGGCTCAAGATAACGGCGGCGGCGGAGATCAGGACGCTTCGGCATCCAATTCTGGTACTGTCGCCCTTACTCCCGAAGTGAAGCAGGCAATCGCCGAAGAAGTAAAAGCGCAACTCGCCGCTGAGCAGGCTTCGTCGGGTCAACCGGCCGCCTCCGGCGCCGCGCCGGCTAGCGCACCCGCCGCAACTACAGCCAGCACGGGCGAAGTACCGGCCGCGCTCGATCCCGCGCACACCACGTTCATCGTTGCCAGCGACCTCGCGGTGGTCGCGGACGGCCAGGAATGCGGACTCACTGGCGGCGACGTACTCACTCGCACCAGCACCACGCCCGATTCCGACCAGAAAGTGACGGCCATCGTCACCAGCAGCAAGAAATCCGATTGCGCCTCCGGCAAAACCGTCGCCGTTTCCGTCGACGACCTGCAGGAAATGCACAATCATTTCCAGGAGCAGATGGATGATGGCCTGAAGACGCTTGCCTCCAAACAAGGCACCGGCGGCCTTCCCAAGGCTCCCGACACTTCTACCGTGGGCGGAGAAGTTCCGCAGCCTCCGCCGGATAATTCCGCGGCGAACACTCTGCAGGATCAGCAGGCTGCCGCCGATCAAACCGAAGCGCAAGTTGTGAAGGAGGCCTTCAACCAGGGCTCGTGATCCGCGCAGAAAAAATCAGCCACGGATGGCACGGATTATCGAAAACGAATAAAGAATAAAGAATAAAGAATGTGCTCTTAGATCCGTGAAAATCCGTACTGATCCGTGGCGATAATTTTTACTGCCGGTTTTTCAACAATTCCTCTTCTGTCTGCTGCGCCCGTTGCGCCTGATCGAGCAACTGTTTCGCTGCCTTATTATTTGGATCGGCCGACGCTTGCCGGAAGCAGTCGATGGCAGAGGCATAATCCCCTGTATCCAAAAACGCAATCCCTTTATTCACCAGCGACTCGGAAGTTATCGTGGCCACATCCGGCATCACAATCAGCCGGTTGTGCACGTGACTCACGCCCGGCACGGAACCGGCAAGCCATTCTGCCAGCGCAGAGTCCTCAATGCCTTGCACCGCTCCATCGAGTGTTACATCGCGATCGTTTGATACCCAAACTCTAAGGTCTGCGCCGCGCAAAGTTGGCGACGGAGCATCCTTCAACGTTTGCATCACGTCGCTCTTTATTCTAGCGCGCCGTGCCGATTGAAATTTCAGATATCCCGCTCCTCCAACCAACGCCGCTGCGACCAAAACAATTACAACGCGGAGCAAGAGCTTCGCATTAAGGCCGCGGGGCGGCAGGAACACATGTTGCGCAGCGCTATTGATCACCGCCGGATCCGGCGAAGCGGGGCTCTGCACAATCACACCGGAGGGTAGGGAACTGGCGGGGGTTGAAGCCGTGCTCGTCGTTGGTGGAACTCCAGCTGGAGTTGCAACCGCAATGCCCGCGGTCGCTGAAGCTGGCGTAGCCTGCAAAGTCGGCGCTGGAGCCGCCGTGCCTACCGTGACCGCAGCAACGCCGCCCGCCGTCACCTGATCCAGAGCCGCAACAAATTCTTCTGCCGTCTGAAACCGGTTCTCCCGCGATTTCTCCATCGCCTTCAAAATCACCTGCGAGAGCGCCGATGGAATATGCAGCTCTGGCTTCACTTCGTGCGGAGGCCGCACGCTCGTCTGCAGATGTTGCAGCATGAGAGCGTATGGAGTCTCGGCTTCGAAAGGAAGTTGCGCAGTGATCATCTGGTACAGCACGACGCCAAGTGAATAAATGTCCGTTCGCCCGTCAACTTCTCCGCCGGCTTTCTTTCCCAGAAATTGTTCCGGCGACATATATAAAGGAGTGCCGACCACCATGCCGGTCATCGTCATCTCCGGCCGGTCCTCGCCTGCGGCCTCGCGCAACTTCGCAATTCCAAAATCGAGCACCTTGGCTGTTTCCTGCCCCTGCTCATCCGTCGTAAGAATAATGTTGCCCGGCTTCAAATCGCGATGCACGATGCCGAGTTTGTGCGCCACTCCAATCGCCAGTCCTACCTGCCGCGCGATGCGAATGGCGCGCGGAACCGCAAGTGCACCTTCCTTTTGAAGAACCTCACTCACATTTTTCCCCTCCACCAGTTCCATCACAATGAAGGGTCGGCCATCTTCTGTGTAATCGAAATCTTCCACACGCACCGCATTGGGATGCCGCAGCTTGCGTGCAACAATGGCTTCCGTCTGAAAGCGCTGCAAAAAGCTGGCATTGCCCGCAATGTCATCGTTGACAATTTTGATGGCACAAATCTCGTTGAACGTGAGATGCCGTCCGCGATAAACCAGCCCCATCCCGCCGATCCCAATCCGTTCGATGATCTGATATTTATTGCGGATGATCATGCCCGGCTGAAGTTCGTGCGCCACCTGCAGTCGCGTCTGATCGACCGGACACACATCATGCTCGGTGGAATAAGTCTTTTGGCATGCGGTGCAATATTTCATGAGTTGCTCTGGGAATCGGCACGATCTATGTAGGGACAGCCCCCCTTCGACAAGCTCAGGGCAGGCTCTCGGCTGTCCGCCGAGCGCAGCGAGGACTCAGCCGATTCCGCCCCAAGCGGCGACAAGCCGCCAATTCGCGTAAAAGAGTAGCACGGAATCCGTACCCAGCGTTACCTTCTAACTGTGGCAGGAACGCGCGAGGGATGATCGGCATTCCGCACTCCGCATTGACTTCGTCTCTCAGCCGACTTAATATCGCCCCATGTTCCCGCGGGATTTCACGCTGAACGGGAATCCGCTCATGAATCTTCGCCATCCACTCATGAATGTTGTTTTAATCTGTGCTGTAGCGGCAGCTCTCACCTTTCCGCTGGCCTCCGCACAAACCCAGGATTTCGCCGCTCTCCACAAACAAGCCAAAGAAGGAAACGCCGAAGCCCAGTATGAATTAGCCAAGGACTATTACACGGGAACAGGTGTTCCGAAAGATTCCAAACAGGGATTGGAATGGTTGCGCAAATCCGCCGATCAGGGCCATCCCGGCGCGGAGTTCGCTCTGGCCGTCCTTTACAGAAAAGGAGAATTAAAGGATCCAAAGCAGGGATTGGTATGGTTGCAGAAATCTGCGGCGCACAACAATGCCGCGGCGGAATACGAACTGGGTTGCCTGTTTCGCGATGGGGAAGGTGGTGTTTCGAAAAATCCACATGAGGCTGCGGCATGGCTTCGTAAAGCCGCACGCCAAAAAAATGAGCCCGCTCAAAATGGCCTGGAGCAGATGCTCAAGAAGGGCACGATCTCGCGCCAGGAAGCAAACTGGCGCGCTCCGGATCTGGTCGCAAAAAATACAGAGCCGGTGATCCAAGCGAAAAGCGAGCCAAAGCCAGACACAAAAACAGAAAACTCAAAACCCTTCTCTCTGCTGGAAGTAGAAAAAGGACTGCAGGGCGGAATCACGTGCAAGCGACTCGCAACTCTGGTCGACAAATTTAAAGTAGATTTTTCTCTGAACGACGATGTCCGTCAACGCCTCAGCAAAGCTGGAGCCGACGACAATTTGTTGGCCACGATTTCCGCTTCCCGGCGTCAGTTGTAGTCTGCGCCTAAGGCCGCACGCGAAACTCCAAACTGGTCGTCCTCGGCAGTTAAGCGTTGGTTGCGCGATGCTTCGCGGCGCTAATCTTTGCAGTGCGCGCCGCAAGCTCTTCGAAAGAAGGTACAGACTCGGGAACGATCAGTTTCCGCTCGGGTGGTTGAACTCCGGTGCGAATCGCCTCCGTGAGCATCTCCAACGCCAGGTCCGTGATGGGCCGTATATAAATTGTCGCCGCCAGCACTCCGCTTCGCACCCATGCTTGTCCGGTCTTCGGCAAGCCATCGCATCCGGTGAACGGAATCTTCAGCCAGCGCTCGCGATCACTCCCTGCGATCTCCTCAAAAGCTTTTCTCGCGCCTGCTGCCATGCTGTCATCTTGCGCTCCCACCAGATCGATGTGCGTCTCTTGTGACGTGCGCAATCGCAACCACGAAGTGACTGCCCGGTGTGCGCTCTGTTCCGTCCAGTTCGCGCGCATCGTCTTCACTTGAATATTCTCGGGCTTGGTCCGGTTCATGCCAGCGGTTCGCTCGTGAGCCGCGGAACTATTCGCAGGACCCTCGATATATAAAATCGAACCTCCCTGCGGCAGCAAAGCCGCAAATTGTTTGCCCTGAATCTCTCCGACTTCGCCGTGATCGGAGCTGATGGAGAATACCGGTACCTGGCAAGTCTGCCGGAGCTGGTGAACGTAATCCGCCTCGTGATTCAGAATCACCCAGCCAATATCCGCGGCCGTGGCGGCTTTCGCCACTTGCGGAAACCCGGTTCCACCCGCAGGCTCAAACACAATCGCATCGGGACGCGTCGCCGCCGCGCCCTGAATGTAGTGCAGCAGCTGCTGGCTCTGCGTGACCGCATCATTATTGGCGTGGATGATCTTCAGGTCGATGCCCAACCGCCGCGCAGCTTTCTCCGCCGCGGCCGCCTGCTCCTGCTGATAGTCGTTGTCGTCGTTGGTGAGAGAGACCAGGAAGTTGAGTTTTTTCATCACTGCCCCAAGCCTTCATCATAGCCAACTTTTCCGCTCTCCGATGGTTACCAGAGTCACTACGGATTTTGCCCTCGATAAATTTCAGTACATCGATTTACCAAACAATCGGACGACCACTAATTGTCGTCCTCGCTTTTATTTTTGTTTCAAACCTCATCAATGCCGTAACTCTTTGTCGCGGCTATATTTCTGAACCATCACGGGTGATAACCAACCGAATACCTCCGCCCAACGGCGCGATTGCTTTATAGGCGCAGTTCTGCGGTAATCCAAAGCGGAAGATGTTTCTCTAAATTTTCTTATGGATACAGTCTTGCTGCGAGATACGGAATCCATTGAAGACTCTGCCAGCCCGCATGGGACGCAGCTTTTCGTGCGCTCGCAGTCCGTAGTATCACGCCGCGTCGCCGGAGAAACCTTAATCGTTCCCGTGCGCGGCAAAGTTGGAGATCTGGCGTCGATCTACAGCTTCAACTCAACCGGCTCTTTAATCTGGCAATCGCTCGAATCGCCCAAGTGTTTTGACGAATTAGTCAGCGCTGTCGAAAGCGAGTATGCGGTCGAGCGCGATCTGGCGGAACAGGACGTGAAACAGTTCTTGCACGACATGCTGGCGGCAGACTTGCTGCAAATTCTTGAGCCACTACAGATGGTGGGATAAATCAGGGGGACCATGGAACAACTGAGTTACGGGGCATTCAGCGCCGACCTGCACCAGCGCCAATCCGGCAAGCGCGTGCCCATGCAGGTTTCCATCGAAGTCACCCGCCGCTGTCCGCTGGAATGCCAGCACTGCTACAACAATCTGCCGATGGGCGATCAAGCCGCGCGCAGCCGTGAAATGACTACGGAGGAGCATTTCAAAATGCTCGACGAGTTAGTC
Organism: uncultured Acidobacteriaceae bacterium; assembly: GCA_963724815.1. Classification (GTDB taxonomy): domain Bacteria; phylum Acidobacteriota; class Terriglobia; order Terriglobales; family Acidobacteriaceae; genus Sulfotelmatobacter. Next base: position 69,871 of record CAVRWS010000043.1, read on the forward strand.
GAGATGGGCTGCTTCTGGCTGATCTATACCGGCGGCGAAATTTTCGCCCGCAAGGATTTTCTCGAAATTTACACCCACGCCAAGAAAAAAGGTTTCCTGATCACCCTCTTCACCAACGGCACGATGATCACGGAAAAGATTGCAGATTATCTGGTGGAGTGGCCGCCCTTCGCCATCGAGATCACGCTCTACGGTCGCACTCGTGAAACCTATGAAGCCCTAACCCAAATCCCCGGGTCTTACCACCGCTGTCTGCGCGGCATCAAACTTTTGCGCGAGCGCGGATTGCCGGTCAAGTTGAAGACCGTAGCTACCACCATCAACAAGCATGAAGTCTCCGCCATGCGGCAATTCGCAGAGGAGGAGTTAGGCGTCGAGTTCAAGATGGATGGCCAGATCAATCCGCGCATTGACTGTTCCCAGAGTCCGCTCGCAGTGCGGCTTTCCCCGGAAGACGTGGTAGCTCTCGATATGCATGCTCCCAAGGGCGTCAGCGAATACCGCAGATTGGCCAAAGATGAAATGGAGCATCCCCCCAGCCTTTCAAAAAACGACACCCTGTATTTCTGCGGTGGAGGTTTGAATTCGTTTGCCATAAATGCTTATGGAGAAATGGGGATCTGCGTCATTTCTCAGCAAGAGACATTTGACGTCCGCCGCGATGGTTTACAGCCCACATGGGAGCATTCTCTCAAAGAGCTTCGAAACCGTAAGCGCACCCGCGTAACCAAGTGCATCCAGTGTCGAATCCAATCACTCTGTGGAATGTGTCCGGCGAACGGCGAAATGGAAAACGGCGATCGCGAGAGTCCAGTGGATTTCCTTTGCAACGTGGCACATCTCCGCGCAGCCGTGATCGGAGTTGAAATCCCGCAGCACGGAGAGTGTGAGTTCTGCTCCGGTGGTAGTCAGCACCGGGACTTGCTGGAGTCTGCGCGCCGCATTCAGAGCAAAGAGATCGACGTCGACAGTTGGACGGGCGCGCAGCAAATGTTTCCGATCCTAAATAACGCCAGCGCCGTTGCGGGATGCGGCGGCTGTGGTGGTCACTGAGCATAAACCAGAATCAAAGCCCCTATGAATCAGAAAACAAATCAAGCCGAGGGCAAGAAACCTTACGAGTCGCCGAAACTGACGACCATCAGTCTCCGCCCTGAGGAGGCAGTTTTAGGTCACTGCAAAGTTGCCGGGACTGGGGGGCCGGGCGGCATCTGTGGGTTCACCTGCATGAACGCCGGATCCTAGCTGATATGAATCCCCGGAGAGTACGGTCGGAAATGGCGAGCCATCCTGTGCCGCGGCTGACGAAAATCGACGATTCTGGTGCCGCTCGTTACGGTGGTTTTTCCGTTGGGGGCGTATCTGTGGGACTGGCCGGTCAGCGCAGCGCCGATGTTGCGTTAGTCCCGCCTCTTCAGCCCTTTCGCACTGATACAAGCGCTTCCGATATTGAAGTTCGAGTTGAGTGGGTCGCCGAAATCGATTCGTGCCTCGTTCCTCCGCTGTTTGAATCCGGTGCCGTTTGGCGCGCATATGAAAGGGAACATAGCCTCCAGTTCGACTTCAGCGTTCCCTTTCTTGGAGCGCAGCCTTACAAGAGGCTGATCGTGGACGCCCGCTTCCGCCACGCGACGCTGCAGATGAATCAACAATCCTTCGCGACCGCATCCGGCATTCCAGAACCCCTGGAATATCCCCTCGACGAGCTCCTGATCATGCACCGCCTCACGCAGGAACCTGCAATTGAGCTCCACGGCGTTGGCATCGTAGGCCCCGACGGCGCAACCAACTTATTCATCGGTCACTCCGGAGCAGGGAAGAGCACCACGGCGCGCCTCTGGACCTCACTCCACAAAGTAGAGATCCTCAGCGACGACCGGATCATCGTCCGCGAACACCCGGTCCGCGAACACCCGCCTGCTGAAGATAGAATTTGCCAAGAAAAGTCTTACGAAAGTAACCTTCCGGAAGCCGCCACTGAGATCTACATGTACGGCACGCCCTGGCACGGCGAAGCACATTTCGCACTCCCGCAACGCGCTCCGCTGCAAAGAATTTTCGTTCTTGAACACGGCCACGGGAACGTCCTCACACGCCTCACGCGTAGCCAAACGGTCGCCGAACTCTTCGCCCGCGCTTTCGTCCCTTTCCACCGCCACGAGTATGTGGACCACGCCCTGAGCTTCCTGGAGCGCGTTGCCGATTCCATCCCCTGCTATCGCTACTCCTTCGAGCCCGACGCACGCGCTGTAGAAAAAATCCTCCAATTGAATGACTAACAGCGAGTCCGATTCAGAGCGCTTCGAGGCCCTCAGCCGCGAGCTTCTGGACAAGGGATTGACCGTGCGCTTCGAGGCGCGCGGGGCCAGCATGTCCCCCTGTATCCGTGACGGCGAGATTGTGCATGTTACCGCCGTAATCGTGAGCAAATTACGTAAGGGCGATATTGTACTTACGAAAGGTCATAGCGGACTCCGGGTTCACCGCCTCGTGCGTATCGATCATGATAAGAATTTTTTCATTACTCGAGGCGATTGCGGACAGCAAGACGACCCCCCGGTGCGCGCCGACCAAATCCTGGGCATTGTTCTCGCCAAAGAAGTGAGGCTTGGAACGAAAATCGTGACGGCGAATTTAAACGGTTTCACCGGCAAATTGTTGCAGGGTGCGGCGCGCGCGCAATATCTCGCGGGCAAGCTCCTGAAAATGATTCGCCACGGAAACAGCTCCGGTCTGATCGGCGCAGTCGTTTTTTCTACCGCTCTTTTGTTGGCGCCAAATTCTCGCGCCCAGGTTGCGGTCGATACCAGTCCCAGTACGAATACCACCGCTGACCTCACCGGGGCCGGCACCAAGACGCTCACTTTCAATCACACCACCTCGGCCACAGCGAATCGTGTGCTGCTGGTTGGCGTTTCCATGAACATTTCAAACAGCACCGCGACCGCCGTCAGTGGTGTTACTTACAACGGAACAGCTCTCACACTGGTGGGCGCGCACAACGATGCTGGAAATACACGCCGCGTGGAACAGTGGTATTTGCTGAATCCCGCCTCCGGAACCAACTTGCCGATTATTGTTTCCGTAAATATTCCGTCTGCTGCAACGGTAGGCGTAGCGGCTGGAGCGACCGTCTTCACCGGCGTCGATCAGACCGTTCCTCTTGGTTCGTTCGTCTCGGGCAATGGCGCTACCGCCGCTTATTCCGAACTCGATGTCCCGAGCGTTGTAAATGGAATGGTCTTTGACACGCTTGCAGTAGGAATGGGAGCGATCGCCGTCCCCGGCCCCCAGGTTACGCAGTGGAACGTAACCTCCGGAGGGACGACTCCCAATGCAAGTCAGGATATCGCCAGTTCGGCCAGCAGCAGAACCGGCGCGCCCAGTGTGCCAGTTTCGGAAAGTTTCGCCGAATCTCTCAACCTCACATCGGTTGTGCCCGACGCTGCCACCTTCAATCTCACTTCGGTTGCGCCCTCCACGACTACGTTCAATCTCACTTCGGTTACGCCCACCAAAGTAATACTAACCCTCACGTCCGTTGCGAACGCCGGAGGCGGCAACACCGTTTATACGGGGACGATCACGGGAGGAGCTGGCAACGCCTACGCCGGAGACACCGTAGTCATTGCAGGGTTCACAGGCTTCGCAGGCGGCAGAGACAATGGAACGTTCACCTGCACCGGGTCTACGGGGACCACAATAACGCTGAACAATCCTAACGGCGTTGCCTCAACGCACGCTGCGACAGCCACGGTAACGGTTAGCACCGTCTATACCGGAACCATCACTGGGGGTGCCGGCAACGTCTTGGTGGGCGACAACGTCACTGTGGCGGGCTTCACCAACGCTGCCAATAACGGAACATTTGCAGCCACCGCATCCACCGCAACCACGCTGACCCTCAGCAACAAGGCCAGCGTTGCGGAAACAGACCCTGGGACGGCAAAGATCACCACCGCCGTCTACACGGGAACGATCACGGGCGGCGCCGGTAACGCATTTCTCGATGACAACGTTGTCATCACGGGATTCACGAACGCCGCCAACAATGGAACATTCGTAGCCATTGCCTCTACGGCCACAACCGTGACTCTGAACAATTCTGCTGCGGTTACGGAAACTGATCCTGCAACCGCAGCGGTCGTGACCGGCTCCAGCACCAGCACGGTTTACACGGGAACGATTACCGGCGGCACCGGCAATGGCTTTGCCGGCGATTCTTTTTTAATAGCGGGATTTACCAACGCCGCGAACAACGGCACATTTACTTGCACCGCTTCCACCGCGACTACTCTCACGTGCAGCAACGCTGCCGGAGTTTCGGAAACAAATGCCGGAACCGCGACCACCAACAGCACGCTCAATTGGTCGGAGGGCGCTGTCTCCATAAATCCAACTTCGGCAGATATCGCAGTCACCACCACCGTTGGCAGTGCCGTTTTTCTCGGAGCATCGACAACCTACAACATCACCGTGACCAACAACGGCACTTCAGCCGCAAATGCGGTCAAACTAACTGACACGCTGGCCGCCGGCATGACGCTGGTTTCCACCACACCCAGCGCGGGCACAACCTGCACCGGAACCGGCCCGATTGTCTGCACTCTTCCGACTCCCTTCGCCAGCGGAGCGACCGCGACCATCGCGGTGGTGGAAACGGCCAGCGCCGCCGGATCCTATGCGAATAGTGCAACCGTCACCGACTCAGGCGCGCCGCCCGATCCCAACACCGGCAACAATACCTATGTCGCCGTTGCCACCGTACAATCGATTTCCTGTGCTGCCGTTTCGCAGGCCTCCAGCGGAACCAATCTCACGAACGTCCTCAACACTTACTATCCCGGAACCGCGAGCGTCGCCGCCGGTGCGACGTCTATTCCCGTGGGCGCAGCCACTGGCGCTGGCGGTGCCATCGCTGCCGGAAATCTGCTGCTGATCATCCAGATGCAGGATGCCAGCATCAACGACTCCAACACCGTCGCCTATGGAAACGGCTACACCGGTCAGGGATTCACAACACTCAACAGCGCTGGTGATTACGAGTTCGTCACCGCGCAAAACGCTGTTCCCGCCACGGGTGGCTCCGTAACCATTACCGGTGCCGGCACCGGCGGCGGAACGGTTTTCGCTTACCACGCTGCTGCAAGGTCGGCCACAGCTGGCCAGAGCACCTACCAGGTGATTGTGGTGCCGCAATATTCCACGGCCTCGTTCAGCGCGTCCGCCCCGCCTACCGCGCTCGCATGGAATGGCTCAACTGGCGGTGTGCTCGTCCTTGATACGTCGGGAGTTTTAAATCTGAACGGCGCGACTCTCTCCGTCGACGGGTTAGGCTTCCGCGGCGGTGCAGGAATGCAATTAACCGGCGGAGCCGGTGCCGCCACTGATTATCGAGCTCCCGCTCCAGCCACCTACACTGGGGCCGTTGGCGGCGAAGCCGGTTACGATGCCAACAAAGGCGAAGGTATCGCCGGCACACCTGCGTGGGTAGAATCGGGCACAACTTTCCTGCAAACCAATACTGGCTATCCCAGCGGCACCGCGGGCACCGATGGCAGCATGGCCCGCGGAGCACCCGGTAACGCAGGCGCTGGAGGTACAGACTCCGATCCTGCAGCCAATGATCAGAACGCTGGAGGAGGCGGCGGTGCCAACGGTGGCGCTGGAGGTTTTGGCGGTGACTCCTGGAACACCAATCTCAGTGTCGGCGGCGAGGGCGGTACGGTTTTTCCCGCGACCATCAATCGCGTTGCCATGGGCGGCGGCGGCGGCGCAGGAACCCGTAACAATTCTGATGGCGACAATCAAGCCAGTGGCGGCGCAACCGGCGGCGGCATCATCATCATTCGCACCTACGGGCTCAGCGGCACGGGAACTCTCGCCGCCAACGGCTCTGCGGCTTATAACCTCACCGCCAATGATGCCGGCGGCGGCGGAGGAGCCGGCGGCACAATCGTTGTGCTCTCCGCCAACGGCGGAGAAGGCGGTCTCACGCTGCAAGCCAACGGTGGAAACGGCGGCAACGCCTGGGAGATCGAACCCTATACCCTCGCCAATCGTCACGGCCCCGGTGGCGGCGGTGGTGGTGGCGTAGTCCTCATTTCGGGCGCTCCGGGGAGTATTAGCCTGAATGGCGGAACCAGCGGCCTCACTGAAAATCCCGGCGTCCCCTATGGAGCCACCGCCGGCGCGGCCGGCACGAGCGTCACCAACGTTTCTATCACCCAGACTTCCGGCACTCAGTCCGGCGCCCAATGTACTCCTGACATGACTCTCGGCAAGAGCCATGTCGGCAACTTCACTCGTGGATCAACCGCCAGCTACACCATCCCGGTCGAGAACTTGAGCCCCTACGGTCCGACCAACGGCACCGTAACCGTGAACGATACGATGCCCGTCGGCCTTACTCCCACCAGCGCCACCGGTACCGGATGGTCTTGCTCCATTGCCTCCCAGACTGTGAGCTGCGTCACCTCCGCAGTTCTGCCGGCAAATAGTTTTTATCCTTCGATTACCGTCAACGCGAATGTCTTGCAGACCGCTCCTTCCATCGAGACCAATACCGCATTAGTAAGTGGCGGCGGTGAAGTGAACCTGGCAAATGACAGCGCTACCGACGTAGCCAACGTAATATCAACCGCCGACCTCAGCATCACCAATGTGGCCTCACCGGATCCGGTGGCCGCCGGCAGCAACGTTACTTATACGCAGGTAGTCACCAATAACGGTCCCAGCGCTGCCGACAACGCAACAATGGTGGAAGCCGTTCCCACGAACACCACATTTGTTTCCATGGCAACGCCGGCTGGCTGGACTTGCACCACTCCAGCCGTTGGCAGCACCGGCAATGTAGTCTGCACCAATCTGAATATGGCTGGCAGCACCGCAGCAACTTTCTCGCTGGTCACCAAAGTAAATGCCGGCACCGCCAACGGCACTGTCATCACCGATACAGCGAACGTAAGTTCGTCGGTGAGCGATCCAAATTCGGCTAACAACACCGCCTCGGCTTCTACGCTCGTAGGCACCGCCGCCGGAGCTCAGCTGGTCGTCACCAACGTCGCTTCGCCAAACGGAGTCGCCGCAGGCAGCAACATTACTTACACGCAGGTAGTCACAAACGTCGGCTCCGCGACAGCTACGAGCGCAACCTTTACTGAAACCGATATTCCCACAGCCGATTTAACTTTTGTCTCTATTACGCCCACGTCCGCTCCGGGTTGGACGTGCACTTCTCCACCCGTGAGCTGCACCAATCCCGGCGTGGCCGCGGGCGCTACGGCAACTTTTACCGCGGTTTACACCGTGAAAGCCGGAACGGTTGTTGGCACCGTCATCACCGACACTGCGACCGTCAATGCCGCCAATCAAACCTCCGGTGCCAGTTCCGCAATCGCGACCGACACGGTAACGGCAGCGACTTCGCAAGCCGATCTTGGTCTCACCACCGCCGCAACCCCGCTCTCAGTTTTTGCCGGAAATGACATTACTTATGTCCAGACCATAACCAATAGCGGCCCTGCCGCAGCTACCTCGGTCAGCTTCTTGGAGGCCGTACCCACCAACACTACTTTCGCTTCCGTCTCGGCTCCTGCTGGCTGGGTGTGCACAACCCCCGCGGTTGGTGCAACCGGAAACATAACCTGCACAGATACCAGTTTGGCCGCCACGACTTCGGCGTCAATCATCGTCGTCGTCAACGTTCCATCGAACGTCACCGCCGCCGCGATCGCAGCCACTTCGTCGGTCTCCGCGACCAACGCCCTCACCATCACCACCAACACCAGCACTCTGGTTACCGCCGCTTGCGACCTGGCAGTCAGCAACAGCGGCACGCCGAGCCCGGTCGCCGCCGGCGGCACTATTACATACACCCAGGTTGTCACCAACACTGGTCCGAGCAACTGCGCCAATCTGACTTTCAATGAAGCGATTCCGGCCAACACCACCTTCACGTCTTACGGAGGAGCTCCCGCCGGATGGACTTGCACTTCTTTCGCCGCGGGTTGCACCAATCCCAGCTTCGCGCCCGGATCGATTAGCACCTTTACTGTCGTCGTGACGGTGAACGCGGGTACCGCCGCGGGAACCATCATCACAGACACAGACACGGTCACTACGACGACTCGCGATACCAATACGAGCAATAATTCCGCCACCGTTAATATCCCGGTGGCGAGCGCCACTCAAGCTGATCTCGGTGTCTCGAATTCCGCCAGTCCAAATCCCGTGTCGGCCGGAAACAACATCACTTACACGCAAACCGTGGTCAATACCGGACCCGCAAGCGCCAGCACCATTTCACTCGCCGAAAGCCTGCCCGCGAATACCACCGCAGTGTCGCTGACCGGACCAGCTGGCTGGACTTGCTCGGTGGGAACGCTGACTTGCACCATCTCAACTCTAGGGGTCACAACCGCGAACTTCACATTCGTCGTAAAGGTGAACACCAACGCAACCCCTGGGTCCACGATTACGCAAACGGATACAGTCACCTCCGCTAACGATCCGAATCCCGGCAACAACAGCGCCGCGGCCAGCGTGCTCGTGGCCGGTTCGGCTGACCTGTCCGTTACGAATATCGCCAGCCCGGTGCCCGTAGTTGCCAACAACAACATCACTTACACGCAAGTTGTAACCAACGCCGGACCAAGCATAGCCACCGGAGCCAGCTTTACCGAGACTACGCCGGCGAATACGACATTCTTTTCCATTGGCACGCTGCCTGCCGGATGGTCGTGCAGCACTCCCACAGCGGGGAATGCGGGGACCATCAACTGCACCAATCCCAACTTTGCCGCAGGCTCAGCTAGCTTTACCGTTGTGCTTACAGTCACCGCCGGAACCGCCGCCGGAACTGCGATCAACGATATCGCTTCCGCAAGCTCATCAACGTCCGATCCCAATCCAGCCAACAATACGGCCATCGCCACCGATGTCGTCGCTCTCGCAACTCAGGCCGACTTAATTGTAACCAATACCGCGACGCCGACCTCCGTCGCCGCGGGAAGTAACGTCACTTACACCCAGAGTGTCACAAATAACGGCCCGGCCGCGGCAACAACGGTAAGCTTTAGTCAAAGCACACCGCCCAATACCAGCTTCCAATCGATTACAACTCCAGCCGGCTGGACTTGCACCACGCCCGCCATCGGAGCCGCTGGCACAATTACTTGTACGATTGCCACGCTGGCGCTCAATGCGAGCGCTAGCTTCACATTAGTGCTGCAGGTAAATGCTGCAGCCGCATCGGGCACAAACATCGCCGATACCGCAACCGCGACTTCCTCCAACATCGTGCCCAGCCTTACCAGCAACACGGCGGTCGCTGCTGTTGTCGTGGCCAATGCGAATAGTGCCACTATTGCGATCGTGAAGACAGCCATGCCCAGCCCCAGCGTCGCCGAGGGCGATACGCTCACTTACACCATCGGCATAACTAATAATGGTCCATCGTCGGCGACCAACGTAATCGTTACTGACCCGCTGCCCGTGGATGTTACCGACCCTTCTTTCATTACGAGTGCGGGCACCTGTTCGGAAGCGGGTGGAACTGTAACCTGCCTGCTGGGAACAATGGCCAACGGCGGCACCGCCACGATAACTATCCTCACCCTTGCCGGCGCACCCGGCGTCATTACGAACACAGCGAGCGTGGTCGCAGATCAAATGACCACGCCCAACACATCTGTGCCGGTCGTGACGACCATCACCGCCGCCACCAGCGTCAAGCTGGAATCGTTCTCCGCGCAGTTTGGCCAGGATAAAACCGGCGCAAACCGCGTCGTGCTCCTGTGGAAGACGGGCACGGAAGTGCACAACCTCGGCTTCAACATTTATCGCGAACAAGCAGGCGAACGCGTGCGCCTGAATTCTTCGCTGATCGCCGGCTCAGCGCTCCTCATGAAAGGAGCTCTCCCCAAACATTCCGGCCGCACTTACACCTGGATCGATTCCTCCGCGAATGCAGGGAGCGCCCCATATTGGCTCGAAGATGTGGACGTGAACGGTACTCGTATTCTTCACGGCCCAGTTTCCGTGACCGCATCCGCAAGCTCCCAGATCGCCAGCAGCGCCAACTCAACTCCCAGCGTAATGCTGAATCATCTGAACCAGAGCCAGCCCGCTGCGTTTGTCGACGGAGTCAGTCATCGCGTCGAAAATATCTCGCAGAGTTCTTCTCCTACTACCGCGCAACAGCAAAAGCAGTTCGATCTTGCGGCACACTCCGCCATCAAGATTTACGTCAAGCACGAAGGCTGGTATTGCGTGACGCAACCGCAACTTATCGCTGCCGGCCTCAGCCCCAACGTGGACCCAGCTTATCTCCACCTTTACGCCGAAGCGGTCGAGCAGCCCATCGCGATCACCGGAACCACCGCCGGTTTCCGAGGCTTCGGTCCGCAAGCTGCAATTTATTTCTACGGCACGGGCATCGATACGCAATATTCCGGAACCCGAGTCTACTTCCTCGTCACAGAAGATTCGAAAGGGGCGCGAGTTCACGATCTGCCCGTATCCACGGGCTCGAACCAGCCTCCCGCAAGTTTTCCTTTTGCCGTGGAACTCGCGCCTCGCACAACCTATTACTCGGCTCTGACCAGCGCGAACGGCTACAATTTCTTCGGACCTCTCGTCTCCTCCACTGCCGTTGATGAGACCATTCAGGTCCCTCATCTTGATTCAACATCCACGGAAGCCGCGAAGTTAAATGTGATTCTGCAAGGCGTCATTCTCGGCATTCCTCACGACGTTGCCATCACGCTGAACGGCACCTCGCTCGGCGACGTCACCTTCACCGGTGAAGCGAAAGGGAGGCTCGACCTGACTTTGCCGCCAGGTGCTTTACAGGAAGGCGCCAACACTGTCACTCTCACGTCGCAGAACGGTGAGTACGATTACAGCCTGCTGCAGTCGGTTCGTATCACCTATCCGCACACCTATGCCGCCGACTCCAACGAATTAACGTTCACCGCCCGCCCCGGCGAAGAACTCAGTCTCACCGGATTCACGCAATCGTCGGTCGCGGTGGTCGACATTACGGACCCAAACCAACCCGTACAACTTACGCCGCAGGTTACGTCGGATCCGAAGTCAGAAACTTATACGGCCGGGATACAGGTGCCGTGGTCCACGACCAATCCATCCGCTCCGAACCAGCACACGCTGATGGCTGTTGTCGATACCAGCGTCGCTTCTCCAGCTGGAATCCGTCAGAATCATCCTTCACGCTGGTATAGCCCTCAATCCGGCAGCGAAATTGTGATGGTGACATCTGACGACTTCGCCGGCTCTCTCGGTCCGCTGAAGCGCGCGCATGAAGCGTTAGGCAAGTCATCCGCACTCGTGTTAGTCGACGATCTTTATGACGAATTTACTTTTGGCCAGCACAGTCCGGTCGCCATCCGCACCTTCCTGCAAACCGCCGTCAACGCTTGGCACACTGCGCCGCATTACCTTTTGCTCAACGGCCGCGCGTCACTTGATCCGCGTAATTACCTCGGCTTCGGACATCTCGATTTCGTCCCCACACAGATCATCGCGACGGCCGGAATGATGACCGCCTCTGATGATTGGTTCTCCGATTTCAACGACACTGGCATTCCGACTATCGCCACCGGCCGCCTGCCCGTGAGCACTTCCGCTGAAGCCCAGTTGGTAGCCGGAAAGATCGCCGCCTACGAAGGCCAATCCACCAACGGCCCCTGGACGTCGCAAGCTCTCATGGTCGCGGATACCAATGACACCGAAAACTTCACTAAAGACAGCCAGCTTGCCCAGGCGCAGCTGCCTGCTTCGATGCAAGTGACGGATGTCTTCCTCACTACTACCACCGTCCCTGACGCTCAGCAAACGATTCTCAACTCCATCAACTCTGGCGAGTTGTTGGTGAATTACTCGGGCCATGGCTCCGAAGACGAATGGTCAGGCGAAAATCTTTTCAACAGCACCGAGGCGAGCAGCCTGACCAACGGCACGTCCTTGCCCGTCTTTCTCATCATGGATTGCTTGAATGGATTCTTTCAGGATGTTTACGAAGAACCGCTGGCAGTTTCTCTCATGCTCGCACCCGATGGCGGCGCCGTCGCGGTTCTTGCTTCGAGCGGACTCAATCAGGCTCCGCCGCAAACCACGCTCGACAAATTAGTGGTGCAATCCGCCATGGGCCCGTCGCGCTTGCCGTTAGGAGATGCGATCATCAAGGCGAAATCGGGCATCTCCGATCTCGCCGTGCGCAAAACATATAATCTGCTCGGAGACCCGGTGATGCAAATTAAGCCTCCGATCTCGACTCACAAGCACTAACGAACTCACAGTTTAAGCCCGTGCCATATCCGCAACCACTGCTGCTCGCCGTAGCGGTTCGGCAATGGCCTTCATCACTTTTTCAAACCCCGCAAAGTCGAGCGACTGCGCTCCATCGGAAAGCGCCCGCTCCGGGCAGGGATGCACTTCGATAATCAATCCGTCGGCTCCCACCGCAACAGCTGCTCGCGAAACCGCTGCGATCAGACTCTGTTTCCCAGTTCCATGCGAAGGATCGGCGATCACCGGCAGATGCGAAAGATCTCGAGCCAATGCCACCGCTGCCAGATCGAATGTGTTTCGCATCTCCGTTTCGAACGTCTTAATTCCGCGCTCGCACAGCACGACTTCACCGTTCCCTCCCGAAAGCAAATATTCCGCCGCCAGCAGCCACTCCTTTACCGTGGCTGACGGGCCACGCTTCAACAGGATCGGCTTCTTAACCGTAGCCAGCCTCCGCAACAACGAAAAGTTCTGCATGTTGCGTGCTCCCACCTGCAGCATATCGACGTACTCGCAGATCGTGTCCACATCCTCCGTGCTCATCACTTCCGTGACAACCGGAAGCCCAGACTCCTCGCGCGCTTCGCGCAAAATCTTCAGCGCCTCCACGCCCAGTCCCTGAAAGTCGTAAGGCGATGTTCTTGGCTTGTAAGCCCCGCCGCGCAGCATCGTCGCTCCAGCCCGCTTCACCGCATGCGCTGTATCCAGCAATTGCTCGCGAGATTCCACCGAGCACGGCCCCGCAATAATCACCACGCCCGGGCCGCCAATGCTCACCCCGCCCACATTCACCACAGTGCGCTCCGGTTTTACCTGCCGGCTCACCAGCTTGAAGGGCTGCGCAATGGCAACGACATTCTCTACTCCACCCGCCACCGCCAGCGCCTCGATTTCGTGCCGGCGTCCATTTCCTACCGCGGCCACGATGGTGCGCTCCACGCCGCGCGTGACGTGCGGCTGGTAGCCTGCCTCGCGAATGCGCTCGATCACGTGAGCAATCTGCTGCTCCGTGGCTTTCTCTGACATGTTCACGATCATTGGTCTATCCTCCTGAGGACGTTGCCAAAAGCCAAAGGCCGCGATCCTGGGATCGCGGCCTTTGGCTGAACTCGCTTGAATCTAGTCGATTATCGATGACCCGATCTTCTCGCAAGCCCTGCCGCAGCCGCTACCCCTGGTAAACCAGTAGTAGCGAAACTGCCCGGTAAACGAGATAAATCGTGTCATAAAGAAAACCTTGCTTGCGTTTAAAACGGAGCCCGTGACGCTAAACTCGCCATCCTATTGTATCGAGCTGGCCGTATTGGAGAATACGTTGTTGGCATTAGATCCGATCAGACGAATCGTGCCCACCACCAAGACGAGAATCACCGCCAGCATTACCGCATACTCGGCGATGTCCTGCCCCGCATCTTCTACCCACAATCTGCTTATCAATTCGGACATACTTGCCCTCCAACTCGAAACGTCTTTGCCGCCAGATGAGAAAAACAGTGGACCCATAATGCCGTAGCCCGCTGCGCTTGTCAAACCAAAGTATTCAAGATTTCCACAAGTAATGCACCTGCAGCTAAAGAGGTTCCCGCGCCATAGAAACGGGAATCGGCAAAGCCTGGACTGGCGCTGGCAAACTCTGCTGGACCAGCTGTTGCGCGGAACTCTGCGCAAACTTCAACACGTCGCTGGGAAATATTCCCAGGTAGAGTGTGGCCGCGATGCATACCGCAAGGCTGAGGCTTAGTGGGATCGGAACTCGGCTCACCGGAACCTCTTTGCGCGCTTCCCGCATGTACATCACTACGATGATGCGCAGGTAGTAATAAGCGCCGATTCCGCTGTTCAGCACGCCAATTACCGTTAGCCAGATCAGGTTCGCTTTCACCGCAGCGCTGAATACGTAAAATTTCGCAAAAAATCCGCCCGTCATCGGAATCCCGATCAGCGATAACAAAAAGATAGTAAGCGTAGCCGCCAGCAGCGGGGAGCTGCGCCCCAGCCCTTCATAGTCCTCGAGCGTCACATAACGTTCACCCGCATTGGCGAAATGGCTCACCACGGCAAACGCGCCCACGTTCATTGCCGCATAACTCGCCGTATAAAACATCGCGGCCGAAATGCCCAGCGTCGGCGCAGCGGCGAAAGCAACCAGCAAATATCCCGCATGTGCGATCGAAGAATAGGCCAGCAGCCGCTTCACATTGTTTTGCACCAGTGCGCCCACGTTGCCCAAAGTCATCGAAAGCGCCGCCGTCACCCAGATCACCCAGAAAATCGCATGAACATTAATCACGAACACGATGCGCAACAGAACCGCAAACGCCGCGGCTTTGGGTGCGGTGGACATCAATCCCACAATCGGCGCCGGCGCTCCTTCATACACGTCCGGCGTCCAGACGTGGAACGGCGCCGCTGCTACCTTGAACCCCAAACCCACAAACATGAACGCCACAGCCACGAAGGCCAGCAACGGAATCGGCCCCGCCAACAGTGCTCTGCTGATCTGGTCAATGTTGGTTGATCCTGTGGCCCCAAACATCAACGCCACGCCGTACAGAAAAAATGCCGTGGCAAACGACCCCAGCAGAAAATATTTCAGCGACCCTTCCGCGCTGGCCGCCTCATGCAACCGGAATCCGGTCAGCACATACGAAGAGATGGAAGAAATTTCGAGCGCGATGAAAATCAGAACCAGTTCCACAGCCGACGACATCAGCGCCATGCCGACTGCGCCAAAAAGAACCAGCGCGTAGTATTCTCCCGCGCGAATCCGCTGCACCGCCATGTATTCGTACGAGCTCAGAATCACGACGGCAACAATCGCGATCACCAGAACGTGAAAAAAAACGCTGAACCCATCCACCTGTACCGTGTTCCAGAACGCCAGTCCCGGAGACTGCGCCATGATCCAGGTCGCTCCAAGTCCTGCCAGCGATCCCAAAAATGCAATGACCCCTAAAACTTTTTGCCCCGTCCGCTCGTCAAGCAGCGGTTCCATCACCATCACAATCATGCCGAACACTGAGAGCACAGTCTCAGGCAGCACGCGTACGTAATCGGCACTCTGTGGCAGCGTTTGCGAATAGGCGGGAAACAAAGTCGCGATCACTGTCCCACCACCCGGCTCGCCACACGCACGAACGGCGTGAGCGCCGCTTGCACCGCTGGATCAATCGCCCCCAGCCACAAAATCGGAGCCACCCCCATCACCAGCGCCGCTACGGCGCACGGCCACACCGCCCATTTTTCGAATCCCGAGAGATCGCTCAGAGAATTGTTCACCGCGTGCGTAACCTTGCCGTAAAAAACCCGCTGGTACATCCAAAGCAAATAAACTGCACTCCAGATAATTCCGGTGGCTGCGAGAATTCCGTAAATCGGCTTATCCTGAAAAGCTCCACTCAACACCAGAAATTCGCCGATGAAGCCGTTGAATAGAGGCAGCCCCACTGACGCCAGCACAATCGTCAGAAACAAGGCAGAGTAAATCGGCATGGGCGAAGCCAGTCCGCCGAATTCGCTGATCTCATAAGTATGCCGCCGCTCGTGCAGAATTCCCGCCAGCATAAACAGCCCGCCCGTAGTAACTCCATGCGCCAGCATCACAAACATTGCGCCATTCAGCCCCGCCTGCGTAAAGCTGAAAATCCCCAGCACCACAAATCCCAGATGGCTCACCGAGGAATACGCGATCAGTTTCTTCATGTTCGGCTGCACCATTGCCACCAGCGCGCCGTAAATAATCCCGATCAAGGCGAGAATCATGACCCACCAGGCGTTGTGCCGCGATTGCTCGGGGAACAGTCCAAGGTTGAATCGCAACAGCCCGTACGTTCCCATCTTCAGCAGAACGCCCGCCAGCAACACCGAACCTGCCGTCGGCGCTTCCACGTGCGCATCCGGCAGCCACGTGTGGAAAGGAAACAGAGGAACCTTCACAGCGAAAGCCAGGAAGAATCCCAGAAACAGCCACTGCGCCGCAGCCGGAAACCCCGGTACAGCGCCACTCGCAATCTGCTCGCGAATCACCACGAAATCAAAACTTCCGGTATGCGCATAAAGCCATAGAATTGCCGCCAGCATGAACACCGATCCAATCATCGTGTACATGAAGAATTTCACCGCGGCATACACCTTGCGCTCGTGTCCGAAAATGCCAATCACCAGCGCCATGGGAATCAGCGTCGCTTCCCAGAAGAAATAAAAGAGAAAGAGATCCATCGAAGTGAACACGCCGATCAGCGCTGTCTCCAGAATCAGCAGCAGGATAAAAAATTCTTTTACCCGCTCGTGGACCGAGTTCCAGGAAATCAGCACGCACAGCGGCGTGAGAAACGTGGTCAGCACCACCAGCCACAAAGAGATTCCGTCAATTCCCATGTGGTAGTGGATGTTGGGAGTCGAAACCCACTGCCGGTCGACCTGAAACTGAAAATCATTTTGCCCGCGATGGAAATAAACTGGCAGATGCAGAGACAGCACAAACGTCAGCAGAGAGATCACCAGCGCGAAAACCCGAATATCACGGTCGCGTCGAGGAAACATCACCAGCAGCAATCCGCCCGCCAGCGGAAGGAACGTGACTAGCGTAAGAATGATGGAGCTGAGATTATCCGTACTCATCGCGCTCCCGTCCACATCCAGATCATGAAGGCGATCACGACCGCCGAGCCCGCCGCAATCCATCCTGCGTATGAGCGAACGTTGCCCGACTGCATGTGGCGAACCTCATCGGAAATGTGTTTGGCCCCATCTCCCGCGTCGTTCACCGCCGCATCGATAATTCCCTGATCCACCCCGTGCCACAGGACCCGCGTTGAAAAATTGATCAGCGGCTTCACAAAAACCGCGCCGTACAGTTCGTCCACGTAATATTTGTGCACCAACGTCTGACAGGCCCCTGACATCGATGTCGCAATCTTGTCCGGCAAATCTGTTCGTCGGTAATAAAGTTGCCACGCCAGTCCGAGACCTAACAGCGCCGCTAACACCGAAATCCCCGTGAACATCAACTCGGTCGAAACTCCAGTCTTCGGCTCCGGCCCCTCGGTCTCTTTTTCCGGCGCTGCTTTTTCATCTACAGCCGAGGGCTGCGCATTGCTCGGAGCGCTGCCATGAAATACCGGACCCAAAAATTTGTCGAACCGATTACTGCCGCCGAGCGACCCCGGCACTCCCACATATCCGCCCACCACCGAAAGCACCGCCAGAATTACCAGCGGGATCACCATCACCCTCGGGCTCTCATGAATTCCGCCGTGACCGTGCCCACCGTGCGCATCACCCGCCGAGTGGCTTCCATGGCCGTGTTCCGCCTCCGCCTCGCCTCGATACTCTCCAAAGAACGTCATAAACCACAGCCGGAACATATAAAAAGACGTGAGTAACGCAGTGATCACTCCCACCAGCCAGTAAGCCCAACTTGCCTGATAAGAGCGCCACAAAATTTCGTCCTTGCTGAAGAAGCCGGAAAACCCAGGAATTCCAGAGATCGCTAACGTGGCTGCAGTCATGCACCAGAACGTCCACGGAATTTTCTTCCGTAGCCCGCCCATCTTGCGCATGTCCTGCTCGCCGCCCACCGCATGAATCACCGATCCCGCCGCC
Source organism: uncultured Acidobacteriaceae bacterium (assembly GCA_963724815.1). Classification (GTDB taxonomy): domain Bacteria; phylum Acidobacteriota; class Terriglobia; order Terriglobales; family Acidobacteriaceae; genus Sulfotelmatobacter. The sequence continues at coordinate 87,787 of CAVRWS010000043.1, forward strand.
AAAAACAACAGTCCTTTGAAAAACGCATGCGTCATCAGATGAAAAATGCCGGCGGAAAACGCTCCCACGCCGCACGCCATGAACATGTACCCAAGCTGCGAAACCGTCGAATACGCCAGAACTTTTTTAATGTCAGTCTGCGCAATGCCAATCGTCGCCGCGAAAAACGCCGTGAGCGTTCCAATGATCGCAACCACGGTCAACGCAATCGGAGCCCGCTCAAAAATCACGTGCGACCGCGAAACCATATACACGCCCGCCGTCACCATAGTCGCCGCGTGAATCAGCGCCGAAACCGGAGTCGGACCTTCCATCGCATCCGGCAGCCAAATGTACAAGGGAATCTGCGCCGACTTCCCGCACGCTCCCACCATCAGCAGAATCCCAATCGCCGTCAGCAACCCAGCTTCGGATTTCTCCGCTCCCATCGGCAAAACGCTCTGAAACACCTGATCGAAATTCAGCGACCCAAAATGCTTGATGAGCAAGAAAAGCCCAATCAGAAATCCGAAGTCTCCAATGCGATTTACGATGAATGCCTTCTTGCCTGCCGACGCCGCCGAATCCTTCGTGAACCAGAAACCAATCAGCAGATACGACGCCAGCCCTACACCCTCCCAGCCGATAAACATCATCAGGTAGTTGGCCGACAGCACCAGCGTCAGCATGAAAAACATGAACAGATTTAGATAGCTGAAGAAGCGGTAGTAACTCGGATCCTCCCACATGTAGCCGACGGAATAGACATGGATCAGAAACCCAACTCCGGTCACTACCAGCAGCATCACCAGCGAAAGTTGATCGAGATAAAACGCGAAGTCAACGCTGAAACTTCCAGACCGGATCCAATGCGCAAAATACTCATGATAGGGAAGCGCCAGCGATGAAAACCGCATCGCAACCCACAATGCCATCGCAAACGCCGCTCCGCTGAAAACCAAAGCAATCGTGGTAACGGCCTTCCGCGACGACCTCTTCCCGAAGAAGCCGTTAATCGCAGCTCCCGCGAGCGGCAGCAACGGGATCAGCCATAGATTGAGCATCGAATTCATAGCTTGAGCAGGTTCACCTGATCCACATTCAACGTCTCGCGCGTGCGGTAGACCGCGATAATAATTGCCAGTCCCACGGCCGCTTCCGCCGCCGCCACCACCATCACAAAGAAAACAAATACTTGCCCCGCCAGCGCGTGCCAATGCACCGCGAACGCCACAAACGAAAGATTCACCCCGTTCAGCATCAGCTCAATCGACATAAAGATGGTGATGATATTGCGCTTGATCAGAAATCCAATCACGCCACAACCGAATAAGAATCCGCTGAGCAGCAAGTAATAAGATAGCGGCACATACGACGGAACCATCAGTCCACCTTCCTCGCCGTTGCTTCCGGCTTGCTCGCCAGCACCACGGCGCCCATGATGGCAATCAGGATCAATACAGATGTAACTTCAAAGGGCAGCAGAAAATCATGAAATAGAAGCTGCGCAATATCGGTGGGATGCCCCGGCAACGCTCCGATCGGCACCGACTCCGTCACCGAATGCCGCAGCACCACCCATAGCATCAGCACGCTGCTGGTCAGCACCCCAGGCACGCCAAACAAGATGGCAACTCGGCTCCCCTTGGTCTCTTCCTCCACACCGGCGTTGAGCAGCATGATTACGAAAACGAACAACACCATGATCGCGCCGGCATAAACGATTACCTGGACCGCCGCCACAAACTCTGCGCCCAGCAATAAATATTCCCCGG